>CAKPUA010000022.1:0-50917 GCA_934191235.1 uncultured Prevotella sp. | reverse complement strand
GCAATGGAGAAATCAATAAAGACTTATAATAGCCACTTCATTCATTCAATTAGCTTATATATTCTAAAGTGGATTGGCCTATATAATTCTTTCTCTTCAGACTTACTAAACTATATGCTTAATCCCCCTGGTTTATCTGGTGAGCCATTATGTGACCAAGTGGTTTCCATTCCAGAGCTAAAGCCTGTTGTTAAGGAGATACGCCATTATGTTATGGTATGCAATAATTGTGGTGAACGCATTCGTACAGCTCTAAGGCGTCGTTCAAACGATGTGGTAAATGATGATATGATGCAAGCGTAAAGTCACTTGTAGTGTATCTCAGTGTTGTGCAATTTCTTCCTTATGGTCGTATTTTCAGTTTCTTGCATGACGTTCTTGGTCTGTCTCCAAGTGAAGGCTCATTAGTTAATTGGGTTAATGAGGCCAAAAGAAACGCACAGCCAATTGTTGACAAGATAAAGGAATACATCATGTCATCAAATATTGTCGGCTTTGATGAAAGTGGCTGCTATTGCAACAAGCGTCTTGACTGGGCATGGATAGCACAGACGGTTTATTACACTTTACTCTTCCGCGCTAACGGCAGAAGTTCCAAGGTATTGACCGAACAATTTGGGGATAGTTTGGAACGCATGACTGCTATGACTGACCGCCATAGTGCATATTTCGCACTACGTTTCCTTAACCATCAGGTTTGCCTCGCGCACCTGCTCAGAGAGTTACAGTATCTATCTGAACTGGACACTAATCAAAAATGGTCAGAGCAAGTCACCAATTTGTTCCGTGAGGCCATTCATGAGAGAAATGCTAACCCGACAGACATTATCAGTAAAGCCTCATGGCTGGACAAATTGGACAGTTTACTCAAAATAAATGTCAGCAAGCTCGGTAAGAAGTTCGACACCTTAAAAAATGGATTGATAAAATGTCGTGATTACATCTTCAATTTCTTGGAAGACCCAATGATTCAATCCGACAACAATGCAAGCGAACGAGGTATACGCAAGTTGAAAATCAAATTGAAGAACTCATGCACATTCCGTTCTGATTTTGGAGCTGATGCATTTCTTGAACTACATTCAGTAGTTGAGACGGCTAAGAAGCACAACCAAACACCTTTTAATGCAATTCAAGCCTTATTTGAGGTTTGACGATTCGTCATGCACCTACCGCTGAATAGTTACGAGTCATGCAGATTTAGTTAAATTTTATGTATTACACATAAAATAACAAAAGAATTTTGATAATATTTGCGTAGATCTGAAGAATCAACTAATTTCACCGTAAATTAACAAACTATAACTATGAAAATAATTAGAAATTTTAAGACATGTGCAAGTATATTTCTTGCCGCAGTTTTGGCGACAAGTTGTGAAAAGCCTTTTTTCGACGAGGCTGTAAACACACCTGAACAGGTGCCAAACAAAGCTAACAGTACCTTGACAATTACAACGAGAAGCAACGATTCACAGGCTGAAGATGCCGAATTGAAGGTGAGTTATCCTGTAGTTCTTTACGTGTTCGATTCAAAACAATCTTGTATTGACACAAGAGAAATAGCAACAGAAGACACTCCCATCAGTATTACCTTGGCTTCAGGAAACTACAAAGTCTATGCCTTGGCTGTTGACGGAGGTGAAAGATACAATCTTCCGACCAAGGAAGAGGCCACAGCCGAATCGCTGATTACCCTGAAAAACGGATTGACTCATGGTGACCTCATGACAGCACAAGCTAATGTAGCGATGGGGGAAAACGAACAGAACACGCTTTCGCTCGTCATGGAACGCAAGGTGATGATGATTGACCATGTGGAATTTCAAAACATACCGGCTAATATAAAATCAGTTAAATTGACTCTTTCTCCTCTCTATGAAAATGTGACACTTGGAGGCGACTGCACGGGAACCAATGGTGCCCAGACTTTTGACCTCAAAAGGAAAGACGACACTTCTTTATCATGGGTCAACAGTGAACAACTCTATTTGTTAGGTTCCACGGATAAAGCCACTGTGAAAGTTTCTATTGTCGACGAGAATGGCAAGGTGAATTCCTTTTCCTATGTTTGCCAAGAATCCCTGGATGCCAACTACAAAATCAACATCACCGGAACCTATATCCACAAATCCTTTGACATGAGCGGAACCATCAAGGGAGTATCATGGCTCGGAACAAAGAACATCATCTTTGACCTGAAAGAGACAGAAGTTTCCAGTGATAAAGATGGTGACATAGTACAATCGGATGCGCCAGCTGTGGGAACCATATACAAGAATCACTACGTCGTGAAATCGGAAACGGAAGGCAATACAACCAAGGTTCTCCTCATGTCACTATCCGAAAAGAATGCACTGACCTACTCGATAAAAGATCAGACTTCTATCAAGGAAAGTGTTGACGCCGCTTTGGCGGAAATGAAAACTGACGGGCTCGACTTGCGACTCCCAACATGGGATGAATTGGTATACATAAGATCTAATGGAACAAGTATCAATGACAATCTCACGACTCTTGGCAAGAGCCCACTCACAATTGACACAGGAGGTTCAAATAGACATGGCTACTATTACCAAAAAGACGAGAACAATATATCTCTCTATTTCTTTGCTGACGGCATAGACTCTGCTCCATCTGTATCAGGAAGCGACAAGTTTTTCCTTCGTGGATTCACAGAACTGACATTTACATCTAAATAGCGTAGCTATAAATCACGCAGCATTTGCTTGGGGTTATTTGCTTGGGGGAAGAATCGTTATCTGCTAATCTCTTCAAACAACAAAAAATCAAGCTATATGGTTTGTTTGACTCTCAATACAGACAATCGGGTGCATACAGCCTTTATGCTATATGCACCCGATTGTAAAAGAAAAGACTTTCTCTCTTGTATCACATCGTAGAAAGAAACTACTTTTATTCTTCTATCTCATTCTCCGGTTCCTGTTTACATAAGCGTTTGACATGCCTAAGACGTGTGTATGCCTGGAGCAAGAAGTGTACCTGCGCATTATTCAATGCCCAAACTACCAACCCAATAGATTGCTTCACTGTGTCAAACGAAAAAGAGGGACAAACTTCAAAAAGCCTGTCCCTCAAAATGATATTTGATTTGTAGCGTTTTTATATGAGTGTCAGTGTATATAAATAAATCACTGAGGCTGGAATCGCCATGAGCGAAGAATCAAACCGATCGAGCATACCGCCGTGACCGGGCAGTATGTTGCCACTATCCTTAACCCCGAGCTTACGTTTGAAAAGACTTTCCACCAAGTCGCCCCAAGTGCCGAACACCACGACCACCAGCCCCAATCCAGCCCACTCTATGAGGCTCAAATTGGAGGGGACATCCGTGAGCATGTTCTCATAATAGCCCAAGGCTGAAGCTACGATCAGCACAAGAATACCGCCGCCGATACTTCCTTCCCAACTTTTACCCGGACTCACCCGAGGAAAGAGTTTGTGACGGCCGAAAAGCGAACCACTGCAATAGGCACCCGTGTCGTTGGTCCAAAGAAAGACAAAGACACTTAGGGGCAGAAGCGAATTGAAGGCGATGTCGCCATTGGGCATACTCTGGAATCCCAGCACAAGAATCATGGAGAAGGGCAAAGCAATGTACATCTGGCCGAGCATGGCATAGGCCCAGTCGTTAATGGGATCCTTGCTTTTGGTGTAAAGTCCACTGATAAACAGATAGACGATAGTGAGCAGATAGGGAACGAACACACCCATTGTGGGAGTAAGCCGAGTGATGTAGCCTGCCATAGCGAAGAAGAAATAAACACCCGCCACGGTAGTGATGAACCGATTGACCTGCACATTCTCCCGGTTGTTAACCAGCCCTGTGTATTCCCACAGGCTAAGCCCTGTGATGAGAGCAAAGAGCAGGACCATAGCCTCAGGACGCAGAAAACAGGTGACCATGATGGCCACAAATAGCACACCGGTAATAGTTCGGGTGATGAGGTTTTGAATTTTCTCTGTCATGGATTATTCCTTATTTTGCATATTGTCGTTATTACTCTTGTCGCCATCTTCGACATTGGCAGAAGTGTCTGAGGAGTTGTCGTCCACCAGACTTTCAATTCCCTTGTGCTCCTTATCATAGTTTGGATTCGATTCGTCAATGATTTCCTGTGACCGACTCACCCACGGGCGCTTGCCAAAGATCTTCTCTACGTCTTCCGCATATATCACCTCTCTGCTGATAAGGACTTCCGCAAGTTTGTTGTGGCCTTCCTTGTGCTCCAGCAGTATCTGCTTAGCACGATCATACTGCTCGTTGATCATCTTGAGCACCTCGTCATCCATCACCTTGGCAGTGGTTTCAGAATAAGGACGCTGGAATTGGTATTCCTGATTATTGTAATAACAGATGTTGGGCAATTTGTCACTCATGCCACAATAAGCAATCATATATTGTGCTTCCTTGGTAGCGCGCTCCAAGTCGTTCATGGCTCCTGTAGAGACATGCCCCGTAAAGAGTTCCTCTGCGGCACGTCCGCCCAAAAGCGAACACATCTCGTCGAGCATCTCCTCCTTGGTGGTGATGGAACGTTCTTCAGGAAGATACCAAGCTGCGCCGAGTGCTTGTCCACGTGGCACGATGCTCACCTTGACCAACGGATTGGCATGCTCACAGAACCAGGAGATGGTAGCGTGACCCGCCTCGTGAAGAGCTATGGCACGTTTCTCCTGTGCGGTCATCACCTTGGTTTTCTTTTCCAGTCCGCCAATGATGCGGTCCACAGCGTCAAGGAAGTCCTGCTTGCTCACACTCTTTTTGTTGTTGCGTGCAGCAATCAGGGCTGCCTCATTGCACACGTTGGCTATGTCTGCACCGGAAAAGCCCGGTGTCTGGCGTGCCAGGAGGTCAATGTCTACAGTGTTGTCTATCTTAACGGGTTTAAGGTGCACTTGAAATATCTGCTTGCGCTCGGTGAGGTCAGGCAAGTCTACGTGTATCTGTCGGTCGAAACGCCCGGCACGGAGCAGAGCCTTGTCGAGCATGTCGGCACGATTGGTGGCAGCAAGCACAATTACACCACTATTGGTACCGAATCCATCCATCTCGGTAAGCAATGCATTGAGCGTACTCTCACGCTCGTCATTGCTGCCCATTGACGGGCTTTGACTGCGGGCGCGTCCCACGGCATCGATTTCGTCGATGAAGATAATGCATGGCGACTTCTCCTTGGCTTGTCTGAACAGATCGCGCACACGACTGGCGCCAACACCTACAAACATCTCTACAAAATCGCTTCCGCTCATGGAGAAGAAAGGAACTCCGGCCTCACCCGCCACAGCCTTGGCGAGCAGTGTCTTTCCGGTACCTGGAGGGCCTACGAGCAAGGCTCCCTTGGGAATTTTTCCACCCAACTCCGTATACTTGCCGGGGTTCTTAAGGAAGTCTACAATCTCCTGCACTTCCTGCTTGGCACCGGCTTGTCCGGCCACGTCCTTAAAGGTGATGCCCAATTCACCACCCTTCTCATACATCTTGGCCTTGCTCTTGCCCACGCTGAACACGCCGCCTGAACCGCCTGAACCGATACCACCACCCATGCGGCGCATGAGGATGAACCAGAACAAGAAGATGATAATCATGGGCGACCACGATATGAGCATATTGAGAAACGAGTTGTTGTCGTTCACATAGGAGTAGTCACCCTTGAACTTACCGGCCGTACGCTCTGCCTCAAGGAATTGTTCCACCTGGTCTGTAGACCCGATTTCCACCTTGACATAAGGCTTTCTGCCCACTTGGTCGGCGCCACGCTTAAACACGTCGCGCACGTGTTCGGGAGTGACAAACATGCGGAGCGTACTGGCATCCTTGTTGATTTCAATGGATGAAGCATAGCCTGCCGCAACAAACTTCTTGAAGTCTGTGTAGCTGGCTGTGGTACTCACGCTGCCACCATCAAAGTCTTTGCCTCCTCCTACCCAAACAAGGACGAGTGCCAAGATGACGAGGCCGTATATCCAGCCCATGTTGAATTTGGGCATTTTCTTTCTGGGATCGTTCTTTTTGTTGTTGTCCATTTGCGTTTCTTGCTTATTGGGAGCCACAAGCGTTCCGGCCATGTCTTGCCTTAGCTTCCTGCTCTTTTTTTCCTTTGTATTAGTCTAAGTCTGGGATACGTGTCAACTTGGCATCCTCCCACAGATTTTCTAGATCATAATAGTCACGCGCCTCAGGAATGAAGATGTGCACCATCACGTCTACATAGTCCATGGCCACCCACTGCGCATTTTCCAAGCCGATACAGTTGACTGGTTTCTCATGACAGTTCTCGCGTACAGTGTCGCTCACCGATTCGGCAATAGCGTCAACCTGCTGCGGAGAACCACCCTGACAGATGATGAAATACTGGCACACTGTGCCGTCAATGTCGCGCAGGTCAGCAATGGCGATTCCCTGACCTTTTTTCTCTTGAATTCCTTTGATGATGTTTTCCACCAAAGTCTTTACTTCGTTCATTAATCTTGGATTGTTGATATGAATACTGTTCTTTTGTTCTTTCTGTACTATTTGGCAAAAAGCATGCCATGACAGGCTATTGCGTACAAAATTACATATAAAAACTGAAACATTGTCAGATTTTCACCTTATTTATAATTCTCTTGCTGTGTTGTCACGCTTTTTGTGTCAATGCTTCGTTCTGTCAATATCGCATAAGCGAACCATCGGAACGACATTATAGGCAGGCGGAAATGTAAACAGAAGTTAACGCAGTGCATTGTTTTGCAAAATAAGACAAAAGTATTAAAACATTTCTTGCCATATTCCCAAATAATGTTTACCTTTGGAACGTTATCCTGAATACAATCTTTTTACCCTTAAAGAACTAATACCTATTGAGATGAAGTGGTCTGCCTGTGAAGGTTTGCCACTTTTTTGTTTTATTACCCAAGGCCCATTGGATTTAACGGCAATACCCCCATGAAAATTTCTTGGCATCCAAATTCCATCTCTTATGTCTTCAGTCAACACATTTTTTTGAAAGACCGGAACTGATTAAGTGAATTCATGCAAATCGTTTCCGAACCGAATATGTTTACTAAAAACAATCCATCTGCTGCTTGTTAATGAATGACTTACGGAGTGTTAGTGGCAGACTTACGGAGTGTTAGTGGCAGACTTACGGGGCGTTAGTGGCAGACTTACGGGGCGTTAGTGGCAGACTTACGGGGTGATAGTGGCAGACTTATGGGGCATTAGTGGCAGACTTTGGCTTAGTCCAATAGGCTGGGCACTCTGTGCCATGGTCGTAGGCAACGAGTGTCCAAGCTGCACGACTTATTTTTGGCACTCTACTTAGATTTTGCGAATGAAGAATTAGTGATAGATGTGATGGATGTTAAGCCATCTATCACCTATCTATCACTCGCCCTATCTTGCTAACAGACAGGAAAAACATGTAAAATATCAAGAAAAGTGATAGATAGTGCCGAAAAAAGGAAAAACTTTACCTGCGCGCGTGCGCGCGTAAGGGCAGTCATCACACAAGGCCGCCAGAGAACAATGACACGTGATTGGTGGGCTTTTTGCCCGTTCATTGTCAATCCGAACATCAATACCATAACAGCTGCTCTCAATCCCTGATGAACCCATAAAGTACTCTGGTTCCACCTTGTTTCTTCTTCCGAACAATCAAAAACAACTTTAAATTTCATTATTTCGCCCATTTGCACTATCTTTGCAGACAAACCAATCAATCCTTTGAACTATGCAAAAATACGCGGATTTTATACAGCAAATAGAGATTGACTCGCTCTGGAGCGGACGCAAGCACATCGTATGGAACCTGGACAGAAGGGTGAACATACTCAGCGGCATCAATGGCGTGGGCAAAAGTACCATCCTCAACAAGGTGGTGAAAGGCCTCATCGGTGGCGGTGAATTTGCCAGTCATCAACTCAAGGGAGTTCACCTGAAGGTCGTGCCCGAAGATTCCACATGGATTCGCTTCGACGTGATTCGCTCTTTCGACCGGCCTTTGGTCAACGCCGAGGTCATTTCGAAAGTAGACCTCAGCCTGGTGACGGAACTCGACTGGCAACTCTACAACCTGCAACGCAAATATCTCGACTATCAGGTGAACATCGGCAACCGCATCATTGCCGTACTGCAAGAGGGTGGTGAGGATGCTGCGGAAAAGGCACAGCGCATCAGTGAGCCTAAGAAAAAATTCCAAGACATCATTGACAGGCTGTTTAAGGAAACCGGCAAAAAGATTATCCGGGGAGAGAACGAAATCAAGTTCTCACAGATGGGCGAGACCTTGCTGCCCTATCAACTTTCGAGCGGAGAAAAGCAGATTCTCGCTATCCTGCTCACCGTGTTGGTGGAGGACAACCTGCCCTACGTTCTTTTTATGGACGAACCTGAAGTGAGCCTGCACATTGACTGGCAGAAACAACTCATCGACCTGATTATGGACCTCAACGAGAACGTGCAGATCATCCTCACCACCCACTCGCCTGCCGTCATCATGAACGGTTGGATGAACCATGTAACCGAAGTGACCGACATCACCGTCAAAGAATAAAGAGCCTATGAGCAAGCGATTGAATGAAAACCTGTCGTCGCTCTACTTCGAGGCTGCCAACCGGCTCAACTCCAAGAAAGCGCGACAGAAAATCGTGGCTTACGTGGAAAGCTACGACGACGTGTTTTTCTGGCGCTCGGTACTGAGCGACTATGAAAACGAGCACCGCTATTTCGAAGTGATGCTACCCACACGCGTAAACCTCACCAAGGGGAAAAAGCAAGTGCTCATGAATCTGCTAGAGGAGCGTGTGGGCGACAACATGATTGCCTGTGTGGACGCCGACTATGACTACCTGCTGCAGGGCGCCACTGCGGTTTCGGAAAAGATCATCCACAACCCCTATGTGTTTCACACCTATGTGTATGCCATCGAGAACTACCAATGCTATGCACCAAGCCTCCACAACGTTTGCGTGATGGTGACACTCAACGACCATGCCTTATTCGATTTCGTTGACTATCTCACACAGTTTTCCGAAGCCATCTTCCCGCTCTTCGTGTGGAACATCTGGGTGTACCGCAACACGCACTATGGGGAATTCACCATCACAGACTTCAACCGTATCATAGAAACAGGCAACTTCAACCTGCAGAATCCCCAGGCTGCCATTGCCAACGTCAGACGGAAAGCCATGCGCAAGGTGCAACAACTGCAGCGCCAGCATCCCAACGCCAAAGAAAGTTGGATCAAGCTCAAAGAAGAACTCAAGTCGTTGGGGGTAACACCCCAGACCACCTACTTATATATCCAGGGGCATCATCTGTTCGACAATGTGGTGGTGCCAATGCTGAAACGCATCTGCGACCTGCTCATCCGTGAGCGAGAAAACGAAATCTACAGCAAAGCCGTGCACACCGTGCAGAAGCATAACGAACTGTCGTGCTACACGCACAGCCTTGCCGACATAGAGCAAATGCTCAAGAAGAATATGGGATTTCAGCGCAGCGAGCCCTACAAGCGCCTTTGCCACGACCTGGACAAGCGCTTCAACACACAAGAGGCATAGGGAAATTCCCTATGCCTCTTGTTCTAATACATCCGGTTGTCAGTCAGTCCATGTGGAAAAGCTCCTCAAGTGGAATGCTGACAGGTGAGTTGTCAGGGTTCACCTCCATAATGTCGACCATGGAGTCCCACCATTTCTGAGTAATGGGATCCACGTTGGTTGTGTCCTGACTATTGGTTTCCTTGTCACACTTCTGCACGGCAAAGAGCAGATTGGTTTCCTTGTCCCAGAAAATACTGTAGTCACTTACTCCTTGGTCCTTAATCATCTGTTTCAGTTCAGGCCAAATGGCTGCATGACGCTTGGCGTACTCTTTCTCGCAGCCTTTCTTGAGATACATCTTAAATGCAAATCTTTTCATCGTTCCGGTTTTAATTAATTTGAAATGTCTGTTGATTGATTGTAAAGGCAAAGGTAGTGCAAATCGAAGACAAAACAAAATAAAAACCAGGTATTTTTATGTATGAATTTTAGAGAAGTAGGCTTAAGCCCAACCAGCCACCCCTGATTACCGCAACAAACCCATCACGCCCTGAAAGAACAAAAGTAATGTCCACCCTAATTGTGTCAATCTTCTTTTGTTCTTTCAGGGCGTGTATGGGTAAATTCTAAGAGACCGCAGCCAGCGTTACGACAATCCTTCGATTTCACCGTCCACAAGGTCTATGCGCAAAGCCTGTGGCGACTTGGGCAAGCCTGGCATGCGCATGATGTCGCCAGCCACAGCCACAAGCATCTCGGCACCGGCATTGATAACGATGTCACGCACGTGTACCTCAAAACCTGTCGGCACTCCCAACTGTTTCGGGTCGGTAGAAAACGAATACTGCGTCTTGGCTATGCACACGGGGAAACGCTCATAGCCGAGACGCTTGATGATGTCGAGTTTCTTGCGTGCCGTAGGACTATAGGTCACATAGGCTGCGCCGTAAATCTTGCGCGACACCTTGTCTATCTTTGTCTCCACGTTGTCATCGTCGGCATAGGCAAGCTGGAGCGAAGCCGAAGGCTCGTTCTCAATGGTTTCCACCACAAGCCGTGCCAGGTCTTCAGCACCCTTTCCACCCTCACAGAAAGCATTGTTCACGGCAAAGCCCACGTGAAGGTCGGCACAATGACGGCGCACAATGTCTATTTCATCCTCGGTGTCGTTGGCATAGCGGTTGAACGCCACGACCACAGTCTGCCCATACGACTGCATGTTGGCAATATGCTTGTCGAGATTAGCGAGTCCACGAGTAAGTCCCTCGGCATTGGGTTGCTTGATGTCTTCCACGTCTACACCTCCATGAAGTTTAAGAGCTTGTGTAGTGGCAACAATCACGGTGAGTTTCGGACAGAGACCAGCCTTGCGGCACTTCACGTCGAAGAACTTCTCTGCACCCAGGTCGGCACCGAATCCTGCCTCTGTCACCGTATAGTCGCCAAAGGTCATTGCCATCTTGGTGGCAAGAATGGAATTGCAGCCATGAGCAATATTGGCAAACGGACCGCCATGCACAAATGCTGGTGTATGCTCTGTGGTCTGAACCAGGTTGGGCGAAAGCGCATCGCGGAGCAGAACGGTGATGGAACCTGCCACACCGAGGTCTTTCACGGTGAAAGGCTTGTCGTCGTAGGTATAGCCCAGGAGAATGTTCTCAATGCGCCGGCGGAGGTCAGCCTCATCGGTAGCAAGACAAAGTATGGCCATGATTTCCGAAGCCGGCGTAATGTCGAAGCTCGACTCGCGGGTGATTCCATTGGTCTTGGCACCCAGTCCTGTGACTATATAGCGCAAGCCACGGTCGTTGATGTCAAGCACCCGGTTCCAAAGCACCTCCTTGAGTGCGAAACCATTGTCGCGGTTCTGATAGAGATAGTTGTCGAGCAGGGCACAAATCATGTTGTGTGCCGAAGTGATGGCATGGAAGTCGCCCGTGAAATGAAGGTTTATCTTGTCCATCGGCAACACCTGTGCATAGCCGCCACCGGCAGCACCCCCCTTCATGCCGAAACAGGGACCGAGCGAAGGTTCACGCAGGGCACAGAATGCCTTCTTGCCAATGCGGTTCAGTCCAAGCGCCAGTCCCACGCTGACTGTAGTCTTGCCTATACCAGCCTTGGTGGGTGTGATAGCAGTAACAAGGATGAGGTTATTCTTCTTCACTTTCTCCTCGTCGATAAGTTTGATGGGAGTCTTGGCAATGTAACGTCCGTAGTTTTCAATTTCATCCGTAGGGATGCCATACTCACGCGCAATGTCGTTGATAGGGGTCAGCGCAATGCAGCGTGCGATTTCTATGTCTGATTTCATCTAATATGTTTTATAGTTTTCCGGGTGTAAAGGTACGAATATTATGCGTGCCACACAAGAAAAGCGACACAAAACTAAAGGAACCCCCACCCTTGCCGGGTTATCCGGTGCAGGTGAGGGTTCCTTTGTCCTTATATCATTTCAGCCTTATTCTGCGTCTTGTTTTTCCGTTTCAAGCTGACGGTAGTAGTCCAGGTCAGCAGCGTTGAAGTTCTTGATGAAGTCGTAGTGGCCAGTCACTTCGGCATGTACCATGCGCACATACACGTTGGCGCTCTTCGCAAACAGCTCGGGAGCACGTGTGGCATCCTCGACAATGAGGAGCGACATGATGATGTCGGCAGTCATCTCGTAGAGACGACGTGCCACAAAATCCTGTTTCTCCTGGTTGCCTTCTGCCTTTACCTCCTCAAGCACCTCCTCGTACTTCTCCACCATCTTTTCGATACGTGTCTTGAGGGTCTTCAGGTTCTCGCCCACCTCACGGCCAAGCATTTCCTTGATGATGCCGAGATAGGTACCGTTGGTGATATAGCGGATGGCTGCCACCACCTGCAACTGGGTTGTACCCTCGTAGATGGAGAATATGCGGGCATCGCGGTAGAGCCGCTGGCTCTTGTACTCCATGATGAAGCCCGAACCGCCATGAATCTGGATGGCATCGTAAGCATTCTGGTTGGCATACTCTGAGTTCATGCCCTTGGCCAATGGCGTGAAGGCATCGGCAAGTTTGCTGTACTTCTTCTGCTCCTGACGTTCCTCTGGAGTGAGCTTGCGTTCACGGGCAATGTCGTCGAGAGCCTTATATATATCGACAAAGCGTGCTGTCTGATACAGAATAGAACGGCCAGCATCGAGTTTGGCTTTCATGCGTGAAAGCATGTCGAACACGGCAGGAAACTTCACGATGGCTGTATCGAACTGCTTGCGTTCCTTGGCATAAGCAAGTCCCTCGTTGTAGGCAGCCTGGCTCACGCCCACCGACTGTGCGGCAATGCCCAAACGGGCACCGTTCATCAGTGCCATGACATACTTGATAAGACCCAGTCGGGTGTTGCCGCAGAGTTCTGCCTTGGCATTCTTGTAGACAAGTTCACAGGTGGGCGAACCGTGGATGCCTAGTTTATTCTCTATATGACGCACAGTCACTCCGCCGTCGCGCTTGTCATAGATAAACATAGACAGACCACGTCCGTCGTGGGTACCCTCTTCCGAACGGGCGAGCACCAGGTGTATGTCGGAGTCACCGTTGGTGATGAAGCGCTTCACGCCGTTGAGATACCAGCACTGGTCTTTCTCGCTGTAGGTAGCCTTGAGCATCACACGCTGCAAGTCACTACCGGCATCAGGCTCGGTGAGGTCCATACTCATGGTCTCGCCAGCGCACACACGGGGGATGTACTTTTTGCGTTGCTCCTCTGAACCGAACTCATAGAGTGTCTCTATGCAGTCCTGGAGCGACCAGATGTTCTGGAAACCGGCATCAGCCTGCGACACAATCTCGGAAGCCATAGAATAAGGCGTTATAGGCATGTTCAGTCCGCCGTAGCGGCGAGGCATGGAGATACCCCAAAGTCCAGCCTTCCGTGTAGCGTCGAGGTTGTCATAGGTCTTCGATGCATAGTGCATGCGACCGTCAACGAGATGAGGTCCCTCGAGGTCCACGTCCTCAGAGTTGGGTTCAATGATATTGGCGGCAATGTCGCCTGTGATGTCGAGCACGCGCTTGTAGTTTTCGATAGCGTCGTCGAAGTCTACGGGGGCATCCTCGTACTGATCTTTGTCTGCGAAGTTGCGTTCCTTGAGTTCCACCACCCGCTTCATTTCAGGATGGCTGAGATAGAAATCGAACTCTGGATGATCGCTATAATAGTTTGCCATGGTTGTTCTTTACTTTGAGTTCTGTTTGTAATATTTGATGAGCTTGGGCACCACTTCTTCCACCGTACCGGTGATGACGTAGTCGGCAATCTTGTTGATGGGAGCATCAGGGTCGCTGTTGATGGAGATAATGATGCCCGAGTCCTGCATGCCGGCAATATGTTGTATCTGGCCCGAAATGCCACAGGCGATGTAGACCTTGGGGTGAACAGTGACACCTGTCTGACCAATCTGTCGGTCATGGTCAACCCATCCGGCATCCACGGCAGCACGCGAAGCGCCCACCTCACCGTGCAGTTCCTTGGCGAGCTGGAACAGTTGGTCGAAGCCTTCCTTGCTGCCCACGCCATAACCACCAGCCACCACGATAGGTGCACCCTTGAGGTTATGCTTGGCAGCCTCTACATGGCGGTCGAGCACTTTCACTACATAGTCTTCCACGGGCACGTACTTCGCCACGTCAGGATAGACCACTTCTTCCTCAGCCTTACCTTCATAGAGAGCCTTCTGCATCACACCGCTGCGCACGGTAGCCATCTGCGGACGATGGTCGGGATTGACAATGGTGGCAACGATGTTGCCGCCGAAAGCAGGGCGAATCTGATAGAGCAGTCCCTCATAGTGCTTGCCGCTCTTCTTGTCGTCATAGTCACCAATCTCAAGCTGGGTGCAGTCTGCAGTCAATCCGCTGGTGAGCGACGACGACACGCGCGGTCCCAAGTCACGACCTATGACGGTGGCACCCATGAGGCATATCTGCGGTTTTTCCTCCTTGAACAAGTTGACCAATATGTCGGTGTGTGGTGCCGAGGTGTAGGGGAAGAGTCCCTCGCCGTCGAACACAAAGAGTTTATCCACGCCGTATGGCAGAATCTGTGCCTCCACCTTGCCCTTGATGCCTGTGCCGGCAACAATGGCGTTGAGCTGCACGCCGAGCTGGTTGGCGAGCTTGCGTCCCTTGGTGAGCAACTCCTGAGATACTTCGGCCACGACCGTGCCTTCTATCTCGCAATATACGAATACGTTGTTCATATCTTCTTATCCAATAATCTTTTCGTCCAACAATTCCTTGATCAGTCCCTCTACGTCTGCGTCGCTGGCAGTGAGCGTCTTGCTCTCTTTGGCCTGGAACACGATGTTCTTCACGGCCTTCACCTTGGTGGGCGAGCCGGAGAGTCCGCACTGCTGCGGATCGCCGTCGACATCGGCCACTGACCACTGGTTAAGGGTGAGGTATGGACGTTCGTCATACAGATAGTTGTAAGCATCGTCGGGCTTTCGCTCCAAGGGAGCAGTAGCGCGCTTGTATTTCATCACCAGTTTGGCATTACACGGACGACAAGGCGCCGCACTTCCATTCACTGTCACCACCACAGGCATGGGAGCCTCAACGGTTTCCACTCCTCCGTCGATATGGCGGCGAATGGTGAGCTTGCCTTCTTCACATTTCTCTATTTCCTCGGCATAGGTCACCTGAGAGAGACCCAACTTCTGTGCCACCTGCGGTCCCACCTGTGCAGTATCTCCGTCGATAGCCTGGCGTCCACCGATAACCACATCCACATTACCAATCTTCTTGATGGCTGTGGCAAGGGCATAGGAAGTGGCAAGGGTGTCGGCACCGGCAAAGAGGCGGTCGGTGAGCAACCATCCTGTATCGGCTCCGCGATAGAGTCCCTGACGGATGATTTCGGCTGCACGTGGAGGTCCCATGGTGAGTATGCCTACTGTGGAACCTGGGTTCTGCTCCTTAAGCCGCAGAGCCTGTTCGAGTGCGTTTAAGTCTTCCGGGTTAAAAATGGCAGGCAATGCGGCACGATTAACGGTGCCTTCGGCCGTCATGGCGTCTTTGCCCACATTTCTGGTGTCTGGTACTTGCTTGGCAAGTACTACAATTTTCAAACTCATATTGATTAGTGTTATGATGTAATTCACGGCAAAAATACAAACTTTTCCGCGCTTGGCAAAGGAATTGATAGCTTTTGTTCGCCTTTACCTTATATTTATCTGTTTTTGAGAGGTTTGCATACAAGACAATAAGTGCCCTGCCTTTCGTGGCAAGACACCTATTATATTATATAGAAGCTATGGTGACTTATTATGAAGGAAGCGAAATAGACCATACTGCAGGTCAAAGCAACTTCACAGTCTTCACCGCTCCGTCGGCAGCCATACGCTTGACAATACGCAATCCCTTGGTAGCCTGAGTGCGTTTTCCATCAAGCGTGTAGCTTTGGGCTGAGGCATTGTGGGCATAGTCAACGTGGTTGATGGCTGTGGGAGTATACTTCTTGCCGTCGGCAGTGTAGGCTGGCGCGGTGGCATAGTTTTGGGCGGCACGGTTGAACTCGGCCTCGTCGGCTGCAGGAACCTCATCGGTGTATGCCTTGTAGATTTCCACCTTGCCGGCACCCGAATACTTCTCGCAAAGGGCAGGCACGTCAACAGTCTTGTCGAGTTGGTTCACCATGTAGGTGGAAGTGATATCGGTGGGCTTCCAGTCGGTTTTCACCACACTATAGCTCTTGCTTATCTTGGCTCCGTCCAGGTTGGTGTAGCCCTCCACAAGGTTGTTGCATCCTGTGAAGATGAGGTCGTATCCCTCATTCTTATTGATGTTGAGGCTTCCACCTCTGTCAGCGCGTATGGGCGACTTAGTGTCTTCAAAATAGCAGGCTTCCACTTGTGCCACGGCTTTAGGACGAATGTCCCATCCATCCTCACACCCTTTCATATAGTTGTTGTAGTAGTGCACGTGACCGCCACGCTGCAAGGGAAGACGTGAACCCTGGATGTTGTTGAAATAGTTATGATGGAAAGAAATGGTTCGGCAGTTGTCATATACGTCGCTGTCACCCTTGCCCCACAAGCAACTCTTGTCGTGGTCGTGGAACAGATTGTAGCTGAATGTCATCCACTGCACGTTGTTCTTGCAGTCGAGCAGTCCGTCGTAGCGGTCTTTGTTCTTGGCTCCTCCATTGAAGAATTCACAGTGGTCTACCCAAATGTGACCGCCCCAATCAGTCTTGGCACTGACCTTATCTGCCTGGATGCCTATGCAGTCGGGATCGCCCACTTCCACCTGCACGCCGTCGCGCAGGGCAACAATTTTGTTCTCACCCGATTTGAGCACCGGCACACCCACCATGGTGAAACGACAATTGCGGATGATGATGTTGTCCACACACTGCATCACAAAGGTGATGTGGGAGAAGAGCGGAGCTTTGCCGGTCTCAGGATTCACCACCCCGACAAGCGTCTTGTTGGAAGCCACGAGCACACGCTCTCCATAGGTGGTCTCCACTCCGCTCTTGCCACTCTGGTCGTCGAGCAGATGCCCCGTGCTGAGATCGTCCACATAGCATTTGATGCCCGTGGTGATGTCGTGGTCCACAATGACGATATAGGGGTCCTTGGCCTGCAAGTAGGCCTGAAGTTGGGTGAAGTTGTCGGCCTTCACCACCTTGCCGCCTTTGCCGCCAGTGGTGCCTTCTGCACGATACCAGCTGGTGCCGGGTGTACCTGAATAGGCTGCAAAACCGTCGATGCCGAAATTGCGGCCATCCTGAATTTGGGAAGAAACAGTGGTGAACGAGGCGCACAGTAGCAGTGCCGTCAAGAAATGTCTGTTGCAGAAGCCATGCATCATGGCTGCAAATTGAGTTCTGATTTGTTTCATTAGTCTTAAGTATTATTTAATTAGGTGGCACAAAAATAACAAGAACGCACGAAACAACCAAACGACGGAACAAGTTTTTCCCACACAAAGACAATTTGTCGCATCCGTCTGCCTAATTGACACGAGTCGTGCGCTCGGCACGTCTTTTGAGAGAGCCGTGTATGAACAACAAAAGAAAGGAGAACCAACATGACATTCGACAAATTCACAATCAAGGCGCAAGAGGTGGTACAAGCCGCTGCCAACCTTGCGCAAAGCGGAGGACAACAGGCCATAGAGCCGATGCACCTGCTCCGCGGAGTGATGGACAAGGCCAAGGATGTGGCTGGCTTCATCTTCCAAAAGCTCGGTATCAATGCCCAGCAAATCATACAGCTCACAGACAGTGAAATCAGTCATCTGCCCAAGGTGCAGGGTGGACAGCCCTATCTGAGCAACGACGCCAACGCCGTACTTCAGAAAGCCGTGGACTACTCGCAGAAGATGGGTGACGAGTTTGTTTCCGTGGAACCCATTCTCTTGGGACTGCTCCACGTGAACTCCACCGCCAGCCGCATTCTTAAGGATGCGGGCGCCAGCGAAAACGAGATGCTCAAGGCCGTGCAGGAACTGCGACAGGGCGAAAGCGTGAAGTCGCAGAGTGCCGACGAGAACTACCAGAGCCTGGAGAAGTATGCCAAAAACCTCGTGGAGCAAGCCCGGCAGGGCAAGCTCGACCCGGTGATAGGCCGTGACGAGGAGATAAGACGCGTGCTCCAGATTCTGAGCCGACGCACCAAGAACAACCCTATCCTCATTGGCGAACCTGGTGTGGGTAAGACAGCCATCGTGGAGGGACTTGCCGAGCGCATCGTGAGAGGCGACGTGCCCGAGAACCTCAAGGACAAGCAGCTCTACTCACTCGACATGGGTGCCTTGGTGGCTGGTGCCAAATACAAGGGTGAGTTCGAGGAGCGGTTGAAGAGCGTCATCAAGGAGGTGACCCACTCTGAGGGCCGCATCATCCTCTTTATCGATGAGATACACACGCTGGTGGGTGCCGGCGGCGGTGAGGGTGCCATGGACGCAGCCAACATTCTGAAACCTGCACTGGCACGTGGCGAACTGCGCTCCATCGGTGCCACCACACTCAACGAGTATCAGAAATACTTCGAAAAGGACAAGGCACTGGAACGCCGGTTCCAGACTGTAATGGTGGACGAACCCGACGAACTGAGTGCCATCTCCATACTCCGTGGCTTGAAAGAGCGCTACGAAAACCACCACAAGGTGCGTATCCAGGACGATGCCTGCATTGCCGCCGTGAAACTCTCTGAGCGCTACATCTCCGACCGGTTCCTGCCCGACAAGGCCATCGACCTGATGGACGAGGCTGCAGCCAAGTTACGTATGGAACGTGACTCCGTGCCTGAGGAACTCGACGAGATTACACGTAAGCTCAAGCAGCTCGAAATTGAGCGCGAAGCCATCAAGCGCGAAAACGACCAGGACAAGATTCTGCAACTCGACAAGGAAATTGCCGAACTTAAGGACCAGGAGAAGAGTTTCCGCGGCAAGTGGGAAAGCGAGAAAGCCTTGGTCAACAAGATTCAGCAGGACAAACAGCAGATGGAGAACCTCAAGTTTGAGGCCGAACGTGCCGAACGCGAGGGTAACTACGAACGTGTGGCTGAAATCAGATACAGCAAGTTGAAGGCGCTCGAAGACGACATTCACAAGATACAAGACCAGCTCAAGAGCACGCAAGGCGGTGCCGCCATGGTGCGCGAAGAGGTCACCTCCGACGACATAGCCGAGGTGGTGAGCCGCTGGACCGGCATACCCGTGACCAGGATGATGCAGAGCGAACGCGAGAAGCTACTCCACTTGGAGGAGGAACTCCACAAGCGTGTCATTGGACAAGACGAGGCCATCACAGCAGTGAGCGACGCCGTGCGCCGCAGCCGTGCAGGACTGCAAGACCCGAAGCGCCCCATCGCCTCGTTCATCTTCCTCGGCACTACGGGTGTGGGAAAGACGGAACTTGCCAAGGCTCTCGCCGACTATCTATTCAACGACGAGACCATGATGACCCGTATCGACATGAGTGAATACCAGGAAAAGTTCAGCGTGTCGCGACTCATCGGTGCACCTCCAGGCTACGTAGGCTACGACGAGGGCGGTCAGCTCACCGAGGCTGTAAGGCGCAAGCCATATAGCGTAGTGCTCTTCGACGAGATAGAGAAAGCACATCCAGATGTGTTCAACATTCTCTTGCAAGTGCTCGACGACGGCAGGTTGACCGACAACAAGGGCCGTACGGTGAACTTCAAGAACACTATCATCATCATGACTTCCAACCTGGGGAGCCAGTACATACAGCAGGAGTTCGAGAAGATTACTCCCGCCAACCACGACACAATTGTCAGCGAGACCAAGCAGAAGGTGATGGAGATGCTCAAGAAGACCATCCGTCCGGAGTTCCTCAACCGAATAGACGAGACCATCATGTTCCTGCCGCTCACCCGCAAGGAGATTGCACAGGTGGTAACCTTGCAGATGAACGCCGTGAAGAAGATGCTCGAGCCTCAGGGCTTCACTCTCAACGTGACGGATGCCGCTGTGAACTGTCTTGCCGATGCAGGCTACGACCCCGAATTCGGTGCACGACCTGTGAAGCGAGCCATACAGAGGATGGTGCTCAACGACCTGTCGAAGAAGATTCTGGCAGGCGACGTGAACCGAGAAAAGCCTATCACCATCGACGCCAATGGTGCCGGACTGGTGTTCCGCAACTAATCAAGGATTTTGGTTTTAGTGAGAAATAATCGAGTAGGAGGTAAACACTAATCATAGGTGTTTATCTCCTACTTTCGTGTTCACCGACCTCTCACACCACCGTACATGCGGTTCCGCATACGGCGGTTCCTATTTTGGGTGCCATTCGAGATATTCACCCATAAAAGTGACATATCCTGCCCTGCATAGGTTATCATTTGTGATTGCCCTGTGCAGTATATAACTATCTGCTATGCGCCAATAACCTTTGCAAGTATTACCCCATTCGTATGCTTTGTACTTATTGATACCACATCTGATGAGGTTTGCCACTTTCGTCTTGGTTTTCTTCCAAGCTTTCCATATACACATGCGTATTCTGCGTCTTAACCATTCATCTGTTTCAAGCAGAAGACGTTTCATATTGACAAGGTGATAATAGCGGACCCACCCTCTTATGTATTCTTTCAGCTTTTGTTTTCTCTTGTCATATCCCCATCCGTTGCTGCGGCTTGTCAGTTCTTTTACTTCATCTTGGCTTTGGACTTTGGATGCACCGTGAGTTGGCATTTGCCCTTCATCACATAAAAGGTGTAGCCAAGATATTTCACTCCATGCACATACGACACTACGGTCTTTTCCTTGTTGACTTTGAGATATAGAGTATTCTCTATAAATCGGGTTATACTCTCCTTTACTCGCCTTGCTGCCCTTTTGGACTTACAGAATATCATCAAGTCGTCGGCATAGCGCACAAAGGGAAGTCCTCTGCGTTCAAGTTCTTTATCCAATTCATTGAGCATGATATCACTCAACAACGGACTTAGCGGTCCTCCTTGGGGAGTTCCTTCTACGATCGTTTCAAACAATCCTTTGGTCATCACACCGCTACGGAGATATTTGTGTATAAGACTGACTACTCTGCCGTCTTTTACTGTACGGCTGAGAATTTCTATGAGTTTGCTATGGCTTACTGTATCGAAGAAGCGTTCAAGGTCGACGGTCTCGTCGCTCACGGCGCGGACGTACCACATGTCTTTCGTTAATCCTTCGCGTTTGCTTTGATACTTTTGACAACGAATCATAGTTGTGATTTTTTTAGTGTTAGACATTGAGCTTTTCAATTTTGGTTGCAACCAGTGTGCCGTATGGTTTTCTTCGGCACGGTGCAAAGTTACGGCAGAGGCGTGACGTCGGACAAATTTCCGCAAATAAATGTGCGTTTTTGCACTTATATATGTAAATTTGCACAAACAAAGCAACTTATAGATATGGCAGGCAACAGAAAGATATATATCAACCGCAACAACAGTGACCTGTGGAAAGAGGACACTTGCCGCTCCGTAGAAATGTACAACGAGTGGTTTCTCGGTTTCGCTCCGTCCACATACATCAGCGAGCGCGAGAAATCGAAGCGGTAAGTAGCCACGGCAATGCGACTGACCGATAATTTCCGTCTCAACGAGGAGAACCTCTTCACCAACCCCGACACCATTTCAATACTACGCATGGTGACAGCTCCACCGATAGCGCGTGAGCGTCTTGCCGGATTGGCGGGCGTGAACAAAACTGTCATATCAAGAATGGAGAGCGGCAAACTGCCAACGAAAATGACAGATGAGGCAATAAAAGCCGAGATTGGAAAGATAGCAAAAGTACTAAGTCGCCTCTTCGACCGCACACTCTGCCCTTGGATGGAGAAAGGCAGCAAGCCGACACCGAGCCAACGCCGCATAGCCGCAAGTGTTGTAGCCGACCGCATGTGCGGAATGATGTCCGACCCGATAATACGCAACGAGCAGGAACGCCGGCAGCTCCGCGCCATATCTGCATGGCTTGACCAAAGAGGCTACACATTCGTCAAGTCGGACAACATAGCCGACTTCCGCAATATGCAACCAGGTACATATACATATCACCTTAACGTAGCCGTCGAGAACCCCACTGCCAATATGCCCATCGACGTTGTGATAAGACGCAAGGACGAAAGTTTCCGTCTGCCGCTGCTCGTGGAGTGCAAGTCAGCTGGCGACTTCACCAACACCAACAAGCGGCGAAAGGAAGAAGCGCAGAAAATTTCACAACTTAAAGCCACCTATGGCGGTGACATAGATTTCATTCTCTTCCTTTGTGGCTATTTCGACAGTGGCTACCTTGGCTACGAGGCTGGCGAGATGATTGACTGGGTTTGGGAGCATCGCATCGATGATTTCAGTAAGGCTGGAGTATAACAACGACAGAAAGACGATGAGCAACGACATTGAAACAAGGCGCGGAGAGTTGCAGCAGACCCTCGACGCGCAGAAAACACAGAAGCAACGCAACATGATGGGGCAGTTTGCCACACCATACCCCTTGGCGTGTGACATAATGAAGCACATGCGGCAGCTATGCGCCGGCAGCAAGAGCGTGTCGCTGCTTGAGCCGGCGGTGGGTCTCGGTGCGTTTGTCTCTGCCTTTCACGAAGTGTTCGGCAGCAAGGCTGGGCACGCGCTCGGTTTCGAGATTGACAGACACTACTATGAGCCGGCAAAGACTCTGTGGCAAGGCTGCAACGTTGACTTGCGCAATGCCGATTTCCTCTCCTCGACACCCGACAATGCCTACGACATGATTGTGGCAAACCCGCCATACGTGCGCCATCACCACATCACTACAGACACTAAACTACGCCTGAAAAACGAGGTCAAGGAATATTGCGGCATCAACATTTCGGGACTTGCCGGACTCTACTGTCACTTCATGATACTCTCGACGAAATGGCTGTGCGAGGGCGGACTGTCATGCTGGCTTGTGCCGTGCGAGTTTATGGAGGTGAACTACGGAAGGGCGGTGAAAGAGTTTCTGCTCCGCAATGTCGAGCTTTTAAGCATCCACCGCTTCGTTGCAACCGACGTGCAGTTTGCCGACGCGCTTGTCAGTTCGTGTGTGGTTGTATTCAGAAACGCCCGTCCTAAAGCCCACTATAAAATTGTGTTCTCGGAAGGCGGCAGCGTGTCTGCGCCCGAGCGGCAGACTGCCATAGACAGCTCCGCCCTCTCGACCGAAGAGAAATGGACAAGCCGCTTCGGCGGCAGTGCAAACGGCACAACGGCTGACACAAACGGCACGACAGCCCGACTCGGTGACTTCTTCACCGTAAAGCGCGGTATAGCCACAGGCGACAACCACTTCTTCATTCTCGACAGTGCGGCGGTGGAGAAATATTCTATTCCGCGCAAGTTTCTTGTACCTGTGCTTCCGAGTCCGAGATACTTCAAGGCCGACTCTGTGACGGGCCGCCCCGACGGACTGCCCGACACCGACCGTCAGTTGTTTCTGTTCAACTGCGACCTCGACGAGCCGACACTCAAAGCTTCATACCCCACGGTGTGGCAGTATGTGCGCCAAGGCGAGGAGCGCGAGGTCAACAAGGGCTACATTTGCAGCAGGCGCACACCATGGTATTCGTGCGAGAAGCGCGAGCCAGCCCCATTCGTCATGCCCTATATGGGGCGCGGCGAGTCGTCAAGGCAGATGTTCCGCTTCATACTCAACAATTCCGACGCAATCACCACAAATGTTTATCTGCTGCTCTATCCCAAAAAGAATTATGCCCGAAACATTACCGACGAAGCAACACGCTCAAAAGTGTGGAACGTGCTCAACTCCATATCCAAAGAACGCCTAATGAGTTCGGGGCGTGTCTACGGCGGAGGACTCTATAAACTGGAGCCAAAGGAACTTATGAACTTGCCTGTGCCGGAAATGGTGGAAATACTAAAACCACAGACAACGGCAGTACAGTTGACTTTATTCTAATGTTGTTTTTTTTTAGAATCGAGTAGGAGGTAAAAACTAATCATAGGTGTTTATCTCCTACTTTCGTGTTCACCGACCTCTCACACCACCGTACATGCGGTTCCGCATACGGCGGTTCCTATTTTGGGTGCCATTCGAGATATTCACCCATAAAAGTGACATATCCTGCCCTGCATAGGTTATCATTTGTGATTGCCCTGTGCTGTATATAACTATCTGCTATGTGCCAATAACCTTTGCGAGTATTACCCCATTCGTATGCTTTGTACTTATTGATACCGCATTTGACGAGGTCGGCAACTTTCGTCTTGGTTTTCTTCCAAGCTTTCCATATACACATACGTATTCTGCGTCTTAACCATTCGTCTGTTTCGAGCAATAGACGTTTCATGTCGGCAGGGTGATAGTAACCGACCCAACCTCTTATGTATTCTTTCAGCTTTCGCTTCCTCTTGGCTTTGGACTTTGGATGCACCGTGAGTTGGCATTTGCCTTTCATCACATAAAAGGAGTAGCCGAGGTATTTCACTCCGCGCACATATGACACTACTGTCTTTTCCTTGTTGGCTTTGGGATATAGAGTGTTCTCTATAAATCGGGTTATGCTCTCCTTTACTCGCCTTGCTGCCCTTTTGGACTTGCAGAATATCATCGAGTCGTCGGCATAGCGCACAAAGGGAAGTCCTCTGCGTTCAAGCTCTTTGTCCAATTCATTGAGCATGATATTGCTCAACAACGGACTTAGAGGTCCTCCTTGGGGAGGTCCTTCCTCGCTCGCTTCAAACAATCCTCTGTTCATTACACCGCTACAGAGATACATGTGTATAAGGCTGACTACTCAGCCGTCTTTTACTGTACGGCTGAGGATTTCCATGAGTTTGCTATGGCTTACTGTATCGAAGAAGCGTTCAAGGTCGACGGTCTCGGCGCTCACGGCGCGGACGTACCACATGTCTTTCGTTAATCCTTCGCGTTTGCTTTGATACTTTTGATAACGAATCATAGTTGTGATTTTTTCGCAGTCTTGTGTGACAATCGAATCTCTCACGCGCACGCGCGCAGGAAAAGTTTTTCGTTTTTTCGCCACCATCTATCACTTTTCTTGATATCTTACATTATTCAGCTGACAGCAAACAAGATAGACGGAGTGATAGATGCGTGATAGATGGCTAAACATCTATCACATCTATCACCTATTTGTCATTTGCCAAGTTCAAGGGATGTGTCCAAACACTGTCTCGTAATTCAGGAACTCGTCACCCACGGCTGTGGCGATGAATAACCAAGCAGAGGAGTCATGGAAAAGTCAGCCTATAACACATCGTTACCCTGTCATTAACAAACTGTTAGTCCGCCACTAACGTCCCCTTAGTCTGCCACTAACGTTCCCTTAGTCCGCCACTAACATAAGGCGGACATACTACTTTCGAACCTTTGGCGCCCCGTTTGGAGCTTGTCAATAAAAGAATACTGAATATTTCGCCATAATGAAACCATCTGAAAGGCGTTTGTTTCGACTGTACAAGTTGTTTGGGGGTCCATGAAAAGAGTCCTGCTTTTCTGTCATAAACTATTCCGAGAGCTTTCTTGATTGTCTTTTTTCAAGACAAAGCAACCCGTAAGAGCACCGTCCCTATCAACAAAAACAGAGTGTTCTCTTCCACACTATCCGCTACAAGCACCTTACGGGCAAAGACCGAAAGCCGTGATTATCACCGCAACATGCCAAAAAGCATCACCTTTTATTTTGTTTTGTGTTCAAATTGCACTACCTTTGCAAAAGGTAGGCCGCATATGTCAAAACAGAATGCAAGTTTTCATTGCACCCATTTGCACTGCCTCCGCATTTACATAGAAATAGAAGTACACATATACATCATGAACTATTACATCTTCGTGAACAACGAACAGCAGGGTCCCTACACCCTCGAAGAACTCCGCGCACGACACATAGCGTCCGACACACTTGTGTGGCGCGAAGGCATGGCGCAATGGACTGCCGCCTGGCAGGTTGACGAACTGAGACAACTCTTCCAGACAGCCCAGCCCACACCGCCGCCCGTACAACCACAGCCCACGCCTGACTATACGGAACTGAACACCGCCGCGACAGGCGCTCAGCCTCAGGCACAGAAACGTTCCGGCTGCAGCAAGTGGTTGCTCGGCATACTTGTATGCGTGGCTCTCGCCATGTTCACCCTCGCCGCCACCTGCCCTTCCAAGCAAGACCACCAGGAAGCTGTGAAGGAAGAGGTGAACAAGCTGTTGGAAAAAGCTACCGACAGTGACGGCTTCTTCGGAGCCTTCGGCAAGATGTTCACCACGAGCATCACCAGCATGGCTGTGGACAACCTGCTCGACGTGCACAACTATGTACTCTGGTCAGTGGGCGAAGTTCACTACGCCGGCCGCACCAAAAAGGTGTCGTTCGGCATACTCAACCATGTGTTCACCTTCGACGCCGACGACCTGGAACGTGCCATGAAAGGCAATACGGACACGAAAAACCCTGACGAGGAAAACGAGAATGCCCAGCCAAGCACAACCGACCAGACTCCTGTCGACACAGAGGCTGACACCACCGCCATCTGACCTCACACTTCAAAGAGGGAGTGATACACAGAAACATCCACTACAAGGACTTTATTGATGAAAGAAAACTTCACACTGCTCAACCATATCAACAGTCCCGCCGACTTGCGCAAGCTCTCCATAGACCAGCTGCCGCAACTCTGTGAGGAACTGCGCCGCGACATCGTTGACGAACTATCGGTCAACCCCGGACACCTGGCGTCAAGCTTGGGCGTGATAGAAATAACCGTGGCTTTGCACTATGTCTACGACACACCCGACGACAGACTGGTGTGGGACGTGGGACACCAGGCATACGGACACAAGATTCTCACGGGGCGCAGAGACAAGTTCTGCACCAACCGCAAATTGCACGGCATACGTCCCTTCCCATCCCCGGAAGAGAGCGAATACGACACCTTCACCTGCGGCCACGCCTCCAACTCCATATCGGCGGCACTCGGCATGGCGGTGGCAGCCAAGAAGACCGGACATGAACATCGCCACGTGGTGGCCATCATCGGCGACGGCGCCATGAGCGGAGGTCTGGCGTTCGAGGGTCTCAACAATGTGTCGCAGTCGCCCAACGACCTGCTCATCATCCTCAACGACAACAACATGAGCATTGACCGGGCCGTAGGCGGCATGGAACAGTATCTGCTCAACCTCGACACCAATGAGACCTACAACAAGCTGCGCTTCCGTGCCTCGCAGTGGCTACACGCCAAAGGACTGCTCAACGACGACCGGAAGAAAGGACTCATCAGACTGAACAATGCCATCAAGTCGGCTCTGAGCCACCAGCAAAACGTGTTCGAGGGAATGAACATACGCTACTTCGGGCCTTTCAACGGAAACGACGTGCGCGAAGTGGTGAGACTGCTGCGCCAGCTCAAGAACATGACCGGACCCAAACTGCTCCACCTGCACACCGTGAAAGGCAAGGGCTACAAGCCTGCCGAACAGAGTGCCACCATCTGGCATGCGCCCGGCAAGTTCGATCCCGTCACGGGAGAACGTATCGTAAGCCACTGCGACGGAGAGCCACTGCGTTATCAGGACGTGTTCGGCCACACACTGCTCGAACTGGCACAGAAGAATCCGCGCATCGTGGGAGTGACGCCAGCCATGCCCACAGGGTGCTCCATGAACATCATGATGAACGCCATGCCCGACCGGGTGTTCGACGTGGGCATAGCCGAAGGACATGCCGTGACCTTCTCGGGCGGCATGGCAAAAGACGGGTTGCAACCTTTCTGCAACATCTACAGTGCCTTCTCCCAGCGTGCCTACGACAACATCATCCACGACGCAGCCATTCTGAAATTGCCCGTGGTGCTCTGCCTCGACCGTGCCGGACTGGTGGGCGAAGACGGAGCCACACACCATGGCGCCTTCGACATGGCATTCCTGCGCCCTATCCCCCACATCACCATAGCCTCGCCCATGAACGAACACGAGCTGCGCCGGCTGATGTACACCGCACAACTGCCCGGCAAGGGCACCTTCGTGATTCGCTATCCACGCGGCAAGGGCGTACTCACCGACTGGAAGTGTCCGCTCGAAGAAATAGAAGTGGGAACAGGACGGAAGCTCCACGACGGACATGACGTGGCGGTGCTCACCATCGGTCCCATAGGCAACGACGTGGAACAGGCCATCCGGGAACTGCAAGCCGAGGGCTGCACACGTTCCGTGGCACACTATGACATGCGGTTTCTCAAGCCCATCGACGAAAGCATACTGCAAGAAGCAGCCGAAAACTGCCGGCGCATCGTCACCGTGGAAGACGGCACACGCAAGGGAGGACTCGGTTCGGCGGTGATAGAATGGCTCAACGACCACGACTACAGCATACCGGTGACACGCATCGGACTGCCCGACGAGTTTGTGGAGCACGGCACCGTGAGCCAGCTCCGCGAAATCGTAGGCATGGACAATGAAAGTATAAAGAAAGCTATCAGAAAATGAAAATCATCATAGCCGGTGCCTATGCCATCGGCACCTACCTCGCCCGACTGCTGTCGCGCAACAACCAGGACATCGTACTCATGGACAGCGACGAAGATCGACTGAGCAAGATTGGCGGCGAATGTGACCTGCTCACCATCGAAGCGTCACCTTCAAGCATTCATGCGCTGAAACAGGCCGGTGTGGGCGACTGCGACCTCTTCATCGCCGTCACGCCCGACCAAAGTCTGAACATGACCTCATGCGTGCTCGCCAAAGGACTCGGGGCCAAGAAAACCGTGGCAAAGGTGGACAACTATGAATATATCGAACCCTCGCTCACCGACTTTTTCCGCGGCATCGGCATCAGTTCTCTCATCTATCCGGAAGACCTGGCTGCCAAAGACATCAACAACGGACTGAAGATGAGTTGGGTGCGCCAGCGGTGGGACGTGCACGACGGAGCTCTCGTCATGCTCGGCATCAAGCTTCGCGAATCGTGCGAGATACTCAACCGCCCGCTCAAGGAACTTTGCGGACCTCAAGACCCTTACCATGTGGTGGCCGTCAAGCGAGGCACCGAAACCATCATTCCCGGCGGTAACGACGAACTGAAGGTCTACGACATGGCCTACTTCATGACCACCAGGCAATACATACCCTACATCCGCAAGATCGTAGGCAAGGAGCACTACGTGGACGTGAAGAACGTCATGGTGATGGGAGCCGGCGAGACCGCCGTCAGAGCCGTGCAGACCATGCCGGAATACATGAGCGTGAAAATCATTGAGAAGGACGAACAGCGCTGCGAGTTCCTGAGCGACGTCATCAGCGACGCGCACGACACCATGATTATCAACGGCGACGGCCGAGACCTGGGACTGCTCCTCGAAGAGGGCATACACAACACGCAGGCGTTCGTGGCACTCACCGAAAACGCAGAGACCAACATCCTGGCCTGCCTCACTGCCAAACGTATGGGAGTGAGAAAGACCGTGGCCATGGTGGAGAACATGGACTATGTGAGCATGGCGGAGAGCCTGGACATCGGCACCATTATCAACAAGAAGGCCATCGCCGCCAGCTACATCTATCAGATGATGCTCGACGCCAATGTGGAGAATGTGCGTTTCCTCATGACAGCCAATGCCGACGTGGCAGAGTTCATCCCCCAAGAAGGGTCCAAGGTGACGCAAAAAGCCGTGAAAGACCTCGGCTTGCCTATCGGCGTAACCATCGGAGGATTGGTGCGCGAAGGCAAGGGCATGCTCGTATCGGGAAACACGCAGATACAGCCGGGCGACTCCGTTACTGTGTTCTGCCACAACATCAACATGAAAAAGATAGAAAAATATTTCATATAAGTCATCCGCAAGATGTTCAACAAAAAAATCATACTGAAGGTTATCGGGTCGTTGCTCGGCATCGAGGCTTCGTTCATGTTCCTTTGCCTGATTATCTCCGTCATCTACGGCGAGCACGACAAGCTGGCTTTCCTGCTCTCAATGCTCATCACGGCAGGCGTTGGTGCCGGACTGCGCTTCATGGGACGACAGGCCGAGAACACCATGGGGCGACGCGACGCCTATCTTGTGGTGACACTCACGTGGACACTGTTCACGCTCTTCGGCACCTTGCCGTTTCTCATCAGCGGATATATCACCGACTTCACCGATGCCTTTTTCGAGATGATGTCGGGATTCACCACCACGGGCGCCACCGTGATTGACGACGTGGAGTGCCTGCCTCACGGTCTGCTCTTTTGGCGCTCGCTCTCGCAATGGATTGGCGGACTGGGTATCGTGTTCTTCACCATTGCCCTGCTGCCGTCACTCGTCGGCGGTTCGGTGCGCGTGTTTGCCGCCGAAGCCACCGGTCCCATCAAGACCAAACTGCACCCAAGGCTGAGCACCTCCGCCAAGTCTATATGGATGATCTACCTGCTCATCACCGTGGCATGCATCGTATGCCTGTGGCTGGCAGGCATGAACCTGTTCGACAGCCTCAACTACTCCATGAGCACGGCTGCCACCGGCGGCTTTGCCACGCAGAATTCAAGCATCATGAAGCAGCCCGTACTCATCGAATACATCATCACCTTCTTCTGCTTCGTGTCGGGCATCAACTTCACACTGCTCTACACGTCGACCTTCGGCAAGAAGCCCAAGAGCCTGTTGCAGAACTCCGAATGTAGGTTCTACTTCATCATTGTGGCGGTGTTCACCCTCTTCATCATGTACGAACTGATGTTCTTCCGCGGCTATACACTGGAGCATGCCTTCCGCAGCGGATTGTTCCAGATTGTTTCGTTCATCACCACTACGGGGCTTTTCAACGACGATGCAGGCAAATGGCCCCACGTCACGTGGATTGTGCTCGCCATCTGCATGTTCATTGGCGCCTGCTCGGGGTCTACGAGTGGAGGTTTCAAGTGCATCCGGGGCATGATGATGCTCAAAGGGGTGAAGAACGAATTCCGTCAGATGCTGCACCCCAATGCCGTGCTGCCCTTGAAGATAGACGGAGTCAACGTGCCGCAATCCAAGCGTGTCACCCTTCTCGCCTTCCTCACGGTCTACCTCATTCTGTTCATCATCTGCTCGTTCACCATCACGGCGGCAGGAGTAGACAGCACCAACGCCATCACCATCACCCTCAGCGCACTGGGCAACGTCGGACCTACGCTCGGACTGGAGATAGGCCCCACCATGTCGTGGAGCATCCTGCCCGACTTTGCCAAGTGGATATGTGCATTGCTCATGCTGATGGGACGACTCGAGATATTCACCATCCTGGTCATCTTCTCGCCCGCATTCTGGAAGAATGTATAAAGGTAAGTGATGGACAACCGGCACAAATGTAACCATATTGTAATACGGCTGCAACATGTATGAACACTGCGACACGTAACTTTGCAGCCGTAAACAACAAACAGCAAAATATGGAAAACGATTATCGAATACTCGTGGTTGACGACGAGGAAGACTTGTGTGAGATTCTGAAGTTCAACCTTGAAACCGAGGGCTACACGGTGGAGACAGCTTACTCTGCCGAAGAAGCGCTCACGCGCGACATCGCCTCGTTCAACCTCTTGCTGCTCGACGTGATGATGGGCGGCATGTCGGGCTTTGCTCTCTCGAAAAAGCTCAAGGCCAATGCTGCCACTGCCAACATCCCCATCATCTTCCTCACCGCTCGCGACACGGAAAACGACATGGTGACGGGATTCAATCTGGGTGCCGACGACTACATTTCCAAGCCGTTCTCCATCCGCGAAGTCCTGGTCAGAGTACGGGCTGTGCTGCGCCGAACCATGGAGGCGCAACACCCCACGCAACATGCCACCATCCACTATCAAGGACTGGAACTCAACCTCGACAAGAAGACAGTGAGCATCGACGGCAAGGATGTGCCTTTCACCAAGACGGAATTCGAACTGCTGCGACTGCTGCTCGACGAGCGTGGACGTGTGTTCTCCCGACAGGAACTTATCGACCGCATCTGGCCCAAAGACGTACTTGTGCTCGACCGCACCGTCGACGTGAACATCACCCGACTGAGAAAGAAGATTGGCAGATTTGCCAAATGCATCGTCACCCGCTTGGGCTTCGGCTACTACTTCGACGCATAATTCACCCTCAACAACAAGTGCTATGAGAAATATCAATGTAGGGCTCCGCATCTACCTCAGCGTCATCACCATTTTCGTGGCTTTCGCCGTGGCATTCATCATCTTCCAGCAACGAAGGGAAAAGGAATTCAAGGTTGAATCACTCAACATCAAGTTGCAGGACTATAACAAGAAAATGGACGAAGAACTGCAACTTATGGGTGGCATCACTACCGGCAACATGCAGCGCTTTGTCAACCACCACGACATGCCCAACCTGCGCGTCACCGTGGTGTCGCCGAGGGGCAAGGTGCTCTTCGACAGTGAGGACGCCGACTATGCCCACATGCCCAACCACGCCAACCGGGCAGAAATCAGACAAGCACTCAAGGATGGACAAGGGGCCGACATCAACCGGGTCAGCCACACGCTCAAGCGCGACTATTTCTACTCCGCCACCTACTTTCCACACCATCGTTACATCATCCGCAGTGCCCTACCCTACAACAATGACCTGTCGGAATCACTGCAGGCCGACCAACACTACATCTGGTTTGCCCTTTCCGTCATGATTGTGCTCACTCTGGTGCTCTACCGCTTCACCAGCCGGTTGGGCGACAACATCACCAAGCTGCGCACCTTTGCCGAGAAAGCCGAAAAGGGAGAGAGTCTGGAGATAGAAGACCTCGTGGCTTTCCCTAGCGACGAATTGGGCGAGATAGCCGAGAAAATCATCAAGATATACAAGCGGCTACAGTCCACAAGAAAAGAGCAAGACATTCTCAAGCGACAGCTCACACAAAACATTGCACATGAACTGAAAACACCCGTGGCAAGCATACAGGGCTATCTGGAAACCATACTCACCAACCGGCAGATGAGCGATGTCATCAAGGAACAGTTCCTCAACAGGTGCTATGCCCAAAGCCAAAGACTCACGTCACTACTCCAAGACATATCCACACTCAACAAGTTGGACGATGCCCCCGAAATGCAAAGCTTCGAAACGGTAGACATATCGCTTACCGTGAACAACATTGCCAAGGAAACGGCTCTGCAGATGGAGAACAAGAACATGACATTCCGCAATCTCTTGCCGGCAGACATCAGGGTGGAAGGCAACCAGAGCCTGCTCTACAGCGTGTTCCGTAATCTCACCGACAATGCCATAGCCTATGCAGGCGAAGGTACCACGATCACTCTCAGCGCCAAAGACGAGGACCACTTCTGGCATTTCACGTTCAGCGACAACGGCATTGGCGTGCCTGCCGAACACCTGCCACGACTCTTCGAAAGATTCTACCGGGTAGACAAAGGAAGAAGCAGGAAGATGGGAGGCACAGGCCTTGGACTTGCCATCGTCAAGAATGCCGTGCTCCTGCACGGAGGTACCATCTCCGTGAGGAATGTCCCCACAGGCGGCCTACAATTCGACTTTACACTCAAGAAACAACAAGAAAACAGCATAGGATGAACATCACCCAAGCCCACCCCGAAGAGGCTCCCGTCATAGCCCAACTCATCATGCAAGCCATGACCGACGAATGTTGCCAGAATCTGGCAGGTGCCGACCATACGCTCCATGATTTCCATGCCATGATGACCTTGCTCGTCGGCATGGACGACTCGCAATACAGTTACCGGAACACACTTGTGGCACGCACACCGGAAGGCCACGTGGCAGGCATCTGTGTGTCCTATCCGGGTGCAGACTTGCACAGGCTACGCCGCCGCTTCATCGAACAAGCGCACAGACTGCTGGGGCAAGACTTCACCGACATGCCAGACGAGACAACGGAAGGTGAACTCTACATCGACAGTCTGGCAGTCTTTCCCCAATATCGTGACCAAGGAATAGCCACCACTCTTCTCCATTCCACCATAGAAAAAGCCGAAACGATGTCGCTTCCTGCCGGCCTGCTCGTAGACAAAGGCAACCCCAAGGCTGAAAGACTATATAATAAGGTGGGCTTCCGATTCGTGAACGACACCACATGGGCAGGACATGAAATGAAGCATTTGCAGAAATAAAAGTATTAGAGAATTCACATATAATTATTTCTGTATTTTCTTCATTTTTATCTTTGAGGCGAAAAATACAGATAAATATTCGTGATTCTGAATGTTTTGCGTTAATTTTGCACAAGATATCCACTTGCTGAAAGCCTGAAGGGCAAGCGGGTGGGTGTTGACTTTATGGAAATGGGCGTTTACTTAGCGCCTGTCTTTGACATGTCGTAATCTCGCAAGTTACAGTAATCGTCAAAGGACGGTGGCAACCAGTAAATGCTCACGGTAAGGTATATTGTACCCTGCCGTGATTTGTCGTATATGTACTTATTGTATGTATATGGCTGCTCACGTATGGGATTAATATATACCATGCGTGGGCTTTCAGCGTTGTCCGTCTCGACGATTAGGGCAATGCGAGAGCCTCGACATGTGGGATGGGCAAAGGCGAATCCCACGCTTGAACCAGTATATGTTTTGTAAGTATCTATAAATCAAAAGAAACTTTACGGCATCAAGCGTAAATGATACCATAAAGTTCCCATTGTATACAAGAAATCAATCTTGCGTTATTTTCTCCTAAAGACGAATTGTTTACCGCAAATTAGCGATTAACATCCATTAACTCGGAATTTTGGCTTCTAAGAAGAACAATTAGAATTGCAATGGTATTTGTTCTTACGTAAAATGATGGAACTACGCAATGTCCGAATTGCGTAGTTCCATCTGTATTTTTATTTCTTTGTCAACAAATGCCAAAGTTCACGTACCCAAAGCACAAGTGAAGAGCCAACAATTATGATTATCCAATCAATCAGTTTCAGTCCCTCCACATTGAAGAACTGTTGCAAACCTGGTATCTCTACCATAGCGATTTGTCCAATGAGGATTATTGCCACAATTGTTAGCAAGCCGTTGCATCCCTTGAAATGGAGAGCACTGCGACCGGTCTCAAATGCGCGTGCATTGAAAAGATAGAAGAAGTGTGTCATAACGAAGGTTGTGAAGAGCAGCGTCAACTCATAGGTGGTGACGTGTCCCTTTGCTCCAAGTTGCAGATGAAGTAGATCTGTGAGCTGCGTAATGTCAGCATGCTGGAAGATATACAACATTCCGAGAAGCATGAGGAAGAAGAATCCACCTACACCGATAATCTCACGGAGCATAGGCTTGTTGAGGATAAACGCCTTGCGGTCACGAGGTTTATCCTTCATCACACTCTCTGATGGTGGTAGGGAGGCTAGAGCCATAGCTGCAAAGGTGTCCATGATAAGGTTTATCCACAACATCTGCGTAACGGTAAGAGGAGACTCCGTTCCCATAAAGGCACCGCAGAGAACGAGGAAACAAGCTGTCACGTTAACCGTCAACTGGAACAAGAGGAAACGCTGTATGTTCTGATACAGCGAGCGTCCCCACATGACAGCCTTTCCGATGCTGCTGAACGAGTTGTCGATGATGGTAATGTCGGAAGCCTCTTTCGCCACACTTGTACCATCACCCATTGACAGACCAACATGGGCAGTGCGGAGAGCAGGTGCGTCGTTGGTGCCGTCACCTGTAACAGCCACTACTTGATTCAACTTCTGCAGTGATTCCACCAACCGTTTCTTGTCCATTGGACGGGCACGGGAGATAATCTTCAAGTCAAGAACACGTTTCTGAAGTTCATCGTCTGTCAATGCAGCAAATTCAGGACCTGTTATGATATTACGTTCCGTGTCCTTAGCATCATCCCAAAGACCAATCTGACGAGCTATTTCCTTCGCTGTACCCGGAGTGTCACCCGTCACAATTTTCACGCTGATACCTGCGTCAACACATTCCTTAACAGCTGCAGGAACATCAGCTCTTACAGGGTCAGCAATGGCTGCGATGCCTATAAAGCAAAGGCTGCCGGCAACAATTTTGTTGTCCTCAATAGCTTTGTCACCATCATCCAACACCTGATATGCGAAACCAAGGGTACGCATGGCGCGATTTTGATATTCTGCAAGCTGCTTGTCTACATCGTCCTTGCTCACGGCTGCCTTTTTGCAAAGGCCGAACACAATCTCTGGCGCGCCTTTGACATAGAGAATCTTTTTGTCCTTCAACGCAACTGACTCTACAATGGTAGCCATATACTTACGTTCTGTTGAGAATGGAATTTCTGCTAAAGTTTTCACATTCTCGCGTATCGAGCGATAGTCAACGCCTTGCTTGTTCAGCCAAAGGAGCAACGCACCCTCTGTCGGGTTGCCTAATATCTGAGGTTTAGTCTTGTCGGAGAAATCAATAGATGCGGTGGAATTGACAGCAATACCTTCGTTAAGAACTTCCTTAGGAGTATCACCATACACCTTCATGTCGTCCACACTCATAAGGTTCTGCGTCAGCGTACCGGTCTTGTCCGTGCAGATGACCGTTGTCGCTCCCATCGTCTCACAAGCGTGCATCTTGCGCACAAGGTTGTTGGTCTTGAGCATACGGCGCATGCTGTAGGCAAGGCTCAACGTCACAGCCATAGGCAGTCCCTCTGGCACAGCAACGACAACAAGCGTTACGGCGATCATCAACGTCTGCAGTACGTACGCGATGAACGGAGCCACTTGCTCCATGGAGCCAAAGCAGTCGGTGCCATTGTACACAAAGTACACAATGATACGACCGATGACAATCAATGCAGCGAAGCCATAGCTTACCTTAGTAATCCAGTCGCTCAGTCCGTCAAGTTGTTCGTTGAGCGGTGTCTTCACGCTGTCGTCAATCTGCACGGCCTCAAACACCTTGCCCTGTTCCGTCTTGTCACCAACAGCCAGCACGCGGCAGATGCCATGACCTTCCATGACCTTTGTGCCTTTCATCACATGGTTGGTGGGATAAGTGGCAGCCTTGTCGAAATCTTTCTCGTCAACACTCTTTCCACACATAGGCTCACCGGTCAGAGTAGACTCATCCATGTGAAGAGAAGTTGCCTCAAGCAACTCACTGTCGGCAGGAACTTCCTCGCCAGTGTTGAGAATAACTATATCGCCAACGACAATATCCTTGCGAGGAATTTGTGTAGTATTGCCGTTACGTATTACTTCAACAGGCTCATCATCATTAACCTGATTGAGAATCGTAAACTCCTTGTCTGCCTGCAATTCAAAATAGAAAGCAAGTCCCGTGGCAAGCAGAATTGCAACGAATATTCCTACAGGCTCAAAGAAGACGGCTGCGCCCTGTCCGAGTCCGAAGAACTCATAGCATGATATACCTATCGACAAGGCACCGGCAATCATAAGGATAATAATCAGCGGATCGCCGAATTTCTCCAAGAACTGTTTCCATAAAGGATCTTTCTCTGGCGGTGTCAACACGTTGGCACCATTCTTTCTGCGGCTTTCGAGCACCTGGGCATCGGTCAAGCCTGTGTAGTGATGTTTTTGTTCCATTGTATCATTGTATTGTTGATATTCGTATTACGTTTATCTCTTTGGCACATATACCTTATTGCCCCGGCTATTGGTGTAGTACTGTCCTCCACGAGGACCTGTCTGTATTGTCTGTCCCGAGCCATAGTTGTACGATTGTGTAGAGTAGTCTCTTGCACGGCTGCCTGTTGTACCACTGTATGGATTGTAATTTCCCGAAGTAGAAAAGTTGTCATGGTTGGTTCCATTACGCTGTGTACGGGTGTAGCCGTTCACATAAGTGCCGTTGCTGCGTGTGTATCCGCTCACGGAAGTTGTGCTCGGATTAGTGCCATAGCTGCCATATGTGGAAGTTGTTGTGCTGCGACGGCTATTGCTGCCATAGTTTCCATAATTGTAAGACTGGGCTACCGAAGCGATTGATGTTGCAAGCATTGCAACCATTGTCAAGAAAATCTTTTTCATAATTGTTTATTTTTTAATTGTTATTGTTTATTTTCCTGTTGCAAAGGTATGACGTTATTTACAACAGATAGAGATTTCCACAACATTACAGAACACATTCAATATTTCGTTTTTGATTTCCTGCAAGGTTACACCCTATACACTACCGGTGCAATTTCGACTGATTATCAACGCTTTGCTTTAGGTATACGGTCAATAACATCAAGCCAGCGAACACCATAATCAATGAAACGATACTATCTGCTCAAGACTATCGCCAACAGCAATAGCCATATCTTGCTTAAGTAGCTGTACGTTGTTTGCATGTGAGAGGAGTGTCTGCTCATCGTATGGACCGAAACGTTGGGTGTTCCTTATGATATAGATGTTCATAGATAACTATTTAGTTCTTTTTCGAGATCAATATTGTCAAGTCCTTTAAATATAGATTTGTATTGCCAAAATTCGCCATTCCTTTGCAACGTCCCTATTTTATAATTAGGAAATTTCCTTTCTAAAGGTAACTCGTATATAGGGAAATCCTTATAAAACGGAGTGTCCTCTGTGACTGTTATTTTTCCTAATGGATCAGACTCTCTTACATTATAAAAAAGAGAAACAGAAAAATCATCATATGAAAAATCATCATTATATTCTTGATAGACAAAAAATACAACTTTGCTTATACTTGTTGATAATGCATCTAACTTTAAATTGAAAAATTCCATCTTAAAGAAATCTTCTTTCCAAAACTGCATTTCTTCACCATCATTAGGGCATAATGGTCCCATTGCATACCCGTCAAGAGTTTGAGGAATACCCCAAAAATTTCTATTCTCAGAATTGTCACAGAGCAAATATGACTTATCTATTAATTTATGCTTCTCATCAAGCAAGGCACAAATACAACTAAAATTGTCGTCCCCATTTTCTATCATGAAAACAATTTTGTTGTTTAATACAGGAATGCTGTCATCCATTTTACACATAATTAAAAGTAGAACAATAAACTAATTATTTCTCATTGGAAAATATGAATTATTTAAATATCATTGTATAGTGTATGATTGTCACAAACTTATTTGCATTTACTTTCCAAATATAGACTTTAATATCATTTTCCCTATTTTACGTTCAAGACCTGCTTTAGTTGTAGGAATACCGGTTTCTCTCGCAATCTTTTGCTTAGTCTGTGTTATACCCAGAGCTCTCTTCCATGAGAAAGAGAGACCTGGAATTGAAATGTTAGACTTCCTTCTTGCCATAGTATCAATTCTTTACAAGTTGAACAACAATTAATCTACCTCCTTGCCCCTTGTCAAGAAGTATCTGTCTACCCTCTGTAAGTGGCACATACTGCCCGATACCGACAGGCTTTTTGTCTGTGGCATCATACATATCCGGCAAGCGGCGGTTAATGAGAATCCACTGACCATTGAAGAAGTGGAAGTCGCCTACGGGTTTCTTGTCCTCTGCGCTCGTCTTCTCGTTGCAAGGCACAAGGTTGTTGGAGTGCCATTTGTACAGTGTTTGCTTGTCATATACCATCAGTCGGTAATTCTCGGATATATACTTTCCATGCGAAGGGGCATAGTAGAAGTTGAGTATCGGCAATTGACCTTTGTACTCTGCTCCGCAGAACGGGCAACGTGGCTTGGTGGTGTTGTCGAACACATACCAGTGAGCCTCGCATTTCGGGTTCTGGCATGGCTGCACCAAGTCGCAAGTCTTCACCAACGCCTCCTCCCATTGCAAGGCAGAGGGACGGGCGGCAGGATTATGCAAGCCATCAATGAAAGCCTTGTCAAACAACTCTTTCAGGTATGGACCACATATTGTGTAAGGCATTTTCGTGGGATCGCCTTGTGGAAGCTGTGACTTTGCCAGTTGGTCTGCCTTTACGCGATTGGTCTTGTTCGTAGGGTGCTCTATGAACAAAGCCTTTGAGCCGTAGCGCATGTCGTCATCCTTTTGTGGGTCATCTACATCCCACACTTTGCCTCCATCCAGTGGATGCCGATTGAGAAGGAAAGTATAGATAAGGACAGCAAGGGCATGGCGATCGGTCTCTATCTTAGGTAGATTCTTTTTCGGATCGTCAACTTTAAGGGCTTTAGTGGCGAGAACTTCCGGGGCAATAAAGCCTGGAGTTCCCACAACTTCTGGTGGAAACTTGTGTGGCACAACAAGACCATCGCAGTCAATGATACATGCATTGCCGCTTAACGGATCAACCAACACATTGTTGTATGACAGGTCGGAGTGGGCGAGGCCTGCAGCATGAAGTCGTCGCATGGCACGGGCAATCTTCAGACACATATGTAGCCTATCCAAGAAAGAGCCCTTTTGGTCGGCAGGGACAAATCTGTTGATGAGTTTGGCCGACGAGAACCATTTGCCGTTTTTCTCTTGACCGTTCTTTATGAACGGCCAAGAGTCTGCAATTCCACTGAAGAAGAATTTTTTGTCGTAGAAAGGTATAACAATACCTGTCAGCCCTTTCCACTCGACAATCTTTGTTGGCCATGCAAAGAACTGATTCCAATACTGACCTATGGCATCATTGGTAAAAATACGATTCCTATGAACATTGACGATATCGTTTATTCGAGCCTTATCGTTTGCATTGATAGGCTTGCGGTAGAAAGCCACGACATATGTCTTGTCAGTAGAAAAATACACATCCTTGACACCACCTTGAGCCTTTATCTCGTCGTAAAACTCAACGGTGCTGCCGTCTTGTGCTTTTAATGTCACCTTGTTTGCCATAACTACTTGTTTTGTTGTTCCTCACATTTCTCTTCTGCAGTGCAGTCAGAATCCTTCGGTTCACCTTCATAAAGAATGGCTATCGTGCGGTCGTCGTGGTTGCCTGGTGCCCAGAAGTCAAGCCAGTCAAGCAATTGGTCTTTTGATGCCTCGTTGTCGTCTGTCAGTTCAACACCATTCTCTTTCAGGTCATCCCATAGTGCATCCCATTTGGCAGGATTGTTGAGATTGGCATCTGTTTCAAACTTCGGGTCGCTCACACCGTCGCTCATCAAGAACAATGCCGTAAAGTCATTCACAATATAGAATCGCAGACGTTGATACAGAGCCGTAGCATCCTTGAATATCTCGGGCATTGTAAGGAATCGTGTCTGTCCTGCATACTCGCCCTCGTCGGGTACACCAAGTATTTTTGCAGTATGGGCATTTCTGTCGTAAAGACAAATTGCGCCATCGCCAACCCAGAATGATGCCACAAACCATCCGAAACTGAATTTCTTGCAAATGGTGAACAGGAGAGTCGTTGCATAATACTTCATCGGTTGTTTTGTCACAGCAGCTTCTGACTGAATGGCTTTGTGAGCCTTAAATGCGGCAGTTCCGACAATGTCATAGATATAGTTGCCAACTATTTTACGAGCCTCTTCTTCCGTTGTGCCTTGCAGATTACCATAGTTGCCGATAGCATCCTCAAAAGCCTTGCTCTGTCCAAGTTTCGACATACAGTAACTTACAGATTCATCGCAAGCAATCTTTGAACCTTGGCGTGAGTATTTTGCAGAACCAGCTCCATCTGCAACTGCTATGATATACCATCCGTTGTCCATGTGCTCCATGCGGAAATGGTCGTCACGCGGTTTCCCTTCCTGCGCATGGCTACGTCCACGTTTGCTTGCAGCTACGATGTCTTTCTGTGGCGTGCCATCAGTTAATGCTTCTACCTTTACATACTCCACCTGAGTGTCATCGTTCTTGTATTTGGGTTCGGGCATTTTCTCCCAATCCACAGGTATGTTGCGCCACAGCTTGCGTGGGTCCTGATTGATTACAAACGGTATCTTATGTTCCAATGTCGGCTTGTCTTCAGGCATTTCTATTCCGCCACAGAACTTATAGACCAATGTCAATTCAAAAGTTGATTCTGCCACGGCACCATCCTTACGGAAGGCTTCCAAAGAGGGAGTGCCTGTAATGGCAAAGCTCTTGCCATCTGGCTCAACCGTCAGTTTTAGTCCGTGCTTGTCCTCGTCCAATCCTTTAACGTCCACAAGTACCAGTTCCACTTTATCAAATATGTCAGAGTTGACTTGTGGCATTATTATGGTCTGGTTGTATTCTATATTCTCTTTGGCATTAGGTATGTTGAGATTCCATTTCAAATCTCCGTCAGCCATTTTCACTTTGTCCATAACGTATGTATTATATAGTCCCCATAACTTGTCTGACAAAAAGCGAAGGAATTTCTCCGCCTTGTCATCCTCTTGATTTCCTATGAGTAATTGTAACGCTTTGTCTAATGTCATAATCCTTAACCTCTTCCTCTTGTTATATCCATGCCTCCTTCAGCAATTTCACCAAGTGAGCCTTCCATGCCACACCATGGACAGGCTGTGGTGTGACCATCAGAGCACATGATGTTTCCACATTCGCAAATCACTACACCAAGTTGCGCTCCACAACAAGGACAAGTCGGCATACCACGAAGAGACATTGTGTTAATATGTCGGTTCGACTTGCCGTCGCTCAAACTGTTGTAAGTTTCCTCATCAACAGGATAGGCACCAACGAGTTTGAAATCCGTAGCTTTCATGTCCAACGACTCCAGTCCTTCTATGGAAGAAAGATGCTTGGCGTATTTCACAAGATATGTATTCTTTGTGTTAGAGCATTTGGCTAAGAGCACAGTGTAGTTCTCGTCAACAACGCAAGGTTTGGATGTGTCCACTTTCTCAAGATTGATGCCAGTGGTAGGAGCCAATGCCACACTGTCGTCACCCATATCTGTGACTGAAACGCTTGTCGCCTGAATGGAAGCAGTAACCCATTTGAAGAAAGCCTTGAACGACATTTCGTCAGTGTCGTTCAGTCTGAGTACATTGTCAGAAATCTGCCCTAATAATTGCGTGTTGACATTATTGCCGATAGAAATGGCCACGAGGTTTGCCTTACGACGGTATTTGTTGTTCCATCGTGCAAAGGCTGATGAAGGATTGTCTGTTGGTGTGCCATCGGTAAAAAGGAATATTATTGGCTTCCAGTCGCCCTTTCGTTCTTCTGTGGTCTTCACCACATTCTTGTCAATGTCATCCATCAGAAAGTCAAGAGCGCAGCCAAGAGACGTACCTCCACCTATAGGAAACACAGGCGGATAGAACTTATAAATTTCTGTCAACGGCGACAAACTCTTTGCTTTTCCGGCAAATGCTATAACTGAAATGAAAGCTGTTTCAAGGGCATAAGGGTCGGTGCGCAGTTCCTGCACAATTTGGCGCATGCCATCTTCTACCTGCTTTATAGGTTCTCCCACCATTGACTCTGACACGTCAACGAGGAAATAGATAGGTAATCGTCTCATATATTTAATTATTATTGTTTAGGAATTATCATTGGAATAGGGCTCAAATATACTTTGCCAGGTCCAGTTATCTTCATCAAACTTAAGCCTTCGCCTCTCAGTACATTGCCAAACGACCAACCTGCCTGTATTTGTGATGTCAGGAAACCTTGCAATGCAACAATATGGTTCTCGTCTACTTCTATTGTCTCGCCATTTGTCAATATCTTTTCTATGGGCGACCCAAGCGAGTCGAGAAATACGGTAGCATTGCCCTCCACCCTTTGGAACAGTCCCACACCACCTAATAATCCTTGCAGATTGAGGTTGAGATTAAGTCTTACCTTGTTTGTGGATGCCACATAGTGTCCACGGCGGCAAATCATATTCTCTCCTTGAATACGTATGGGGACAAGCGAGCACATGCTGCCCGACAGCACCATCTTCTTGTCTGTGTTGGTAGGGTTGTAGAAATGTATTATCAGTACGGACTCTCCCGACATGGCGGAACGCAACACGCCGCCTATCAGGTTGCCGAGTCCGCTTCCCGAACCTCCGCCATTCCATTCCGCATCACGTTGCAAAGCCTCATCCACATATACGATGCTGCCACGCTCCGCATAAAACGACTCTCCAGGGGAAAGCACTACTTCGAGAGTCTTATACTCATAACCTACAATCTTGCAATTCATAACTAATCATCAAATCCAACAGCATCTCTTAAATCAAAATCTCTCAAAGGCAAACCTTGATAAACCACATGAGAATATATTTCTTCTGTCAAGTCACATCCATTCAACAGATTGCGGCCATAAAGAGACAATAATGTTAATGTATTTTTTATATCAAGCCATCCAAACAATATTGTCGAAAGAAATGGAATCCATCTTCTCGGGTTGTCTTGTAGCCTTAGTATATGTATTTTTCCTACACCAGAAACATTCAAGAAGCAATATGGGTATACTACGAGTCTATAGCCAGCATCTACAAGTGATTTTATTTCTTGATATTCATTTACCATCATATTACAACATTTACTTCTGATGGAGGTGGTGGAAGTTCCACATTGTCAGTCACTCCCATGGTCCGTCCTCCTTGTTGGACATTAATTGTCACCCACTGGAAAAATTTCTTGAATGTGCTGCTGTCCATTGTGTCAAGCGTGAACACATTTTCTGTGAGTTTCTTCAAAGGCTCTGTTTTAGCTTTGGGGCCAGCGGCACAGGCTACAATATTTGTAAATTGGTGACGCTTTACATTCTTTATGGCCTCTTCATATACCATCAAATCTGCGGGCTTCCCGTCAGTCATAAGAAACAATAATGGCATCCAGTCGCCTTTTTGCTCCTTGGAACCCATATTCACTTCACGGTCATAGCAATCACATAGCATATTAAGAGCCGCACCTGTGTGTGTGGGTCCTGATTCGGGACATTCTATATCTGGCAGTTGCAAATTTTCGAGTTCCGTCAAAGGCAATATCTGCTTTACTTCCTTGTCGTATGTAATGATACTGATGCAAGCCGTTTCCAAAGCGTAGGGGTCAAGTCGCAAGGAGGCAATCATATCGGAAAGACCAACCTTTACCGATTCTATCGGCTCGCCTTTCATAGAGCCTGAAGTGTCAATTAAGATATATACTGGTAATCTTCTGCTCATAAATTTGTTTTATTATGAATGTCGGGTGATGCCATAAGTGAAGACACCACCCGACTTTATTATGTTACTTTTATTATACCACGATGTTCACTTCTGGAGGTGGTGGCGGAAGCTCGCTCATGGTAGTAGCTTCTGCAGCTGTCTCTTCCACAGACTTGCTGCTTGTACTAATAGAAGCAGATACCCACTTGAAGAAAGCCTTTATAGTGGCACTGTCAGCCGTGTCGAGTTGAACCACATTCTCGGTGATTTGTTTCAACGTGTTGGTGTTAGCACCTTGGCCTGCAGCACAGGCTACAACCATACCGCACTTGCGTTTCTTGAACTCTGCAAGTCCTTTTGTCATGGAATCTGTAGGTTCGCCGTCAGTCATGATGAACACCAATGGGCGCCAATCGCCTTTCACCTCTGCTGTTGTCTTGGTTATCTCTGTGTCTATTTTTTGCGACAGAAGTTCCAAGGCACCACCTAATGCCGTGCATCCGCTTGCGTCGATGTTAGGTTGTTGGAAAGCAGCCAGTTCCGTGAGTGGAGAAATCTGCTGCGCAGAGCTGTTGAACGTTATGATACTGATGTATGCCGTTTCGAGAGCATACGGGTCGCTCCTCAATGTGGAGACAAGCGTCTGCACGCCATTCTTCACAGCCTCGATTGGCTCGCCATACATAGAGCCACTGGTGTCGAGGAGTAGATATACGGGAAGTCTTCTCATATTTCTATTTTGTATGTTTATTATTTTGAATAGTCTCTTGCCACGCGGACAATAGTCATTGCTATACCACGGTCTTCAAAGGCATCACCGATAGCGGCAAACTTCCAATCGCCATTACGTCTGTAAAGTTTACCCATAATCAATGCTCGTTTGCCAACACATTCTGTTTTTGTCGCAACGTCATATTGTGCGAAAACTTGCTTGGGTGGTCTTTCCGGTGTTCCCTCAAACATACGTATTGAGGCATACGGTATTCCCGAGAAATCGCCGCTATACTCATTGTTGTTGTATATGTTGAGGAAGAAAACGATGGAGTTGACATTCTGGTTCACACGGTTCAAATCAACCGTTATAATCTCGTTGTCGAGACCGTCATCACCGTCTTGGTCGCCAGTGAGGTCATCACCTGTGTGGTGGAGGGCACGGTCGTTGGAGTCTAATTTTCCTTGAGGCAGTTTGCCACCAAAGTTGTATAATGGTGACCATATATGATCTACAACATTTCCTGCCGTATCAAACATCATGCAGCTAAGGTCTAAGTCTACGTCTACAACGTGAGTTGAAAGACCAAAGAATGTCTTTTTGATGATAGCACCCCAGTTGCAACCGACACAGAAGTTGGTCAACTTAGTTCCGCTCTCTTTTTCGAGATTGATGCGCTGTCCTTTTTCAAGTCTTATAGCCATATTTTTTAGGTTTAAATTGTTAGTCTTTACTTCCCGGAGAGTATTTGAATCCCCAGTTATAGCTTCTGTCACAGTCGCTGTGGTTGTCATGAAAAGTGACAAGCTTCTTTACAGTAATGGAATTGTCCGTCCCGAAGTCAAGTTGGGCAATGGCGCAGAATTTCTTATTGCTATTCTGTTGCCCCATTTCCACAATCACATCGTCACTGCCAGGAACCTTCACTTTTACTACGGCATTTGTTTCCGACCATTTTGCTACACCTTCATATATAAATGTATAGACAATGATGCGCTTTATCTGGCTCGCTCCGTTAGGATTGACCAGGATTGTTTCGCCCGAAGATGCACCCCCACCACGGTCATCGCCTTGATGCCAGATGTAAGGTGCGTGGTCATAGCATCCCTGCCGTGTAACATGATGGCGGTCGCCACCACGTCCATGCGAGAACTGCAATCCGTCTATCAGCATCTTTTTGCCGTCGCGCATCTCATAGAAACAGCCGAGGTCAAGGTCTACCGCATTGCCAAAAAGGTTCTTGAAGAAACCACCCTTGTTCCAGTCAAGGTTGATAACAATCTCTCCCGTCAATGGTCTGCCGCTTGGCTTTTCAAGGTTTATCCGATGGGTGTCGCCGCCTTTTTCAAGAATGATAGCCATAACTACATGAATTTAGATGCATACTTACGACAAATAGGCTCCAAACCATCTTTGTGTGCTTCGCCTACAGCCTGGAATTTCCACTCTGAGCCGCGACGATACAAACGTCCAAACTCAACGCCTTTGTCTGTGGAGAAATCTTCATCAAGGTCGTATCGGCATATTACCTCGCCATTTACAGCATTCTTTATTTGGATGTAGGCATCACGAACCTGACCAAAATTATATTTCATTCGTGGAGCGTTGTGAGGGTCATTTGCGTCAGATGGACTCCAATAGATGCTTGCAGTGAAAAGGATTTCCTTGACACGAGAGGAAGTCTTGGTCAAGTCAACTTCTATTTCTTCATTTCCTTCACCTGTGTCGTCATCGTCATCACCAAGGTCGTCTACAGAACCAAGAACACTTTTATCAACGGAGATAGGTCGCATTACGGCATTTCCGTCTTCGTCATAAAGCGGATTGCCGTTATCGTCCAATGCCTGTACCTGATTGCCAGACCCATAGAAAACAAAATCATACTCGTTTTCTATCTGTCCGTTATTGCCCAACAAAAATGTTGAGGCATCCAAGTCGTATGCAGGATCTGCATTGGGATTAACTTTCCAGCCCATCTCTACTTTCAAGCGAGTCAGACCGGCAGCAATCTCAACACGTTGTCCCTTTATTAGATTAATAGCCATAAGTCGTTATGCAAATTGTTTAGCGTATTTATTTACAAGAGCTTGCAGACCACCTTTGTTGCCATTGCCGATAGCCTCAAACTTCCATTCACCATTATGACGATACAGACGGCCGAATTCAACAGCAGTCTCAACAGAGAAGTCCTCGTCCAAATCATAACGGGCTATCTCTGTGTTAGTTTTAGCATCATATATGCGTATATACGAATTACGAACCTGTCCGAAATTCTGACGACGCTCTTCTGCTTTATATATAGTCGCTGTGAAGATTATCTCTTGAATTTGCGGACTAACTTTTGTCAAGTCCACATTCAGAGTCTCGTCGTCTCCACCATCGCTGTTGCCACCTGTCAAGTCATCGCCGGTAGACTCAACGGATCCGTCAGGTGCTTTCTGGTTGCCATAGAAGATGAAAAACTCCTGCTTGGGTATCTGTCCGTTTTCTCCCAACATGAACGCAGACGCATCCAAGTCGAAATCATAACCGGAACCCTCGTTCGGATCCCAGCCCAGTCCTACACCTACAAGGGAAAGTCCCTTGTCCATACTTATGCGCTGTCCTTTTTCGAGATTAATCATAATGACAATATTTTAGATATTAAACATGTTTCATTTGTGATGCAAAATTCGTAATTATTCACAAGATTATTAAGAAACCACAAACGTTGCAGTTAGAACATCACACTATACATGCTACTTTCGTTGCAAGGTTACAACGCTGAAATTCTCTGCCATTCTTCTGAGTCGGACAACTTGTATATGTCATTTGTATTTACTCCACAGAAGCAGCATAGTGCAGGGGGTATATTGATACAATAATTGCCAAACATATTGCGCTGTATCATATAGTCATCTACATGATACAAAACATCACCTAAAGCTTTAAGCTGTCTCTTTATAAGAGCAATCATAGGCAGTCTTATCTCTGAGATACTGAGATTAGGAGCCTTTTGTGGTTCGCCCCCAAACTTCTTGTATATTATTCTATACTTTTCCTGAATTGCTTCCATTCGTTTCTGGTATCTGGCAAGGCCCTTCGGAGTGGTTGGCTTTGAGAAATTAATGCCACCACTTGCAGATTCCAACATGAATAAGGCATAAAGAGCCTTTTCCCTTCGATGAAGTTTTTCTATTTTTAAGTCGGCTTCGGAGAAACGTATGGTTTCTCTATATACATCTATAACAACAGGGCTTTTTATGCCTTTGCGCAACATGTAGATGTCGAATATCTGTTTGTAAAAGCCTGTAAAAATAAAACGCCCTTTTTCTTCCTTCAGATAATTCAGTTTAAGAGTATGATAGTATTCGGAAAATAAGTCAAGAATATATCTTATTGAAGATATAACATCCTTGTTTAACTCAACCAAAAGAAAATTTGCGATTTCTTTGTCACCGACAAGAGAATCACCAATTTTAATCATTAATGAAGGATTCACAACAGAAAATTCCTTAACGCCTAATTTTCCTGCCAACAGGTCTTTGCAAAATTCAGAAGTAGAAAGTTTATGTAGTTGTCTGGAAACAGTTTCCAATCTTTCATGACTTGCTTTCGGATATAGGAAACTTGTTATTTTTATAATGTCAGTAATAGAAATGGTTCTATAATGTTCTGCGATTTTGGGAAGATATACCAAATCGAAACCGGCAAGACGAACTTCTGCCACTATCTCTCTGAACTTTTCGTTTATCTCCCAATTTACGTCATTGTCAAAGTCGCTTTCCACATACAAGATTTGTGTGGGGTCTATATTTACACTTGAAGTGTCCATCGAAACAACCTTACATTCCATGTTAGGGTCAAGGCTCATGCACAGGCGTAGAGCAACCAACAACAGGGCCTCCTCCCTTGCACAAAAATTGTCTGACATCGCAAGTTCATTGAAAGTTGCTGTCAGCTCATGTTGTAGACTCTTCGGCGCATCCAATAAAGTACGTATAGCATTCGCAAAAGTATACGAGAAACCAAGTATCTCGTCTTCTTTCTTAATGGCAAATCTTTCACGGATAGAATCAAGCTTTTCTATCTCTCGCGTATCAATAATGGCATCTGCCTTTATTAAATCGGTAACAATCCGAAATATGCTAGCTCTTTCTGACTGTTTCATATCGATGCATTTTGCTCTGTGTTTCCACAATGAATAATAATCTATCAAAAGACTTGACTTGATACACAGACAAAAAGAAAAGCGTGAGTCGTCCTGTTGTCCGTCCCACACATCGAGGCTCTAGCACTGCCTAATCCTGTTGAACAGACAACGTCAGAGCCCACGCCGATATGATATACGCCTCCGTAAAGAGACCTAAGTAAACAGACGCACTGCTCCCATAAGGGTACAATTCGTGCTTACAAGGTCTCCACGGGATTGATGTAATCACACCCGGGACATCTACCGTTGCTACGTTCAAGACAGGATTATCGTAATTTGCTAGATTTCGATGTGCCTCAAACTTAGCGTTGAGTAAACGCCTTCAATATGTCTTGGACTATCTTCCCACCCAAGCCCGCTTCGCATAGATTTGTCTTACGACTTCTCCACACTCCGCACGGCGTGAGCTTATCTCATAAACGTTTTTATAACATTTTTATAGAGATACTATAGTCCGTTTACAAAATTACATGCTTTCTCTCAAATAACAAAACAAATCACTCAAAATCATCACTTTTGATATTTTATATTTTCACTTTTGAGTGTTTTTGTGTATAAAATCTGTGTTTTGGAAATGTCATTTAATGTTGTCGAATCCTTTGATCTTTTCTTTTATTCACTGTCCCTAATCCTATTTTCTGTGTTCCATCCCAATTTGTGAGTTGGTCAGCACAACCATTGGAGCCACCGAGTGAAACGTATGTATCTGCACTACACGACATGTGATCAATGAACGAGAGGAAGTTCTGAATGATGGGTTCGGTATAAACGACCTCATCGGTAGCAAAGAGTTTTGTCCAGTGTGCAACACATTCCTTTCGATAGTTTCCGCAACTATCCCAATCCATGTTTGTAAGAAATCTGTCAACTGCAGATTCTGCTCCTTGTGGGGAGCAAAGCGCAATGTCGCATTTTGTGGCAGTAGCCATAATACCATAATAGACGGCATTTGCCTCTTTCGCATAGAAATCGATTCTGCCTGATTGCGAAAAAGTTTTGAGATGTCCATGGCCTTCACTAATGAATCGGTCAAGTACACCTTGGTATCTGTCTTGTCTTGCCTGTTCCTCACGTTTTGCCTCCGCTTC
>CAKPUA010000021.1:0-51344 GCA_934191235.1 uncultured Prevotella sp. | reverse complement strand
GGTACAGGCGGCACAAGCACGGGTACAGGCGGCACAAGCACGGGTACAGGCGGCACAAGCACAGGTACAGGCGGCACAAGCACGGGTACAGGCGGCACAAGCACGGGTACAGGCGGCACAAGCACAGGTACAGGCGGCACAAGCACGGGTACAGGTGGCACAAGCACGGGTACAGGCGGCACTAGTACAGGTACTCGCAGTGTTACTCGCACAGGTACAGGCACAGGCACAGGTACAGGCACAGGCACAGGTGCAGGCACAGGTACAGGCGGCACTAGTACAGGCACAGGTACAGGTACAGGCACCGGAACAGGTACAGGCACAGGTACAGGTACAGGCACCGGAACAGGTACAGGCACCGGAACAGGTACAGGCACCGGTACAGGTACAGGTACAGGCACAGGTACAGGTACAGGCACAGGTACAGGTACAGGCACAGGTACAGGTACAGGTACAGGCACAGGTACAGGCACCGGAACAGGTACAGGCACAGGCACAGGTACAGGCACAGGTACAGGCACAGGCACAGGCACAGGCACAGGCACCGGAACTGGAGATATAACATACGAACCGGATGTTGACGGCTTTACTCCTGTTAAATTTGACGGCTTCGATTATTGGGCCATCAGTTTCTCTAATAAGGAGTTGGCAGAGATGAAGGTAGACAAGGCTGCTGCTTTGAAAACCAAGCGTTTCAACTTCATCAACCAGATTCTCACTCCTCAGCGTCTTGACGGAACTATTCCAGAACCCGAAGGATTCCGTGATGGTATAGACTTTACGACTGCTTGGAGCAAATACAATCCCAGTAGCGTAAACTATCCTCCGACACGTGGATTCATTCTATGGATTAAGGACACAGGAAAGGAAATGGCATGGGGTTCTGTCTACATGTCGTATTATGCGAAAGAGAACTATAACTCGGGAGGCAATTACTACGACTATTTCTGGTCATACGTGAGAGCAGCCATGTATTACACCCCTGAGGAGTTCTATGCCAAGTATCCGAAGGACAAATATCCATTGGTCAGCCGTCAGTATGAGGCTGCTGTCAAGTATATGAAGGACAAATATGGCATTGACTTGCCAGGCATTGCCAAAGGTCCACAAGAATAGAACTAATACAAGTAAACCGTTGACGGAATAGGGCAAGTTTCCCTTCCGTCAACGGTCGTAAAACCCTAACGATATGAAGAAAGCCCTCTTGCTGGCTTTGACTTTGGCATTAGACCTTCCGCTGGCGGCACAGACCGGCAGTGCTGATTCCTGTTTCCAGGCATGGAACAAGCCGTATGCCACAGCCGAAGAGATAGTAAAGACGTATAAGGCAGCCAACAATCCGTCGGTTACAGACAACTGCTGCATGGTTTGGCATGCAGCAGATTACATATTAAACGGGAAAGGTGAACAGCTGGACATTCCTCTGCTGCTTGCTTCGTTTCCATCCATTGACCTGACGCAAGCCGAAGCTCTTGCCTTTATGCAGCGAAAAGATGTAGGTGTGAAGAAGTTTGTCAATGCCTATTTCCTGTTGCTTGGCATGAAGAAAGGCTATACTTTCGACGCTTCGCGCGATGGCCTGTCCTTCACCACCATGTTTCGCTTTCGCGCTCCCAGTGCCAACGACTACGAAAAGTTGCACTATGTCTTTTCCTCTACCAATGCCACACTCCACAAACCTTTCCTCTCCGTGCTCGACTTTGTGCTGATGAACAATGGCTTGACCGGTGGTCTTCAGTCCATACAGCCGCTCATTGAGAAGAACGTGGCAGAAAGCGCGCAGAAGCAGAAGGTGCTTGCCGCTTTCCGAAAGGCCGAAGGCTTGAAGGCGGGACATACCGCTCCGCTCCCGGTGCTTAAGGATGCAGCGGGCAATGAGCACACTTTTGCCGAGCTTCGGGGCAAGACCGTGGTGGTAGACGTCTGGGCTACGTGGTGTTCCAGTTGCCTAAAGAAGATGCCGCTGTTCGTGGCGCTCAAGGAAGAGTATGCCCATCGAGACGACATAGTCTTCGTGCTTCTCTCCACCGACCGCAACAAGGCACTTGGCGCATGGCAGAAGCAGATGGACAAGTATCAAGGCATGGACATCCGGATGTGGCGTGCAGATGTGGAAGGCGGTTCGTCTTTCGAGACAGACTACAATATATTCGGACTTCCACGTTATATTATCATTGATGCCAAAGGCAACCTTGTCGAGGCGTACGCTCCGTCGCCCGACGGGAATTTGAAACAACTTATAGAAGAAACCCTCAAGACAACAACAGTAAAATGAAAAAGAAAGTATTCTTATTCCTGAGTCTGTGCATGGCATGGCTCCCCTTGCTGGCGCAAGACTCCATCAGCCAGGGCATACATTTTGAAGACCTTACCCTCAAGGAGGCATGTGCCAAGGCAAAAACCGAGGGAAAGAAGGTGTTCGTGGACTGCTACACCCAGACTTGCATCCCCTGCAAGTATATGATGAAAAACATCTTTCCGATGAAAGAGTGTGGCGACTGGTTCAATCCCCGCTTTGTTTCCATAGCACGCGACATGGCGGTGAGCGACGGTCCGGAGATGGGCAAGAAGTATGATGTGGGCATCTATCCCACTTTTCTCATCATCAATCCTGACGGCACTCTCTTCTGCAAGGAGATTGGTGCTGTGCGCCGCAATTCGAAGATGTCGTTTGTGGAAAAGATGAAACGCGCCATTGAGCGCGGTGAACTTGCCGGTCGCTATGCTTCGGGCGAACGCAGCGCCGACTTGGTGCGCCGCTATGTGGAACTGCTCAAGGGCTCCGGCAACCAGAAGGCTACCGAGGTGGTCAACGAATACCTCGGCAGCATGAGTGTGGAGGAACTCTGCAAGGCTGACAACTGGAACATGTTGGTAGCCGAGGTGAACAGCCCCGACTCGCCCGTGTTCCGCAAGTTGCTTGACAACCGCAGCGCTTTTGAAGAGCAACTGGGCAAGTCTGCAGTGGAGAGTAAACTCATGTCTACCTATCAGGGTGAGTTCGGCATGTACAAGATGATGGGCATGCCCTTCGGTAAACGTGTTGCCGACCTGCAGCAACTTGCCAAGGACGGCAATGGCGACGCCCAGTTGCTTGCCGACTGCATGACCGTGCGCTGGATCATCAACGACAAGGCTTCTAACCGTGCAGGTGAAGTGGTCACTCTGTTGCAGCAACTCAAATCTAAGGCTGCTGCCCATCGTATGGCGGTGGTCAAGGAGTTGCCGCGCTTTGAACGTATTGCCACCACCACCCAACGTCAGAAGGCATGTTCTGCCCTCAAGGCATTGAAGAAAGGCTTGTCAGGTGCAGATAGCCAGGAAATAGACAAGGCGATAGATCGTATTTCGCCCAACAAGTAGACACTCTCATTTACCCACAACAAAGAAATTCATTCAAGTCCATTGCCTCAAGGCAATGGACTTGTTTTATTACCACATTCCGGTTTCTTATGAAGTATGGAATTCCTTGATTTGGGAAAAAGATTGAAACCGACGTAGACATATATATGGTTCATCCGGATTTGGGAGTGAGGGTTGTGGTTTCGAAGTTTGGATTGATGCAAAAAATGGGCTGAAAGCCCTTCTTTTACTTGTCTTTATCCTTTTGCAGCCTTTTTTGATGGTCGCTTCTTACGCGCGCGCACGCGCAGGTAAAGTTTTTCGTTTTTTACCACTATCTATCACTTTTCTTGATATCTGACATTTTCCCGTTGATAACAAGAGAGGTAAGTGGAGTGATAGATGCGTGATAGATGGCTTAATATCTATCACATCTATCACTCATCTATCACTCATTAAGTTTAAATGGATTGCCCCAAATCTGTACTACTGCCATTAGTGCATCGTAAGTCTGCCACTAACGCACCGTAAGTCTGCCACTAACGCATCGTAAGTCTGCCACTAACGCACCGTAAGTCTGCCACTAACGCTCAGTTAACCTGCCACAAACGCATGCAAACGGGCTATTTGATGTGCACATTTGGTTGAGAAGTGATTGATTATAGGCTTATCTGTCAGCGTAAATGCAGGCGGAAGGGATTTTTATATGCCGTTTTCTTCTCACACTCGGAATTTTGCATTACCTTTGCATGAGATAGGCTGCGCTCGGCGATCCGAAGACAAGTTTTCATTGCGTCCGTTTGCCCTGTCTTTGCATCAAACAATTAGAAAAAGAAAAGCTATGAATTCATTGAAGAAAGATTTCGCATCCAAACTGTTGAACGTGAAAGCTATCAAGCTTCAGCCCAACAATCCTTTCACATGGGCTTCCGGTTGGAAGTCTCCTTTCTATTGCGACAACCGCAAGACACTGTCATATCCGGAGTTGAGAAACTACGTGAAGCTGGAACTTACACACATCGCTCTCGAGAAATTTCCCGAGGCTGAGGCTGTGGCTGGCGTGGCTACCGGTGCCATCGCACAGGGCGCTCTGGTGGCAGACGAGCTGAACCTTCCGTTCGTCTACGTGCGCAGCAAACCAAAGGACCACGGATTGGAGAATCTTATCGAGGGTGAATTGAAACCCGGAGCCAAGGTGGTGGTCATCGAAGACCTTATCTCTACCGGCGGCAGCAGCCTCAAGGCTGTAGACGCACTGCGCAAGGCCGGCTACGAAGTGGTGGGCATGATTGCTTCCTACACATACGGCTTCCCCGTGGCAAAAGAGGCTTTCGAGAAGGCTGGCGTGCAGCTTGAGACCCTGACCGACTACGACCACGTGGTGGCTCAGGCTTTGGAAACAGGCTACATCGCAGAGAGCGACGTGGAACTGCTCCACGAATGGCGCAAGGATCCCGCTCACTGGAACGCTTAACCTATTGCGCGGAACAATGAGCAAATTTGAGAGTAGCATCAAGCAGATTCCCTATAGTCAGGAATCCGTTTACCGCAGTCTGAGTGACCTGAGCAACCTTGAGAAGGTGCGCGACCGTGTGCCCCGGGACAAGGTGAAGGACTTCAGTTTCGACCAGGACACGGTGACCATGAGCGTGTCGCCCGTGGGCGACATATCCATGCGCATTGTGGAAAGGGAAGAACCCAAGTGCATCAAGTTTGAGACCACGAAGAGTCCGTTGCCTTTCAACTTTTGGATACAGTTGTTGCCCGTCACTGCCACGACATGCAAGATGAGGCTGACCATCAAGGCCGACATCAACCCCTTTATCAAGGGCATGGTGTCAAAGCCGTTGCAGGAAGGCTTGGAAAAGATTGCCGACGCACTGGCAATGATTAGATACGAATAGAACATAAGCGAAGAGAGAAACGATGGCAAACAAACTTTGGGAGAAAGACTTTCAGGTGAACAGCGAAATAGAGCGCTTCACCGTAGGACGTGACCGCGAGATGGACCTCTATCTCGCCAAGTATGACGTGCTCGGATCCATGGCACACATCACCATGCTCGAGACAATCGGACTGCTGCAGAAGGACGAACTGACACAGCTTCTCACCGAACTCAAGAATATCTATGCCGCTTGCGAGCGTGGAGAGTTCGTGATAGAGGACGGCGTGGAGGACGTGCATTCGCAGGTGGAGCTGATGCTCACCCGGAAACTGGGCGACATGGGCAAGAAAATACACAGCGGACGTTCCCGTAACGACCAGGTGCTTGTCGACTTGAAACTGTTCACCCGTCATGAACTCAAGGAAGTGGTGGATGCCGTCAAGATTCTCTTTGACGAGCTGATACAGAAGAGCAACCAGTATAAAGACGTGCTGATGCCGGGCTACACGCATTTGCAGATAGCCATGCCCAGTTCGTTCGGCCTGTGGTTTGGTGCCTATGCCGAGAGTCTTGCCGACGACATGGTCTTCCTGCAGGCCGCCTATCGCATGACCAACCGCAATCCACTCGGCTCGGCTGCCGGCTACGGCAGTTCGTTCCCGCTGAACCGCACGCTCACCACACAGTTGCTGGGCTTCGACTCGATGGACTATAATGTGGTGTATGCGCAGATGGGTCGTGGCAAGATGGAGCGCAACGTGGCTTTCGCCCTTGCCACCGTGGCAGGCACGCTTGCCAAGATGGCGTTCGATGCCTGTTTGTTCAACAGCCAGAACTTCTCGTTCGTGAAGTTGCCCAAGGAGTGCACCACGGGCAGCAGCATCATGCCGCACAAGAAGAATCCCGACGTGTTCGAACTGATACGCGCCAAGAGCAACAAGCTGCAAAGCCTGCCACAGCAAATCATGCTGATTATGAACAATCTGCCCGTAGGCTATTTCCGCGACTTGCAGATCATCAAGGAGGTGTTCCTTCCAGCCTTCGACGAGTTGAAAGACTGCCTGCAGATGGCGGCCTACATCATCAACAAGATGGCTGTCAACGAACATATCCTTGACAATCCGATGTATGACCCGATGTTCTCCGTGGAGGAAGTGAACAAGCTGGCAGCCGCCGGCATGCCGTTCCGCGATGCCTACAAGAAGGTGGGCCTGGAGATAGAGCACGGCGAGTTTGTGGCAGACAAGAACATCCACCATACACACGAGGGAAGTATCGGCAATCTGTGCAACGACAAGATTCAGCAGCTGATGGACGAAACCCTTGGCCAGTTCCATTTCGAGCGTATGGAGAATGCGGAGCGCAATCTTTTGAAGTGAGCATACGTATCATGAACATCAGAAATACATTCAGACGTTGTGCCGTGGTCTTGGCCTTGGGCGCAATGGCTGGCGGAAACTCGTCCTGCGGCAACACGCAGAACGAGTTTTCTTCTTTACCGTGCCGACTGCTCTTCGACAATGGCGTACACCAGAATCCCGCCCTCTCATCTGCCATGAGCAGTGCTTCGCCGGGCATTTTCTGCACCATCAGAAAGACCCAGAAAGGAGGCGCTACCTACCTGACATTCTCCACGAACTATGGACTTGAACAGGAGAGTAAGCTTGATGAGTCGGAAACACGTCGCACACTTATCCTTGGTCAGAACAATGGTATTGTGGTGGGCTATGGCAATTTGAGCGATCCGCTCACCTTCTATGCCTTCGACCGGGAATGTCCCAACTGCTTTGTGGCAGAGAGCTATCCAGTGAAGAGCCGGCCGCTCACCATCTCTGCCGACGGTGTCGCCACATGTAGCGTGTGCCACCGCGAGTATAATCTCAACACTGGAGGTAACATCGTCAAGGGTGACGCAGGCAAGAAACTTACCCGTTATCCCGCCTCTACTACGGGGGCGTTAGGCGTAATCAACGTGAACTGATTCCTTTTCACGGGTGTGCGGGTGTGCACATCAATGTCCCTGGAAGAAAAAGCACATCTCGCTAAGGGCGGTTCTACGACCTTTATGAGCCTGTAGACAAGCGCGTTAGCATGAGCGGCAGATGCCCTGATGTCTATCCTTGTCCATCACAGTCTATTACCCATCCACCCAGTACACGTCACCTGAGACGGGAGCAAATTCATCAACAGAGGGGTTAAATTGTGTAAAAAGCTTTGACTTCTCCGTTTTAAGCGTTACCTTTGCAACGCTTTCAATGCGGCAATAGCTCAGTTGGTAGAGCACAACCTTGCCAAGGTTGGGGTCGCGAGTTCGAGTCTCGTTTGCCGCTCCATTCTTTTTTATGTATAGTTACCAAGCCGCAATGGTGGAATTGGTAGACACGAGGGACTTAAAATCCCTTGGCCAGTAATGGCTGTGCGGGTTCGAGTCCCGCTCGCGGCACCTTGTTTTCTAAATTTTTTATTATGCAAAAGAATCTAATCTTATCTCTTTCAGCGGTATCTCTTTTGATGATGTCTTCTTGCTCCGGCAAGCTGAAAGATTTGTCTGCAGACAATTTTACAGTAACTCCCAACCCTCTTGAGACACAGGGCGGACAAGTGACCGCAACCATTGACGGTACTTTCCCGCAGAAGTATATGAAGAAAAAGGCTGTTGTGACAGTGATTCCCCAGCTCCGCTATGCCGGCCAGAGCACCGATGGTGCCGGCCAGACTTTCCAGGGCGAGAAAGTGCTCGGCAACGACCAGGTCATCCAGTATAAGGTTGGCGGCAAGTACACCATGAAGACAACCTTCGCTTACAAGCCTGAGATGCAGAAGAGCGACCTCTATCTCACATTCGATGCCAAGGTGGGCAAAAAACAGGTCGAGGTGCCGGCAGTGAAGGTGGCCGACGGTATCATCGCCACATCCGAACTCTACAAGCAGACGCTCGCCAATGCCGGTGCCTGCATCGCACCCGATTCATTCCAGCGTGTGAGAGCACAGAAGCAAGAGGCCAACATCAAGTATCTCATCAACCAGGCCAATATCCGCAAGAGCGAGTTGAAGAACAACTCCGTGAAGGAATTTGTGGACATGCTCAAGAAAATTAATGCCGACCAGAAGGGCTTGAACATGAAGAATGTGGAAGTGCTCGCCTATGCATCTCCTGATGGTGGTGTTGACTTCAATGACAAACTGGCAAGCAAGCGCCAGGGCACATCCGAGGATTATGTGAAGAAGACTCTCAAGCAGAACAAGATGTCTGCCGACGTGGATGCCAACTATACCGCTCAGGACTGGGACGGCTTCCAGCAGCTCGTTTCGGCTTCCAATCTTCAGGACAAGGACGTGATTCTCCGCGTGCTTTCCATGTATAAAGACCCACAGGAGCGCGAGCAGCAGATTCGCAACATGTCTTCTGCCTTCCGCGAGTTGGCCGACGGCATCTTGCCAGAACTTCGCCGTTCTCGTCTGATCATCAACTATGAGACTGTAGGACGCAGCGACGACGAAATCAAGCAGCAGTATGCCGACGATGCCAGCAAGCTGAGCGCCGACGAGCTCCTCTACTGTGCTACACTCACCAACGACAACAACAAGAAGGCTGAGATATACAAGAAGGCAGCCGAACTTTATCCTAACGACTACCGCACATACAACAACGCTGCAGCCATGGCTTTCAACCAGGGCAACGAGGCAGAGGCCAACAGCTACTTGCAGAAGGCTTTCGGCGCAGACCAGAAGTCGCCCGAGGCTAACGCCAACCTCGCACTGATTGCTCTGAAGAACGGCAACCTGCAGCAGGCTGAGGCTTATGTGGCAAAGGCCAACGACGCCAACGACCTCAACCAGGTGCTCGGCAATCTGAACATCGCCAAGGGCAACTATGCACAGGCACAGGATTACCTGAAGGGTTCGGACAACAACAGCGCCGCTCTTGCACAGCTTCTCAACAAGGACTATGCATCTGCCGATGCAACACTGCGCAACATCAAGAACAAGGACGGCATGACCTACTATCTCCAGGCTCTGCTTGCCGCTCGTCAGGGCGACAACAACACAGCCGCTTCTTGCCTGCGCACTGCGGTTCAGAAGGATCCTAAGCTTGCACAGTATGCAGCCAACGATCTTGAGCTCAGCAAGGTAAGCAAATAATAATCATGTAAATGAAGAAACTTACATATCTTCTACTACTCACCCTGGTTCTGGTTTCATGTGGCACTTCAAGTGATCGCTTCAAGATTGAAGGCCGCTTTCTCAACCTCAACCAGGGTGAGTTTTATGTTTACAGCAACGACGGTGGCATCAGCGGCGTTGACACCATTAAGGTGAATGGTGGACGTTTCACCTACGAAACGGCGTGCACACGCCCTTCCGTGCTGATGCTTGTCTTCCCCAACTTCTCCGAACAGCCCGTCTTTGCCGAGCCCGGCAAGTCGGTGAGCATTTCTGCCGATGCCTCCCACTTGAAGCAAATGGAGGTGAAAGGCACCAAGGACAACGAACTAATGACCCAGTTCAGAGAGCGTTGCCTGCAGGCAACGCCACCGGAAACGAAGAAGTATGCCGAGGAGTTCATCTCCGACAATCCCGACTCGCCGGTGAGTGTCTATCTGGTGTTCCGCCATTTCATGCAGCAGCCCGATGCCGATTTTGCACGTGCCGGCCGCTTGCTCACCAAGCTTGCCGCCAAGCAACAGGGCAATGCCTGGCTGGGAAAGCTTCGCGGCCAGGCTGAACGCTCCAACAAACTGAGCGTGGGTGGTGCAGTGCCCCGTTTCCAGGCCACCGACATAAATGGCAGACAGGTGAGTAACAGTGACCTGTCGGCAGATTTCGGCGTGGTGACCGTTTGGGCTTCCTGGAACTTCGACAGTCAGAACATACAGCGCTTACTCAAACAGACGCAGCGCCGTATGGGCAGTCGGCTACGCGTTGTGAGTGTCTGTCTGGACGCCAGCCAGCACGACTGCCGCATGAATATGGAGCGTGACTCCATCTCTTGGCCTACCGTTTGTGACGGCAAGATGTTTGAAACCCCCGTGTTGCGACAATTGGGCATGGGCAATATCCCCGACAATATCCTCGTGCAGGGCGGCAAGGTCGTGGCACGTGGACTCACCGCCCAACAGTTGCAGGAACGATTGGGCGGCCAATAACAATCAAGTAAGAATCTAATAAAAACTTCTGACCGCTTATGCTCGCAAAGACTTACAGTGCTGCCGTCAATGGCTTGCAGGTGACACCTGTCACCGTGGAAGTGAACATAACCCGTGGCGTGCAGTACCATCTTACTGGCTTGGGAGACGGTGCAGTCAAGGAAAGCCGTGACCGCCTGGTGGCAGCTCTGCCCAACAGCGGCTTCAAGTTTCCCGTGGCTGAAATCACAGTCAACATGGCTCCTGCCGATCTCCGCAAGGAGGGCAGTGGCTTTGACCTGCCTCTTGCCATTGGCATCCTCGCTGCAACCGACAAGGTACAGCCCGATTTGCTCGACAAATATATGCTGGTAGGTGAGTTAAGCCTCGACGGAACTCTGCAGCCCGTGCGTGGCTGTCTGCCCATCGCCATTCAAGCCCGCAAGGAACACTACAAGGGGCTCATCGTGCCCAAGCAGAACGTGCGCGAGGCTGCCGTGGTCAACAACCTGGATGTCTATGGTATGGAAAGACTGATAGACGTGGTGAAGTTCCTGAACGGCTTGTCTGACTGCGAGCCAACGGTTGTTGATACGCGTAAGGAGTTCTATGAACACCAATATAAGTTTGAACTTGACTTTGCCGACGTGCGCGGCCAGGAGTCGGTGAAGCGGGCTCTTGAAGTGGCTGCTGCCGGCGGACACAATCTCATCATGATTGGTCCTCCCGGTTCGGGCAAGTCGATGATGGCCAAGCGCCTGCCCTCCATTCTTCCTCCACTCTCACTTTCAGAGAGTCTGGAGACCACCCAGATACATTCCATCGCCGGTAAGCTCTCGCAGGAGACGTCGCTCATTTCGCAGCGTCCCTTCCGTTCTCCCCACCACACCATCTCGCAGGTCGCACTCGTGGGCGGCGGCAGCAATCCGCAGCCGGGCGAGATTTCGCTTGCCCACAACGGCGTGCTCTTTGCCGACGAGTTGCCCGAGTTCAACAAGGCCACCCTTGAAGTGCTCCGCCAGCCGCTTGAAGACCGCAAGATAACGATTTCCCGTGCGAAATACACCATAGAGTATCCCTGTTCGTTCATGTTTGTGGCATCCATGAACCCGTGTCCTTGCGGTTACTATGGCGACCCAACCCACCATTGTGTCTGCACGCCGGGACAGATACAGCGCTACATGAACAAGATAAGCGGGCCGCTGCTCGACCGCATCGACATACAATGTGAGATAACGCCGGTGCCTTTCAGCGACATTTCAAAGGCAGCCCAGGGCGAACCGAGCAGTGTCATTCGCGAGCGTGTCATCAAGGCACGCCACCTGCAGGAGGAACGCTATAAGGACCACAAGGGCATACACTGCAATGCGCAGATGACGGAACGCATGATTCATCAGTTTGCCCAACCTGACGAGGAGGGCATCCGCATGCTCCGCATGGCAATGGAACGTCTGTCGCTTTCAGCCCGTGCCTACAACCGCATACTCAAGGTGGCACGCACCATTGCCGACCTTGCCGGCAGCGAAACCGTCAAGACGGAGCATCTGGCCGAAGCCATAGGCTACCGCCAGTTGGACCGAGGCGACTGGGCTGAGAGAGGGCTGCAATGAGAATTGTGTGACTTGGCTGTGCAGATGCCGTGTGGATAAGGGCAGCAGATTTGGCGGAAAGATAGAACAAGCGGGAAGAACTGGTCAACGGACTGGCTCTTCCCGCTTGTTTTTGATGGCGGAGTGTGACTATTCGGGCAGGGTGATGGGGAACATCGGACTGTCGCGGTGCTCTTGATGGATGTAGCCTATCATGCGCTTCACGATGTCGGGATGTTCTGCTGCCACGTCGTGGTCTTCATGAATGTCGGTGGCAAGGTCGTACAGATGCGGCTTGCCTTTGATTACCACCAGTTTCCAGTCGCCCTGGCGCACGGCAAACTGCTTGGTCTCGGCAAACTCCCAGTAGAGGTAAGGGTGCTGCTTCTGTTGCGGCTGTCCTGTCAGTGTGGGCACGAAGGAGATGCCGTCGAAGCCGTCGCCAGCCAACCGCTTGTTGGTGTAGCGGCGCTCAAAATTCTTGATGCCAGCCAGCTCGCAGAAGGTGGGCAGCACGTCGTAGAAGGCAACCTGTTGGTCTGTCGTTCCCGGCTTGACGTGTCCGGGCCATCGCACGATGAAGGGGATGCGTATGCCACCCTCGTAGCATTGGCGCTTCAGACCTTTGAGCTTGCCGTCGCGGCCGAAGAACGTGGGGTCTGCACCGCCTTCCTCATGAGGCCCGTTGTCGCTGGTGAAGATGACGATGGTATTGTCGTCCAGTCCTTTCTCCTTCAGCTTTTGCAGAATCTCGCCCACATAGATGTCCAGCCGGCTTATCATGGCGGCAAACTGCGCATGGGTATGTTCCGAGGCGTTGTAGCGCGAGTGCTCTAAGCCGCCCCAGGTCTTGTCCTCGAAGAACTTCTTTTTGTAGTGGTTCAGGAGCGAGTCGCGTGGCTGCACCAGTTCGGCGTGCGGAATGGTGTAGGTGAGGAAGGAGATGAAGGGATGGTTGGCATCCTGCTTGTCGAGCCATTCCATGGCACGGCGGTGAATCATGTCTGCCGAGTACTGCGTGCGGTTTTCGTAGCCGTCGCCGAACATGGGCCATTTGATGTTCTCGTCCATGGTCACGCGGTGGGTGGTCGAGTCGCCTTTTTCCCGACTGTACTCATTGAGGAAGTTGGGGTAGTAAAGGTGGGCTGTGGTCTGGCAGATGTAGCCGAAGTATTCGTCGATGCCACGCTTGTCGGGAGTGGACACCGATCCCTCATAGCCGCCTCCCCACTTGCCGAACATGCTGGTGCGATAGCCGTTGTCCTTCATGATTTCCGGCAGAATTTTGTGGTTGGGGTCGTAAGGCTCCTGTCCCACAAGGCTCCAGTCCTTGTTGTTGCCGTACATCATGGGCTTCGATTGCCGTGCATAACCCTTGTTGCCGCGTATGAGCGTGTGGCCGGTGTGCTGTCCGGTCATCAGCGAGGCACGCGAAGGGGCGCTGACCGGTGCACCGGCATAGGCTTGCGTGAAGCGCATGCCTTCTGCTGCCATGCGGTCAATGTGGGGCGTCTCGATGAAGGGCTGTCCGTAGCATCCCAAGTCGCCATAGCCCAGGTCGTCGGCCATGATATAGATGATGTTGGGTGCCTTGGGCTTGTTCTTCCCGGCGAATGTTACGGCGGGAATGAGGGGGAGTGCGCAGGCGAGCAGTTTGCCGTAGTGTCCGCAAGCGTTGCGCTTGAAGTTGGGTGTTGGTTTTTGTTTTCTCATAACAAAGATTGATTTATGAGGGAGATATTGTACTCTTTTTAATATGTAAGTTAAACTTTTGAATGCACAATATTCCTTTGGTTTTAGAGATTTGTTGTTTTGTAGTTGATGCAAAGATAGTCATTTTTCCACCATTGCCAAATGTATTGCAAGTATTTTTGTCTTTCTTTTCCTGAAAACAATGTAGTTCCGCCAGTGCAAGAGTATCGCTTTACAATTTCTTGATGAACCTATTAAGAAGCAGTTAGTGTGCCGTTAGCGAAGGATTAGTGTGCCGTTAGCATGTTGTTAGTGTGTCGTTAAAAGATACTTATGGAGGCTGTATTTGCTGACGAGAGGTCCTGCGTTGTCAAACTTCAAGGCTATTAGGATTGCGCCATGCCAAGAGATTCGAGTTGCGTTCCTGTGGTCAAGCAGGTTTATGCCGTGCATCTCAAATGCAGTAGTTGGCGGACAAGAAACTATTTGTGGAAAATACGCCAACGTTGATCGCCTTGTTGTCATCCGTTTTCATTCTCTCCATCAACTCTAAAAGCATATTTAATTACCTTGTCTGGGCGATGAACGAAAACGAGGGAACATGCCGCGGCATGTTCCCTCGTCAAGGGTTGAAAAGAATTATCTTTATTTCTGCAGTGTGATGCCCATCACGCCCATCACCACGTCGTTGGCGAGTGTGCGGAGCGTAAGCGAGCGGAGCTTCTTCTTGGGGTTGAGTGGCAGGTCAATGAGCTGTGCGGCTCCGCCGGGTAGGAAGAGCATTTGCTGCTTGCTGCTGGGCTGGTCACCGAGTGTCTTGTTCACCTGCAGGTGCATGTCCTCAAACAGGGTGCGGCTCACTTTTCCCGTGGCAAGTCCCACGCGGTAGGGACGAGGATAGGCGAGGCGGAATGCCTTGCCGTCGTCGGCATAGTCCTGCTCAATGGGGCACCAGTTGTCCGGGTTGCTCAGTTCCAGGCTTTCGGTGGTGCCGTCGGCATAGGTCACGGTGACGATGCCGTTGGCAATGCGGCTCTGCATGGGGTTTGTGCTGCCCGCCATCATGAGATAAGCGTGTGAAGCCTTGCCCTTCAGGTCGAAAGTAAGGCTGTCGGGATAGTTGTCCCACAGTGAGGTGTAGGCAATGTTGCTGCCCTGCTGCAGGGTGCGGAAGGGCACGCCGGCTGCCTTGAACACGTTGCCGGTGGCAAGCTGGCGCAGTTTGCTGTCGTCTATTTTTGCCGTGCGCTTGGTGGAGCACCAGTCGCCGATGCCCTGTTTGGGCAGGCTGAGGGTGGTATAGGGTGAGCGTGGCGTGAGATATTCGTTCTGGAAGATGTCCGTCACTGAAGCGTTCAGTTGCTTGTCAATGTTCACCATGCGGCAGTCGGCGGTCTTCACTTGGTCAAAGGCTGTGCCTTCCGCCGTCTTCACCTCGCGCGGTTGCAGCGGCGCTTCGAGCTCGCGCTGGCGGATGGGCAGGGTGATGGTCTGCACGGAATCGGCGGTGCAAGGGGTGTCGATGTATTTGCCGTTGCCGATGTTCTGGCGGATGACAATCTGGAGCGGACGGGCAAAACGCTGCTTCACAGTGTACACCTCCTTGTCGCCCGTGCGCTTGAAGGCATAGTCGAGATAGGGTGTGTGTATGGAAGCGCTGTCCCACGCTGCCGGGAATCCGGGGCGGATGATGCAGCGACCGTAGAGTGCGTCGGGCGTGATGCCGTAGAGGCCCTGGATGAAGGCTCGTGAGGAAATGCCCGTCACGTCGGAAAAGTCGCGGTAGCTCTCGCCTAGAGCACGGTCAAACTGCGAAATCTGTCCGAAGTTGCCCGGACTTGAGCCCAGATACATGAAGTCGAGCACGCAGCTCTTGAGCAACTTGTAGGCTTTCTCCGTGCGTCCTGCCTGGTAGTAAGCCAGCACGGTGTGCATGGTTTCGCCCATGGCCACGTTGTTGATGCTCCAGTCGTAGGGCATCCAGTCGGTGGTGCTGATGGCTGCATATTCCTTGCCTTGGTAGCGGAAGGGTATGTGCGGAATGTAGCGGTCGATGTAGCGTGTGGCGCGGTAGGCCTGTTCGTCCGAGCACGAACCGCAGTCTATCGGCGTGTAGATGCTCCACAGGGCTGCCGATTTGTGCTGGCGCTTCAGTCCCATGAAGTCCTGAAACTCCACCCAGTGGCCCTCTTTGTCGAGCCACAGCCGGCTGTTCATGGCTTTGAGAATCTTGTCAGCCTCCTGCCTGTAGGGCGTAGGATCCTCACCTATCATCTCAGCCACGCGTGCTGCCAGCAGATTGCCGCGGTAGTTGTAGGCCGAAGAGTGGGTGCCTGCACCGCTGTTATACTGCAGGGCATCGCTTGCCCAGATGCAGCAGTAGGCATCGTAGAGTCCGTCATTGTCGGGGTCCCAGTTCAGTTTTTCCCAAGCCAGGTGGCGCTTGATGACGGGCCACATCTTTCGCATGTAGGCGGTGTCGGCGTCAAACTGGAAATGCCAGAGCAGTTCATCGATGTAGACCAGGTTCATGTCGTAGTGGTTGAACTGGTTGTTCTTGTTGGGATTACGGCAGATATAGCCGTTGCTGTACATCGGTGTGCCCCACTTGTAGATGCCGCGCGACAGATTGTTTTCCGGGTCCTGTGTGGGATGGCTGATGGTGGCGGGCACATCGGTCACCTGACTGTTGCCGTAGGCAGTGAAGTGGATGCGCTGCCGGTCGGGCATGCCGAGGAAGTCGCCCATATAGGCAGCGCGCCATCCGGGCAACGGCATGCGCCATCCCACTGCACCATGGTTCCATACCGTGCCGTCCCAGGCGCCGTCGGCAGCCATGACCATGGATCCGCCGATGGGGTTGAGATAGGGATCGGGGGTGTTGAACTCCACCGTGGAGGCAAAAGCGCTGCGTGCCGCATCAGCCTGCTCGTATCGCTTGGCGAGCACGGCAGGTTTGTCGGTGGTGAGCCGGGTGTCTTCGAGCAGGAAATACTGCGCTGTCTTGCCACTGAGAGTGAGGCTGACAGACTGCAGGTGTTGCGGATTTTCAGGGGCATCAAACTGCTTGGGGTTGCGGAAGTTGCCTATGTCGCCGTTGCGCACCATTTTGTTGGTGGTGGTTTCGCAGATGAGGGCTTCTATTTTGAGGGGCGCTTCGAACCCGGTGGCGGTGAACTTCCATATTCCGCCTTCGGCGGCAAGAAACGACACGAGCGTTATTTTTATCTCGCCATTGCCCCAGTGCTTGTCGCGCAGGGTGTACGCTCTTTTCCCTGCCTCATAGCGAGCCTCGCACCAAGACGCCGAGTCAAGCTGCAGTGATGTGCCCCGATAGTTCAGGCGGAAACGGATGTTGCGGTTGTCGTTCTTCTTGTAGACCGCGAAAATCGGGCGGTCGCTGGTTTCCAACCGGTAGCCGTTGCGACTTCCATAGAGCGCCCGGGTGTAGCGGTTGTGGCCGTTCACGCATACAAAGTTTCTGCCTTCGGGAGTGTAGTTGCCTTTACATTCCACCACGCTTTGCGCAGAAAGGGGCAAGGCGGCGATGGTTGCCAGCAACAGGGAGGTAATTTTCTTCATAGTTAAAGTTATTGATTATGGTTGCAAAGGTAAGGAAAAGGAGTGAAAAAGCGGACCGGGCAAGTGCGAAAAGATACAATTCCGTACAAGAGTTTTGCCCGCTCTGTTATTTTCTCTTAAAAAGTAGGCAGGCCACAAGGCGCTTTGGTGAAAACCCTTTATATTTGTAAAAATGAAAGATAGAGGCATGTTGTGGGGCGTTTCCGCCATGCCTGATATGGTCGGCTGCCACATTACACAAGGGGCAGAGAGGGCCTCAAAACAAAGAGATTGATGAATATTTCGGCTTTAAACAAGAAGCGCATCGCAGGGTGCGCAGTGTTGTTCGTGTTGCTTGTGCTGCTTGTCATGGCGGCAGTGGCCTATTGGCCTACCTCCCGTAACCAGATGTGCCATAGCGTGGCAGTGATGGAATGTAGGTCGTATTACACGGTTTATGTTGGCGGAAAACCGCTATTCTGTTTCCGGGGACTCACGGCCGATACGCTTTTTGACCAGGTGGACACGGCTGCCGTGGAGGCTTCTTCGGTCACCTATTCCCCCGCTTGCTGGGCAATCGGCAGCACATGGGTTTCCTTGTGCAAGGGCAGACTCATCACCCATGTGCCTGCGAAAGGCGATAGCGTGCGCAGTTTGGCAAGCAAGTTGGCACAGCACATCGTGGAGCGTCAGACTGAAGAACTTCAAAAAGAAGAAAAAGCGCTGAAGCACAAGGCTTCCGAACTGAAATATTATCTCACCGTTCATGGTGTACAGGATGAGGGATTCAACGCCGTGTCGAAATATGCCGTCAAGGTGAACCACGATAAGGACTCTGTGACCCATCTCTTGGAGCGCTTGCGCCATATCAGCCGACATGCTCGCCTTACGGTGAGCTATACCACAGACTTTACTCTACTCACACGCAACGGCAAGGGAAAACTCCGGCGCATCCCCTGCCGGCAGTTGTCAGTGTGCGACGGAAACGGCTTTGTGATGGTACAGACACAAGACAAGGCTACTCCCGACAACGCTACTCCCCAGCATTTTCACAAGTGGCTGTCTTGGAGCGGCAATGCCGACGACCTGGTATTTGTGCCCGGCTTTGCCGGTATGGGTAGTGCGGGGTTTGATGTCCGGACTGCCACAGCACGCATAACTCCCGGGCACATGCTCACAGACTCCCGCCACAACATTCCCTCTCTGCTTGTGCCCGACGGGTCACCGGTGTTCAGTCACCAGGGATGTTTCCTGGGCTTGACCTGCCAGGGCAGGGTAGTGAGCCCCCGGCAGATGAAAACATTGTTTGAAAAGGAGAAGTAACGATGAGACGTATATTGACAGTCATATTGTGCAGTTTGTTGCTGGCGGCATGTGGTATTAAAACCATGCCGTGGATGAACGGAACCTATAAGGGTGAGGTCAGTGACGACAAGCCCGATGGCTATGGCGTGTGGACCGGTAAGGACCAGCAACGCTATGCCGGATTCTGGGTGGCAGGCAAACAGAACGGCAATGGCACCTATGTTTGGAAAAACAATACCTATAGAGGCGGTTTCAAGGACGGCAAGTTTTCAGGCTTCGGCGAATTGACCATAGGCGACAGCATAGCCTATTCCGGACAATGGAAAAACGGCAAAAGGCAAGGCAAAGGCCACATCACAGACTCAAGCCACCGGCCTGTTGAAGGTGTTTGGAATGCCGACACGTTGGTGAGTGGGCGGCGCATAGATTCCACAGGAGTCTATGAAGGACAACTCTCCCGACAGTGTGAAGCGCAGGGGCACGGCAGTTTTACCGCCATAGACGGCACCTATTACGAGGGACACTGGACGGCAGACCAGCGCAACGTATGGGGCTTTTCAGTTTCACCCACCAAGCATATCCGTGCCGGCGAGTGGCGCCATGACCGCTTCCTTGGCGAACGGGTGGTCTATACCTCAGACCGAATCTATGGCATCGACATTTCCAAATACCAGCATGTAATCGGCCGTCGTCGCTATGGCATCGACTGGTCGCGGCTGCGCATCGTGCACCTTGGCACTATCAGCAAGAAACGGGTAAACGGAAGTGTGGACTATCCCATCTCCTTTGTCTACATCAAGTCGACCGAAGGCGGCACGCTCCGCAATCCATTCTACGCCAACGACTATGCACAGGCTCGCAAGCACGGACTGCGTGTAGGCTCCTATCACTTCTTCTCCCACCGTTCGGGTGCCTCAGCCCAGGCACAGTTCTTCCTCAAGCACAGCCGCTTCTCCAAGGGCGACTTTCCGCCGGTGCTCGACGTGGAGCCTACCAAGAAGCAGATTGAACAGATGGGTGGCGTGGCAAGCATGTTCAGCCGCATACAAACCTGGCTTAACATTGTGGAGGCCCGTACGGGCTGCCGTCCCATCCTGTATGTTGGCCAGTCGTTTGTCAACAAGTATCTCCCTGCTGCTCCCTACATCAAGAACAACTACATGATATGGATTGCCCGTTACGGGGAGTATAAGCCCGACGTGAAACTGGTTTACTGGCAGCTCTGTCCGGACGGTCGTGTCAGGGGTATACGTGGAGAAGTAGACATCAATGTGTTCAACGGCTATGCCACACAGTTTGCCGAGTTCTGTCAAGGCAAGACGATAAGATAGATATAACAAACGTTAAAATCTTTGTAGCGTATTCCACTTGAATCATTTTGTTGCGTCATAAGAGTAACAAGAAATTTTTCATGTAGATACACTAATAGGTTAGTTTTTAGGTTAATTGTAGATATGTTAATGTGGCGTCTCGTGGCTGTGAAGCGGCGAGACGTGTTCTTTTAAAGGTTGAAGATGACGCTTGCCAGGATTTCTCTGGGTCTGAGATAAGTGATAGAGTAGGAACTGCCTGTGGCCGACAGAGTACGATATTCACGCTTGTTGCAGCCCCACATATTATTGCATGTTAGGGTGAGCTCATAACGTTGCCGTTTGTAAGACAGGGCAGCGGAGGAGTAGATGTTGAATTTCTCAGAGCCGTCGGCAGAATGGCGACACTCGTTCTTCATGGCTAACTTCCACAGCCCGGGTTGGAAATAGAGGTCAAGTGTATGGGAGAAACTGCGGTAAAGGTTGTGGGTCGTTCCTGCGTTCTGCTTGCGCAGATAGAATGAGCTGCGCTCTTCAAAGTTGAATATCTTCCATGGACGCATTTTAATGCTGAGATAGGCGTTGAAGCCTTTCATGTGGGTCTGAGTCTTCACATGGTTCAATAATATATGATAGGTATCCCATTTGTAGTTGCAGTCTAATGATATGTTGGTGCGCATGGCACGGAGATTCTTGCCGATATGCCAGCCCAGGTTTTGTTCCACACTCTTGTTCTCGCCGCTGACGTTGTTGCGCACATACACTCCATGATTGAGCACACTCTCGTAGAGTGTTCTGTAGGTATTGGCGGAGTAGGAGTAGTCAAAGTGGGTAGACCATCCGTAGCCGGGACTTTGATAGGACAGCGTTGCCGAAGCATAGTCGCCTGAGGAATAGTTGTTCTGTCCCGTGCCGCTTGTGGCATAGTTGTAGGAGGTGTAGACCCTGACAGGATTGGCTTCATAGAAGCCACTGGGACTGAATGTGTGATTGTAATTGGAGTTTAAACACCAATAGTTGTCTATCTCCCATTTGAAAAACACATTGGGCGCAGCGTACCAACGTCGGTCTTTGTCGTTCAGAATGGAACGTGAAATCCATCCGAACGGCATGTTCAGACTGAAATCCATATTTGCTTGCTCGCCTGTGGTGCGGTGAAAACTAAGATTGGGTTCAATCTCTATCAGGTCTTTCTTGTAGTGCAGGGACTGCACGGTGTCATTGTAGGCTACAAACTCACTCTTGCTTTCCAAGTCGTATCTCACCGTCAGATAAAGCTGTAACAGTTTGAATAGCGTTGCGGTTTGTTCATACTCCGTCTTCCAAGACAGGGCTTTCATGTCCAGTTGTTCGTCAGAACCATTATACAGCCGCACATGTCCGGGCAGAAACGTATAGTTGAAATAGGAAGACAGGGCTTGTCGGTAGTTCTTCCCTTTTGCCAGATTGATGTTCAGTTCGTCCGACACGTTGCGTTTGTGCGGTTTCACAAGCTCGTATTTCTCTGTCTCGTTCAAGCGGGTTGATGCGTTGGAGTGGCTGAAGTCTAAAGCTCCACTTGCCCGGTTGTCCACATACATCTTCGCACCGTTATAGGTATAGTTCATTTCTGCTTTCCACCGACAGGTGTACGAGTTGGCGGTTCGCTGCTCGGTCATGAAAGTAGTATTGCCCACATCGAGATAGGTTCGTTCGGAATAGCCGTTTGAGGTAGACTTGTCAAACAAGCCCGACATTTGCAGTCGGATGTTGGCGTCTTTGCCAGTCTTGATAAACCAGTTGGTGGCTGCAAGGTGGCTGTTGTTGAAGCCGTAGCGTCCCCTGCCGATGCTCCCGATATTGTGCAGAATGCCTTGCTCGCTTTGGTCAAACGTCAGGCTGCGCACTTCTTGGCTCACGTCCTCACCGATATTGTTGTGCTTGTAGAGACTGATGGTTTGCAGGTGGTTGCCGAAATACATTTCGACGAAACGCAACTTGCGGTTCCATCCCCAGGGCTTTTGCAGGGCGAGTCCTGTGCCCACTTCGCCTGTGCCCGTCCAATGGAGTTTCACACCTTCTTTCAGCACAAGGTTCAGCGCGGCGGCGCTGCTGAAATCCTTGCCACGTAGGGCTTTGAGGGGTTGATGGTGTTGCAACACCTCCACGCTGTCCACCTTGTCTGCCGACAGGTTCTTGCTCACCATGGCGTAGCTCTCGCCAGCCATGTCCTTGCCGTCTACATAAAACTTGTTGATAGGGGCATCTCGGTATGATATTTGCCCCGTCACATCCACTTTGATGCCGGGAATGCGACTGATGACATCCTCAATGGTCCGGTCTTGCTTTTCACGCAGTCCTGCCACCGAATAAGCAATGGTGTCGCCCTTGATGCGAAACACCTCTGGTTTTACTTCCACTTCCCTGATATGCTGCACCTTCTCTGCAAGGGTCACATGCTTGTCGCTCTTTTGAAACATCCCCACAGCGATTTCCTGTCTTGCATAGCCCAAGCACAGAAAAGCCAATTTTGTAGCCACTTTTCCTTCGGGTTGCGCAATGCTGAAAATTCCTTGCTTGTCGGTCTTGGCAAACTTGATGTTGCTTCCCTTCTCGTTAATCAGTATCACGGAAGCCGATGCCACAGGGTTGCCATGGGCGTCCGTCACGCGCCCCGAGAATGTAGCGGCTTTCTGTGCAAAAACCGTCACACTCTGAAGGGACAATAAGAATATCGTGAGGAGATGTTTCATAATCTTTATTTTTCGTTGAAGTATTCCAGCAGACATGCCGTTTCTGATGGAGGTGTATAAGGCTTATCGTCAAAAGAAACATTTCCGTGTCTCTTTCCTGTCCTCATTTCGTAAAATCCCCAAGGATCTTTTCTGAAAAGCGTCATATCTTTGGCGTATTGTTGAGGTGTCGTTTTGACATAACCTTTGAGGGAAAATTGTACTTCTTTTGGAGAAACTTGTTTGGAGATTTTGAAAGCTGTGAAAGAAAAATCTTTATTCACATCAGTTGCTTTCAATATAAGTCCAGGTAATCCGCAAAGTTTCCATGGTCCATCATTGTAAGGCAAATCCTCAGAATACCACACAATCCAGGTCCTTCCACGAAATGTGGTTTGGGCTTTTTTGCATGGATAGTCGCATATTATAGAATCTCCGTCAAGCATCTCCCAATCAAAATTTGGAATAGGTTCTGTATAATAACAACTTATCTTCTCAATGATATTCTTGTATGTCAAAAGACCTTCTTGAGGGTAGTTCTTCTTTATCATTTCGGGGGATGATATGCAATAGATGTCTTTATCGGGTAGCCATATTGTATCAGTTTTTTGATAAAATAAAGACTGATTACCTTTACATTCCAATATATGTACTGCACTTTTTGGAAGTGGATCTTCATAAACATATTTAATCAAGGATTGGTAGAATATGCTCCCATTAAATTCTTGTGCATAAATCAGCTGGAAAGGAGATACGACAAGAAGTAGTAAAACAATATTTTTCATGTTTTATCTGTCAAATTTAACATCTGCCCATTTAATTCCTTTTCGTTCATTGAACATGTCAACAAATTTTCCTACTGCAGTATTGCCAGAGTCAGTCTTAAAGGTTCCTTTGGCGGGAAACTCCGTAAAAATAGAACTCGTGCAACCTTTCAGAACAAACGTTAATCTAATAGGATTATTTCCTTCAAATGTTATCACTACTTTATAAAAACCATCACAAGTCGTTCCATCATCTAAGGTGGCGTGTACGGTTGTATGTTCGAATTCTTCGTCATGTGTAGTTCCGTAAGTTGTTATGGATGATTTTGTAGTTTTTTTTTCTACACTTGTTTCTTCTTGTGCGGTTGCATTTAGAGAAGCCATAAACAATGCCATTAAAAGCATGGCTACCTTCATTAACTTTTTCATAATTGATTGACTTTAAAATTAAACATTATATATAGTAACACATTGCCGATTATTTCAGCAAGGTGTTGATGAGCGTCTTGGCAGCGTCCTCGGATGGACGGGGAGCATAGGCATCAACAATGTTGAAATCTTTGTCAATGAGAACGAAGCGGGGAATGTAGAAGATGGCCCACTCCGAGCGGAGCTTTTCGTCCACACAGTTGTATTGTTTCAAGTCCTTCTTGTGCGCTTTCAGAAAACTGAGCCAGGCTTTATGAGCGGTGTCGGTAGAGATGGGAACGAAGACGATGTTTTTGTCGGCATACTCTTTACTCAACGCTTCAAAATAGGGTGATTCATGGATACAGGGTCCACACCATGTTGCCCAAAAGTCGAGGTAGATGGCCTTGCCCTTGAACTCTGACAGATGGTGTGTGTTTCCTTCCACGTCGGTAAAGGTGATGTCGATGGCAGGGCTGCCTTTCATTAGTTTCTTCGCTTGTTGAATCTTCCCATGCAACTCATCGGCAAAGTCCTTATTCTTCAGATTCTTGGTGAATGCAACGATGCTGTCGAGCGTGGCTGGGTCTACTTTCTCACGGAGTATGCCCACTTTGCCAGCTGCCTCAAACATCTCCTTGATGCGTGGAGGAAGGGTGATGCCTTCAGCCCAATCCTTGCAGACATCAATCTCTGGGTCTACGATGTAGCTCATCACGTCTCTGACCACAGCCACATCCATTAACTCGTCTTTGGCCAGTTCTTGATAGATAGGCTTGGCGTCGGCAGTCAGCGTCTGATAGAATCCATTAAGCTTTTTTCTCATCTCTTCCTCTGATTTCACTCCGGCAAGCAGACGGGAATAAGAGCCGTAGCAGATGTAGCTGTTGAGCACGTCAGCTGTGATGCGGGCATTCTCCAACTTCTTGAATTCCTCGCTCACTCCTTTCAGACTGTTGAGCTGATGACGGCGGATGGTAGCCAAACTATCTACCAAGGCCTTGGTCTTTGGAAAATCAACTCGTAGGTTGGAACCTCCTTCAAGATAGGAACCTCCTTTTGGAAAAAGACGATATTTCATGTATTCATTGGCAACGGCACCCTTGCCCGTGAATGAGGCTTCTTTGTTGTTGGTGGTAATGTGTACGGTCATATCATCGCCTGGGGAGAGATAGAGTGTGTTGCGACTGATGCGGTAGAAAGCGGGAGCTTTCAGCACAAAGGTGGTGTCGAAGTTTCCTGCCTTGTCCGTATGCAGCATGATGGTGCGACTGTCGCCCACCAACGAGGCTGCACCGTCATAAGTCATTTCCACATGATTGGACCCCATGTCGATGAGTTGTCCTTTCAAATGCACTGTGTTGTGGTCGGCTGCCGTCATTCCGAGCGGCGAGGATAATAAATAGGTGAGAATTCCGAGAATTGTGTGGTTCTTCATAAAAATTAAATTGGAAAATTAAACGAAGAAGAACATAAAGAGAGTGTTGTCGCTCTCTTTATGTCCTTGAAGAGATGTGTTAAATGAATGCGATATCTTTGATTTTTCCGAAACCACGGTGGATCTGTGTGGATGGGAACTTGTGGTTGTCGTCCACTTTGCCCGCAGTGTTCAGCTGTAGCACCACAAGCTCACCAGTGCCGTCACTCTTGTTGACTGCCACACCGAGCAGTCGGCTGTAGGGATGTCCGTATGTGTCGCTGCCCAAGTTGTCACTTGAGTCGCTCCATCCATAGCCCGTCATGGCCATCTTCAGGCAACTAATGGTGGCTTGGGTATCGTCGCTTTGATAGATGACCGATGCACTGCCCGTAGTGACATCAAGTTTATACACCTTGTTGCCGACAGCATAGAAAATGATGTTGTTGTAGGTGGCACCTGAGGTCATGGGCGTGTTCTCGTTGATACCCTCCGGAGTTGGGAATTCGTAGACACTTGGCATGATGGCCACATCGCTATGGGTCAAGGCATAGTATCTGAACAGGTAAACATGTGACATATTTCCAGGCGCCAAGGCATAGGCATAGCAGCTATAGCGCTGCCAAATAGCTGTACCATTCTTCTCGTAGTGGTAGCCGTTGATGAATTTAATCACATTTTCGTCTTCCGAGATGTGGTTCGGGTCGCGTGCATCCAATCCGTTTTTGTATGGTATTCGTACAATGGGTGCGTTGTTCTTGATACCGGATGGAGTGTAGCCCATCCAATAGTCAGGTGTAGACTGTAGGGCTATGTGCACAAATCTGTGGCTTGCATTGTCGAAGCCTACTGCGGTGTGTGGCCCGGCTGCGAATTTGCTAATGTTGCAGTCACCTGCCAGGTTCTCGTCGGGGAACATTTGGTAGAAAAACGGTGAATAGTAGCATTGCGAGAACATGTGTCCTTTACTGCAAAGGAGTAAACCGACATTGGCGCAACCTTCTGTCTGGATGTTGTTCAAGTCCACTTGGTCTATCTGCTGGGGAGAGAAAAGGTTCTTCCATGTAGACATAAGTTTGAACTTGTTTCCTTGGTCCATCAGCCCGGATTCTTCCTCATTGGTAGTTGTGATGAAGAACTGGCTGTCAGCAGAATATGCCCAATAGTAATCGGATGTTTCGTGCTGTACGCTTGACAGACACACGGGTTGGCCTGTCAGTTCATGTCCGGTTTCTTTGGAATAGGCATCGAGGGTCACATCCATGTCGCTACCCACATATTCTACGGCTCCCAATGCTGCGTGATTGTCCTTTTCATAGAGCACCATCCAGGCTTTGGAGTAGGGTTTGGTGACTTCCAATGTTGTCGGTACCATGGTCTTGGTGTTGGTCTTGGTGTTGGTCACGTAGAGTTTCAGATAGTACTTGTAGGCAAAGTTGGCATCGTTTGGGTCCATGGTCAGCGTCACGGCTTCGTCATGACTGATGGTGTCGTAGTTGGCGGTGTTTGCCGACTGCGTATTCATCACCCAGGTATACTTCAGATATGATTTGTCACCGTCTTCCGTCTTGATTTCCGGTGTGATGGTGTAATTCATCTCGGTGTCGGCTTTGCGCACGCCGTAGGTCTGGTTCAGCTTGACTGAAATGTCCTTGACGCTTTCGTCATAGTTATAATTGCCTTTGTCCTCGTAGCAGGCTGCAAAGACCGATGAGAACAGTGCCGCACAGATTATATTTTTGTTAAAGATTCTCATAATCGTAAGTTTTATTGATTAGTTGAATGTGACGGGTGTGCCGTCGGGTTCAGACAGCGGTGTGTCGTGTGTGCTGTTGTATTCCGTCAAGGCATCCTTGAGAATAGTCATCAAGTTGTCATTGAATCCGTAGGCTGGATAATACTTTTGGTAATAATATTTGTAGGAGATACTTCCCGAAGTATAGCCTGCGGCTCCAAGAGCAGCTTGAATAAAGCGCACTTTGATTGGACCATAGCTGCCCAAAACAGAAGCGTAGCTTGTATTCCATTCGTCGGCATTGCTTACCTCCATGTCTTCCCAGTTGGTCTGGTCTTTCACCACCAGCTCATATTGTTGTCTCTCCATAGTACCGGGCACAAAGTCGCTATTGTCATAGTCTACTTTGATGATGGCTCTATATTCTTTCTCCATTTCCGGTCGCTTGCAGCGGATGGTAAAAACCTTTCGGTAGGTTCCAGGATCCATCACGGAATCCGACGGCATCACGAGGTCTGCCATCTCATAGCCGTCTTCAGCTTCTGCCTTTAGTCTTATCTTCAATGGCTTGTCGCTTATTCTTCCTTCCAATTGCAGGCATACTTTTACGTCCACATAATCCAAGTCTATGGTCTTCTTGGTGTTGTAGTATCCATAGAAGTCTACTGTTGATGAGAGATATTCGTAGTTGTTGCTCTCGTCTGTCCAATAGTCGGTAGCCTTTTGGTACATGAAGTTCAGTCCGGGAGTGCCTGTGAATGGTTCTACCTCTTCTTCTTTGCAACTGGTGAATGCAAGCAACACACCACAAAATGCAAAAGCAATTTTATATAGTTTCATATTCATAGCTTTTTAGTTTACATTACCTAATACAGTCTCGTCGTCAGGAATCGGGAATCGGTAGTTCTTTTCTGTCATGATGGTGACAGGACAGAACTGGAAGGTCTTGTAGCCTTGTCGTTTGTAGAAGAACCACAGTTGTCCCTCACCATAGAATTCCTTGCGGTATTCCTTTTCTATATTGTATATCTTTTCCTTTTCATCGGCAAATGGTTGCAAGTCTTCCAAACCTCTGGAACTGCGTACGATGGAGAGAATCTTGGCTGATTCTGCCAAATCGTCGGTGCACTCGGCGAGAATATAATACATTTCCGGCAGGCGGATGAGAGGCATATTGTTTTTCAGAACGTCTGAGAACAAGCTTGATTGATTGAATTTCAGCGTGTATGCTCCGTTGGTGCTGATGGCAAAGCCTGTACCGTCTTTCAGGCGCATGTCGTTCTGTCCGTCTACGGTTGTGTCGAAAATCTTGTATAGTCTGTTCACGTCGCCAAGAAACACGTAGTAGTTGGAGTTGGTCACCTGGAACTCACTCTTGATTCGATCGGCGAATGTCTCGGAATCCATGCTCATGGAGAAAAGAAGTTCTGTAGAACCAATTTTGTCTTGAGTGTTGTCGGTAATCAGGGCAAATCGTTTGCTGCCGTCTGCCTTTTTGGCGTCGATGACTTCCTGTGCATATTTGGCAGCATTTTCTTTGTCACCCATCCACATGTAGACACGGGCCAACTCGGCTTTGACTGCATACTTGTTCATGCGGTTGAAACGATAGTTGAGGAAAGGGTCGATAGAAGTATCTTCATTATACACGGGGAACGAGATGTTCATCGGGTCATTATCAAGCAATACTTCCGCCGCTTTCAGACTCTTCACAATACTGTCAGCCACTTGGTTAGCGGGCATGAGCTTTGCCACGTCGCGGTTGAATTGTGTGCGGTAAGGGATGGATGGCGATGCAGCGTTGTCCTTATAAATAGGACCGAACATGCGTAACAAGTCGAAATAAAGAAATGAACGCAGGCCCAAGGCTTCGCCCTTGATAATATCCTTGTATCCGGCGGTGTGAATCACGTTCCCGCGACTATCGATGTTGGCCAACAGGTTATTGAGGTTGGCTATCAGGTTATAGTCGCCAGTCCAGAAATTCTCGTAAAATGTTTGGGTCCTTGTGGAGGGATAAGTATACCAAGTAATCTTGTCGTAGTCGGCCTCCTGAAATTCTTTGTTGTAGTAGCGCTGTGCCAGCTGGTCAAGGAATCCGTAGGTCATCTCACGTCCATAGAGCGAGGTGCTGCTCATCTTGATGTATACACCGGTGAGGGCTTCCTTGAATCCCTGTTCGTTCTTGAAAAGTTCTGCCTCGTCAACGTTGGTCTTCGGGTTCACGTCCAGCCAGTCGTTGCACGAACAGAATAGTGCAGTGAGTCCCAATATGATATATTGATAAGTTTTCATATACGATCTCTTTTATGTTCTTAGAATGTTAAGTTGAGCGACATTGAAATCTGCCGTGACATAGGATACTGGATGCCTCGTTCCTGCTTGATGGTTGACCAATGGAAGAGGTCTTCCATGTACAGACCAACTGAGGCACTGCTCAGTCCGAGCTTACTGATCCATTTTTCGTATCTCTTTTCAAAGCGATATTGAATGTTGATGGTATTGAGTACCAACTCGTTCTGGTCCATTAGGAAACGTGTGGTAGCCTTGGTCTGTGAACCATTGACATCCGTGGTTACCGCCTTGAATTTTGCAAGGTCACCAGGCTTCTGCCAACGATCTGTATAGGCACGGCGGTCTACATTGTAGCGTAGGTTGGCGTTTTCCACCTTGTCAACAAGAGTCTTGTTGTAGTATTGACCTCCGAATTTGTATTGTGATGCCACGTTGACACTCAGTCCGCGCCAGTTGAAGCTGAGACTTAGGGTTCCTTGCAGGTCTGGCTCTGTATCGCCTACGGGTACTTGGTCTGCTGCATTGTATTCGCTGGTGCGTTTTCCGTCCTGGGTCAGGTATACTTCACGGCCTGTGATGGGATCGATACCCAATGAGCGCACGGCCCAAATCATAGACTGCGAATAGCCCTCCTCATAGCGTGGCAAGGGGCGTGACAGCTTGTTGGGATTGCTGGAGTCTTCCTTCATTTGCTGTTCGTTGCGGGTACGCATAGCATTGGAAATCTTTTTGATGGTGTTCTCGTTGTGGCTACCGTTGACAATGAAACTCAGGTTCATCTGCTTGGATGCGATGTAGAGAGGCATATAGCGGATATTAAACTCGTATCCGTTGTTTGAGATGTTGCCTATGTTGTCCTTGATGCTGCTGAAGCCGATGGATGGAGCCAACGAGTAGTCAAGCACTGTGTTCTTGGTCATCTTTCGGTAATATTCAAAACGTCCACTGATGCGGTTGTTGAACATGGTAAAGTCGAGACCGAAGTTCCATGCATTGGTAGTCTGCCATTTCAAGTCGGGATTGCCCATTCCGTAAAGTAGTGTTCCCACCACATCAGAACTCTGATAGATACGCATGGTGTTGGCATAGGAATACATTTGCAGTGCCTGATAGGCAGCAAATCCTTGAGTACCTGTCACACCATAGGTGGCGCGGAGTACCAGTTCATCGAACACTTTGAACTTTTTGATCCAACTTTCCTTGTCCATGTTCCAGCGGAGGCCTGCCGACCAGAATGGGGCATAGCGGTTGTTGCGTCCGAATTCGGACGAAGCGTCGATACGGCCGTTAAGGTCGGCGGCATATTTCTGATTGTAGGTGTAGCTCACTGTTGCCACACCGCCGAAGGCACGTGTGGTGCTTTCGTCACCATCGGTAGACTGAACCTTGGCTCCTAAGTAGACCTCGTCCATATTGTCATTGGGGAAGCCGGTAGCGGTTACACCGGCACTATGGGTCTTGGTCTGGGTGATATTCCAACGGAAATAAGAAGCCAATACGTGTTTTCCGTTCCACACCTTGTTGTAATTGGCGGTGAAGGCGGCATCCCATCCCAATTTGGTGTCGTTGCTCCAGTTGTACATACCTTTCTGTTCAATGTTGTACACGGAGATGTAGTCGGTATGATTGGCTGATTTGAACACATCATTGTCTGATGTTGTCTTGGTCACTGTCAAGTCGACTGCCAAACGAAGACTTGGGATAGGAGTGTATTCTGCACGGAAGGCATCACGAACCTCGAATGCTGTATTTTTGTCCAAGGTCTTGTACAGCGTGTTGTACATTGGGTTGCCTACGTCTGTTCCAACAGTTCGGTAATATCCGTCGTCGATTGTCGTACTCTTTTCTAGATATTGTGCTATCTGTCCATCTGAATCATAGATGCGGTAATAAGGGTTCAGTTGGGCATATTGGTTGAAAGAACCATAAGGAGAAGTGCGGTCGGAAACTGTGTAGTCTACATAGGCCACGTTGCTGATGAGCAAGCCCTTATATCGGTAACGAATATCGAGACTGATGCTCGTCCCATTTACGCCTGTACCTTTCATGACGCCCGGTGCACTGTTCACACCTGCATAGAGTTTATAGCGAAGTTCATTTGATCCACCTTCTAGGTTGAGACCGTGTCGTTGGGCAAATACAGTGCGCAAAGGTTGTGAGAGCCAGTAGGTGTTTACGCCTCTTTCCACTTCCAGAAGTTTGCTGCGGTAAAGGTCCATTTTATTTTGTTCCTCGGTGGGAGTATAGCCGTCATCATAATAGCCTGCGCGTTTTTCGAGTTCGAGTTTTTCGGCGGCATTAAGCAAGTTGTAGTCTGTGAGGTCTGGATATTCCAGTTTATAGTTGCCGTTGTAGGTGATGCGGAGTCTTCCTGCGGCTGGTGCCTTTGTTTCCACAACAATCACACCATTGGAGGCTTGCGAACCATAGATAGCCATAGCAGCGGCATCCTTAAGCAAGGTCACACTTTCTATCTGTGCCGGATCCAAGTCCATTATTTTGGTAACGCTTACCCCTATGATACCATCAAGTACGAAAAGTGGCTGGTTCGGACGCGTGTCAATGTCACCGCGCATGATGACTGTCTCGTCGGTGGAGTAATCGCCCATGCTTGACTGGCCACGCATACTGAAGTCGGGTACGGAACTTGGGTTTGACCCCGACAGCATGTTGTCGCCCTTTCTGAATCCAGGGTCGAGCATGGTGATGGCATTAAGGATATTGCCGGAAGAAAGTTTGCGGAGTTCCTCCCCGGACACACGGTTGGCAGAACCGGTAAAACCTTCCTTTTTACGCTCAAAGATACCTGTTACTACCACTCCGTCGAGTGACTTGGAGTCTTCTTTAAGCACAATGGTCAATGGTTTGCCTGTCCATTTTACTTTCTGTTCTTCATAGCCCACATAACTGATGGTGAGGGTTGTTTGGTTGGCTACCCCTTTTTTTAGGGTAAACTTTCCGTCGATGTCTGTCACGGCTCCGATACCAGTACCTTTGATACGTACCGACGCTCCGACAATGGGTTCGCCCTGGGCATCGGTCACGATACCGGTGCATTGTGTGCGTACATCAGTCGGTTGTTGTTGTACACTGACATTTTGATTGTCACTCAGATTTGGAGTAGCATACAAATTACCCCCCCCGGTGAGTCCGAGCAACATGCTGATTGATAGCAATGTCCTTTGCATAAGTAATGATTTGATTTGACTTAAAGGCATGTCTTTTGTCTATGCCCTATTTGATAAATTCTCTCTTTTTATATTAATCCCAGAGATCATAGAATTAATCCGTGATTCTGTGTTAAAGTTATATTTATTTGCAAAAGTATAAAGTATTTAATTAAATCTGTGATTAAGAGTGTTATATAAGGTTAATTTGTGTAATATTATTGAATGTTTGTTATGAAATCATGGTCTTTAGGTAATATTGTGAAAGTATAATCCCCAGTTTCTTTCTTAATAAAAGTTTCTATTTCGAGTAAAGGTAGCAACAGTTTCTTTTGTATAATTTGTTCTTGGTGTAACGTGTACACAACAAGGACTCGCACAACGGGTGGTAAGTAACCGTTATGCGAGTCCTTGCACAAGATGAAATGATAAGATAATTATTCCAAGTCTACATGCTGCACGTTGACATCCTCGTGGAGGAAAATCTTGGCGCTGTCTTTAAACTTGTCGGGGTTTTCTGTGGTGAAATAGCGGGCTGTGCCGCCTTGGGTGCAGTTTCGTTCGATTTCGGGGTGGCGGGTAAGGTAGGTTTTCAGACTGTCTGCCACATATTCTCCTTGCGGAACGATGCGCACTCCGGGTTGAACATATTTCAGTATCTTGGGCATGAGCAGCGGATAATGGGTGCATCCAAGTATGATGGTGTCAATTTGTGGGTCTTTGCGCATCAGAGCGTCTATCCGTTTCTTGACAAAATAGTCTGCGCCCGGACCATCAGCCTCGTTGTTCTCGATGATGGGCACCCACAGGGGGCATGCCACGCCCGACACGGTGATGTCTGGATAGAGTTTTTGTATTTCCAGCCGATAGCTGTCGCTCTTGACGGTGCCCTCGGTGGCGAGTAGTCCCACATGGCGGCTTTTGGTCAATGTGCCTATGATTTCAGCGGTGGGGCGGATGACACCCAGCACACGTCGTTCAGGGTCGAGTACTGGAAGGTCGCGCTGCTGGATGCTGCGAAGAGCTTTGGCTGAGGCTGTGTTGCATCCGAGAATGACCAGGTGACATCCCATGGAAAAGAGTTTCAGTACGGCTTGGCGTGTGAACTGATAGACCACATCGAACGAACGCGAACCATAGGGTGCGCGTGCATTGTCGCCCAAATACACATAGTCGTATTCGGGCAGTAACTGGCGTATACCATGCAGAATGGTCAGTCCGCCATAACCGGAATCGAATATGCCGATGGGACCTGGCTCTTGAGGGAAATACATCATTTCAGTGCGTCTTTGATGAGAAGCGTGATGTCTTCACCCAAACCTGGATCGGTGTAGGGGCAGGCGGCACGATCAGTGTTGATGACAAAAGCGAGCTGGCGTTCCTTGCCTATGCGCTGTACGGCGGAGAGTATTTTCTGTCGTAGTGGTGCATAAGCGTCTTTTTCCGCCTGCTTGAGCAAACGTTGTGCCTCTGCCTTAAAGGCGATGTTCTTCTTCATCAGTTCCTGGAGTTCAGCCTGACGCTTCTGCAAAATGGTAGGGGCGAAGTCGCGCTGTCCTTCCAGAAACTGTTCGTACTTGGCATTGAACTCGTTTTCCACGCGTTTGGTCTCTGCGTCATACTTGGCACGGAGGTCGGCAAGGTTCTTGTCAGCGATGGCCTTGTCGGGCATGGATTGCAGCACTTGTGAATAGCTGAAATAGCCGAACTTGAGGCTCTGTGCGCTTGCCAGCACGGGTATCAGCGCCAAGAGGAAAAGCAGATAAACTTTCTTCATCGTTCTCGTTTTTGTGTTGGAAAAGAAATGCGAGGACAGGCATTTTCTATCAGCCTGCCCTCGCATAGTTTGTATTGTCCGTCAGATGGAGTTCTTTTACTTCATCTTGTTGAGCTCTGCCTTTACTTCTGCAGTAACGTCCTTGCTCAGCGTATCACTTACGTAAGGAATACCGGAGTTCACGTCCATGATATAAACATAACCTCCGTTCTTGCCTACGTTCTTGATGGCATTCACCAGTTTGGTGGTGATGGGGGCCAACTTCTCCTGCTGCATTTTCTGCATAGCCTGTTGGTTGTCCTGGTAGGTCTGCTGGATCTTCTGGTACATATCCTGAAGAGCCTTCTCTGTTTCGGCCTGCTTGGTGGGGTTCATGGTCGACTTGTTCTTGTCGTACTCTTGAGCCTTGCGCTGCAATTCGTCCTGGAGAGCCTTGAGGTCGTTTTCATACTGCTTGGCTGTAGCCTGAAGTTCACCGTTGGCCTTGATTGCCTCTGGCATCTGTGCCAACACTGCCTGTGCGTCGATGTGTCCAAACTTCTGCGCGAACAGAGAGAGCGGAGCAAACAGCATCAACATCAAAATAATCTTTTTCATTGTCGTTTTGTTGTTTTGTTATTTATTCTTGTTTATTGTCTCATGTCAGTTGGCGGAGTAGCCCAGTTTCTGGAGCACTTCGTTGCTGATGTCTATCTTGGGCGAACCGAAGACGATGCCGTTGTCTGAGGCGCGGTCGATGACGAGCGAGTAACCTCGCAGTTCGGCAATTTCCTTCACAGCGTTGTAAATCTCTTCCTGAATGGGAGTCATCAAGCTTTCGCGTTTCTTGAAGAGTTCTCCGTCGGGACCGAAGTATTTGCGTTTCAGGTCGCTTGCCTCCTTTTCCTTTTTCATGATGTCGTCTTGCTTTTTCTTCTTCTGTTCCTGTGAGAGGAAGACAGCTTCGTTCTGGTAGTTCTTATACATGGTCTGCGCTTCGGTGTTGAGCGCCTCTACCTCTGCCTGCCATTTCTTCGACACCTGGTTGAGCTGCTCGTTGGCACGCTCATAGGCCGGAATGTTCTTCAGGATATAGTCCATGTCTACAAGCGCAAACTTCTGTGCGCTGGCCGTCAGGGCGCTGAGCACCATGACGAGCATCAACATAATTTTCTTCATAAGCTAATTCCTCACATTTATGTGTATTGTTTGTTGCTGTTAGAATTCCTGTCCGAGGATGAAGTGGAACTGGCTACCGCCCTTGGTGCCCCACACCTTGTCGAATCCGTATGCCCAGTCAATACCCATCAGACCGACCATTGGCAGGAAGATACGCACGCCGACGCCAGCCGAGCGCTTCATGTCGAACGGATTGAACTTCTTGGTCTCGGTCCAGGCGTTTCCAGCCTCGATGAATCCCAGTCCGTAGATGGTGGTGTTGCCGAGAAGGAATGGGTAGCGGAGTTCCAGTGCGAAGCGGTCGTAAGCGTAGGCTTCTGCACCATATGGCGTGAGTGAACCGTTCTCATAGCCGCGGAGTCCGATGGTTTCTTCTGCATACCCTGTAGAGTAGCCGCTCATACCGTCGCCACCCATGTAGTAGGTTTCAAACGGCGACTTCTTGTACTTGTTGTAGCTGCCCAGGATACCCATTTCCACGCGGGTCATGAGCACGAAACACTTCTGACCGCCGCTGAGGGCTGTATAGGTCTTGCTCTTGAACTTCCATTTATGGTATTCAATCCAACGGTATTTCTCCTGCTGTTCGCGGATGTAGGTGGCCGACTTGCTGTCTGTTGCCAGGTTGCGGTAGTCCTTACCGTCCCACTTTGACCAGGGCGGGGTGAGAGTGAGCGATGCCTCAAACTCCGAACCCTTGCGGGGAAAATAGGGGTTGTCGGTAGACTGGCGAGAGAGCGTGATGCTCAAATTCAGGTTGTTGCAATTGCCATTGGTGATAAGGAAGTACTGCCAGTTCTTGAGCGAATAGCGTGTGTAGGCTATCTGAGCAGAGAGCTGGAAGTAGTCGTCTGGCCAACGCAGGCGCTTGCCCCATCCGAGCGACACACCGAACAGTTTCACGTACTTGTCTGGGTCGTAATAGTTCTCGTAGTTGTTGTAGTAGTTATTGTAGTAACCGTAGTTGCCGTAGTAATTATAGTAGTTGTTCTGCCAAGCACTGTTGTAGTAGTTGCTCGACACGTCGGTCTGTTTGGAGAAGTAGGCTCCCACGCTGAACTGGATAGGACGTTTGCCGCCAAACCAGTTGGTGGAGTAGGAGGCGTTGTACGACTGGTAGTAGGTTCCATTGGTTTGGGCACCGAGCGAGAGCACTTCACCATCACCGATAGGCATGATGCCACGGTGCTCCTTGTTCTTGTTGAACAGGTTGGCCATGGAGAAGTTGTTCAGTTTCAGACCGATACGTCCGATGACACCCGTCTGTCCCCAACCGAGTGAGAATTCCACCTGGTCGTTGGACTTCTGTTCCAAATCCCAGTTGATATCTACGGTTCCGTCTTCGTAGTTAGGCTTCACGTCCGGATTCACCTTTTCTTGGTCGAAGTGACCCATGGAGGCGATTTCACGAGCCGAGCGCATCAGTGCTTCTTTGGAGAAGAGGTCACCCGGCTTGGTGCGAAGTTCGCGACGCACCACGTTCTCGTAGAGACGGTCGTTGCCGTTGATGCGCACGCGGTTGATGTGTGCCTGTTCACCTTCAATGATACGCATTTCGAGGTCGATGGAGTCGCCCACGATGTTCACTTCAGTGGGGTCGAGCTGATAGAAAATGTAGCCATGGTTCCAGTAGTTGTTGCCCACGGCATCATCGTCTTCCTTGAGTCGTTTCTCGAGCAGTTTTTGGTTGTAGACGTCACCTTTCTTCATGCCCAGCACGGCGCTGAGATAGTCGGTCGAATAGACCGTGTTGCCCACCCATGTGATGTTTCGGAGATAATATTTCTTACCTTCGTCCACTTTGAGGTAGATGTTCACGTGCTTGTTGTCATAGTTCCACACGCTGTCTTTCACGATGGTGGCATCGCGGTAGCCCAGTTCGTTATATTTGCTGATAAGGTTCTTCTTGTCGGTCTCGAAGCGTTCGGGTGTATACTTCTTGGCCTTGAGGAATGAGGAGAGTTTGCCGGCTTCGTGTGTCTTGGCAAAGGCACCCTTCTTGAACAGACCGCCCTTGATTTTGCTGCTGGCGAGTTCCTTGTTGCCCTCCAGGATAATCTGGTGCACCTTCATCTTCTCTTTCTTGTCTACGTCGATGTCGAGTATGACATGATTCTTCTCGCTTACGTCTTCACGTTGCGTGATGGTTATCTCGGCATTCTTGTAGCCTTTGTCATCGAAGTAGTTCTTGGCAAGAATCTTGGCTCGGTTAATCATGTTTGGGGTAATCTGTGCTCCCTTGATGAGACCGAGCTTGGCGTCCATATCTTCACGCTCCGACTTCTTCAGTCCGATATAGTTGATGGAAGAAACACGTGGTCGCACCTTCAGATAGATGTGCAGATAGGCCTTGTTGTCGACGATGGAGTCGCAGGCAATAGACACTTCTGAGAAAAGTCCGTGGCGCCAATAGCGCTTCACGGCGTCAGACACCTCATTGCCCGGTAGCGTTATTTCCTGTCCTATCTCCAGACCGGAAATGCTTGTCAGGGTATAGTCTTCATAGCCTTCCACGCCTGAAACGGCAAGACCACCCAGCACGCAGGTGCGTGCCGAACCGGCATAGGTGATGTCCGGATTAACGATTTTCTCCTGTGCCACGGCGCTTCCTGCTGTCGACAGGGCTGCCAACAGCATCAGCGACGACAGGTTCCAGCCGCCTTTTGCCTTTTTGTTTTTCATCTGAGAATGTTTCATTCCTCTCTTTTTATCTAATCTTTTTTGTTTCAATGTTTATTCATTCTCCACCTGTGCCTCTGTCTTTCCGAACCTGCGCTGGCGATTCTGGTAGCTGGCAATGGCCTGCTGCAGATCCGGCTCGCGGAAGTCGGGCCAGTAGGTGTCGCAAAAATAAAGTTCCGAGTAAGCTATTTGCCACAACAGGTAGTTGCTGATGCGCAACTCGCCGCCTGTACGGATGAGCAGGTCGGGGTCGGGCATGAATTGGGTTTGCAGATGTTCTGTGACGGTTTGTTCGGTAATGTCGCCGATGGAGAGCTTTCCCTCCTTACATTCTTTCACAATGTCTTGCACCGCCTTGGTGATTTCCCAGCGTGAGGAGTAGCTTAGGGCCACCACCATGGTCATGGCTGTGTTGGCGGCTGTGTGTTCCTCTGTCTCGCGGAGTTTGGCCTGCACTTCTGGCGAAAGGCGGCTTATGTCGCCGATACATCTGAAGCGCACGTTGTTCTTCATGAAGATTTCGTCTTCAAGCGAACTCAGCACCAATCCCATCAGAGCGGAAATCTCCTGTGCCGGACGGCTCCAGTTTTCGGTGGAGAAGGTGTAGAGTGTAAGGTATTTCACGCCGAGTCGTGTACATTCGGCTGTGATGCGTCTCACGGTTTCCACTCCAGCCTGGTGGCCGTAGCTTCTCTCTTTTCCCCTTTCGGTGGCCCAGCGTCCGTTGCCGTCCATGATGATGGCAATGTGCTCGGGGATGCGCTTCGTATCTATATTATTCATCTGCATTGTGACATGTTTTACATTTGGCCATGAAACTGTAGGTGAATGTCAGCTGCAACGTGCTGTAGCAGTCTGTATTCTTGAACAGTCCACTGCTTTTTATGTGGTAGGGGTCTTTCACTCCGTCGAGTTCGTCGCTTAGTGAGAAGTGCATGGCCCATTCCAGTCCTATGTTGGTGCGTTCGCCCAACTTGTATTTTACGCCCAGTCCGATGGGTATGTTGGCGGTACACACGCTTTTGGAGCCCGACACTATAGTCATGCCTAATCCTCCGGAAACGAAGGGCGTAAGCCTTTTGGCTCCGCGGTAGTCTTGGCCCGTGCCGTAGGGCCAAAAATTGTATTCGTAGCTCAGAGCCACGTCGATGAGCGTGTTGTTGAACTCATAGGGCTTCTCTGCATAGTCTGGATAGTAGGTCGGGTTGTCTTTCGACGTACCCTTCAGCTTGCCGTAGCTGATGTTTACCTTGATGTCGGAGTAGGGGTTGAAGATGTAGCGACCCAAGATGGAACCCATGGGTTGGAGGTCTTGTGTGAGCTTGCCGTTGAAGTCGCCCAGATAGCCCGACAATCCTACTCCTGCACCTATCTCCATGCGGTACATGTCGTCTGTCTGGGCAAAGCTCTTGGCCATGCCAGTGAGCAACAGTAGTATCAGCAACAGCCTTTTCATTCGAGCCGTTACTTGTTGGTTTGCAGGGCTTCTTTCCATCCCAGCCTGTTAATGCGTCCGCACCACACCTTGCCGTTTGTGCCGCTCACAATCCAGATGCGGTTGGCGCTGTCCGATGTGATAGCGAAGCAAGAGGCGTCGCATTCACTCTTGAAATTCTTGGGCAGAATCATCTGTGAGTGGCTCTTCCATGTGATGCCCTCGTCGTTGCTGAAATAGAACTGCTTGAAGGCTTCGGCGTTGCTGCCACCCTCTCCTTCACCACTCAATGCTGCAATGCCTCCATCGTAGGCAAATGCGGTGAAGTTGGCTGTGCGTGGTGCGGCATAGCGGTTGCCTTCTTGTGTGAGATAAGTCCATTCTGCTGCATGTGAAGGATCCTTTTCGTCGACGGTCTTGGTCCATACTTTCTCTGTGGATGTAGCGTCGGCAGTGCTTGTACCTATGAGCACAACCTTATATATATCACTGTTCGTCTTCGACGGCATCACTATCATGCTCACGTTCTCGTTGGGCACGAGTGTCAGGTCGGCATTGTCTTCCATGCTGTCGTCTGCCCATGTGGCGCCGCTGTCGGCCGACTTCTTGATTTTGCCATTGGCACCGAGGGCATAGAGGTAGCCTTTGGCAGCTCCCAACAGACGGACTATGTCGGTTGTGGCCGTCACTTCCGTCCATGCGCTTCCGTCTTCATTGTTCTTTAGCACCTTGCCGTCTGTATAGACGTAGAGCGTTGACTTGTCTGTGATGATGCCCTTATAGGCTTCGGCGGAAGCAAGTGTTGATTTTTCTGTCCAGGAGTTTCCGTCTTCGGTGAAATATACTTTAGTGGCATTGTCTTTAGTTCCGGCCACGAAAAGTCCTCTGTTTCCTTCAAGAGCTTTCATGCCTTGAAGGGCTGCAAGTTCGGCACTGCTGTTCTTGGCGTGCCAAATCAGCGTGTCGCCTATTTCCTGATGAGCGCAAAGGGTCACTACATATTTGCGGCGGCTTTGCATGTTCTGTGCATATACATACAGGGTGCGCTCGGTCGTGAAGTCGAGCGAATCGCTGCTACTGATGTATTTCAGCGTGTCGCTGTCCACGCTCTTGATGACTGCTATGCCGCTGTTTTTGGTGCCAACGGTCACCACTACCTTGCTGAGGTCTGCGCCGCAGGGCAGAGAGTCGACATTGTAGACCTTGCCATTCAGTTGGTCTATAAACAGGTTGTAGGCACTTCCGTCGAAGGTCGTGGTGTAAGTGCTGTCTTCGTCAGAGTTCTTTTTAGTGGTGTGAACAGTCTGGTTTATAGTGCCAAGCGTGAAGCTTGTGATAGCCGTGTCGCTGTAATAGGTCACCTCGTCCTGATCGGAGTCAAGACAGGAGGCGAAGAGTAAGATTGTTGCCAAAAGCAACGTGAAAGATAGGAACTTTCCTTTCATGCGGTCTACTATATGTTTATTTTTAGCTGCAAATTTAGTCAGAAATCCTCAAACAACGTTCATTTTCGCTTTGAATTATGTAATTTAATGGTTACAAGTGCGTTTTTTAAGGTCTATTTAGAGTTTTGCATCAAGTTTTTCTGCAAATATTGTTGCGCGCAAACTATGCTTGCAGCTGTGGACGTGTGTGGGGGTATACAGGGAATGTCCGGTTGGCTCGTTTCGGCTGTGTGTACATGTTTTTATTTTTTTCAAAATATCTATCACCTATCACTATTTTCAGTTGTGCGTTTTTATAACATTCTTGTTTTCAATTAGATAAGATTTCTTTGCATTCCAATATCCTTTGTTTATCTATCACTTATCCATCACCAATCTATCACTTATCCATCACTCATGTCGATTGTGTCGCTTGCACCGGCATATTTCCCCGTTTCCTGACGTCGTAGCACAAATAGCTTAGTCGCTCAGTCTGCTTTCTCCTCGTTCTCCCAATGTACTGCCCAATTGGGGCTCCTGACTTTGGGCACTCTGTGCCCACGCCGTGGGCATCGAGTGCCCAGGCAGTGTGACCATGCGCTAACTGCCCATTAACTGCAAGCGAGTATGCCTCTTTGCCCTGTTTCCTCCGTTGTTGGAATCTTACTGTCCGGTGACAGGCGGATTCCAGTGCAGAGCGTCTTGCTGTCGGGAAGGGTACGGCTTGTTCTATTGCCTGTGTGTTTTTGGGGCATCACTTGGTTTTCAAGTACATAACGGCTGTCGGTAGACAAGAACAAAAAAATCCCGCCTGGCAGGAGCCAGACGGGATACTTGTATCAAAATCTAATGAATAATCTTGATGGAATTAGAGCTGAGGACCAGCAGCTACGAGAGCCTTGCCAGCCTCGTTGCCTTCATACTTCTTGAAGTTCTTGATGAAGCGGGCAGCAAGATCCTTGGCCTTTTCTTCCCACTGAGCGGCGTCAGCATATGTGTCGCGTGGGTCGAGGATCTTAGGATCCACACCTTCGAGCTGTGTAGGAACAACGAAGTTGAAGAAAGGAATCTCCTTGGTAGGAGCAGCGTCGATAGAGTGGTCGAGGATAGCGTCGATGATACCACGTGTATCGCGGATAGAAATACGCTTGCCTGTGCCGTTCCAACCTGTGTTCACGAGGTAAGCCTTGGCACCGCTCTTCTCCATCTTCTTCACGAGTTCCTCGGCATACTTTGTCGGGTGAAGCTCGAGGAATGCCTGGCCGAAGCAAGCAGAGAATGTAGGAGTAGGCTCTGTGATGCCACGCTCTGTACCTGCCAACTTGGCTGTGAAGCCAGAGAGGAAGTAGTACTTGGTCTGCTCAGCGTTGAGGATAGACACTGGAGGAAGCACACCGAAGGCGTCGGCAGACAGGAAGATAACCTGCTTGGCAGCAGGACCCTGTGAGTAAGGACGCTGGATGTTCTTGATGTGATAGATAGGATAAGAAACGCGAGTGTTCTCAGTAACGCTCTTGTCGGCGAAGTCAATCTTGCCGTTCTTGTCTACTGTAACGTTCTCGAGGAGAGCGTCGCGGCGGATAGCGTTGTAGATGTCTGGCTCTGACTCCTTGTCGAGGTTGATAACCTTGGCATAGCAGCCGCCTTCGAAGTTGAACACGCCCTCGTCGTCCCATCCGTGCTCGTCGTCGCCGATGAGCTTGCGCTTAGGATCGGTAGAAAGAGTAGTCTTGCCGGTACCAGACAGACCGAAGAAGATGGCTGTGTTCTCACCGTTCATATCGGTGTTGGCAGAGCAGTGCATAGAAGCCATGCCCTTGAGGGGAAGGAAGTAGTTCATCATAGAGAACATACCCTTCTTCATTTCACCACCATACCATGTGTTGATGATAACCTGCTCCTTAGAAGTAACGTTGAACACAACGGCTGTCTCAGAATGCAAGCCGAGTTCTTTCCAGTTCTCAACCTTTGCCTTTGATGCGTTGTAAACGATGAAGTCGGGATCCTGGTCGAATTCTGCCTCGTTCTGAGGACGGATGAACATATTTGTTACGAAGTGAGCCTGCCAAGCAACTTCCACGATGAAACGAACCTTCATGCGGGTGTCCTTGTGTGTACCGCAGAAACCATCTACCACGTAAAGTTTCTTGTTTGAGAGCTCCTTCTTGGCGATTTCCTTAACTGCAGCCCAAGCTTCCTTGCTTGCGCGGTGGTTGTCGTTGTGATATTCCTCAGAATCCCACCATACTGTGTCGTGAGAGTTCTCGTCGTCTACGATGAACTTGTCCTTAGGTGAACGACCTGTGTAGATACCAGTCATCACGTTAACGGCGCCGAGTTCAGTCTCCTGACCTACCTCGTAACCCTCGAGACCTTCTTTGGTCTCTTCGTTGAACAACACCTCGTAAGAAGGATTGTAGAGAACCTCAGGTGTACCTGTGATTCCGTACTGTGCCAAAACTGACTTATCAAACTTTGCCATTTTAAATTGTATTTAAGTTGTGAATGTTTCCTAAACAATATCCTAAATCGCTGCAAAGGTAACAAAAAAATCAACTTCGGCAAAGATTTGTCATTCAAAATCAATTCCCCTAAATGCTTTTTAGGTTAAAGTAGCTTAAATGAAGCACATTTGTAAGTTGGACTTTGCAATTGATTTTGATTTGCAGTAACTTTGCATAAAAATCACTATGAACATCATTAACTTCAGCGATACCGACTCCATTATGGGGCAGTATATGTCGGAAATACGCGACATCAACTATCAGCAGAACCGTCTTCTGTTTCGCAACAACATTATGAGAATAGGCGAAATGGAGGCGTTCGAAATCAGTAAGACACTCAAATACGTGACCAAACAAGTGCAGACCCCGCTCGGCGTGAGCCAGGTTCGGGTGCCGGAAGACGATGTGGTCATTGCCACCATCTTCCGTGCAGGTCTTCCTTTCCACACCGGATTCCTGAATGTGTTCGACCATGCGGGCAATGCCTTCGTGAGCGCCTACCGTGCCTATACGGACGAGGCACACACCGAGGTGGGCATACACGTGGAATATCTTGCCACGCCCAATCTTGACGGAAAGACTCTGATAATCGTTGACCCGATGCTCGCCACAGGCGGTTCCATGGAATTGGGCTACAAGGCTTTCCTCACCAAAGGAACTCCGAAGCATGTGCACGTGGCTTGTGTCATCGCTACTCCCGAAGGTATTGACCATGTGAAGAAAACTTTCCCCGACGGGGAGACGACCATCTGGTGCGGAGCCATAGACCCGGGCATGAACGAACACAAGTATATCGTGCCGGGATTCGGCGATGCTGGCGACCTTTGCTACGGCGAAAAACTGTAGGCTGATGGATGTTTCGGCTGACGAACTTTTCGACCGGGTGGTCGAAATCATAGACAAGGAAAAGGAAGGCGAGGTGAACCGCCTGATGCACGAGACACTGGTGCTTGCTTGCCATGAGGCTATCAAGGATACCCGGCAGGCATTCGGCAACCTTTTCTCGCAAGTGGACTATCTTTGCAAGGCTCATCACGTGCATACCCGCGACATTGTTGCCATCCAGCAGATGCGCCGCAATTCCAACCATTCGCTGCCCTTGAGCCACGAAGACTTGATGTACGACGCAAGGGCTCTGTGTGTCTTTATATCAGCCGTGTTCTCCAAGCCTATTCCAGGCACGCTTGTGGGCAGGATTCCCGTGGAGCCAAGACCTTACACTGGTTTGGGCCCGATAGACATGGTCCGACTCAGATGCGTGGTGAAGCGTGTGGATATGCCGCATGTGGAGGTGGAGATAGACCAGGACGGCGGCGGCAACTTGCAGGTGGACTGCACGGCGGAGCATTTTGCCTATTTGGGCAAGGTGCTCAAACAGGGCATGCAGGTCAACTTGCTCAACTGCCATATCGACAAGACCGACCCCGACCGGCCGGTAGTCACGCCAGACTATATCATTGTGGAACCTGACTATCTGTTGGATATCAGTAGCATAGCCGCATGTTTTACCAGTTGCGGTCATCATTCACTCCAGTATTTGTTCAACCAGCTGAAGCCCAAGGCCAACACCCAGCCCATCCTGCTTGGTAACTTTGCCGGCAGTGCTCTCGACGACATTGTCAACAGCAAGGATATCCGTGACTATGCCTTCTCCGACACGCTGCGCAACAATTTTCACGAGAAGGCACTCGAATTCTGTTCGTGCACCGCTTTCGATCCGCAGTCTTTCAAGCGCGATGCCATGTCGCAAGTGGAGAACCTCCAACTCGCGGTGGAGGAACTGTTCAGGAAATACAAGCGGGAGAAGGCCATATTGGAACCTTCGTTCATTTGTGAAAGCCTGGGTGTGCAGGGTCGTGTCGACCTGATGACTACCGACATGCGACTGCTTGTGGAGCAGAAGTCGGGCAAGAACTATAATCTCACCAGCGGACAGCGTAATCTCTACGGCAGCAAGCAACTGGAAAACCACTATGTGCAGTTGCTCCTCTACTATGGCGTGTTGAGATACAACTTTCATTTGGGGAACAATACGGTAGACATCCGGTTGCTCTATTCCAAGTATCCTCCCGAGCAGGGCCTCCTGGTCGTGTCGTTCTATCAAAAGCTCTTCCGAGAAGCCATCAAGTTCAGAAACCAGGTGGTGTCATTCAATTTCTGGGTGGCAAAGAACGGCTTGGCGCCGGCACTTCCGCTATTCACTCCCGAGACGCTCAATGTCCACCACGACGGGAGTCCTTTCTATCACCGTTATATTCTTCCAGAACAGCAACATGTCACTTCCGTCCTTCATTCGCTCTCACCCTTGGAACGGAGCTATTTCTGCCGGATGTACGACTTCGTCAATATGGAACAGATCATCAGTAGGGTGGGCAACAGTGACGGGCACTCGTTCAACGGTGCAGACGCCTGGAACGTGCCGCTGGCAGAGAAGCGTGAAGGCGGCAACATCTACGTTGGACTGACCATTACTGACAAGCAGCGCAGCAACGACTACAACGGCTATGACACCATCACGCTTGCCGTGCCCGACCAGGGTGAAGACTTCCTTCCCAATTTCCGGCAGGGCGACATGGTGTACCTATATAGTTATAAGAAACGTGATGAACCCGACATGCGCCATGCCATACTCTTCAAGTGCTTTCTCACGGAGATACACCATGAGCGGCTTATTGTGCAATTGTGTGACGGGTTGCAGAATCCCGACATTCTCGACTGCCGTCTGCCTTATGCTGTGGAATCGTGCAAGGGTAGTATGGGGTCGGCAGCCGTGGGCTCACTCTTCCACTTCCTCACCTCAAAATCCGAGCGCAAGGCTCTTCTTTTGGGGCAACGTCCGCCCCGAAAAGACACCAACCGGCAACTTTCCCGCAGCTACAATCCTAACTACGACTCTGTTTTGCTTCAGGTGAAACAGGCGCTCGACTACTATCTGTTGGTGGGACCTCCCGGAACGGGCAAGACCTCCATGGCACTGCGGTTCATGGTGGAGGAGGAATTGGTGGAGGGGGAACATTCCCTGCTCCTCATGTCGTATACAAACCGGGCGGTGGACGAAATTTGCGAGATGCTTTCCGATGCGGGCATTGACTATATGCGAATAGGCAACGAATTCAGTTGTGCACCGCGGTTCCGCGACAAGTTGCTTTCCAAGCGCTCTGCCACCATGGCGCATCTTCGCGACATTTCCTCGATGATTGCCGACTCGAGGGTCATCGTGGGCACTACTTCTACGATGCTTTCACGGCAATACCTGTTCAATGTCAAGCATTTCTCACTCGCCATTGTTGACGAGTCAAGCCAGATTCTCGAGCCCGACCTTATCGGCTTGCTTGCCGCCCATGGAGGCGTATACAAGGATGACTTGGCAATTGACCGGTTCGTGCTTATCGGTGACCATAAGCAGCTGCCGGCAGTGGTGCAGCAGAGTATGGCTGCATCGGAAGTCGATGACCCATTGCTTCTCGATATCCATCTTGACGACTGCCGCAACTCTCTTTTTGAAAGACTCATCAAGACCGAACGTGCAGCGGGCCGTACCGACTTCATCGGAACCTTGCGCAAGCAGGGACGCATGCACCCTGAGGTGGCTGAATTTCCCAACAAGATGTTTTATCAGCGTGAACGGTTACAACCCGTTCCGTGCCCTCACCAGGAAGAAACCACCTTGGGCTACAACGCTCCGGCTCTCGACGACAGGGATGAACTGCTCAAGGCACACCGCATGATTTATGTGGAAAGTCCTTTATGCAAGCGTCCGGGATTGTCGGACAAGGTGAATCCTGCCGAGGCAAAAATCGTGGCAGACATGGTGAGGCGCATCCATCGTTTCTATGGCGAGCAGTTTGATGCCGACAAGACGGTGGGTGTCATTGTGCCCTATCGTAACCAGATAGCCATGATACGCAAGCAGCTGGAACTGCTCGATATTCCCGCACTCTGCAGCATCACCATCGACACCGTGGAACGCTATCAGGGTTCGCAACGCGACGTCATCATCTATTCCTTCACCGTGCAGAATCACTATCAGTTAGGTTTCCTTGCCGGCAATCGTATTGAGGAAGACGGCCACGTGATTGACCGCAAGCTGAACGTGGCAATCACCCGTGCCCGCAAGCAGATGATTATCACCGGCAACCGCTCCGTCCTCTCCGCCGACCCCATCTTCCACAGCCTCATTTCCTATATAGAAAGTCATTCGTCAAACAAGGATTGATACAGAACGGACTGAAGATCAGCATCTATTAGGTGTCGTCCTCTTGCAACTTAAGTTTTGTTAAAGTTAATATATCCCTTGCTTTCCAAACCTGTCATAATAAGAAAATATGCTGTACCAATTGCAAATCCCCATGGGCCACTGCAAGAAAGAAGGGCAAAAGCCGCATCTGAAACATCTTTTACATAGACCCAAGTGTTTGTTCCTCCTTCACGTCTATATCGTATGAAATCATATGCAGAAATAGCTACCGATGCCCCGGCAGCAGCATTTCCTATTCTATTACAGATTTTCAGATATTTCAACAGTCCCTTATCCACTTTTTCCATCCCCTTCACCGCAGCATCTGTCAGTTCCGTCTGCAACCCTTGCGCGGAGCCGAACGAGGATACTCCCGTTGCCCAATCGGCTCCATACATAGCCGTCCGGAAGACTTGGGCATAACAGACGAACTCCCCATGTTCTACCTTGCTTGTATTGTAATAATATTGCCCGTCGTTATCATTGTAGGTCAGACCTGTCATGTGGTCGGTTTGCTTCTTGTGGATTTCAAAACTCTCATACAGTTGCTTCACATTCCGGTTTGACCTGAAGTCCGCCATAAACTGTGCTATCAGGGCGGGATTGTTCGTCGACCAATAGTCCAAGCCGAACGGGTCTGTGCGGTTTACCGGATTGTCCCCGCAGTATGCATAAGGACTGACGTCATAGTATTTCTCCGCAAGTGGGTCCATGGTGGTGAAGCGCATGCCGTCATACCGGCGTGCTACATAGTCATACCAGTCCAGCCCGTGTGTGCGGTCCAGCTCCTTGCCGTTGTACCAGCGGCGCTCTCCATAGCTGTTTTCCTCGCCAAGGAACATGCCGAAGGGATAGTAGGCATTGCGGGCGCCCGACGCCATGTCCGCCATGTTACTCGCCCGCACATTCCCCTGGTGGTCGGTGAGGTGGAAGAAATACAAGGGGGGTACCCTCCTCGTGTTCATACAATTTTTTCATTTCAATTCAGATAAAAATCAGAGATATCCATTATTCTTCGCACATGTGCCAAAAAAGAGTAGACACATCAATAAAAAAGGCGAAAATACGAGCCAAAGCATTCTCCATTTACACTTCCTGCCATACTTCCTTCTGGCATGCAATAACATTCTTATAAGTTTTCGATTTCTACCAAATAATAGATAAAACAAGATTTCCGCAAGCACACCACATAATAATATCATAGAAATCAGAAACAACGAATTGTAATCTAACAACCTAATAAATTCGGCAGGAATCGGTATATCTATACCTGCAAAATGTAAAAGCAATACTATGTCTCCTATAAGCATATATGTTTGGGTGCCAATGAAGAGACTACTAAGATCATAAGTCGAATACCTACTATTACATTTTTTCCTATAACAATGTATAGCATAAAACATTTGACACAATAAATCCATCATACTTAATAAGTTTTGTTAAAGTTAATATATCCCTTGCTTTCCAAACCTGTCATAATAAGAAAATATGCTGTACCAATTGCAAATCCCCATGGGCCACTGCAAGAAAGAAGGGCAAAAGCCGCATCTGAAACATCTTTTACATAGACCCAAGTGTTTGTTCCTCCTTCACGTCTATATCGTATGAAATCATATGCAGAAATAGCTACCGATGCCCCGGCAGCAGCATTTCCTATTCTATTACAGATTTTCAGATATTTCAACAGTCCCTTATCCACTTTTTCCATCCCCTTCACCGCAGCATCTGTCAGTTCCGTCTGCAACCCTTGCGCGGAGCCGAACGAGGATACTCCCGTTGCCCAATCGGCTCCATACATAGCCGTCCGGAAGACTTGGGCATAACAGACGAACTCCCCATGTTCTACCTTGCTTGTATTGTAATAATATTGCCCGTCGTTATCATTGTAGGTCAGACCTGTCATGTGGTCGGTTTGCTTCTTGTGGATTTCAAAACTCTCATACAGTTGCTTCACATTCCGGTTTGACCTGAAGTCCGCCATAAACTGTGCTATCAGGGCGGGATTGTTCGTCGACCAATAGTCCAAGCCGAACGGGTCTGTGCGGTTTACCGGATTGTCCCCGCAGTATGCATAAGGACTGACGTCATAGTATTTCTCCGCAAGTGGGTCCATGGTGGTGAAGCGCATGCCGTCATACCGGCGTGCTACATAGTCATACCAGTCCAGCCCGTGTGTGCGGTCCAGCTCCTTGCCGTTGTACCAGCGGCGCTCTCCATAGCTGTTTTCCTCGCCAAGGAACATGCCGAAGGGATAGTAGGCATTGCGGGCGCCCGACGCCATGTCCGCCATGTTACTCGCCCGCACATTCCCCTGGTGGTCGGTGAGGTGGAAGAAATACAAGGGGGGTACCCTCCTCGTGTTCATACAATTTTTTCATTTCAATTCAGATAAAAATCAGAGATATCCATTATTCTTCGCACATCCGACAAAAAGCAATAGACAAAACAATGGAACTGGAATAAAGACAAACCAAAGAAGGCTCTTTTTGCACTTTCTGCCATACTTATGACGAATATACAACAGAATCCTTGCAAGTCTTCGGTCCCGACCGAATAATACGTAGAACAATATTTCATAAAGGATTGCTACTGAATATCCAATAGACAACTTAAACAACGAATTGTTTTCCCATAACCAATCAAACCTGGAAGGTTCCGGCATTTTTACACCAACCAGACACAAAAGCAACACTATATCTCCTGTAAAAAAAATTATTTGTATTGCCCCAACTGCGTGAATGGCATCATAGGCGGTAGATTTCTTAGATTTTAAACAATATATTGTATAAAACATTTGCCACAATAAATCCATAATCAATAAGTTTTGTTAACGTTAATATATCCCTTGCTTTCCAGGCCTGTCATAATCAGAAAATATGTTGTACTCATTATAAATCCCCACGGACCAAGACACGGAATAAGAGGAAGAATCGCAAAAACCGCATCTGAAGCATCTTTCACATAGACCCAAGTATTTGTGCCCCCTTCAAATACATATCGTATTCCATCAACTACAGGAATAACAGCTGATCCTATAGAAGTAACTTTTCCAATCTTTGTACATATATTTAGATATTTAGACATCCCCTTATCCACGTTTTCCATACCCTTCACTGCAGCATCTGTCAGTTCCGTCTGCAACCCTTGCGCGGAGCCGAACGAGGATACTCCCGTTGCCCAATCGGCTCCATACATAGCCGTCCGGAAGACTTGGGCATAACAGACGAACTCCCCATGTTCTACCTTGCTTGTATTGTAATAATATTGCCCGTCGTTATCATTGTAGGTCAGACCTGTCATGTGGTCGGTTTGCTTCTTGTGGATTTCAAAACTCTCATACAGTTGCTTCACATTCCGGTTTGACCTGAAGTCCGCCATAAACTGTGCTATCAGGGCGGGATTGTTCGTCGACCAATAGTCCAAGCCGAACGGGTCTGTGCGGTTTACCGGATTGTCCCCGCAGTATGCATAAGGACTGACGTCATAGTATTTCTCCGCAAGTGGGTCCATGGTGGTGAAGCGCATGCCGTCATACCGGCGTGCTACATAGTCATACCAGTCCAGCCCGTGTGTGCGGTCCAGCTCCTTGCCGTTGTACCAGCGGCGCTCTCCATAGCTGTTTTCCTCGCCAAGGAACATGCCGAAGGGATAGTAGGCATTGCGGGCGCCCGACGCCATGTCCGCCATGTTACTCGCCCGCACATTCCCCTGGTGGTCGGTGAGGTGGAAGAAATACAAGGGGGGTACCCTCCTCGTGTTCATACAATTTTTTCATTTCAATTCAGATAAAAATCAGAGATATCCATTATTCTTCGCACAT
>CAKPUA010000020.1:0-52124 GCA_934191235.1 uncultured Prevotella sp. | reverse complement strand
GACTTACGACCTGTTAATGGCAGACTTACGACCTGTTAATGGCAGACTTACGACCTGTTAATGGCAGACTTACGACCCGTTAATGGCAGACTTACGACTTGTTAATGGCAGACTTACGGCTTGCCCTGTACGTCGGGCCCTGCGAGTACAAACTGACGGATAGAATTGGGACCGTCTGTTCCTTGGCTTTTTTCGGGCAGTTCATCCCATTCAACCATGTAGGTTAGACTCCCGCAGCAGGCTCCACTCTTTTGACGCACTACTTCCAGGTCTTGAGCCAAGCACAAATTTCTTCCTGTCAAAGAATTCAAATATATATTTATTCTCTTCGCTTACTCAGAATTTTACACTAACTTTGCAAACAAAAGAAAACAAACATATAAAGCACAAATATTATGGCAAAGAAAGCACTTTTGATGATCCTCGACGGATGGGGCATCGGCAAGCATGGTGCAGGCGACGTGATCTACAACACGCCAACACCTTATCTCGATTATCTTACGGCTGTGAGCGCACACTCACAACTCATGGCATGCGGCGAAGATGTGGGCTTGCCTGACGGACAGATGGGCAACTCTGAGGTGGGGCACCTCAACATCGGCGCCGGTCGCATTGTCTATCAGGACCTGGTGAAGATTAACCGTGCCTGCAAGGATGGTTCCATTATGGAGAACGAGGGCGTGGTGGAAGCCTACACATACGCTCAGAAGACAGGCAAGAAGCTCCACCTTATGGGCCTCACCTCAACGGGTGGTGTGCACTCGTCACTCGACCACTTCTTCAAGTTCCTCGAGATAAGCAAGCATTACGGACTGAAGAACACCTACGTGCACTGCTTCATGGACGGTCGCGACACAGACCCCAAGAGCGGCAAGGGATTCATCGAGCGGATGACCAAGGCCTGTGAAGAGAACGATGCCCACGTGGCAAGCATCATCGGACGTTTCTATGCCATGGACCGCGACAAGCGTTGGAACCGTGTGAAGGAAGCCTACGACCTGCTCGTAGAGGGTAAGGGAAAGCAGGCCGACGACATGGTGAAAGCCATGCAGGAAAGCTATGACGAGGACGTGACCGACGAGTTCATCAAGCCTATCAACAACGCCAAGGTGGACGGAACCATCGACGAGGGCGACGTGATTATCTTCATGAACTTCCGCAACGACCGTGCCAAGGAACTCACCCAGGTGCTCACCCAGGAAGACATGACGGCAGAAGGCATGCACACCATCAAGGACTTGCACTACTACTGCATGACTCCCTACGACGCTTCGTTCAAGGGCGTGCACGTACTCTTCCCCAAGAAAGACGTGGAAGACACACTTGGCGAATATCTCAGCAAGATGGGCAAGAAGCAACTCCATACGGCCGAGACAGAGAAATACGCTCACGTGACCTTCTTCTTCAATGGCGGACGCGAGGCTCCTTATGAGGGCGAGGACCGCATTCTGGTGCCTTCACCCAAAGTGGCCACCTATGACCTGCAGCCAGAAATGAGTGCATACACCGTGAAAGACAAGCTTGTGGGTGCCATCAACACCCAAGAGTATGACTTCATCGTAGTGAACTTCGCCAACGGCGACATGGTAGGCCACACGGGCATCTACAATGCCATTGCCAAGGCCGTGCATGCCATTGACAACTGCGTGAAAGACGTGGTTGAGGCAGCCAAGGCTAACGACTATGAAGTGATTATCATTGCTGACCACGGCAATGCAGACAATGCCATCAACCCCGACGGCACACCTAACACGGCCCACTCGCTCAATCCGGTACCGTTCATCTACGTGACCGACAACAACAGTGCCAAGGTGAAGAACGGACGTCTGGCCGATGTGGCTCCTTCCATTCTCCACATCATGGGACTGGAGCAGCCAGCCGACATGACCGGCGAGAACCTCATCGAAGACAAGTAGAATTATACTAATCACACATAAGGCGGATGCCGCACAGCGCATCCGCCTTTTTTGATATTCATCCCTATGAACGTAAAGATTGAAGAGTCGTGGCGCAGCCACATAGGCAGTGAGTTCGACAAGCAGTACTTCCTTGACCTCACCCGTTTCGTGCGCGAGGAGTATCTGCACTACACCTGTTATCCGCCCGGACCGCTCATATTCAATGCCTTCAACCTCTGTCCTTTTGACCGGGTGAAGGTGGTAATCATCGGACAGGACCCCTATCATGAGCCTGGACAGGCTCACGGACTGAGTTTCTCGGTCAACGACGGTGTGCCTTTCCCGCCTTCTCTGCAGAACATCTTCAAGGAAATCAGTGATGATCTCCACAAGCCGATGCCGACGAGCGGCAACCTTACGCGTTGGGCAGAACAAGGCGTGTTGCTCCTTAACGCCACCCTCACAGTACGCGCCCACCAGGCAGCCAGTCATCAGCGGCATGGATGGGAAGAGTTTACGGATGCCGCCATACGGGCTCTCAACGCTGACCGCGAGCATCTTGTGTTTATTCTTTGGGGATCATACGCACGCAGCAAGAAAGCGCTGGTTGACTGCTCACGCCATCTGGTGCTTGAGTCTGCCCATCCGTCGCCTCTCTCTGCCTATCGCGGCTTTTTCGGCAATCATCAGTTCTCACGTTGCAACGCTTATCTTGAAGCTAATGGGGAAAAGGCGATAGATTGGTGAGTTGTGGATGAATGATCAATTATTATCAGGAGAAAGGAATGGCAAACAAAATACTACCCATTATTCAGGTGGGCGATGTGCTTGTGTCGCCCGATATATTCACGGAATGTTTTTGCTGCGACCTTGACGTCTGCAAGGGCGAATGTTGTGTGGAAGGCGATGCCGGTGCCCCTGTAACGCTTGATGAAATTAGCGGAATTGAAGAGGCTCTCGACACTGTGTGGCCTGACCTCACGGCTTCAGCACAGGCTGTGATAGACAAGCAGGGGGTGGCATACACCGACCAGGAAGGCGACCTCGTGACGAGTATCGTCGGAGGCAAGGACTGTGTGTTCACTCAGCATGAGGGCGGTTGTTGCTGGTGTGCACTGGAAAAGGCACACCGCGCAGGCAAAATCAAGTTCTGCAAGCCCATCAGCTGCGCACTCTATCCCATACGCGCCAAGCAGTTCGGCAATGGTACCGTCGCTTTAAACTACAACCGCTGGGACGTATGTCGCAGTGCGGTGAAAAAGGGACGCGAACTTCACTTGCCCGTTTACAGGTTCCTGGAGGGACCGCTCACGCGTCGATTCGGTAAGGAGTGGTATGGTGAATTGACGGCAACAGCCGAACAGTTGAGGGAAGCTGGCTATCTGGATTGAACGACACATAAAAAGGTTGCCTGTGCATAGGCAACCTTTTTATGTGTCTGTCGGTCATTTTTTTCCGCTTAGTTGTTCCCGTGTCTGTATTCAGAAGGTGAGACGCCAACGTGTTCCTTGAAATATTTGCCGAGGGAACTTTGGGTGGAGAATTTCATAAGCTCGGCTATTTCCTTGATGCTCATGGTGCTGCTTTTCAACAGCACGCGTATTTCGAGCGTCACGAAGTCGTCTATCCATTCGTTGGGCGTTCGTTGGCTCACCAATCTTACCATCATGGAGAAATATTTGGGAGTGACACAGAGTTGCTCGGCATACCATCCGACACGGCGTTCGGTGCGGAAGTTCTTCTCCAGGAGAGGTATGAACTTGGCGAAAATCCTTTCGGCTCGCGATTCTTTCTTGGTGCTCAGATAATGCTTCTTGTAGATGGTGTCGCAGAGATCGTATATCATGGCAGTCATCAGAGAAATCACTACATCACGGCGGAAGTGGTTGTCCACATCGTCTGTCTTCTTTTTGAGCATCTTGCAATAGTCCAGCAGCGAGGACGTGTTCTCTTCGTTTATGTGGAATACAGGGTGGCTTCGTGAAAAAATGAAAAGGGTGGACAATTCATGGACTCCCTTGATGATCTCGTGGAAGAAATCGCCCGACATCATGATGGCTATGCCACTGAAGTCCGCCGACTTCCTGTAGTTGTCGGTCACTTGGCCTTCACTGATGATAATCACATCGTTGGTTCCTATGTCGTGGCGAATGGTGTTCACCGTATAGGTGGCTTTGCCACTTAGGCAGAGGCCTACCAGGATGCAGTTCATGTGGCGCGGAGTGTTGAGCATGGGCACATCGCCGATGTTGTCAAATATCAGCAAGTCTTCGTCAATATGGCTGCCGTTGTATTTGGCCAAGACCTCGGCAATGCCTACGTCTGTGGAATGAAGGTTGTTCACGTTTTCGTCTTTTTCAGTAAATATACTTGCAAATTTACTTGATTCAGTTGGCATGACAAAATTATACTCGGCATAATTTTCCTTAATCATCCCTGACGGTGCTTATTTGCAGCCCTTCTATATTTTGTACTTGTGCCGCATTGAACCATGAGTCGCCCTTGATGACGACGCGGTCCGTGTCTTCCTCTGTGAAACGGCGGCATGCCTGTTCGTCCATATTACCATTGCATATATAGTGCAACCTGTTGATGGTGATTCTTTCTCCAGGATGCGCTCCCCGCAGTGTGACTCTTATCCAGCCATGCAGAGGCGCAGGGAAACCGGCTTCAATGGAGTCTGGAGTGACGTGTGTCCAAGAAGGCTGCATCTCTTTCGTGATTCTTTGTGCCAGATGGTGGTTCTTGGCAGGAGGCTGTTGGGGCGATTTGGCCAGTGTGGCGCCAATCCATGGCATGATTTCGGGTGAGGCGCTGTTCCAGTCGGGGCGCCAATCAGTGGCATCTATGCACACGGAGTTGGCATTGGCCATGCTCCAGGTCCATGACTTGTCGGAGGCGAAGGCAAAGGCCTTGCCGTGTTTGTCTGTGCCGTAGAACCATACAGCTATCTGTGGTTCGCCTTCCTCTTCATGACTTTCCTGCGGTGCATACCAAACAGCAATGGTGTTGGTGTCAGCTTGGACGTAGGGTGTAACGTCAAACGAAAGGCAAGCCGGCCAATGAGTCTCATTCTTCTCTCTATAGGGCATCAGCACATTGCGGCTTACATTGTATTGGTTCACATACACGGCCACGCGTCCGGTTGTGGTGATTTCGAGTTGAGCTCGATGGATACTGGTCGGTAACACGTATGCCCGACGGAACCATAGTTGGTTGTCTTCAGTGGACGTGGTGGCGCCAATCCACTGGGTGCCAAAACTCTGTGCAGCCATTTGTAGGTTGAGGCTGATAAACAGGATTGTGAGCAGTTGCTTGTACATTTGGACGTTTTGCATTTACAGTTGTATGGATTCTCCCGACTTGAGTCTTATTGTCCTTGCCTTGCCGTTGTAATAAACGGTGGTCTTGGCTTTTCTTGGCCCTTTGTTCGTAATTGTAGCGTGGTCTACTTGATGGTCTTTCCACTTTATGTCTACAGTGAATCCGCCTCGGGCGCAGATGCCGTGCACGTTGCCCTCGGACCAGGCCCTCGGCAAGGCTGGCAGCAAGGTGATGTCATCGGTGGTGCTTTGTAACAACATCTCGCACACGCCGGCCGCCCCGCCGAAATTGCCGTCGATTTGGAATGGGGGATGTGCATCCATCAGATTGGGATAAGTGCCGCCCGAATGTCTTCTGTCTGGGCCGTGATAGTTGTCTGGGCTCACGTAGGTGAGAAGTTTTTTCCATGTCTTATAGGCTTGTTCACCATCATGCAGCCTTGCCCAAAGGTTGATGCGCCACCCAGTACTCCATCCTGTTGTCTTGTTGCCTTTCAGCTGGAGTGAACGTCGGCATGCCTGGGCAAGGGCAGGGGTAAGCGTTGGTGAAATGTGGTGCCCTGGATAGAGACCTATCAAGTGTGATTGGTGGCGGTGGTGCCAATCGCGGTCGGTCCAGTCGTGATACCATTCTTGAAGGTTGCCTCGCTTGCCTATGGCGTATGGGTGCAATCTGCTTAGTGCCTCTTGCAGCTGTTTCTGCAACCTTTTGTCCTGGTGAAGCTCTTGTGCGGCCTTTATGGTGTTGATAAAGAGTTCGCGGATGATGGCAAGGTCTGCCGTGCCTCCATAGCATGTCATGCCGGTGTACCCTTTGTCTGTGATGTATTCGTTTTCAGGACTTGTGCTGGGTGTAGTGATGAGTTCTCCCGGTTTCTTAGGGTTCTCTATTAGCCATCGGAGCATGAACAGCGCTGCACCTTTCATCAGTGGATAAGCGGTTTGAGCGAGATAAGTATGGTCTTGGTTGAAGCAGTAGTGTTCCCACAAGATGCTTGTCAGCCAAGCGCCTCCCATGTTCCAGTTGGCCCATTCTGGCTTTTCACGCTTCTCTCCCACAGGATTCGTCATGGCCCAGAGGTCTGAGTTGTGGCTGGCGCACCATCCTTCCTGTATGCCATAATAGTGACGGGCGGTGTATCGTCCGTTGTCCGCAAGAGCTCTTACAAAGTCGGAGAGCGGTTCTGTCATTTCCGGAAGGTTGGCCACGTCAGCAAGCCAGTAGTTTTCTTCCAGGTTTATATTCATGGTGTAGTTGCCTCGCCAGGGAGAGAAAAGGTGAGGAGTCCACAATCCTTGAAGGTTAGCAGGTACACCACGTGTTCGTGAACAACTGATTAGCAGGTATCGGCCATATTGGAAATACAGCTGCTCAAGGTAGGGGTTGGGGGTGCCTTGGTATGTACAGTCCTTGAGTTGTTGGTCTGTGGTCCGGGTGGAGTCTATGTGCGCACCACCGAGGCTGAGGCTCATCCGGGTGAACAATTGGCGGTAGTCCGTGACATGTCGGGCTTTAAATTGCTTATAAGTGAAGTTCATCGTGTGCCAGGCATCATCGGCGGCTGCTTCTATGTAGGGTGCACCTTGTCTGACAGGATGCTTGTTGTACCCGTTAAAACTGGTTCGGTTGACAATGTAGAGTGTGGCTTCTGTTGCGTTGTCAATGGTTAGCGTGGAGTCTGAAGCGAAGATTTTGCCATCTTGTGAGTAGCCTTTCAGAATTGTGCAGAAATGTATGCTTTCTTGAGGTTGGCCAACGGCATGGCCCGTCATGGTTATTTGTCGTCCGTATGCCTTGGCTTTGTGCGGAACAAGTGAACTTAATGTGATGTTGAATGACAATCCGTGCGTCTTGTTGGCATGTAAATGAATGGCAATGAGACTGTCGGGATGTGATGCGAAATATTCTCGTGTATAGGTGACATCCCCTTTCTTGTAGGTCACTTTTGCCAATGCACTGTCCAAGTCCAAGCTACGTCGATAGCTTGTTGTGGAATTTTTGTTGTTGTCTGTCAGTCTGATAATCCCCAAGGGTTGGTAGAATTGCGAGTTGTGGCCTTGCAGTTGGAGCTGCAGGGAGTCTGCCATGCGGTAGTCTTCTTGGAATAAGGCTTTGCGAATTAAGGGTAAGTAGTTGTAGGCTTCTTTATCTTCCTCATGGTCTACAGGCTTCCCTGTCCAGAATGTGATGTCATTCAGATAAATTCGTTCGTCATCAGTATCTCCGTAGACAAGTGCTCCCAACCTGCCGTTGCCAATGGGTAACGACTCTTCAAAGTAGTGTGCAGGACGGTCGTACCGTAATTTGAGAGATAAACAAGTTTGGGCTTGCGCCGTGGCATAGAGCATCACGGCACAAGCCCAAATCCATATTGTTTTTGCGTTTCTTTTCACTGGCTTGTGTGGAAGTCTGGTTCTGATTTACTTTACTTCATTCTTTAATGCCTTTCCCTCGTGCCAATCCTTGATGTTCTGCAGTGTGGTCGTGGCGATGTTGTGCAGGGCTTCCTGGGTGAAGAAAGCCTGGTGCGAAGTGACAATTACGTTGGGAATCATCAGCAGAAGAGCAAGTTTGTCGTCGTCAATCATCTTGTCCGAGAGGTCCTCATAGAAGAATTTCTGCTCCTCTTCGTACACATCGAGGCCTGCGGCTCCCACTTGATGGCTGCGCAGTCCCTCAATCAGATCTTCCGTGTTGATGAGTTTTCCTCGGCCAGTGTTGATGATCATCACGCCTTTCTTCATCTTGCCGATGCTTTCACGGTTAATGATAAACTTGGTTTCTGCTGTTAGCGGGCAATGCAGTGAGATAATGTCGCTTTGGGCATATAGCTCGTCGAGGGACACGGCAGTGACATGGTGTTGCTTGTAGAATTCCAGGTCGGGATATTTGTCGTAGGCAATGATGTTCATCCCGAATCCATCGAGGATTTGTGTGAGCACTTTGGCAATGCGTCCCATGCCAATCAGTCCTATCGTCTTGCCGTACATGTCGAATCCCATCAGCCCGTTCAACTTGAAGTTGAACTCTCTTGTGCGGTTGGCCGCACGATATACCTTGCGGTTGAGGGCGAGCATCAATGTCACTGCATATTCCGCTACTGCATGAGGGGAATATGCCGGAACTCTTACCACAGGTATGCGGTCTTTCGCTGCCTTGAGGTCTACGTTGTTGAAACCTGCGCACCGAAGGGCAATGAGTTTCACTCCGTATTTCTCCAGACGATCGATTACTCGTGCGTCACACTCAGCATTGACAAAGATGCACACGGCATCCTTGCCTTTTGCAAGGTCAACTGTGTTCATGGAGAGACGCTCCTTGTAGTAGTGTATCTCGAAACCAAAATTCTTGTTTGTGGCGTTGAAAGAGTCTTTGTCATAACTCTTGGCGTCGAAAAATGCTACTTTTACTGCCATAATTCTTGAATTTTAACTGACTTTATCTGTTATCCTGTTAGAATGATATTTTGCCTGTCTTGTTGCCTTTGCGGTAGATGTAGATGCCTTTAAGATGTTTTGCGTCGCTCAAAGAGTTGTAGGTTCCAATCTTCACACCGTTGATTGTGTATATTTTCACCAAGTCTTCTGCATCGGTTACAGGCACTTGTTCTATGCCTGTTGTTACCTTCGAACCGGCTTCAAGTTTGATGCAGTCCCACATGACGCCGCCATTGCTCTTGATGCCCGACATGGTAAGGGTCAGTTTGTTGTCGCCTGTCTTCAGCAAGCTGGCAGGAATTGTCAATTTGTAGAGGCTGTGCTTGCCGCCTAACATGGCGCTGCGGAAAATCCCGGAGTCTGAGTAGGTGCTCCATGTAGTGCGAGTGTTTACGTTTAGAGCTACCGCCACTTTGGGCTTGTTGGCAGCTCCTGCCACTGATGCTGTGAGATAAAGATTGCCGGTGTATGCTTTGTCTGTTTTGAAATTGATGGTCCAGGTGCCGTTTTGGGTCTGTGCGTAATACCAATCTGTGCTTTCCTTACTTTCACCAATGGTGAAGTTGAGATTGGCAGGAACATCATTCCACATGCCATAGGCACGCAGATGGTCGCTAAGGTTGAATCCGTCGGAACGGCGGTTGTTGCTGCCGATTTGCCACAACTCGGTTTCGTAGCATGTGGGAGTCCAGTTGATGGTGCCCAATTCCACATTGTCATCATCCACGTTGATATCCTTTTGACACAATTCATCCGTGTTGTCACCGGCTAAAGCCCAGGCGTAAAGGGCATAATTTCCCTTGCGAACGTTCTTTATGGCGAAATTACCCTCTTGGTCGGTCAGAGCCCAGAATATGTATTTCTTTCCTTGTGCATACACGTCTGTGTTTGGTTCTGCCAACACCACCTGAATGCTGTCTTTCCGTTGCCCCGTTGTCACGTTGATGCGACCACTCACTGTAGCGCGGTCAAGCGGATAGAGCGCGTTGCTGAACCACTGGAAGGGCCATTCCTTCTGTTTTTCTGAAGCCGTTTTCTTGGCATCAGCTATCATCTCGTCCTTGGTGCCTTTGTTGGCATAGATGTAGAATGGACCGTAAATCTTTTCCTCTCCGTTATGGTAAGTTTGTGCTGAAGCTCCAAAATGTTCTCCTTGCAGCATTTGTATGGTGATGGGTGATTTGCTTGTAGCGTGCACGGTAAGTTCCTGTTTCATGGGACCTCCGTTTTGCCACTCGCGGCTACTTGCAATGTTCCACAGTCCATAATTGTCGTTCATCAGTCCGTGAACGCTGTCGTTGACGATGTATTGGGCCCAGTTATATTTAGTGTAGACCGTTCCGTCAGTCAGTTTGTAAGTAGCATCCTGTACGGTGTTTTCCTTTTTTTCTGCCACCTTCATTTCAGAATTTGAGGGAATCTTGCCATTCATTCTGTCGTCTACATAGCCATTCAGGAGTGTGCTCGCTGTTCGAACACAGACGCGCATCTCTCTAAGAGTTGTAGTGTCCGAATGTTCAGTGCCCTTGACGATGATATAGGAATACACGCCATTGTCTCCTTTCCGCAAGATGTATCCCTGCTGAATGATGGGTGAACTTTTGGTGTTGCTATACAGTACCTCTGCATAGTCAGCTGTCTGTTTTATGATTTCTGCCTTGTCGGGAGAAAGACCTACATTCTTTTTGGCGGTTAGATCGAAGTATATGCCACTGCTGCTAAGCAAGTTGCCGCTTCCAAAAGCAGTCATTGAACTCACCCGGCCATTGCTTTCGATCTTGATGGTTATGTTCCCGTTTGACATAGTGGCGTCTCTTCCATTGAGCGACACGGTCACGTTGTCCGAAGCTTTTGCAACTTGTGCGGCAACGAGACATAGGGCTAAAGTAATAAAGAAGTTTTTCATTTGAATTGAGATATGTGGTTTGATTTCTGAAAAAAAGCCCGATTCTATCGAGAGAATCGGGCTTATACGTTGTTTTTGTTTATGCGTCGATGTTGGCGTAGGTGGCATTTCTCTCGATGAATTCGCGGCGTGGTTCCACGTCATCTCCCATCAACATAGAGAAAATCTCGTCTGCTTCGGCAGCGTTGTCAATGGTTACTTGCTTCAGGCGACGGGTGGCAGGATTCATGGTCGTATCCCACAGTTGTTCAGGGTTCATCTCGCCCAAACCTTTGTAACGCTGTGTGTGGATGCTCTTGCCGTCGTCAGTTCCGTTGCCGTAACGGTCAAGGAATGCCTGGCGTGCCTCGTCAGTATAGCAATATTCCTTCACTTTGTTCTTGTATGTACACAAATAGAGTGGAGGATTGGCTATGTATAGGTGGCCTTCCTGAATGATTCTGGGCATGAAACGATAGAAGAGAGTCATAATCAGTGTGTCGATGTGAGCGCCATCGACATCGGCATCGGTCATGATTATGATCTTGTCGTAGCGCAACTTGTCGATGTTTGCTTCTTTGTCTCCTTCGCCTTCTACACCGAATCTCACGCCTATACTTTGTATGATGTTCATCACTGACTCACTTTCGAATACTTTGTGCCACATAGACTTCTCGACATTGAGAATCTTTCCACGCAACGGAAGTATTGCTTGAGTGTACCGGTCTCGTCCTTGTTTGGCAGAACCGCCGGCAGAATCACCCTCGACAAGGAATATTTCGCAATCTTTCGGATCTTTGTTGGAGCAGTCTGCCAGTTTGCCGGGAAGTCCGCCACCTGTCATCACATTCTTGCGCTGCACTGTTTCGCGGGCTTTGCGTGCAGCAATACGAGCGGTTGCTGCGAGTATCACCTTGTCGCAAATCATCTTGGCTTCCTTGGGATGTTCTTCCAAGTAGTTGCTCAAAGCCTCACCTACAGCTTGCTGCACTGCACCCGAAACTTCACTGTTTCCTAATTTCGTCTTGGTCTGTCCTTCAAACTGAGGTTCGGCCACCTTCACGGAAATTACTGCAGTAAGTCCTTCGCGGAAGTCTTCGCTTGATATTTCTATCTTTGCTTTTTCTATTGACTTCGCTATGGCTGGATCGTTGTCGGCATATGCCTTCAGCGTACGTGTGAGGGCTGTACGGAAACCGGTGAGGTGTGTACCGCCTTCAATTGTATTGATATTGTTGACGTAAGAGTGGATGTTCTCAGAGTAGTCTGTATTGTACATAATGGCTACTTCGATGGGCACTCCTTGCTTCTCGGTCTTCAGATAAATAACGTCGTCAAACAGATGCGTGCGGTGACGGTCTACATAGCGTACGAACTCTTTAAGTCCGTCCTTTGCATGAAATTCTTCACGACGTGTCTTTCCCTCTTCGTCAGGGCGCATGTCGGTAAGTATTATGCGGATTCCGGCATTTAGGTAGGCCAATTCACGCATACGTGATGCAATGATGTCCCATTTGTAAATGGTCGTGGTGAAGATGGTCGGGTCTGGCCAAAACTGTTGACGTGTTCCTTGAAGTGTGGTTTCGCCCACAACTTTAACAGGATAGAGAGGCTTTCCCTTTTCGTATTCCTGCTGGTAAATCTTTCCGTTGCGGAATACTTGCGACTTCATGTGCGTGGAAAGGGCATTTACACAACTTACACCGACGCCATGCAAACCGCCAGAAACTTTATAGGAACCCTTGTCGAATTTACCACCTGCGTGGAGTACGGTCATGACAACTTCGAGTGCGGATTTGTGCAACTTTTTGTGCTCGTCGACTGGTATACCGCGTCCGTCGTCCTGCACAGTGATGGAGTTGTCTTCGTTAATGGTTACTTCGATGTTTTTGCAGTAACCGGCCATAGCTTCATCGATAGAGTTGTCTACCGTCTCGTTGACCAAGTGGTGCAGTCCTTTTTCGCTAATATCGCCAATGTACATGGCCGGGCGTTTGCGCACTGCCTCAAGTCCCTCGAGTACTTGGATGTTACTGGCCGAATAGTTGTTTTCGGTGTTTTGTATTTCTGCCATATCTTGTTTTATATTTTTTGTCTGGTTGGTTTTCTGTTTGTCGACTGTCAGCAACGTCTTTGTACATGTTCGAAGAATTGCTTTTCATGTCGACTATATTTGTTGCAAAGATACTGAAAAAGACTGATATAGGGAAATTTTTATTGTTTTTGTTTTTGTATAAAACAAAGAAAGTCGCAATTCATTGCTGAATTGCGACTCTTTGTATCTTTGTTGCTCTTGAATTAGCCCAGCTTATTGATGTGCTGTGCGAGGCTTGACTTCAAGTTGGCAGCCTTGTTCTTGTGGATGATGTTGGTCTTGGCCAACTTGTCCAAAATCTTCTGAACGGAAGGATAGAGCTTTACAGCTTCTTCCTTGTCAGTGATTGCGCGCAACTTGCGAACAGCGTTACGCATGGTCTTTGCATAATATCTGTTGTGCAAAGCCTTTGCCTTGTCCTGACGGATTCTTTTTTCTGATGATTTGTGATTTGCCATCTTTATTTCTTATATTATTTTTATTGTAGTCCCTAGCAGAATCGAACTGCTCTTTAGAGAATGAAAATCTCTCGTCCTAACCGATAGACGAAGGGACCATAGGTGTGATTTGCGGGTGCAAAGGTACAACCATTTTTCTTATACTCCAAATATTTTCAAAAGAAAATGCTGTAATTCATCATTTTTTAGTAAATTTGCACAAATGTTGACTAAAACGAGAGCCGTTGTGCTCAAATCCTTTAAATATGGTGAGCAGTCCTATATCGTGGATATGTTTACGCTGGAATGTGGGCGAGTGTCTTTTATTGTGAAGATTCCAAAGTCGTCACACGGCAAGTTGAAGAAGCAGTTTTTTCAACCAGCTACTTTGTTGGACATAAGTTTTGACTATCGCACTCGTTTGTCGTTGCAGAAACTGAAAGATGCTAACATGGTCTTTCCTTATACATCGTTGGTTCATGAACCCTTCAAGTTGTCCATTGTCTTGTTCCTATGCGAGTTTCTTGCCTATGCCACCAAGAGCGAGCAACGTAACACACCTTTATATAATTATATAGAAATGGGGCTGCGCTGGCTTGATGGAGCTTTGGACAACTATTCCAACTTCCATATTGTCTTTATGGCGCATCTTACTCTCTTTCTCGGTTTTTATCCTAATCTCGAAGACGAAGGTAGGTTCTTCGATTTGCAGAGTGGATGCTTTGTAAACTTCCGTCCGTTTCATCAGGATTATTTGAACGAGGAAGAATCTATGCGTCTACGGAAGTTGCTGCGTATGGATTACCCAACCATGCACCTCTTTGTCATGTCACGTCAGCAGCGCCAACGTTGCATTGAGGTTATCCTACGGTTCTACCAATTGCATGTTCCAGACTTTCCTGAATTGAAATCTCTTGATGTCCTACGTGAATTGTTCAGTTGAAACGAAGAATGATTTCTTTCTTTACTCGGAGCGAATCTTGTCTTTACGCGATTTCCAAATTCTTGGACAACAGTCTTATAAGCAACCTGTCATTTGAGTAAATTAATACATTCAGCATCGTATTAGTGTAAGTATAGTTTCATTCGGGAATAGATGTGATACTTGTGGCGTCAATCTTAGGATAGATACCACAGCCGACTGAAGCCATGGAAATGCTTGGCTTTGTTCTCTTGCAGTCTCGTTTGCAGACTGTCCATTTGCGCGCGCGTACGCGCACGCAAAACTTTTGTTTTTTCGGAACAATCTATCACTTTTCTTGATAGTTTACATTATTGGGCCGACTGTTAGCGAGATAGATAGAGTGATAGATGCGTGATAGATGATTTTATATCTATCACTTCTATCACCGATTCATCATTTGCCAAATCTTAGTAGAGTGCCCATAACCATTTCTGCTGTTTGGGCGTTTCTTGCCCACGGACGTGGCAAGAAATGCCCAGACCGTGGAACCTTGTGTGAGTTAGCCTCCTACACTTCTTTAGTCTGCCGTTAATGAATTATTAACCTGGCACTAACACTTCGTTAGTTTGCCCTTAACAATCTGCTGACTGACAGTTTTGTGTTCGTATTCGGTTTAAAAGTAATTGATTACTTCTATTCCTGATACCACGACGTCGGTGTCACTCCAAATTTCGGAACCTTTATTTATCTACCCAACCATGCTTCTGGATTTAGTTTGGCGGTCTCCTTGCGCAGTTGGAATTGCAGAATGTTGTCTGCACCGACTGTACCCAAAGGCTGTCTTGTGCTCACGTGCTGTCCGCGGTGCACACTGACTGAACGCAGGTTGCAGTAAACCGAGATGTAGGCTCCGTGGCGTACCATGACCACCATGGTGCCACTGAATCCGAATACGGCACTCACTTCACCAGAGAAGATGCTTCGTGCCTGGCAACCGCTACTGCCTTTAATATTGATGCCCTTGTTGTCCAGTCGCACGTTGTTCAGTCCTTCCACATTATATTGTCCAAAATGGCTCACTATTTTATAGCCGCCTGTGATAGGCATGGGGAGTCTGCCTTTGTTGGCTTCAAATGTGTTGCTCAGCTTTCGGTCTTCCACGCTGAATGTCAGCACCTCATTGCTTTCCTTCTTGGTCTCTGCAATTTCTTTGTCTGCACGTTTCTGTTCTGCTTCCGCCTTGCGCTCTGCAGCTTCTCTTGCTGCCTGAGCCTCGCGGGCAGCTTGCGCTGCGCGTGCTCTTTCTTCTGCACTTTTCTTGGCTGCTTCGGCAGCTTCAGCTGCTTTCTTCAGCCGCTCTTCTTCGGCTTTTGCAGCCGCTATGCGTCGTGCGTTTTCTCTTGCAGCAGCTTCTGCAGCAGCTTTCTTCTTCGCGAGTTCTGCCGCTCTTTTCTTGGCGGCTGCTATGGCAGCTTGTTTTCTTGCTTCTTCTGCGGCTCGGGCACGTGCCTTGGCCACCTCTTCTGCTATGAGTCTGTCAATCTGTGCGTTGAGCAGTGCGTCTTTCTTGCGTTGGTCGTTGATGACCTGTTGGATGGTCTTCTGCTGATTTTGCAGGCCTGCTACGATCTTTTTCTGCTCGGCTTGTTGACCTTGCAATGCGGCGTGTGCCTGTTTTCCTTTATATAGCAATACATTCTTATGGCCTTTTACTTGCTCCAGTTGTCGGTTCTTATGGTCTATCTGGCGTTGTTTTTGTTTCAGCATCTCTCCCTGGTTGCGCTGATAGGCAGCATATTCACGTACGAAGCGCAGACGTCTGTACATCTGGGTCAGACTTTTGGCACTGAATATGAAGGTCAGTTTCTCTTGTATGGAATGATGGCGTGCCATGTAGCGCATGGACTTTACAAATTTTACTTTCCGTTCTTGCAGTTGTTCTTCCAGCGTTTTCAACTGTGATTTGAGCAGTCCGATGTTGCCTTCTATGTGGTGAATGTCTTTCTGAATGGTGTCTATTGAACGTTGTCGTTGGTCTATTTCACTGTTGATGGTCATGAGGTTTTCCAACCTGTTTTTAACATCCGCCTTGTTGGCAGCCAGCTTTCGTTCTTGCTCCTTGATGCGTTGTTGTATTTGATTCCGCTGACTTTGGAGTCCGCGAATTTCGCCTGTACTGTATTTTGCTGTGTTTCCTGTCTTTTGGGTGGCTGTCCTTTTGGCTCCTTTGGCGGTCGACTTCCGGGCTGTTTTCTTCTGGACGACAGTTCTTGTGGTGCGCACCTTCCGGTTGGCAGTCTGCTTTTTCTGGGCATAGACAGGGCAGATTGTCATCAGGACAAGTAGTATGGAGAGTATTCTTTTCATTTAGAGGCTCATGATTTTCTTCAGGACGTCTTCTGCGTTCACCTTCTTGTATTTGTTGGATATGGTAGACTGCACATCCCAATTGCTGTCGGTTGAAATGTTTTTCAGTTTCATGGTGACAGTGCCCTTGTTGTTCTTCTTCAGGGCTGTGGTACTTATGCAGATAGTTTGCTTGCCGGGAAATTTCTTCGACCCAACTGCTTTAAAGTCATTGTATTTCCAGTTTACTTTTGAAGTTCCGTTAGCCTTACTGCTGTAGACAATGTCGGCTGAAGTGATCAGTCCGTTCAGTTTGTCGGCATTCCAGGCAAAGGACAGATGATTTTGCTTTAATTTAACCGGCATGGTAGCGGTCAGTGAGTTGAGGTCAACGTCGAATGTTTTAAGGCTACTCTCGCTCACGTTCTGCTGTCCGGGAATGAACAATTGGTTCCAGAACAGCGACTGGAGGGAGTAGAAGGTGAGTCCGTTGTCTTTCAGAAAAGACACTTCGTCGTATCCGGCTTTGATGTATTCCTTGTGTATACGGTCGATGAGCAGCACATAATCAGGGGTGAATTCCACGCGCCCCACCTCTACCAACCCGAAGGGAGCCAATTGAATTCTTATCACTTCGTCTTTGCGCATGCGGAGGGTGCCGTCCACTGATATGTCTTTGCCGTCAGCCTCAATGGTGAAATCTATTTTTGAAGAGATGTTCTTGGCGTACACCGCATTGTCGGCCACTTTCTGCACAAAAGTTAGCTTCTTCACAGCTTCACTTTGCTGCTCCTTGTTGGCTGTTATGGTCGTCTTGCCTTCGTTGGCTACCTTTTTGGTGGCGCAGGCTCCCAAAAGGAGTGGCAGGGCCAAAACCGTAATTTTGATGACGGATGTCTTCATGTCTGTGTTTTATTTAGCTATGTATTTCTTCAGTTTCAGTTTCTTTTCTATAAGTGCCTTGTTGCTGCAGTCCTTCATGTTGAGCGCTTTCTTCCACAGTTCGATGGCTTTGGTCGTGTCGCCCGTCATGGAGTATATGTCGGCGGCGTGTTCTGCTATGACAGCCGATTCCTCTTCTTTTTTCTCGTTCTTCATGGCCTGCTCAATGTAGATTTTCGCTTCTTCATATCGCTTTTCCATGAAGAGAATCCAAGCATAGGTGTCGAGATAGGTGGTGTTCTGTGGTTCGGCTTGAATGGTCTTGAAGCTCATCTTCTCAGCCTTCTCCAGATTTTCACCGTCCTTACTTATGTAGTAGGCATAGTTGTTGAGGCATCCGTAGTTGTCACTTTTCCATTTCAAACTATTGTCGTAAGCCTTATAGGCCTGCTCTTTCTCGCCTTTGCTGAAAAGAATGTCGCCCATAATGGCATAGAGGTCGGTGACTAATTCGGGATTACTGTCCTTTTTGATGTAGGCGATGCCTTTATTGAATACGTCCAGAGCCTCGTCCTCCTTGTCTTCATGATAGAATGCAGCTCCCAACAGGTAATAAAATCCCATTTCATCGGGGTTGTATTGAATGGCGGCCTTGCCTTGTTCAATCATTTCCGGGTAGTCGTTGTTCTTCCATTCTTCCATAATGAGTTGCAACCGGGTGGCTGCATCATCGGGTGCTATGCTCAGTATCTTGTGCCATATAGGTGTAATGGAGTCTTGCGGCATTTGCTTGAGCTTCATATAGGCCGCCAAGAGTTGCAGGGTTGTGGTACTGGTCTGTTTCAGGGCGAGCATCTTGTGAAACATATTGAGCACCTCGGTGCTGTCGCCGCCAGCCTCTTCATTCTCACCTATAAATTGTCGGATGACCGTGGCCTTGGCGTCGTCGGGCGTGTTGGGGTTGAGGAGAACCGTGGACATTTGCCTGCGGTAGAGAGAGTCTTGCTGTTGCATCTTGTAGTAATCGAGCAGCGACAGCTGTGCCAGCACGTTGTCCTTGTCTTCTTTTATCACGTTGTTGAACATTTGCAACGCTTCTTTCCCTCGTTCGTTGTTGAGCAGCCAGTTGCCCATCATTACTTTGTAATTGGTGTCGTAAGGATGTTTCTGTACAAGCGTGTGCAGTTCGTTGTAGGCGGCCTTCTTGTCGCCTTGCCGATCGTACACCTGCATTTTCTGCAGCGTGATTTGCTCACTTCCTCCCTCTTCAGTTTCCATACGCTCCAACGTGCGGAGCATCATGGGGTAGTTCTTTTCCTGTTCGTAGAGCTGTACCAGAATGTCGAGTACCTCGTCACGATTGTAATTGTGCTTGTAAAGTTGCTCGTAGGCTTGGATAGCATCGTCGTATTTACCTTCCTTGATATAGAACTGGGCAAGTCGCTCTCTGTATGTGTCGTTTTCCGGCGAGAGTTCACACGCCTTTGTATAGTCGTGTAAGGCAAGGGAATCTTGCTTGAGCGTGGTCTGGAAGAGTCCACGTGAGAAGAAGGCTTCCGCAGCATCAGGGTTGATTTCAATGCATTTGTTGAGCAGGTCGTAGGCTGCAGACAGGTGTCCGAGCGTCTGTTCGTTGATGGCGCCGAGATAGAAGTATTCAAATCTCCGCCTGTCATTTTCCTCCAGGGTGTCAGATGAAACTGTTTTCTCTGATTTTACCTGTTTTTTGCGGGCATATACAGGCAGTACAGTCATCACAAAAATGATGACTGTTCCCATTATCCAGCAGAGTTTCGATGCGTTTCTGTCCATATTCTTATTTCACGCCAGTGTGGCCGTAGCCACCTTTGCCGCGTTCGGTTTCGTCAAGTTCTTCCACCTTTATCCATTCTCCTTGTTCATGTTTGGCAATGATCATTTGCGCGATACGTTCGCCGTCGTTGACAATGAAGTCGGCGTCGGAGAGGTTGATGAGCAACACCATTACCTCACCGCGATAGTCGGAGTCTATTGTGCCGGGACTGTTGAGCACAGTGAGTCCGTGCTTTAGGGCCAGTCCACTCCTGGGACGGACCTGGGCTTCATATCCCTCGGGGAGAGCTATGTGCAGCCCTGTGGGAATGAGCTTGCGCTCCATAGGGCGCAATGTGATGGGTTCTTGAATGTTGGCGCGTAAATCCATGCCAGCACTCTGAGTGGTGGCGTATGCCGGCAGAGGTTGATGTCCTTTGTTGATAACCTTTATTTTCAGCATGATTGTCTGTTTTGCTTGTTTCCTTCCGTTACTTTCTTTAAAAAGGCAAAGTTAAGGAAATATCTGCAAACGGATGCATTTTTAGTCTGAAATTATCTAAAGTATCCATTTAAATTGCTAATTTTGCAACAAAAGATTCTTTTTTCTAACTGTTGAAAAGTAGCCTGTTCTGATGGGAAAACGGCGATTTTCTGCGGTTTAATCGATAAAATCAAGCAATATGAAAACGATGAAATGGGATAGATTGATATCCAACAAGCGTCTCGGTCAGGAGTATAAGCATGTGGAACGTCATGATGACCGATCAGAATTCAAACGCGATTACGATCGCTTGATATTCTCTGCAGCCTTCAGACGACTACAGAACAAGACACAGGTGTTCCCGCTACCCGGGTCTGTGTTTGTTCACAACCGGTTGACCCACAGCTTGGAAGTGGCAAGTGTCGGCATGTCTTTGGGTAACGATGTCGTTAAGGGGCTGACAGAGAGACACCCCGAACTCAAGGGGACATTGTTCGAAGAAATCGGAACCATTGTCTCTACCGCCTGTCTCGCTCATGATTTGGGGAATCCTCCTTTTGGCCATTCCGGTGAAAAGGCCATTCAGACTTATTTCTCCGAAGGTGAAGGCGCATATTTAAAAGACCGACTAAGTGAGACTCTTTGGAATGATTTGGTGCATTTTGAGGGCAATGCCAATGCTTTCCGCATATTGACCCATCGGTTCAAAGGACGTCGTGACGGAGGCTTTGTGATGACCTATTCCACCTTGGCGTCTATTGTAAAATACCCCTTTTCATCGAAACTTTCAGGCGAGCGTGGCAAGTTCGGATTCTTTGGAACGGAGAAAGACAATTTTGTGAAGATTGCCGATGAATTGGGTATTTTATGCTTAGATAAGTGGGATGATGCTGTTCGTTATGCCCGCCACCCTTTGGTTTATTTGGTTGAGGCAGCTGATGATATATGCTATGAGATTATGGACATTGAAGACTCGCACAAGTTGAAGATACTTTCCTACGAACAAACCCAATGTCTTTTACTCGGATTCTTCGATGAAACCGTCAAAAATCAGATTCTGATGCGTCTGGACATGGAAAATGTAACCGATGAAAACGAGAAAGTTGTCTATATGCGGGCTTGTGTTATTGGCAAACTGGTCAACGAATGTGTCGCTGCTTTTGTGGCGCATGAGGATGAAATCCTTGCAGGGAACTTTGAGGGAAGTCTAATAGATCATATCCAACCGCTACAACGTGACGCTTATAAACGGTGCACCGACATATCATATAGGAAGATTTATAATAGCAAACCTGTGCTTGATGTGGAACTGAGCGGATATAAAATCCTGGAGACCTTGATGGGACAAATGGTGGAGGCAGCGGTGAAACCGGAAAAATACCAGTCGCGCCAGCTTATCAAACGGGTGAGTAGCCAGTATGATATTGAAGCTCCTGACTTGGAGACCCGTCTCATGGCCGTGCTTGATTATGTAAGTGGCATGACCGATGTCTATGCGCTTGACATCTATCAGAAAATCAACGGTATCTCTCTTCCAATCATTTAAGAGTCTCTTTTATCTCGCAGACAGGCAGTGTTGTCAGTTCTTATTGGCAGTTCCATGACTTGTCCCAAGCCGTGGGCACTCGATGCCCACGGCTTGGGCATCGAGTGCCCAAAATGTTGAACACAAATTGGGCAATTCGTTTGAGGTGGCGAAACGTGATGGATAAGTGATAGATAGTGATGGATGAGTGATGGATATTTTGGGGAAATATCACTTTGTAAAGTGTTGGCCTCCTGTCGTTTACGTGCGGATTATGGGCAAAAGTGATAGATTTTAGGTGAATTTGAAATTTTTTACGCGCGTGCGTGCGCGCATAGAAACGAAACATCGCCACGACAATGACCTTTTTGTTGGCGCTTGACGAGGCGATGTTATAGTGCTTTGAGCTATGGTTGGAGATTATTTTTCCTTGTAGATTACGGGGTTTGCTCCTGATGTGAGTTTCAGAGCTTCGGGGTGTTCCTTTGCGAATGAGTCGATGTGGCGGATGCGTTTCTCTGCCAGAATTTCGTCAACGGCAATCAGGATGCCCGTTTCTTCCACGTCGCCAAACCCGTAGTTGATGGCTGTTCCGAAGAACTTCATAGTGGGGCTTAGGCTCATGTATGCGTTCACCAAGGGGGGTATGTTGTAGCCTAATTTGCGTATTTCACGATTTAAAATCTTGTAGTCCTCTTTGAAATCGTTTTCGCAGAAGAGAGATTCAAGTTCCTTGGGATCTGCTTCTATTTTCAACGGTTTCATCGGAATTATCAAGTTGTCCTTGTCGTCGAAATGCTTCTTCAGGAAGTAGAGAATCATGTCTCGTCCCTTACGCACGTAAGAAGGATACATCGTCATCTTGCCGAAGAAATATTTCACGTTGGGGTTAATGACTGTCAGCGCTCCCAAGCCGTCCCAAAGATTGTCGAGCGCGAAGATAGACTTGGCTCCTTTTCGGATGCTTTGGTATTCCAACGACACGAATGAACGTCCCAATTCCACGGTTTGTGGCATGTAGTCACGAAGGAACTCGTCGGAGAAATGAAACATGTGGCTTGTGGCAAGAATAGGCTGTCCGTTCTTGTCGAGCTCCCAGTCTGTGCCCAACAGATAGCGATAGCCGCCGATAATATCTTCAGCTTCCGGATTCCACACGATGAGTTGCTTGTAGCAGTTGTCCATAGTGTCGAACTCGTCTATATCCATAGATTTGCCGGTGCCCCCGCCTGCCGTACGGAAGGCGATCTCCCTCAAACGGCCGATTTCTTTCATGACGTTGGGCGCGTTGTGAGCAGTGATGATATAAATTTCGTTATGACTTTTGTTGGTCATACGGAGACGCTTGTCTGGGGTAAGCTCACTTTTCAGCAATTCTCTGCTGATCGGTTCTATAATCTCTTCTTCCATATCGGGTTGTTTGTTTTTGTGCTCTTATAGTTCGTAAACTCTGTCTTCTACATATTGTGCCCATTCTCTTGGGGTCTTGCTCTTGTCGAATGTTTGCCATGGGATGGGCTTGCCAAAGGCGATTCTGAAGTCCTTGCCCACATTGCGGTACATTTCGTCTACCAGAAAAATCATGGCCAGGTTGAAGGGCAGATACCTGTCGCTGAATTTGGCTATGCGGTAGAATCTTTCTGAGTTGTGGCCGCTGAAATGGATGGGAACTATGTCGCGGTGGTATTCCACACTTTTTGTGATAAAGGTCTTGGTCCACGGAATGTCGTGTATGGAACCATCGTTACGTTTGCGACTGTTGAGGCCTGCGGGGAACATCAGCATGTGGTTGTCGCTTTGAAATCCGGCTTCGACCATGCGTGGGAAGTCGCGGCTTTGCTTGCCGGTCTTATTGATACCTATGCACACGGGCTTCAGTCCTGGCAGGTTGAGTAGCAGGTCGTTCACCAAATAACGGAATTTTCCATCGTAATGTTTCCCGATAATGGCTCCCAGTGCTACGCCGTCTTGTCCTCCCAGCGGATGGTTGGACACGAAGGTGTAGAGTTTGCCGTCGTTTTTGTCGGGCAGATTTTCAACGCCGTCCAGTTTGATGTTCATCTTCAGGTAGCTTACGCACTCCTCCAGCCATTCGACGCCTTGTTGGTTGCGGTGCTCCCAGAGAAATGCGTTCACCTGGTCTTCATGGATGATTCGCTTGAGCCATGACACGAGAAACCGAGGAACAAACTTCGCCTTTGTTCCCATCTTGCTTTTCAAAATATTCTCGATGTCGATAGTTTTCTCTATGTCTCTCATTCTTGACGGCTGTTTTTCTAACGCAATGCAAAAATAACACAACTTTTTAAGATACGTGAGTTTTTTGCCGAAAAATGAAGTAAAAATCTAAATTATTATTGATTTTGAAACGCGAACGTGGCATTTTTGTATTTAGAAGACCGGATAAGAGGACTCTGAAATCACTCATGGTCAGTTACGTGAAATGTGCTTGATAACGTCTTAATCCAACAAAATTCATGCGTTTTTGCATTTTTGTGGGGAAAAGTGGGGCGGTGTGGGGATTTTTATGTATCTTTGACCCCGAATTCTTTTATTAGATATGTACGGATGCGTTTTATAGGTACAATAGAAGCTAAGACTGATGCCAAGGGAAGGGTATTCCTGCCGGCATCGTTTCGCAAGATGATACAATCGTCGGGCGAAGAACAGCTTGTGCTTAGAAAAGACGTCTTCCAGGAATGTCTGGTGCTGTATCCCGAATCGGTGTGGAATGAGCAGATGGATGCCTTGCGTTCCCGTCTCAACCGATGGAATCCCCAACATCAACAGGTGTTCAGGCAGTTTGTTTCGGATGCCGAGGTCGTAACGCTCGATTCCAATGGCCGTTTCCTGTTGCCAAAACGCTTTGTCAGGACTCTCGCCCTTGACCAAGATGTACGCTTTGTGGGGATGGGCGACACGATTGAAGTGTGGAACAATCGTCAGGCAGACCAGGTTCGTATGGACGCCGAGCATTTTGGCCAGGCTTTGGCCGACGTGATGGGAAACAACGCAACAGACAATATTTAGAAACCGAAAATGGGAATCAAGACAGCAAATACATACCATGTGCCTGTGCTTCTGCATGAGAGCATCGATGGACTAAACATCCATAAGGGCGGAATCTATGTGGACGTGACCTTTGGCGGAGGTGGACATAGCCGTGAAATACTTTCCCGGTTAGACCCTACGGCACGTTTGTTCAGTTTTGACCAGGATGCCGATGCAGAGCAGAATGTGTTTACCTGTGAACAGGGTACGGCCAAGCGTTTCGTGGACGACAGTAGGTTCACTTTTGTGCGCTCCAATTTCCGCTATTTGAAAAACTGGATGCGCTATTATGAAGTGGACCATATCGACGGGCTTCTTGCTGACTTGGGAGTGTCGAGCCATCATTTCGATGATGAGACCCGCGGCTTCTCCTTCCGTTTCGACAGTCCGTTGGATATGCGCATGAACAAGCGTGCCGGGAAAACGGCTGCCGATGTGGTGAACAACTATGACGAGGAAAGGTTGGCCGACATTTTCTATCTCTACGGCGAACTGAAGAATTCCCGACGCATAGCCGCAGCTTTGGCCAAGGCTCGAAGTATAGCCCCGATTGCTACTACGCAAGACTTCATGAAAGTGGTCGAACCGCTATTCAAGCGTGAGAGGGAAAAGAAAGAGATGGCCAAACTGTTTCAGGCTCTACGCATAGAAGTGAATCAGGAAATGGATGCCCTCAAAGAAATGCTCGCAGCGGCCATGAAAATGCTCGTTCCCGGCGGACGGCTGTCTGTCATTACCTATCACAGCCTGGAAGACCGCATTGTGAAAAATGTAATGAAGACAGGCAACGCCGAGGGTAAACGTGAGCAAGACTTCTTCGGAAGAGTGAACACTCCACTCTCATTGGTGAACAATAAGGTCATTGTCCCCAATGATGAAGAACAACAAGTGAATCCGAGAAGCAGAAGCGCAAAGTTGCGCGTGGCAGAAAAGAAAGGATGTTAACCACGATGGAAGATTATAAAACTAACCAACAACAAGAAAACAACTCTCTGCAACCTGACATGAAGGTTGGGGAAAGAGAGGCATCCGCTACTGATACTGTCCCATTGTCGGCTGGCGAGGGGAAAAAGAAAGAATCAAAGATCCTGAACCCGGAAGAAGATCATGTGGCGGTAGACGATATTGATGCGGCACGTATGCTCAAGCATGCCATAGAAAAGAATGCCCGTGAAGACGAACAGCCTTTTTCCGCTAACCTTACACTGAGGAAAATCCTTGGCGGCAATATCTTGAATGCACAGTTCGTCCGTCGGCAAATTTGGCTGTTCGTGCTTATTGCATTCTTCATGATTATCTACGTGTCCAACAGATACAGTTGCCAGAAGGACCTTCTGCAGATAGACAAGCTTACAGAAGAACTGAAGGATGCTAAGTATAGGGCTTTGTCGAGCAATAGCCTTGTAACGGAGAGATGCAGGGAAAGTCATATTCTTGAGATGCTGAAGAATAACGAGGACAGCACACTTCACATCCCCAATCAACCCCCATATATAATTACTGTCCCCAGTAAATAAAAGTGACTCATGAGTAAATTTGATAATAAGAAAATAATGCCCCGCTATACCTTCATAGCCATTGTCATGACCTTTGTGGGATTGGCGGTCATCGGCAAGACAGTCTATACCATGACCATCAATAGGGACTACTGGATGAAAGTGGCCTCGCGTCAGAAGAAGGATAGTGTGAGTGTGAAGCCGGTGCGTGGGAACATTCTCAGTTGTGATGGTCAGTTGATGGCTAGTTCGTTGCCGGAGTTTAAGGTGTATATGGACTTTAAGGCTGGTGGTGAAGAGAAGGATTCACTGTGGAAAGTGAAGGTGGACAGTATCTGCATGGGACTTAGCCGCATCTTCCCCGAGAAGTCGGCTGCACAATTCAAAAAGGATTTGGAAGAAGGGCACAGGAAGATGAGCCAAAATTGGCCTATCTGGGACAAACGGGTGGACTACAGTACTTTCTCGGAAATTAAGAAACTGCCGGTTTTCCGTCTGTCCAAATACAAAGGTGGTTTCCATTGGGAGGAATTCAACTCCCGTCGCCGGCCTTATGGTTCGCTGGCACAACGCACCATCGGTGACATGTATGGTGCCAAGGATACAGCCCGCTGTGGACTGGAACTCTCCTACGATTCACTCCTGCGTGGACACAATGGTATTATTCACCGACGCAAGGTGCTCAACAAATTCCTTAATATCATGGATACTCCACCTGTCGATGGTGCCGACATCGTGACTACCATAGACGTGAATATGCAAGATTTGGCAGAGCGATCCGTGCTTGACGAACTGAAGGAAATCAATGGCAATGTCGGTGTCGCTATAGTCATGGAAGTGGCAACGGGAGACATCAAGGCAATAGTCAATATGACTAAGTGTGCCGACGGTGTGTACAGAGAAGTGAAAAACAATGCTGTCAGCGATCTGCTTGAACCCGGTTCCGTGTTCAAGACAGCGTCGATTATGGTGGCACTTGATGACGGCGTAGTTGACACAACCTATATGGTGGAAACGGGGGGTGGCGTCTGGAATATGTATGGACGTGACATGAAGGACCACAACTGGCGTCGTGGTGGCTATGGGATGATGAATCTGCCCAAGACGTTGATGGTAAGTTCAAACATTGGAGTGAGTCGCATTATCGACGACCATTATCACAATAATCCAGAGAAGTTTGTAGAAGGCATTTACCGTACTGGTCTTGCCTCAGATTTGCATCTTCCCCTTGTGGGGTCTTCCAAACCGATCATCCGCAAGCCCAGGAAGAACAGCCATGGACAATGGGTCAACTGGAGCAAGACCGCCTTGCCGTGGATGAGTATTGGATATGAAACACAGATACCACCCATTTCCACTCTTACTTTCTATAATGCCATAGCCAATGGGGGCAAGATGATGCGTCCGCGTTTTGTCAAGCAAGTGGTCAAGGACGGGGAAGTAATTATGGATTTCCCTCCAGAGGTTATCAAAGAGAGAATCTGCAAGCCCAAGACATTGGGCGAGATACAAACCATTCTTGAGCATGTGGTGAGCCAGGGATTAGGCAAGAAAGCCGGTTCGACCTCATTCTTGGTGGCAGGCAAGACCGGTACAGCGCAGATCTCCAAGGGTGCTGCAGGCTACAAGAGCGGTACGATGAATTATCTGCTCAGCTTTGCTGGCTATTTCCCAGCAGACAAACCGAGATACAGTTGCATCGTGTGCATTCAGAAGTCGGGACTTCCTGCTTCGGGTGGTGGCATGAGCGGTGTTGTGTTCCATCACATTTCCGAAGGCATCATGGCCCAGAATCTGAAGATGGATGTGTCGGATGCTCGTGATTCCTCATCGGTTCCTTTCCCGGAAGTCAAGTATGGAAATTTGCTGGCATCTGACTATGTGTTGTCCAGTCTGGGCTTTAGTGTTGAGAATGGATGGAACGGACGTTATGCATTTGGCACTCCTATTTGGGGTATAGCTGAGCAAGACAGAAAAGAAATGATACTCCACCGCCGCCCGGCCTATGGAAGGGAATTCGTGCCAGACGTGAAAGGCATGGGGGCACGTGACGCGGTCTACATCATGGAAAGCCGAGGTATTAGAGTGCGTGTGAAAGGTAGGGGAAAGGTACTCCGACAGAGCGTGCAGCCTAGCTATAGAGTGAAAAAGAACATGGTATGCGAAATCGAACTTGGATAATAATACAAACATATATAGACTATGAAATTAACAGAATTGCTTAAGAACATCAAACCGGTGACTGTTGTCGGTGATGCTGACAAGGAAATCAAGGGCGTGAACATAGATTCGCGCCGCATTGAGAAAGGACACCTATTTGTCGCAATGAAAGGCACACAGGTAGACGGACACAAATTTATCGATAAGGCCATAGAGCTGGGAGCTGTTGCCGTTTTGTGCGAGGACCTTCCGGAGAATATAAAGGACGGCGTTTGTTACCTTCAGGTGGAGTCAACGGAAGATGTTGTGGGCAAGGTGGCTACATTGTATTATGGTGACCCTTCCAGAAAACTTAAGCTGGTGGGCGTGACAGGTACCAACGGCAAGACAACCATAGCCACCTTATTATATAATATGTTCACCAAAATGGGACACAAGTGTGGTCTGCTCTCAACGGTGTGCAACTATGTAGTGGATGAGGCAATTCCTGCCGACCACACCACGCCAGACCCCATTGAACTCAACGCCTTGCTTCATAAGATGGTGGAAGCCGGTTGTGAATATGCCTTTATGGAGTGCAGTTCACATGCCATTGCCCAAAAGCGTATTGGAGGATTGAACTTTACGGGTGGCATTTTCACCAACCTGACCCGTGATCATTTGGACTATCATAAGACATTCGAGAACTATCGCAATGCGAAGAAGGCCTTTTTCGATGGGCTGCCTAAGAAAGCCTTCGCCATTACGAATGCCGACGACAAGAATGGCATGATTATGGTACAGAACACCAAGGCTACGGTTAAGACCTATTCCGTGCGCAGTATGGCTGATTTCAAGGCCCGTATCATTGAATGTCATTTCGGTGGAATGTATCTTGAGATTGACGGACATGAGGTGGGCGTACAGTTCATTGGCAAGTTTAACGTGAGCAACCTGTTGGCAGTTTATGGTGCTGCCCGCATGCTTGGCAAGAAATCTGAGGATATTCTAGTAGTGATGAGTACACTGCACAGTGTCAGTGGTCGCCTTGAGCCTATACAGTCGCCCGATGGCGTAACGGCTGTTGTGGACTATGCTCACACGCCGGATGCCTTGGAGAATGTGCTCAATGCCATTCATGAAGTACTTAACGGGAAAGGACAGGTTATCACTGTTTGTGGCGCTGGCGGCAACCGCGACAAGGGCAAGCGTCCGCTCATGGCGCAGGAAGCCGTGAAACAGAGCGATAAGGTAATCATCACCAGTGACAACCCACGCTTTGAAGAGCCACAGGATATCATCAACGATATGTTGGCAGGACTCAATCAGCAGCAGATGAAAAAGGTCATCAGCATTGTGGACCGCAAGGAGGCCATACGCACAGCGTGTATGATGGCACAGAAGGGCGATGTGATTCTGGTGGCAGGAAAAGGGCACGAAAACTATCAGGATGTAAAAGGTGTGAAACACCATTTTGATGATAAGGAAGTGATTCACGAGATATTTGGAACTAAATAAACACAGGACGAAATGTTATACTATTTATTCAGATTTCTTGAGCAGTTTGGAATACCCGGCTCTCATATGTGGGGCTATATCTCATTTCGGGCCTTGTTGGCATTGGTGCTCTCACTGGTCATCTCGGCTTGGTTTGGCGAGAAATTCATCAAATACTTGAAGAGCAAGCAGATTACTGAAACCCAGCGGGATGCCTCGATAGATCCGTTTGGCGTAAAGAAGATTGGTGTGCCATCCATGGGCGGTGTCATCATTATTCTTGCCATACTTGTGCCTGTATTACTACTGGGACGTATGCGCAACATCTATCTCATCTTGATGATTATCACTACGGTATGGCTTGGTTTCTTGGGTGGAATGGACGATTTCATCAAGATCTTCCACCACGACAAGGAAGGGCTGAAGGGACGCTATAAAATAGTGGGACAAGTAGGCATCGGCTTGATAGTGGGCATTGTGCTTTGGGCTAGCCCAGACGTGAAGATGAACGAAAACCTGGCCATAGAGCGGCAGGGACAAGAAATGGTAGTGAAGCATCGTACTGAAGCAACCAAATCTCTGAAGACGACCATACCCTTTGTCAAGGGACACAATTTGGACTATTCCCGCATGATGTCTTTCATGGGCAAATACAAGACAGCGGCAGGCTGGATTCTGTTTGTCATCATGACCATCATTGTTGTTACGGCTGTGTCTAATGGTGCTAATCTCAACGATGGCATGGATGGCATGTGTGCCGGCAATTCGGCCATAATAGGTGTGGTGCTGGGCATCTTTGCTTATGTCAGTTCGCATATTGAATATGCTGCATATCTGAATATTATGTATATCCCAGGCTCTCAAGAACTTGTGGTTTTCTTCTGTGCTTTTGTCGGTGCACTTATCGGTTTCCTGTGGTATAATGCCTATCCTGCCCAAGTGTTTATGGGTGATACGGGGTCGTTGACTATAGGTGGTATCATTGGCGTTGGCGCAATCATTATCCACAAAGAACTGATGTTGCCGATTTTGTGCGGCATATTTTTCGTGGAAAGCTTGAGCGTTATCATACAGGTGTGGTATTATAGAATGGGCAAACGGCGTGGCGTGAAGCAGCGTGTCTTCAAGCGTACACCTATCCATGACAATTTTCGTACACAGGAAAGTCAACTGGATCCAGGATGCAAATATCTCATCAGAACCCCCAAGGGTGCCATCCACGAGTCGAAGATAACAATACGCTTTTGGATTGTAACTATCATTTTGGCGGCGTTGACTATCATCACATTAAAGATTAGGTAATAGTGTTATAGATTATTGAAAGGAATGAAGATGAAAAGAATTGTTATATTAGGCGCCGGCGAAAGTGGTGCTGGAGCAGCTGTATTGGCTAAAGTTAAAGGGTTCGACGTTTTTGTGTCTGACATGTCTGCCATTAAGGATAAATATAAGAAACTTCTTGATATTCACGATATTAAGTGGGAAGAAGGCCACCACACGGAAGAGATAATACTGAATGCCGACGAGATCATCAAGAGTCCAGGCATACCTAAAGAGGCTCCGATGATTCGGAAAATTATGGCAAGGGGAATACATGTTATTAGTGAAATCGAATTTGCCGGAAGATATACCGATTCCAAGATGGTGTGTATCACAGGCAGTAACGGAAAGACCACTACGACTTCTCTGATCTACCATATTTTCAAGTCGGCAGGCTATGATGTCGGCCTGGCCGGTAACATTGGCAAGAGTTTGGCGCTGCAGGTGGCAGAGGACCCACATGCGTACTATGTCATAGAATTGAGTTCATTCCAACTCGACAACATGTATGACTTTCATGCCAACATTGCTATTCTGCTCAACATCACTCCCGACCATCTTGACCGCTATGATTTCTGCATGCAGAACTATGTGGATGCCAAGATGCGTATTATCCAGAATCAGACGGATAAGGACAGTTTTATCTATTGGAACGATGATCCGATTATTCGCAGGGAACTGGAAAAATATGATATCCATGCCATTCAATATCCATTCTCTGAACTCAAGGAGAAAGGTTCCATCGGATATATGGAAGAAGGACAGTACAAGATAGAAAAGCCCACTCCATTCAATATGGAACAGGAAGAGTTAAGCCTTAGTGGCAAGCACAACATTTATAATTCACTTGCCGCAGGCATTGCTTCAAATATATCGGGAATCAAGAAGGACGTGATTCGCAAGAGTTTGAGCGACTTCCCTGGGGTAGAACATCGGCTTGAAAAGGTAGCCAAGGTAGGAGGCGTGCAGTATGTCAACGACTCGAAAGCCACTAATGTAGATGCATGTTGGTATGCCTTGGAGAGCATGAGGACACCTGTTGTCCTTATACTTGGTGGCAAAGATAAGGGAAATGACTATAACCACATCAAGGATTTGGTGAAGCAGAAGTGTAAGGGATTGGTGTATCTCGGAGCAGATAATTCCAAGTTGCATGATTTCTTCGATGGTATGGGGATTCCTGTTCGCGACACCAATAATATGAAAGACTGTGTGGATGCTTGTTACGAGATGGCAGAGCCTGGTGACACTGTTCTACTCAGTCCTTGTTGTGCTAGTTTCGACCTCTTCAAGAACATGGAAGACCGAGGTGAGCAATTCAAAGCGCGAGTGAGAGAACTTTAATACATAAACGAAAGATGGCTATAGACAGAACGTTAGGAAATATTTTCAAGGGGGACAAGGTCATTTGGATGATCTTTTTCTTCCTTTGCATGATAAGCATTGTTGAGGTGTTTAGTGCCTCGTCTTCGCTTACCTATAAGGGCGGTAGCTATTGGGCGCCTATTATCAAGCATGGTGCTATTCTTGCTGTGGGTATTTTTTTCATGGTGGTAGTGCTTAATATCAAATGCAAGTATTTTAAGATAGTAACCCCATTTCTTCTGCTTTTGTCCTTTATCATGCTTATATGCGTCCATTTCGTTGGTCAGTCCATCAATGGAGGAGCGCGATGGATGTCGGTTTTAGGCATCCAGTTTCAGCCATCGGAGATAGCTAAGGGAGCATTAGTCTTGGCTACAGCCCAAATATTGAGCGCCATGCAGACGGATAATGGGGCTGACCATAAGGCGTGCAAGTATATACTGATAACGTTCGGCTTCATAGTGGCACCCATTGTCACAGAGAACCTTTCCACGGCAGCACTGATTTTTGCAGTCATCTTCCTGATGATGTTTATCGGTAGAGTTCCTTGGTCTCAGTTGGGAAAGATTCTTGGCGTGATAACGCTGATAGGCGTTTTTGCCATTTCATTTGTCATGGTGGCTGGCAATGATGACCGTCAGTTGGCTGACGCCAACGGTGTAAAAGTGGAAAGTACACAGTCCAGTATGTCCCAACCTGAGAAAAAAGGTGTGGCAGAAAAGGTGCTTCACCGTGCCTCCACTTGGAAGACCCGTATACTGAAGTTCTTTGACAATACAGAAGTACCACCGGAAAAATTCGATTTGGACAAGGATGCTCAGGTAGGACATGCCAATATTGCTATAGCCTCTTCTAACGTGGTTGGCAAAGGTCCAGGTAATTCCGTAGAACGTGATTTCCTTTCGCAAGCCTTTTCGGATTTCATTTACGCCATCGTCATAGAGGAAATGGGTATTGTGGGAGCTGTCGTGGTCGCTATGCTCTACATATTTCTTCTTTTCCGCACTGGTATCATCGCAAACCGTTGCGAAAATGTTTTTCCCGCATTGCTGGCTATGGGACTTGCCATATTGCTTGTGGTACAGGCTCTTTTCAACATGTTGGTAGCTGTAGGTCTGGCTCCTGTGACAGGCCAGCCACTTCCGCTCATCAGTAAGGGTGGAACTTCCACAATTATCAACTGCATTTATGTGGGCGTCATCTTGAGTGTGAGCCGTTCGGCTAAGAAAAGGGCACTTCCACTCAACAACAACCAACAAGAAGAACTTGCTGTAGCGTAAGAGGAACTTAACAAAAGAGAAAAAAGTGGTGTAAAATAGTGGAAAGAGCAAAAAAATTGCTACTTTTGCGAAATTAAAAAACAACTAATATGGACAAGGAGTTAAGAATCATCATCAGTGGAGGCGGAACAGGTGGACACATCTTTCCGGCGGTGTCAATAGCCAATGCTATCAAGGCAAAACACCCTGATGCAAAAATATTGTTCGTTGGAGCGCTTGGGCGCATGGAGATGCAGCGTGTTCCTTCTGCAGGATATGAAATAAAAGGTCTGCCCATCTGTGGGTTTGACCGTAAGCATTTGCTCAAGAATATTGTTGTGCTTTTCAAAATTTGGAAGAGCCAGCGTATGGCAAATAAGATCATTCGTGATTTCAGACCGATGGCGGCTGTTGGTGTTGGTGGTTATGCCAGTGGACCTACATTGAATGAATGTGCCAAGATGGGTATTCCTTGTCTGATACAGGAACAGAATTCGTATGCAGGTGTGACCAATAAGTTGCTGGCCAAGAAAGCCTCGAAGATATGTGTGGCTTATGACGGAATGGAACGCTTCTTTCCTGCCGACAAGATAATCAAGACGGGTAACCCTGTCCGTCAGACTTTGCTGGAGACAACGATAAACAGAGATAGTGCAATCAAATCGTTTGGCCTTGATCCTGCCAAAAAAACAATACTTCTTGTGGGAGGTAGCCTCGGGGCTCGGACTGTCAATGAGAGCGTGATGCAACATCTTGATTTGGTGGAAAACTCAGGCGCGCAGTTTATTTGGCAAACAGGTAAATACTATTATAAGTCCATCATGGAAAGGTTGGGCAACTACAAACAATTGCCTATGCTCAAAGTAATGGACTTTATCAGTGATATGGGTGCTGCCTATAAGGCAGCCGACCTTGTTATCAGCAGAGCTGGAGCCAGTTCCATTTCGGAATTTTGTCTCATTGGCAAACCGGTGATATTGGTTCCTTCTCCCAACGTGGCTGAAGATCATCAGACAAAGAATGCCTTGGCATTGGTCGATAAAGGTGCAGCACTTTACGTGAAAGATGCAGAAGCGCCAGGTGTGCTGCTGGAAAAGGCCGTTGAAACCGTTAAAGATGAAAACAAACTGAAAGAGTTGAGTGAAAATATAAGTAAATTGGGCTTATCCAACTCTGCTGACGTGATCGCTGACGAAGTGTTTAAACTCGCAACAAATAAAGAATAAAAATGGAACTTAAAGATATTAAGGCTGTATATTTTGTAGGCGCAGGTGGCATTGGCATGAGTGCCATTGCCCGTTATTTCCTGAAAAAGGGCCTTGTGGTTGCAGGCTACGACAAAACCCCTTCTGAACTTACGCATGAACTGGAAAATGAGGGCATGCTCATTCATTACAAAGAAGATGTGGGGCAGATTCCTGTTGCTTGTACTTCAAAGGAATCATGCCTTGTCGTTTACACTCCGGCCATACCTACAGAACATAAGGAATTGACATTCTTTCGTGAACATGGGTTCGAAATCCAAAAACGAGCACAAGTGTTGGGAACATTGACACGCACCCATAAAGGACTTTGCGTGGCTGGAACACATGGCAAAACCACAACGTCAACAATGTGTGCACATATTATGCACAAAAGTCATGTGGATTGCAATGCGTTCCTGGGTGGCATTTCCAAGAACTACGGCACCAACTATATTCTGTCAGATCACAGTGATTATGTTGTTATTGAGGCTGATGAGTTTGATCGCTCCTTTCATTGGCTTCGTCCATGGATGAGTGTCATAACGGCGACAGACCCTGACCATCTCGACATCTATGGAACAAAGGAGGCTTACTTGGAAAGTTTCCGGCATTATACAACCCTTATCCAGCCAGGTGGAGCATTGATTATTCATAAGAATTTGGAAATGAAGGCAGATGTTCAAAAAGGGGTAAGGGTGTATGAATATAGTCGTGATGAAGGCGATTTTCATGCCGAAAACATACGCATAGACAATGGCGAAATCACTTTCAACTTTGTTTCTCCATTGGAAAATATAAAGGACGTTAGTCTCGGTCAACCAATACCGATCAACATAGATAACGGCGTGGCAGCCATGGCTATGGCTCAGTTGAATGGATGTACTGCTGAGGAAATCAAAAAAGGAATGAGTACTTATGGTGGTGTTGACCGTCGTTTCGATTTCAAAATCAAGACCGACAAGATCGTGTTCTTGAGTGACTATGCTCATCATCCCAAGGAAATTTATCAGAGTGCAAAGAGTTTGCGCGAACTCTATAAGAACCGTAAAATAACGGCTATCTTCCAACCTCACCTATATACCCGTACCCGTGACTTCTATCACGAATTTGCTGAAGCATTGAGCCAACTCGATGAGGTGATTCTGTGTGACATCTATCCAGCGCGTGAAAAGCCCATTCCTGGTGTGACGTCACAACTCATTTATGATAACTTGAAACCTGGCGTTATCAAGCAGATGATACACAAGAAAGACGTAATGTCTTTGGTGGAGAACCGCGATTTTGACGTGCTTATGGTGCTTGGTGCAGGTGATTTGGACAATTATGTACCGCAGATAACTGATGTCTTGAAGAAGAAGTACGGATACAAATAATTCATTATTCAACGACTTCGTATGCATATAAACTGGAAGAAGACAATCATTGTCGCCCTCGATGTAGTGCTTGGCATCTACGTCGCAGTGGCAATGACCTCGTTCAACAAGACCGAGGAAAACTCTTCTGTATGCACCAAGGTGGCAATAGATATCAGTGATGGAACTACCAATGGATTCTTGAGCAGCGATGAAATCAAGAAGATTCTTCAGAGACATGACCTGTACCCCTTGTCTCGAAAAATGTCGTCCGTGAATCCTCGTCAGATTGAAGACTTGTTGAAAGTGAGTCCATTTGTGAAAACGGCAGAATGTTTCAAGACAACCGACGGGCATGTGAACATAGTAGTGACACAGCGTATGCCTATCGTGCGTATCAAGAGCGATAGCAATGCTGATTATTACTTGGATGAGAAAGGTGGTATCATGCCTAATTCCAAGTATACGTCTGATTTGATCATCGCCTCGGGGCACATCACAAAAAGTTTTGCCACGAATTACATTGCCTTTTTGGCGGATGCCTTAATGGATAATGATTTGTGGCGCAACTTGATTGAGCAAATCAATGTGTTGCCGGATCAGAGTATTGAATTGGTGCCGAGAGTTGGTGACCATGTGGTCAACATCGGTTATTTGCCTGCTTACCGCAACAGACAGGAACGCCAGGACTCTATCGCTTCGTATGTTAATAAGCAAATGACTCGTTTGGAGAAGTTCTATAAATATGGATTGTCACAAGCTGGGTGGAACAAGTATTCTTATATAGACCTTGAGTTTACTAATCAGATCATCTGCAAGAAACGTCCGGAACATCATGTACAGGCTGTAGTTCCGGAAACTCATGTGATGGAGAATGAAGTTCCATCGCCATTGCCACAGGCGTCTAATACCTCTAATGGTATTAGTCAAAGCAGTAATGACGATAGCAATAGGACGACTAAGAAAGAGGAAAACAGAAAGTCTCCAGATTCTCCCAAGTCCGTAGAGAAAAAGAATCCTACAGACGGCAAAAAGAAAGAGGCTGAAAAGACTCCCGACAAGAAATCAAATTCAAACAAGAAGTCGGTAGACAACAAGAAAGACAAAAAACAACATAAGATTTAGAAATCGGAAATAATAATACGTGTATGGCAGAATTTATTGTAGCTATTGAACTGGGATCGTCCAAGATTACTGGAATAGCCGGTAGAAAGAATATAGATGGCAGCGTCAAGATTTTGGCTGTTGTCAAGGAGGATTCTACCCAATGCATCCGCAATGGAGTGGTCTATAACATTGACAGGACATGTCAGTGTCTGACCAACATCGTCAACAAACTGAAAACATTACTCAAAACCAATATCGCGCATGTCTATGTAGGCGTGGGCGGACAATCTATACGTAGTGTCAAGAACGTTATAGTTAAGGATTTGGCACCCGACACGGTCATCACCAAAGATATGATAGACGAACTGATGGATGGTAATCGTAGTATGACTTATCCAGACCAAGAAATTCTTGATGCCATAACTCAGGAATATAAGGTTGATGCACAATTGCAGATTGACCCGATAGGTATACCGGCTACTCGATTAGAGGGTAATTTCCTCAATATTCTATGGCGCAAGACTTTCTACCGTAATCTTAACAAGTGCTTCGACAATGCCGGTATAGCCATCGCAGAGATGTATTTGGCACCGTTGGCATTGGCTGACAGCGTGTTGAGTGAGGCTGAAAAACGTAGCGGTTGTGTGCTGGTCGATCTTGGATCTGACACGACGACCGTCTCTGTTTACTACAAGAATATTCTTCGTCACTTGGCTGTTATTCCTCTCGGCAGCGCCAATATAACACGTGATATTGCATCGTTGCAAATGGAAGAGAGCGAGGCAGAAAAGATGAAACTCAAATATGCCAGCGCTTTTACCGATGGCAAGGAAATTGATGAAACTCTTCGCCTGCCCATTGACAAGGATCGTCAAGTGGATGCACGGCGTTTCATTGAGATTGTTGAGGCCCGAGTGGAGGAGATTGTAGAGAATGCTTGGTTCCAAGTGCCTTCCGAGTATGCGGACAAATTGTTGAGCGGAATCGTTTTGACAGGTGGTGGTTCCAATATGAAGAACATTGAAAGGGCCTTCCGCAATCATACACATGTGGAGAAAATCCGCATTGCCAAGTTCGTTACACAAACAGTGGATTCAACAGATGCTTCCATAAATGCCAAGAATGGAACCATGAATACCGTTCTCGGATTGCTGGCCAAGGGAAATATGAACTGTGCCGGACCAGAGATTGATCCGCATCGGGATCTCTTTGACGAGCAGCCTACGGGCACTACCACAGGATCTACAGTGGAAAATCATCAGAAGCCCCGAAAGCCGGGAGAAATAACCGGGCAGGGTGTCGTGCTCACTGAGGCCGAGAAAAACGCCTTGGAGGAAGAAAAACGCAAGGCCGAGGCCGAGGCTGAAGAAGAACGTCTTCGCCAGGAGAAAGAAGCTGAGGAAGAACGTCTGAAACAGGAAGAAAAGAAGAAGAACAGTTCTGTCCATAAGTTTATGCGAGGCGTGAAAGACTTCTTCAACAAAATGTATGCGCCTGATACATCGGAAGAAGACTAAACTTGAAAAGAAGTAAAAACAGATTTAACAACGAAGATAATTATGCCAAACGAAAATAGAGAAAACAATATTGTTGATTTCGGTGAACCCGACAAAGGCAACAGTATCATTAAAGTGATTGGTGTCGGTGGCGGAGGTGGTAACGCTGTTAACCACATGTATCGCGAAGGTATTCATGATGTGAGCTTTGTACTCTGCAATACAGATAATCAGGCACTTAACGACTCTCCGGTTCCCATTCACTTGCAGTTGGGAAAGGAAGGACTTGGTGCCGGCAATCGTCCTGCCAAGGCCCGCCAGGCTGCTGAGGAAAGCATTGAAGATGTGCGTCGCATGCTTAACGACGGAACAAAGATGGCATTCATAACGGCTGGAATGGGCGGCGGTACCGGTACAGGTGCTGCACCGGTAATTGCCCGTGTTTCCAAGGAGTTGGGCATTCTGACCGTGGGTATTGTCACCATACCTTTCCGCTTTGAAGGTCCCAAGAAGATTGACCAGGCCCTTGATGGTGTGGAGGAAATGGCTAAGCATGTTGACGCATTGCTTGTCATCAACAATGAGCGCCTTCGTGAAATCTATCCGGAGCTTACCGTACTTGATGCCTTTGCCAAGGCTGACGACACACTTAGCGTGGCTGCCAAAAGCATAGCTGAGATTATCACTGTGCATGGCCTTATCAATCTTGACTTCAACGACGTGAAGACCGTGCTCAAAGATGGTGGCGTAGCCATTATGAGTACAGGCTATGGAGAGGGCGACGGACGTGTGAAAAAGGCCATCGAGGATGCGCTCAACTCACCTTTGCTTAATGACAACGACGTCTTTAACTCTAAGAAAATCTTGCTTAGCATCTCGTTCTGCAGTGAGAAGAAGGAAAATGCTGGTTTGATGATGGAGGAGATGAACGATGTGAACGACTTTATGGCTAAGTTCGGCGATGACTTTGAAATTAAATGGGGACTTGCCCTTGACCCGGAATTGGGCAAGCGTGTCAAGGTTACCATACTTGCCACGGGTTTTGGTATAGACAATGTGGATGGCATGAACGGCCATTTGAAAAAGCATACCCAGGAAGAAGCTACCCGTTTGGCAGAGGAAGAAGAGAAGGCGGCAGAGCGTCAGGATCGTCGTAACCACTATTATGGGTCACAAGACAATAATGTTACTTACAAGCGCCGTCCTCATATCTTCTTGTTCCGCCAGGACGATTTGGACAATGAAGACGTGATTCTTGCCGTTGAGAACACACCTACCTATAAACGTACTCGCCAGATGCTTGACGACATTCGTCGCCAAAGCCAAGGCGCAGAGAAGGTGGAGGAAGAGAAAAAAGATATAGAACCTGTACAGGGTGGTACAATTCTGTTTGGTTAAAACATAAAAACATTAGTATTATGGCACTTTATGATCAAGTAAGCAATGACATTAAAGAGGCTATGAAAGCCCGCGACAAAGTTAGATTGGAGACTTTGCGCAACATTAAGAAGGTATTTATTGAAGCAAAGACTGCTCCGGGTTCCAACGATACCTTGGAAGATGCAGATGCTCTGAAGATATTGCAGAAGTTGGCCAAGCAAGGCAACGAGTCTGCTGAAACCTATAAACAGCAGAACCGGGAGGATTTGGCTGCCGAAGAGTTGGCACAGGTGGCAGTGATAGAACAATACTTGCCCAAGCCTCTCAGTGAAGAGGAAATAGAAGCGGCTGTCAAGGCCATTGTTGAGCAGACCGGCGCTTCGAGCATGAAAGACATGGGTAAGGTGATGGGAATGGCAAGCAAGCAATTGGCTGGAAGAGCAGACGGCAAGGTCATTTCCACTATTGTCAAGAAACTTCTGGCTTAAGATAGCAGAGTAATGACCAAGAAAGAAAGGGAAATCAATGCCAGTGACTATGGCTTCGGCTCTTCCGGGTTGGGCGGTAACGACGAGTATCGTCGCGCCATGTTGGTGCACAACGTCGAGCGTGCGGTGGAGCGCATGACGCTCAAGGAACTTGAAGCGCTTAGTTATGACATGTTTACGAAGGGATACATTGACTATCCCGACCTTTAACAACCCTTGTAATACCCATGTATAGTTGAGGGGAAGACGACAAGATGTTTCCATCTGTTGTCTTCCCCTCAATTCTTTAGAGGTGGCTCTTCCGGAATTTTGCAATATCCGAATGTGGAGTAAATTACTTCCATATCAGATACAGCCACTAAACAGGCTTTTTGTAGCTTATTCATTAGTGGCGGACTTATGATGCGTTAATGGCAGACTTGCGATGCGTTAATGGCAGACTTGCGATGCGTTAATGGCAGCCTTGTACTTGGTCTCACTGCTTGAGCAGACACTGCCCAAACTGTTGGACTGATTTTGGACACTTCACTTGACCTTGGCAAATGTTGAATTGGTGATGGATGTGACGGATGTTAAGCTGTCTATCTCGCATCTGTCACTCCGTCTATCTCACTTGCTGTCAGTTGGAAAATGTCATTTATCAAGAAAAGTGATGGGTGGTGGCGAATAAACGGAAAACTTTTCCTGTGAGCGTGCGCGCGTAAGAGGCGGTCATTCTCCAAGATGGCAAGAGGGAAGTTAAGCAAGGGCGGAACTTTCAGTCGGTTTTACTGTCACATCAAATCCGGATGAACCTATTGCGTGTGCCACTACTTCAGTTTGATGATGTCACTCCATCTGGTTGTGGGATTGGGACTCTTGTAGTCATGCTTGATGGCATCTGCAAACTTTCTACCTTGTGGGTATTGCTGTGAACTGAGAATGATTGTTTCCGTTCCTTCTATCTTGTTGATCTTGTCCATCGCCTTATCGAGTTGTGCCAATTGACCATGCCGCTTGGCGTCGAATGTGAACAGGTCTGGTTGAATGGCACTGTTCGGGATTACACTTAGCAGAAGTACACCAGCCTTTTTGTAGTATATTTCAGGCCGATAGATACTGTTGAGGCAGCTTGTTGCAGCTTTTACAATCTCTATCGTGGAAGATGTGGGTGTGGCCAATTGCTTCTCCTGCATGTTGCAATACTGCATGAGATCTGGTCTGAAGTGGTTGGAATCAATGAAAACCCCAATGATGCTTGTAGCTGACTGCTGTTTTCTCAGCTTTTCAGCACATCTTGCTGCAAAGTTAGCCACATGTGTGCGGAGTGTTTCATAGTCGCGGATCATTCCTTCAAAACTTCTGCTCGTGCAGATACTCTTTTTCTTGGCAGGCAGATCGTCTGGAATACAGTCTATGCCGTTTGTCTCCATCCAGGTGCGTTCCATGACGATGTTGTTGAAGGTGGAGGCAATCCATGACCTTGAATGTGAGGCAAAGTCGTATGCAGTCGTGATTCCCATGCTGTTGAGCCGTGCGGCATATCTGCGCCCGATGCCCCATACTTCCTCTATAGGAAACAATTGAGAGGCCTTGACTTGTTTTTCTTTGGTGTCGATGACGCAGCAATGATGATAGCCGTCATATTTCTTGGCAAAATGCGATGCCATTTTGGCCAATGTCTTGGTCGGTGCAATGCCAATGCTCACAGGCATCCCTACAGATTGCTTGATGCGGTTGTGCAGCTGTTCTCCCCATTGATGCAACTGGTTGGTGGCAAATCCGTCGAGCACGGCAAATGCTTCGTCAATGGAATAGCGGAAACACACGGGAGCCATATCACGAATGATACTCATGACTCTGCCCGTAATCTCGCCATACAATTCGTAGTTGGAGGAGAACACTTCTATCCTGTCCTGTGGAAACAGTTGCGTCAATTGATAATAGGGCGTGCCCGCCTTCACACCCAAGGCCTTGGCCTCCTTGCTGCGTGCCACCACACATCCATCGTTGTTGGACAGGACAACGACAGGCACGCCCTCCAGATCTGGGCGGAATACACGTTCGCAACTGACATAGCAGTTGTCGCAGTCGCATATGGCATACCACTTCATCTTTTCCACTGTTTGATGGTCCACACTACCACACCCCACACTTGGAAATTGTCGGAACTGTCAATATGTATGGCTGGGTAATGCTTGTTGGCAGGCTTCAACTCAATATAACCATCGGCCCGATGCGCCATGTCCAGGTATTTGATGGTGAATTCGCCATCAACAAATGCCACGACAATGTCGCCGTCCTGCGGTTGAAGTGAACGGTCAATCACAGCTATGTCGCCGTCGCAGATACCAGCCTCTATCATGGAGTCGCCTGAAACCCTTCCGTAGAATGTCGCCTCAGGATTCTTAATCAAGTCGCGGTTGAAGTCCAGGCTTTCGTGCAAGTAGTCGTCTGCGGGGCTTGGAAATCCTGCCTTGATGGTTGGAGCTATGGCTAAAGGCAACATACTGGTAAAGTCACCTTTTATGATTTTCATTTTAGTCATGTAATAGAATGAACTTTGGATAAGCCCGGTTCGTGCGCTTGTCGTTTCTGCGCGTGTTGAGGGCAGTCGAATCAATCTGAAGAACCAATCGCCGCTTTCGGAAACGTCTTGACTGTGTGCTCCTCTCTTAATAATGGAGGTCTGTTCCGTCGAGCAGTTGCATATAGAAAGCAATGGCGTCTGCTATCTCCGATATGCGGATAAACTCGTCGGCAGAATGTGAACGTGCCGAGTCTCCTGGTCCGAGCTTGAACGAAAGAAATGGCATCAGCGCCTGGTCGCTCAGTGTGGGAGACCCGAAAGGCGACTTGCCCAGCGCCACGCAACGTTTGACCAAAGGATGGTCGAGTGGCATTCGTGAAGAATGAAGCCGGAAAGAGCGTGCTTTCACATCACTTTTCAGCCGTTCGGAAAGAAACTCGTAGACATCCTCGTTCTGGTAGAGCTCGTTCGTTCTCACGTCTACAACCATCTTGCAAGAGTCGGGCACCACATTATGCTGTGTGCCGGCATTAATGACCGTCACTTGCATCTTTGTGGGGCCGAGGAAATCGCTTACATCAGGAAATTTGTAGTCGCGGATGAAAGCCAGGTCGGAAAGGGCCTCGTAGATGGCGTTTACACCCTCATTGCGGGCTGCATGTCCTGACTTTCCATGGGCTTCCAGATCGAGCACCATCAGTCCCTTTTCCGCCACGGCAGGCTGCATGCCCGTGGGTTCTCCCACAATGGCTACGTCTATGTGGGGAAGAAGGGGCAACGCCAACACAATGCCGTTGGCTCCCGACACCTCTTCCTCACAAGAGGCGAGATAGACTAAATTGTAGGGCTGCGGTTTTTGGGTGAGCAAACGGAACACCTGCAGCAGCGCCATCAGGCCGCCGCCACAGTCATTGCTGCCCAGTCCGTAGAGGGTATTACCCTTTATGGCTGGGGTGAATGGGTCGTACGTCCATGAACTCACGGGCTTTACGGTGTCTATGTGAGCGTTTAACAATAGGGTGGGCCTATTCTCGTCAAACGACGGTGAGCACACCCACACGTTGTTGCCCACACGTTTCGGCTGAAATCCCAAGGTGTCTAAATAACCGAAAAGTATGTCGGCAGCCTTACTCTCGTCTCGACTGATGGAAGGAGTGGCGATGAGCCGGGTCAGCAAGTCGACTGCATCGCGAGTGAATTTGTCATATTGCATATCTTTGGCAAAATTAATAATTATTCGGCAATTATTTCTCCTTTTCAAAGTATTTCACTACTTTTGCAAGAACTAATAGCTATAATTATGCAAACAAAATGTCATCTTTCGATGCTCATTCATGAGCAGGCGAAGAAATATGGTCAGCGTGCAGCACTCACCTACAGGGCGTTCGGGAGTGAAACATGGAAGACCATTTCGTGGAATCACTTCTCCAAGAGAGTCAAGGAAGTGTCAAATGCCTTGCTCAACCTGGGGCTGAAACCACAGGAGACAATTGGCGTATTCTCGCAAAACTGCGTGGAATATCTTTATACAGACTTCGGCGCGTTCGGCGTGCGTGGCATTTCCATACCCTTTTACGCCACGAGTAGCGAACAGCAGATACAATACATGATTCATGATGCAGGCATCCGCTTCCTCTTTGTAGGTGAACAGGAACAGTATGACAAGGCACATCGTATTTTTGCCCTGTGCCCTACACTGGAGCGCATCATCATCTACGACCGCAGCGTGCGCATTAGCACACACGATCCACATGCCCTTTACTTCGGCGATTTCCTCAAGTTGGGCGAAGGCTTGCCGCGACAGACAGAAGTCGAGTCGCTTTGGGCACAAGCCAACGACGACGATTTGGCCAACATCCTCTATACCAGTGGTACCACGGGCGACAGCAAGGGCGTGATGCTAAACTATGGTCAGTTTGCTGCAGCCCTCAAGGCCAATGACGAATGTGTGCCTCTTACCGAGAAAGACCGGGTCATCGATTTCCTTCCGTTCACGCATATCTTTGAACGTGGTTGGGCTTTTCTTGCCCTGAGCGAGGGCGCACAACTCATTGTCAACACTTATCCAAAAGAAATTCAAGAGTCTATGCGCCAGACGCATCCCACGAGCATGAGTTCTGTACCCCGCTTCTGGGAAAAGGTATATGTTGGTGTGCAGGAACAGATAGACAATGCCGGACCATTGAAGAAGAAGATCTTCCTCAATGCTCTCAAGGTGGGCCGCAAGCACAACATTGAGTATCTCAGCCGCGGCAAGCGCCCTCCACTCTCTCTACAATTGCAATATGCCCTTGTCAACAAGACCATTTTCAGTCTGATACGCAAGGAGTTGGGTTTGGAAAATGCCAATATATTCCCTACGGCAGGAGCCACTGTGTCGCCGGAAGTGGAAGAGTTCGTCCATTCTATAGGCATCAACATGATTGTGGGCTATGGATTGACGGAGAGTCTTGCCACAGTGTCGTGCGACCATCTTGACGAGGGATATACTGTAGGGTCGGTGGGTCGTCCCATCAACGGACTGCAGATAAAAATCAGTGAAGAAGGCGAAGTCCTGCTCAAGGGACCTACCATAACCAAAGGCTACTACAAGCGTGAGGCCCTCAACCAGCAGGCCTTTGATGCCGACGGATTCTTTCATACAGGCGATGCCGGAGAGTTGAAAGGCGGCGAATTGTTTCTCAAAGAACGCATCAAGGACCTGTTCAAGACTTCCAACGGCAAGTATATAGCTCCTCAGGCTCTTGAATCGAAACTCCTGGTAGACAAGTTCGTAGACCAGATCGCCGTGATTGCCGACGAGCACAAATTCGTTTCGGCCCTCATAGTTCCTGAGTTCCGCCTTCTTGAAGACTATGCCCGTGAACACCACATAGCATTCGCCACACGTGAAGACCTCTGTGCCAATGCCGACATCCACAAGATGCTGATGGAGCGCATAGAGACACTGCAACAGCAGTTGGCAAGTTATGAAAAGATAAAGCGCTTCACACTCCTGGCCCATCACTTCAGCATGGAAAGTGGGGAACTCACCAACACGCTCAAACTCAAGCGTGCCGTGATTAACAAGAACTATAAAGACGTAATCGAAAAGATGTACGAAGAATGATAACATCAGACCAATTGAAAGACGTGCTGGAGCGTGCCGATGCGCTGCACCGCTATCTCGATATAGACAAGAAGAAAATAGAATACGAAGAGGAGAATCTCCGCACCCAGGATCCCGATTTCTGGTCCGACTCCAAGGCTGCCGAAGAGCAGATGAAAAAGGTAAAAGGCATCAAGAAGTGGATTGATGGCTATAACGAAGTGCGCACCCTTTCGGACGAACTGAAACTGGCGTTCGATTTCTACCATGAGGATATGGTAACAGAGGAGGAAGTGGACGATGACTATGCAAAGGCTATCAAGGCCATTGAAGAACTGGAACTTCGCAACATGCTCCGCCAGAAAGAGGACCCGATGGACTGCGTGCTCAAGATAAACAGCGGTGCCGGTGGAACGGAGAGTCAGGATTGGGCTTCCATGCTCATGCGTATGTATATGCGTTGGGCAGAGGCACATGGTCACAAGGTCACCGTCAGCAACCTGCAAGAAGGTGATGAAGCGGGTATCAAAAGTGTGACAATGGAGATAGAGGGTGGCGACTATGCCTATGGCTATCTCAAGAGCGAGAACGGTGTACACCGCCTTGTCAGGGTTTCACCCTTCAATGCGCAGGGTAAGCGAATGACGAGTTTCGCCAGCGTATTCGTTTCCCCGTTGGTTGATGATACTATAGAAGTGTATGTGGATCCGGCGCGAGTATCATGGGACTTGTTCCGAAGCGGTGGCGCCGGCGGGCAGAACGTGAACAAAGTGGAGACGGGCGTGCGCTTGCGCTACCAGTATCAAGATCCCGATACTGGTGAGGAAGAGGAAATCCTCATTGAAAATACAGAGAGCCGCAAGCAGCTTGAGAACAGAAACAATGCCATGCGACTGCTCAAGTCACAGCTCTATGACCGTGCCATGAAAAAGCGTCTCGAGGCGCAAGCCAAGATAGAGGCTGGCAAGAAAAAGATAGAATGGGGTAGTCAGATCCGAAGTTACGTCTTCGATGACCGCCGGGTGAAAGACCATCGGACGGGCTATCAGACAGCAGATGTAGACGGCGTGATGGACGGCAAGATAGACGGATTCATCAAGGCATACCTGATGGAATTCCCCGTACAGGACGAGAACTGATAACTTATAACATAAACAAAATCTTGAATACTATGAGTGAAAAAAGTAAAGCAAACCGCGCACGTCGCGAGGCAAGAGAGGAAAAGCAAGGCAAGCAGATTGTCAAGTGGATATTTGGTGTACTCATTGTGTTGGCCATTGCCTATGCCGTGGTGTTTTCAGCCATACAGTAAGATAATGAGAGATGAGTGGACTGGAGATCGAACGCAAGTTTCTTGTGAAAAAGGGCGATGCCTACAAACGTGAGGCATATGCCAGTAGCCGCATACGGCAGGGGTATTTCGCAGCCGTTAACACCGTGCGTGTCCGCATTCGCGACGACAAGGCTTATTTGACTATCAAAGGTCCTTCCTGCAACGGACTCTCGCGCTATGAGTTTGAAAAAGAGATTACACTCGATGAGGCCAACCACTTGATGGAACTCTGTGAGCCGGGCGTGATAGACAAGACACGCTATCTCGTGAAGTGTGGAAGTCATGTCTTTGAAGTAGACGAGTTCTATGGCGACAACCAGGGACTGGTCATGGCAGAGGTGGAACTCGGCAGTGAAGACGAAACCTTTGAGAAACCTGATTTTATCGGTATGGAGGTGACGGGCGACCGACGTTTCTACAACAAGCACATGCGCAGCAATCCATTCAGCGCTTGGCGAGATACCTTGCCACAAGAATACCGATGATGAAGGTCATCGTAGCGCCTGTTGAGTTGGCGGCGAAGTCCAACCAGTCACCACTGCGCCTACCTTCTGTGCAATAAGCTTGCAGCAGTTCAATCACACCGCTCATTACGACAGGAAGAAACCAAGCGAACACCAGCAAATGCCTGATGTTCGCTTTTTTGTGCCTGCGCAGATATTCCGTCCACATCACGCCGCAAGTGCCGGCATACATGGCAATATGCACCCACTTGTCTATAAACCGAACGTTGTCGAGCGGAGTCTTGGGCATGGTGCAGAAGCACAGCACCCAGATGATGCAGATGCATATCACGGTGAGTGGATATTGCCTTATCTTTTGCTTGATATATGTCATAATCTCTGTATTAGGGTTTAAAACTTTTGCAAAATTATACAAAATTCTTGCAGTCGGGCGTTTGGGGAGAATATTTTTTTATACTTTTGCACATTGTAACTCAAATTAGAAAAGAGATAACAATTTATAGCTATGACACAAATCGAAAGAGCTAACTTTGGAAGCAAGCTCGGAATGATACTTGCAACTGCCGGTTCGGCAGTAGGATTGGGCAATGTTTGGCGGTTCCCCTACATGACAGGACAAAACGGCGGTGCCGCCTTCATTATTGTTTATGTTGCCTGTGTGCTCCTGTTGGGCATCCCATGCATGATTAGTGAATTTATTGTGGGCAGGCGAGGTGCCGCCAACACGGCGCGAGCCTATTCCAATCTTGCCGGCGGCAAGGCATGGAAATACATCGGATATATGAGTGTGCTCACGGGGTTCCTTATTACGGGCTATTACGCCGTGGTGTCGGGTTGGTGCCTGCAGTATGTCTTTGCCTCCGTGTGTGGTCACCTGTCCGGTTCTCCCAAATACCTGTCAGACTATTTTACCGATTTCGAAACCTCACCACTGCGCCCGATTTTCTGGCTGGTAGTGATAGTGACCATTACTCACCTTGTGATTATCCATGGCGTGCGCAACGGCATCGAGCGCATTTCCAAGATGCTTATGCCTGCCTTGTTTATCTTGTTGCTGGTTATTGTGGTCTGTTCATGCATGTTGCCAGATGCTGGCAAAGGTATTTCGTTTCTCTTTAAGCCAGACTTTAATAAGGTCGACAGCAATGTTTTCCTTAGCGCATTGGGTCAGTCTTTCTACTCCTTGAGCATTGGTATGGGTTGTGTGTGCACCTATGCCTCCTATTTCAGCCGTCAGACCAATCTCACTGCATCAGCCTTACAGATAAGTGTGCTCGATTCGTTGGTGGCTATCCTTGCCGGCCTGGCCATTTTCCCGGCAGCCTTCTCGGTGGGCGTAAACCCTGATAGTGGTCCGTCGTTGGTGTTCATCACACTGCCCAACGTCTTTCAGCAGGCGTTTGGCACTATGCCTGTAGTGGGCTATGTAGTGGGGGTGGTGTTCTATGCCTTGCTTTCCTTGGCGGCGCTGACCTCTCTGATTTCGCTACATGAGGTGAGCACGGCATTCCTTTGCGAGGAAATGAAAATTTCCCGTAAGAAAGCCGCCATGTTCATCTCTTTGGCTGTTTGTGTGATTGGCGCTTTTTGTTCCATGTCTTTGGGTGATTGGAGTTTCCTTACCGTCAGTGGCAAGAGCCTGTTTGACGTGTTCGATTTCGTCACTGGCCAGATATTCCTCCCATTGGGCGGCTTCTTTACCAGCCTGTTTGTCGGTTGGTATCTGCCCAAGAAACTACTGCACGACGAGTTTACCAATTGGGGAACCTTGAGGGGCTCCGTATTCACGGCTTGGCTTTTCTGTGTGCGATACGTGTGCCCTTTATGTATCCTTGCCATTTTCCTTCACCAGTTTGGAATCATTTAAATAATTAAGATATGAGCGAAAGAGCGAAGTTCGGAAAGTTGGGCGTCATCCTTGCCACGGCAGGTTCTGCCGTTGGCTTGGGCAATATATGGCGCTTTCCCTATATGACGGGTGAGAATGGTGGAGCGGCCTTCATTCTCATATATCTTGTTTGTGTGTTGATGCTTGGTGTGCCGGGTATGATTGCCGAGTTTATTGTCGGTCGTCATTCCGCGTCCAATGCAGCCCGTGCCTACCGCACTTTGTCGGGTGGCAAGCCTTGGGCTATTATAGGCTATATGGGTATGATTACCTCCATGATTATTTTGGGATTCTATGCTGTAGTAGCCGGTTGGTGCCTTCAGTATCTTTATGCCTCGATAACCATGCAGGTTGGAGGCTCTGTCGAGCAGGTGGCCGACTATTTCACAGCTTTCTCCTCGTCTGTTTTCAGCCCTCTGCTTTGGGGCGTCGGCTTTGTCGTGCTCACCCATTTCGTGGTGGCACGTGGCGTAAGGAGCGGCATTGAGAAAGCCTCCAACTTTCTGATGCCCACGCTCTTTGTCCTGCTCGTCATTATCGTGTGCGCTTCGTGCATGCTTCCCAATGCCGTGAAGGGCATCGAGTTCCTTTTCAAGCCCGATTTCAGCAAGGTTACCGGAAATGTTTTCCTAGAGGCTTTGGGACAGGCTTTCTTCTCGCTCAGCTTGGGCACGGCCTGTCTTTGCACGTATGCTTCCTATTTCAGTCGTCAGACCAACCTGTTGAAATCTTCCATACAGATAGCTCTGCTTGACTCAGCCATAGCCATCTTGGCGGGACTGATGATTTTCCCGGCAGCCTTCTCTGTGGGTGTTAATCCCGACAGCGGTCCCAAACTGATATTCATCACTCTGCCGGCCGTTTTCCAACAGGCTTTTGGCTCCATGCCATTGGTGGGTTATGTCATTTCCGTTCTCTTCTATGCACTGCTCTCATTGGCTGCTTTGACATCAACTATCTCCATGCACGAGATAGGTACGGCGTTTTTCCAAGAAGAGTTCAAACTTTCCCGTTCAGCGGCAGCGTGGATTGTAACGGTATCTTGCAGTGTGGTCACGGTGTTCAGTTCCCTGTCTTCGGGTGCATGTCCGGGCTTGCAACTGTTTGGCATGTCGTTCATGGAGTTTTGCGATTATCTTACTGCGCAGATTTCTTTGCCTCTTGGCGGTTTCCTTACCTGTCTGCTTATCGGGTGGTACGTGCCGCAAAAACTGGTGCGCGATGAATATACCAACTGGGGCACTTTGCCTGCCACGACGTACAAGTTCTGGCTTTTCCTTGTCCGTGTGGTGTGCCCCGTGTGTATCGCGGTGATTTTCCTGCACCAGTTCGGTCTTTTCTAAAAATACTTTAGGGATTATGGATAATCGTTCTTTCGGTTTCCTTCGCGACGAACGCAGGGTTTTGGTGGCTACCGTCATATTCGTTCTCATTGGTGGTGGCGTGTTCTTTTTTGTTGGAACCCGGTTTTCTTCCACAGGCGAGAATGACAGTGTAGACTCCATCATGCTCGGCAATGAGTGGAAAAAGAAACGCTCTGAAAATTCAGGCGCGTATTACCGGGTAGCAGAACGTAATGTGGAGCGATTTGCTTTCGACCCTAATACTGCCGACAGCACACAACTATTGAGGTTGGGCTTGCAACCTTGGCAGGTGCGCAACATCTATCGCTATCGGGCCAAGGGTGGCGTCTATCATAAGCCCTCAGACTTTGCACGTCTTTACGGACTTACAGTCAAGCAATATCGTGAACTTGAGCCTTATATCCATATCAGTGACGACTATCGCCCTGCAGCCGAAGTATATGCTTCTTCCGAGGAATCTTCTGTCTATCATCGTGACACGGTGCTCTATCCCATCAAGCTTGAAAAGGGACAGCAAATAGACCTTAGTCATGCGGATACGACCCAACTGAAGAAAGTTCCAGGCATTGGCAGCGCTTGGGCAAGGGCAGTTGTCAACTATGGGCATCGTCTTGGCGGCTATTGTAGGGTGGGGCAGTTGCTGGAAATAGAAGGTTTTCCTGAATCGTCATTGCCTTATTTCAAGATTGTCCGTCCATGCGTGAATAAACTTCCAGTCAACAAATCGACGGTTTCAAAACTCCGTCAGCATCCCTATATCAACTTCTATCAGGCGCGTGCCATCGTTGATCATGTGCGCAAAAACGGTCCTTTGAAAGACATTCGCGAACTTTCGCTTCTTCCTGAATTCCCCGAATCCCAGCTTGCACGTCTTGCTCCTTATCTTGAATATTAGCCAATGAACGTTTGCATGTAGCGCAATTTCCACAAACTGGCATACGGGAAAAGAAAAAAGGTCAACTCATCACTTGCGTGTGAATTGACCTTCGCAATAGTCGGGATGACCGGACTCGAACTGGCGACCCCTACGTCCCGAACGTAGTGCGCTACCAACTGCGCTACATCCCGATTGCGTTTGCAAAGGTACAATAAATTGGAGACAAAACAAAAAAGAAACGATTATTTTTGAAGAAAAACTGTAAAAAAGTTGCGGGATAAATAAAAAAGCACTACCTTTGCACCCGCAATTCAGCAGCAAACAAGTTGGTGCCATAGCTCAGTTGGTAGAGCAAAGGACTGAAAATCCTTGTGTCCCCGGTTCGATTCCTGGTGGTAC
>CAKPUA010000019.1:0-52323 GCA_934191235.1 uncultured Prevotella sp. | reverse complement strand
CTCAACTATAAAGGTACTAAAAATTATCGAGATTACCAACTTTTATACCAACTTTCTTATCCCGAACTCAGGTTATAAGAATCCTTATTCGAGAACTCCGGGGGATGTAGATGTGTGGCTGAACACAAGCCGTGCTGAAATATCAGAATATGCAAAGAAGCGTTTTGCATTGGCATATGACATCAGGTATCATCATTTGGAAACGTCGATAGATGGTGTGCCGGTGGAGCTGCATTTCTTTCCTTGCGTGATGAATAATCCTGTCTACAACCGTCGGTTGCTGAAGTGGTTCAAGCGAAATGTGGATTTGCAATGTTCAAATATGGTGAGCTTGCCCGATGATGCTGGCGAGATAGCTGTGCCGACGACGGCGTTCAATGTGATTTATCAGTTGAGTCATCTGTATCACCATTTCTTCGACGAGGGGATTGGAATGAGGCAGATGATAGACTACTATTTTAATATCGAAAGTTGGAGCGCTGGAAATGTTGAAACATTGCAGCGCGAATTGAAGCGGCTTGGGCTTTGGAAGTTCGCGGGTTCCGTGATGTATGTGCTGCATGAGGTGCTTGGGCTGCGGGGTGAGAAGATGATTGCTCCGATGGACGAGAAACGGGGAAAGTTGCTGCTTTCGGAGATTATGGATGGCGGCAACTTCGGCAAGCACTTTTCCAAGTATGGCCATTTCACGCAGCAAGGCATGGCAAAGAAGTATTTCCTGAAGATATGGAGAAATATGCACTTTGTCAGATATTACCCTGCCGAGGCTTTGAGCGAGCCTGTGTTCAGAACCTGGCACTTCTTTTGGAGAATATACAAGAAGGCCGTCGGTTAGCACGGACAAAGGCAAGGGGCTGACTACTGTCTGCTATCAAAAACAAAACGAAAAAGGGCTTGACTTTTGTGGAAGTCAAGCCCTTTTTCGTATGTAATTGCGTATCTTCTCCGATTAGAAGAAGAGGTAGCGGTTGTCCACCACGTTGGCTTTCAGGAGGAGATCCTGCATGAAGTTGCTGGCATACTGCAGTGACTGCTGGCGCATCTTCTGGATGTACTCCTTCTCGTTGTACTTCACAGGACGCATGCTCTTGCTTGTCACCTGGAACATGTAGACTCCTGCGTTGCCCTTCACGGCATGGCTGGAGAACTTGCCCTTGGCTGTGGCTGCCACAGCACCGCTCAAGGCAGGCTCGCTGGAACCGGTAGCGGAAACGAAGGCTGGTGAAGCGAAGGTCACCTGGTTGACGGTGCTGATGTTGGCACCCTTAGCCTTGGCTGCGGCAATGCTGCTCACGCCGTTGAGCTTGGCAATGAGCATCTCTGCCTTCTTGTCCTTCATTACCTCACGCTTGATAATTTCCTTCACCTGCGGGTCGTCGAGTGAACGGTAGCCCTGTGGGTGAATCTTGGTGAGCGAAACAACCATCATGTTGTCGTTGTCGCCACAATCGTAGAGGGGAGAAACCTCGCCTTCCTTGGCCTGGAAGATCCACTTGAGCACTTCACGTGTGCCACGCACACCGCCCACGTAGTGTTGTGAGGTGGTAATGTCGTTGCCTGTCAGCACGTTGTAGCCCTTCTTGACAGCATTCTTCTCTATAGCGTCGATGGTTGTGTTCTCGCTGAGGAACTGGCTGAACTGGTTGTAGGCTGCGCTGTATGTCTCCTTACTGAAGTCGATGGTCTTCTTGATGACGGCTGCGGTGTACTTGGCTGTCATGTCGCGGCGGTCTACCACCTGGAGAATCACGTTGCCCTGTGTCATGGCAAGGTTCTGTGTGGCGTTGACGCCCGATGTGAGGAGTGCGTTGACGAATGCCTTGTTGTCCTTGTCTATGCTCTGGCTCTGCTCATACATCTGGTTGGTGAACCAAATCTTCTCGCCTGTCTGTCCGTACTTGCGGGCAATGGCCTCGAAGTCGCCACCAGCCTGAAGTGCATTGTAGATGCTGTCGGCTGTCTGCTTGGCCTTGTCGCCAGCCACCTGGATCTGACGGAACTGCACGGAGTCGGGAAGTTCGGTCTTGGCGATGAGGCGGATGATGTTGAGCGTGTTGTCGTCCTTATTCTCCACAGGACCCAGTGTCTGGCCTACTGACATGGAGTCAAGGCGGGCTGCGATGTCCTGAGGGAAGGCGTTCTTGCTGACAGGAAGGCCAAGATAAGGCACGAGCGATGCACTCTTGCGTACCACGGATGCGGGATCCTCTGCGGTCTTGATTTGCTCGGCATACTGTGCGAACTGCTTGCCGAGGGCTGCACGGTCGGCAGCCGAGGCGCTGACACGTACGCTGACATACTTGATGTCGCGGCTCTCTACAGGCTGCTTGAAGGCGCCCTTGAGTTCTTCATACTTGGCCTTGAGATCTGACTCGGAAATCTGCACCTTGTTGTCGTTGATGGAAGAATAAGGGAGAGAAGCAAGCTGGATGTTGCTTTCCTCGTTCTCGTCGGTGTATGCCATCTTGGCCTCAACGGGATTGGAAATCAGGCAGTGTGCCAAGAGGCTCTGGTATTTCTGCGAGAGGAGCGTGTTGCGCAGTGTCTTCTCGATAAACATCCAGTACTTGTAGGTTGACTCTGCCTGCTGTGCCATCTGCGGATTTGCGGTCTTGGCCTTGTTGTAGTCGCTCATGAACTTGTCGAGCACGGTCACGTCGAAACGGCCGGTCTGCTGGTTGACGAACGGTGTCTGCAAGAGCAGTGGATTGGTGCCTTGTGTGAGCACGTTGCGCAGTTCCTGGTCGGTGACGGTGAGTCCCACCTTGGCTGCCTCGCTGGCGATCACCTTGTTGGACACATACTCCTGCCAAACCTGGTCGCGGATAGAGTTGAGCTCGTCGTCGGTGAAGTTGTCGCGCTGATAGCGGATCTTCATAGCCTCCGTGTACTCTTCAACTATCTTCTGGAAGTCCTGATAGTTGATTTTCTCACCAAGCACCTCGCCTATCTGCTGACGGCGGTCATTGTTGGTGGTTTCGCATGATCGGAATGCCTCTTCTGCAATGAAGGCGAAAAGGCCAAAACCGATAATACAGATAAGGATTACTCCTTTGCTTCTGATTTTTCCTAATGCTGCCATTTTATAGATTTATTTTAATTATTATTATTTTTCAGTTTGTTCTGCAGTGAAAGATTGATTTCTGTTTTCACAAAGAGCATACAAAAGTAGTAAGAAAAAAGGAAATAACAGAATTTTTACACGGAAATGTGTCATTCCGCGTTCACTTTTAGTCTTACCAATTCTATTTTTGTCATTGTGTTCTTGATAATCTTAAACTCGTAGCGTCCGGCCTTGACCACTTCGTTGAGTTTGGGGAAGCTCTGGTAGACGTTGAGAATGAGTCCGCCGATGGTCATGTATTCGTCGCTTTCGGGCAGGTCGAGCCCGAACATTTCGTTCACCTTGTCTATTTCCAGCCGGGCCGAGAGGATGTATTCTCCGTCGTCGGTCTTCTTTGCCACATAGTTAGTGGTGTCGTGTTCGTCTTCGATGTCGCCGAAGATGTCTTCCACGATGTCTTCCAGCGAGACAATGCCGCTGGTGCCGCCGAACTCGTCGACCACCACGCCCAGGCTCTTCTTCTGCTGCAGGAACATGTGCATCAGTTTCTGTGCAGCCATGGTTTCGGGCACAAAGGGAAGGGTGCGCACATGGGCGCGCCAATGGTCTTTGTCGTGGAACATCTCTGACGAGTGGATATAGCCGATGATATGGTCAATGTCTTCGCGGTAAACAATGATCTTTGAGTTGCCGCTCTCCACAAACTTCTGCATCAGTTCGTCGGTGGTGCAGTTTTCCTCCACGGCATTGATTTCCGTGCGGGGCACCATACAGTCGCGCACCTTGGTATCGGAGAAGTCGAGGGCGTTCTGGAACATCTTCACCTCGTCGTCTATCTCGTCGTCGTTCTTGGCGTTGTCTATGCTCGACTGCACGAGGTAGTCGAGGTCTACCTTGGAGAACTCTTCGTCTTTCGCGCCGTTCTCCACCTTGATGCCGCCCAACTTGAGCAGGCCGCGTGAAAGCAGCGTGGCCAGTCGGGATATGGGCCAGAGGAGGATATAGAAGAAGAAAGCCGGAAGAGCAAAGAAGGTGAGCAGCCTGTTGGGGGTGCTCTTGAAAAACATCTTGGGAAGGAATTCGCCCGTGAACAGCACGATGATGGTAGACACTACCGTGTCGGCCGTGACACGAAGTCCCACATCGAGCCCTTCAAACACCGTGCTGTCGAACAACTTGGCAAATAGCAGGCCGTAGAGCACCAACACGATGTTGTTGCCCACGAGCATGGTGCTCACGAAGTTGTTGGGCTGGCGGTAGAACAATGAAAGGCAATGTTGTGATATGCCGTTCTTTTCCTTGTCCATCTCAGCCAGCATGCGGTTGCTCGACACGAACGCCATCTCCATGCCGGAGAAAAAGCCAGAGAGCACCAGCGTGACGATTATTCCTATGATTAAGTCTATATACATTTTTATTGTTTTCGTTTGGGCTGTGCAGGCAGGCGTCCAGGATGCACTGCCGCACTGTCGGCAGTGGAGCCCTTGGCTGCCGTTGCCGTGTCGGCTGGTGTCTTGTCAATGTCGCCTTTCTCGAACGAGCCCTTTGTGTTCGACACATAGTAGCGGGTCATACGCTCGTCGCTGCGGAAATAGCTGCCCTGGAGTTGGCGGTCGGGAGTGACGAGCCTTGAGAACTTGTTGCTGTAGAGTTCGTGTTCGTTCTCGTCCCAATAGAGCTCCTCGCTCGAGAAGCGCAGTCCGTCCTTGGTGAGTATGCGCACGCGGCCACGGAGTTCCCAAAGTCGCTTGGTGTCGAAATAATACGCCGTATCGCACTGGATATACGACTGCACGTGGAACTTCTCGTCAAATTGCTCGAGGAAGAGTCCCTTGTCGAATATCCAGCGCGACGGGTTCACGTTCTGATTGACCTCCCACCTTTCCGTCACTATCTTGTATTTGATTACGCCCGAATCAGACACCAGGGTGTTGACACCATAGCTGGTCATCGTTGCCACGGAGTCTCGTGGGTAGATGGCTGGAGCGGTGTGTTCCTTGGGTTGGTTGCAGGCAAGCAGCGAGGTGGCAAGGATTGCCAACAGAACAATATGGTGTGTTATAGTGTTTGAACGCATTTGTTATTCCACTTTCCACTTCATGAACCAACGCTCGTTGAAGGTCAGTCCGATGTTGATGCGGAAGGTATTCTCCGTAATCAGGCTCTTGGCCGACTGGTGAACCCACTGTCCGCTGATATTGAGAATGGAGCGGTTGTTCCATCCGTTCATGATGGGTATGCCGAAGCCTGCACTCACGGAGAGTTCCTTCGGGCCGTCGAGTCCGTTGATTTTCTGATACGAGGTGGCATAGGACGCACCGGCACGATAATGAATGCGCCCGAGGAAATGGCGGGAGCGCTCATTGCCGCAGTAGTCCACGCCGAGGTTTACCTTGTGGCGGTCTGTAAACAGGTTCTCGGTGAGCAGGTAAGCAGCCTTGTTGTCCACCACTTTATATTGGGGGAACTGCACGCTGCCCCACTTCTGGAGCGAGTAGTCCACGCCCACCTTGAGCTTGTTGTCATGGTTCCACGCAAGGCCCACGCCAAGCATGGTGGGTATCTCGAGTCCGTTTTTCACGGTCATGGTGTCGGCGTATGCCACTGCCGTCTGGCTGTTGTACGACTGCACCACGCACTGCGGGTCTGCGCCCAGCTTGTGGCCCAAGGTATAGGTGGCACCCAGCGTGAAGCTTTCCTTCTTGTTCATTACAAACTGATACTGAGCTCCGAACATCAGGTTATAGCTGCGCACATCCACATTGTAGGCTTTGGAAAGTGTGTTTGCATAAGAATCGCTGTAGGAGTTGGATACGGTGCGTGTGATGTCACCCCACAGATAAGCCACGTTGGCACCGACGGAAAGTCCCTTCAAGGGTTCCCAGCCTGCGCCCAGATAAATTTGGTGCAGGCCGCCTGAGCCCGAATAGGCATTGGTATAGGTGGCACTGGAGCCGTCACTCAGCGGTTTGGTATACGAGTAGCTGTAGCCCACGTTGGTGAAAGGCAGGATACCGAAACTCATACCCAAGTGTCTGAAGGCGCGGAATCCAGCCACGGCATATTCAAAGTCGGCATTGTTGGCATTGAGTTTCTTGCCGTTCTCCTTGAAGTTGGTGACCTGTCCGCTCACGCCCACGTCGAAGATGAACGTCAACGAGTCCATTGACGAATAGGAGGCGGGATTGATAAAGTTCACTTGATTATGTTCACGGAAGCCCAGCCCTACTCCATTCATGCCGCGATTGAAGCCGCTGGTTTGGTCTGACAATGAACCCAGTCCATACTGGCTGTATGGAGAATTCGTGCCGCTCTGAGCCACTGCTGTCAGAGACATCGCCGTCAAAAAGAGGGCGCTTACGATGTTTTTCTTCATTAATAATTGATTTATAGCACACTTCTACGAGTATGCTCATTTTTGTTCGATGCTGCAAAATTATTGAAAAAAAACGAAATAATAGCACGTAAAGTCAATAATTAAAGTTATTTTTGCATCGTGAAAAGTTTAAAAACCATCATAAAGACAGTTATACTATGTGTTATATTATTGGTTTTCAATAATATAACCGCAGTATCTCAAGTTACCGGCAACCCTACCCAAGCCTCGGGATTAGACTCTGTGCGCATTAGCTTGCTCACCTGTGGCCCCCACACTGAGGTTTACAGTCTCTATGGTCATACCGCCATCCGCTATGAGAATCCCACTCAAGGAATCGACGTGGCCATCAATTACGGCATGTTCAGTTTCAACAAGCCGCATTTCCTCCTCCGGTTCGTGTTCGGCCTGACAGACTACGAGATGGGCATTGTGCCTTTCAGCACCTTTTGCGAGGAATACACCCGTGAAGGAAGAAAAGTAGTACAGCAAACTCTCAACATCGACAACGAGTCGAAAGAGCGCATCATCAAGGCTATAGAAACAAACTACGAGCCACAGAACCGGGAGTATCGCTACAACTATTTCTACGACAACTGCACAACCCGTGCCCGCGACATCCTGGTCGACAACATCCAGGCTGCCGGCCACAAGGTGTACTATAAAGAAAAAGACAGTTCAAACGGCACCTTCCGCGACGCCATCCACTTCTATAACCACAACCACCGTTGGGCAAGGTTCGGCAACGACATTCTGCTGGGCGTCATGGCAGACAGGACAATGACCGAAAGCGAAAGTCAGTTTCTGCCCGAATATTTGGAAGAAGACTTTGCCACAGCACGCCTTGACAAGAAACCTTTAGTGGGAAAGACCACCGTTGTGGTGGAGCAACGCCCCCAAGTTCAAGAAATGGGGTTTCCATTTACGCCTTACGAATGTAGCTTCATGCTTTTCTTTATCTGCTCCGCAATCTGCGGATTGGAGATTCGCAACAAGAAGATCTATTGGGGAGTAGACGTGGCATTGATGACGCTAAGCGGGCTGGCCGGTCTTATTCTTTTCGCCATGATTTTCTCGCAGCACCCCACTGTAAGCCTCAATCTGCAGATATTGGTTTTCAGCCCCCTTCCCTTGTTGTTCCTTTGGAACACGGTAAAGGCCACCCGAAGAAACGATTATCCCCTGTGGACTACCGTCAACGCAGTCCTTGTAGGACTGTTCTTTGCGGGAGGACTTTTCCAGGACTATGCCGAGGGCATGTATTTTGTGGCATTGTCTTTGTTGTCAAGAAGTGAGTCCCACTTCGTGGTTTACAAATTGAGAAAGGGCAGAAATGAATAGATACGTCACAGCAGCGCTCGTCGCCATCACCGCCACTGCCACACAGGCACAGACGCTCAATCCGGCGCCCAAGCTTGTGGTCAACATCACCGTTGACCAGTTGCGCTCCGACTATATCGAGGCCTTCGCTCCGCTCTATACCGAGAATGGTTTCCGCAAGTTGCTCAAGCAAGGCAAGATATTCGAGAACGTGTCCTACGCCTTTACGCCCATCGACAGGGCGTCTGCCATTGCCACTATTCAGACCGGTGCCACACCTTATTATAATGGCGTCGTAGGCGAGAAGTGGCTCGACCGCAACACGCTGCAGCCCATCACCTGCGACAGCGACCCCAAATTTCAGTATTCCCCCAACCATATCGTATCGTCGACCATTGGCGACGAACTCAAGATAGCCACCGAAGGCGGTGGCCTGGTCTATGCCATAGCCCCCTTCCGCAACGCGGCCATTCTCTCTGCCGGCCACGCTGCCGACGGAGCCATCTGGATAGACGAAGATGGCAAATGGACCACTTCGGCCTATTACAGCAAGGACTTGCCCAAATGGGCTAAGGTGCTCAACGAGACCAACCCACCGAAGTCGCTCAGAACCAACGATTTCATTGCCATCAATTCAAGCATTACAGACATGGCGCTGCAGTGCTTCCGCAACACATCCATGGGCACCGACAGCCGGCCGGACTTGCTCGAGGTGACCTACTATGCAGGCAATGTCAAGAACGACAAGACCACGCAATGGCAGAGCCAGTTGCAGCAAACCTATGTCAGTCTGGACAAGAACATCGGCAAGCTCATCACCACCATCGAGCAGAACCTGGGCCGGCAGAACGTGGTGTTCGTGGTGACCAGCACCGGCTATAGCGACGAGGAGGAGAAGCAGGACTATGCCAAATACCGCATACCCACCGGCACCTTCTACATCAACCGCACCGCCAACCTGCTCAACATCTATCTCGGAGCCATCTACGGACAGGGAAGGTATGTGAACACCTACTTCCACAACCAGCTCTACCTCAACGACAAACTCATCGAACAGAAGCGCTTGAGCATGAGCGATGTGCTCAAGCGGTGCCAGGCATTCCTCATGCAACTTTCGGGCGTGCGCGACTGCTTCACGAGCGACCTGCTCCTGACCAGCCGCAGCAACGACCTCGAGACCATCCGCAACGGCTACATGCCCAACGTCAACGGCGACATCGTCATCGAAGTGACACCAGGCTGGCAACTGCTCAACGAGGACAACCAGGAAACATTCACGGCACGGGCATCGTTCGTGCCCTTCCCCATTATCATCTACGGCGCCGACGTCAGAGCCGAGCGCATTTCCACTCCGGTCACGGTAGACCGCCTTGCGCCTACCATAGCCAAAACCATCCGCATCAGGGCACCGAATGCCTGCAAGGCGGCACCTCTTTATTGAGCCGACAAAGGGACGGTCAGCGTGTGTGCCCTACCCTTGCAGACACACCACTCCTCTATTTGCCATCCGCCCTGAGAAGGGCTGCATCCCTCCGCAGTCCCTTCCACATCACCTTATTATATATAGTGTACTGCTACGACACGGAGAGAAAAAAGAAAAGGTTTCCCTTTGTATTGTCTCCAAATTGCAGTACCTTTGCAAACCAAAGTGAAATAAATAAAAACAAAATAACAATGAATTTCAACAAAATCCTCCAGTCATTGTTCGGCAACAAGTCTTCACGCGACATGAAGCTCATCCAGCCCATCGTGGAACAAGTGAAGGCCGCCTACCCTGAAATCAAGGCGCTGAGCAACGACGAACTGCGTGCACGCACCAACGAAATCAAGAAGTACGTGCAAGACTCAGCCAACGAACAGAAGGCCAAGATTGCTGAACTCAAAGCCAAGATTGAAGAAACGCCCATCGACGAGCGCGAATCCATCTTCGCCCAGATCGACAAGCTCGAGAAGGAAGTGCTCGAAATCTATGAGAAGGCTCTCACGGAAGTGCTGCCCGTGGCGTTCAGCATCGTGAAAGACACTGCACGCCGCTTCGCCGAAAACGAAGAGACCGTGGTCACCGCCACCGACTTCGACCGCGAACTGGCTGCCGACCCCAAGAACGACTTCATCACCATCGACGGCGACAAGGCCATCTATCACAACCACTGGACAGCAGGCGGCAACGACCTGAAGTGGGAAATGGTACACTACGACGTGCAGCTCTTCGGCGGCGTGGTGCTCCACCAAGGCAAGATTGCCGAAATGGCGACAGGTGAAGGAAAGACACTCGTGGCCACCCTTCCTGTGTTCCTCAACGCCCTCACCGGCAACGGCGTACACGTGGTGACCGTCAACGACTACCTCGCCAAGCGTGACTCCGAGTGGATGGGACCGCTCTATGAGTTCAACGGACTCTCCGTGGACTGCATCGACAAGCATCGTCCCAACTCACCCGAGCGCCGCAAGGCCTACATGGCAGACATCACCTTCGGTACCAACAACGAGTTCGGCTTCGACTACCTGCGCGACAACATGGCTGTTTCGCCTGCCGACCTCGTGCAGCGCGCTCACAACTATGCCATCGTCGACGAGGTCGACTCCGTGCTCATCGACGATGCCCGTACACCGCTCATCATCTCTGGTCCCGTGCCCAAAGGCGACGACCAGATGTACGAGGAGTACCAGCCACTGGTGGAGAAACTGGTCGACGTGCAGCGCAAGCTCGCCACCCAATACCTGGCAGAGGCCAAGCAGCTCATCAGCAAGGGCCAGCAGACCAAAGACCAGAAGACACTCGACGAGGGCTTCCTCTCGCTCTACCGCTCATTCAAGGCCCTGCCCAAGAACAAGCCGCTCATCAAGTATCTCTCGGAAGAGGGCATCAAGGCCGGCATGCTCAAGACAGAGGAATACTACATGGAGAACAACAACCGCAAGATGCCTGAGGCCGTAGAGCCCCTCTACTTTGTGGTTGACGAGAAACTCAACTCCTGCGACCTCACCGACAAGGGTACCGAATGGCTCTCAAACCAGGTGAACGACAAGGAGCTCTTCGTACTCCCCGACATAGCCAGCGAACTCTCGGCTCTCGAAAACGAGAAAGACCTCGACGAGCAGCAGCGCCTCGACAAGAAAGACGACCTGCTCAACCACTATGCCGTGCAGAGCGAGCGCGTGCACACCCTGCAGCAGTTGCTCAAGGCATACACCATGTTCAACATCAACGACGAGTACGTGGTGATGGACGGTGAAGTGAAAATCGTGGACGAGCAGACAGGCCGTATCATGGAGGGACGCCGCTGGAGCGACGGACTCCACCAGGCCGTGGAAGCCAAGGAGCACGTCAAGGTGGAGGCCGCCACACAGACATTCGCCACCATTACCCTGCAGAACTACTTCCGCATGTACCACAAGCTCTCCGGTATGACCGGTACGGCCAGCACCGAGGCAGGCGAGTTCTGGGACATCTACAAGCTCGACGTGGTGGAGATTCCCACCAACAAGCCCATCGCCCGCAAAGACCTTGACGACCGTGTCTACAAGACTGCGCGCGAGAAATACAAGGCCGTCATCGAAGAAATCATTGAGATGCGCAACGCAGGCCGTCCGGTGCTCGTGGGTACCACATCTGTTGAAATATCCGAAATGCTGAGCAAGATGCTCGACATGCGCCATATTCCACACAACACCCTCAACGCCAAGCAGCACATGCGCGAGGCCCACATCGTGCAGGAAGCCGGACGCAGCACTATGGGCAAGGTGGAAATCACCGACGCCGACGGCAACAAGCACGTGGAGGAGCGCATGCTCGGAGCCGTGACCATCGCCACCAACATGGCAGGCCGTGGTACCGACATCAAGCTCACCCCTGAAGTGAAGGCAGCAGGCGGTCTGGCCATCATCGGCACCGAACGCCATGAGAGCCGCCGTGTGGACCGCCAGCTTCGCGGCCGTGCAGGCCGTCAGGGCGACCCGGGCTCATCCGTGTTCTACGTGTCGCTTGAAGACAAGCTGATGCGTCTGTTCGCATCCGAGCGCATTGCCGCCGTGATGGACCGTCTCGGCTTCAAGGAGGGAGAGCGCATCGAGGCTCCGATGATCTCGAAGAGCATCGAGCGTGCACAGAAGAAGGTCGAGGAGAACAACTTCGGCATCCGCAAGCGCCTGCTCGAATACGACGACGTGATGAACAAGCAGCGCACCGTGGTCTACGAGAAGCGCCGCCACGCCCTGATGGGCGAGCGCATCGGCATGGACATCACCAACGTGATCTGGGACCGCGTGGTCAACATCATCGAGAGCAACGACTACGAGGGCTGCCGCGAACAGTTCCTCAAGGTGCTCGCCATGGAATGTCCTTTCACCGAAGAAGAGTTCATCAACAGCAACAACCACTCTGACCTCGAGGAGCGTGCCTTCCAGGAAGCCATGGCAGCCTTCAAGCGCAAGACCGACCGAATACAGAGCGTGGCATGGCCTGTCATCAAGCAGGTGGAGGAAGAGCAAGGACAGATGTTCGAGCGCATCATGGTGCCGCTGACCGACGGCAAGCGTGGCTACAACATCCCATGCGACCTCAAGGAGGCCTACGACACGGAATGCAAGAGCGTGGTCAAGCAGTTTGAGAAGGTCATCATGCTCCACATCATCGATGATGAGTGGAAGGAGAACCTCCGCCAGCTCGACGAACTGAAACACAGCGTGCAGAACGCTTCCTACGAGCAGAAAGACCCGCTGCTCATCTTCAAGCTCGAGAGCGTGAAACTGTTCGACAACATGGTGAACACCATGAACAACCGCATTGCCAGCATCCTCATGCGTGCCCAGATACCCGAACTCCAGCAGCAGGAAGTGCAGCAGGCTGCTCCCGAAGAGCACAGCCAGCGCTACAACGAGCAGAAGGAAGACCTGGAAGACGAGGCACAGCGTGCTGCTGCCAGCCAGGACACACGCGAGAATGCACAGGAAGTGAACCACACTCCCTATGTGAAGGACAAGATGCCCCGCCGCAACGACCCGTGTCCATGCGGCAGCGGCAAGAAGTTCAAGGACTGCCACGGCAAGGGTCTCGTGTAAAGAACCATACACACATCAGTAAATAAGACAGGGGCATATCATGAAGCAATTCGCGATATGCCCCTTTTTCCCCTCATCAACCATTAAAGCAAGAAGATTATGACAAACAAGGAATTAATGCTCCGGGCTATTGCCCTCAGCGAAGAGAGTGTGAGAAAAGGCGGTGGACCGTTTGGAGCCGTCATAGCACGCCAGGGCGAAATCATTGCCGAAGCGTCCAACTGTGTGACCATCGACTGCGACCCCACGGCGCATGCCGAGGTGTCGGTCATCCGCAAGGCAGCCCAGGCTCTCCACACGTTCGATCTGTCGGGCTGCGAGATATTCACCTCGTGCGAGCCCTGCCCCATGTGTTTCGGTGCCATCTACTGGGCGCGTCTTGACAAGATATACTATGCCAACGACCGCAAGGATGCCGCTGCCATAGGCTTCGACGACGACTTCATCTATCAGGAGATTGCCCTCGCTCCCGAAAAGCGAAAGAAGCCCTCCGAGATTCTGCTCCGCACTGAGGCCATGAAGGCCTTCGAGATGTGGAGCGAGAAAACGGACAAGACGGAATACTAAACGCCCTCTGCTCCACCCCGCCTGTTTGTGCCGGCAGACGCAAGCAGGCGTATTCATGAATAGCTGACTGAAAAAGGGATAGCAGGCTGAAAGCCCAACTTCTCCATAGCCCAGGGCAAGCGAAGCGACACCTTGGGGATAAATAGCATCACGCCCTGCAGAGACAAAAGTAAAGGCAACCAACTGTGGTTCTGCCTACTTTTGCCTTTGCAGGGCGTACGTTTTAACCCACAACTACCCAGGGTGTCGCTACGCTTTGCCCTGGGCTGAGTACAGACTGGGCTTACAGCCCGATTGTTGTTTGAGCCAATACAAGTCTTGGAGCCGCATACCACTTGCCGGGATTGCAGTCCGTCTTTCTTATACTTGGAAACAACAGGGGTTGTAATCATCAACTACAACCCCGGATGAGCATGACTGGATCAGATGCGTCTCTATGCCTCGCTGATTGTTCAGTTCACTGAATATGCTGAGCTGCGAAAACTTGGTGATGCCCGTGATGAAGCAGAACTCCAGGTAGGGGTCGAGCATTTTCAGCGGACTGTAGAAGTTCTGCATGATTTTCCGCAGTACCCCCAGGTTTTCCTTCTCGTGCACCACGTCGAGCAGGGGGGCGTCATACTCGTCTATGATGACCGCCACTTTCTGTCCGGTCTGCCGGAAAGCGGTCTTCACCACGTCTGCCATTCTGGTGTTAGGGTTCCCGTTTCGGGGCGTCAGCCCGTATTCTTCTTCGTAGGGCTTCAGTATCCAGTCAAGATACTGGTTCAGGGAGTCGGCATCGAAGTGCTTGGCACCGCTCATGTCGAAGTGAAGCACGGGATGCTTGGCCCATTCCTTCTCGTAGTCTGCTATGGCGAGCCCCTCGAAGAGGTCCTTCCTGCCCTCGAAATAGGCATGCAGGGTGGAGGCAAAGAGCGACTTCCCGAACCGCCTCGGGCGACTCAGGAACACATACTTCATGCCCTTGGTGCGGAAGTCGACAATGAATGGCGTCTTGTCTACATACAGGTAATGTCCCTCTCTTATATTGGAGAAGGTCTGTATTTCGACCGGATATTTGTTGACGATTTTACCGAACATATTGACTTGCTTTTGTTGGGTTTGCCAAGTCACGAAGTTTCCGCCACACAACCAAGCCTTGCGGGCACAAAATGTGCGGGCGTCACTTCAGGTAGAAGAAGTAGACGGCTGCCAGCACGGCTGCCAGCAGGAGCATGATGACGCTCTTGATCATGCAGCCGGCAATCTTCTTCACCAGGAAGAAGACCACGATGAGGGCAATGACGCTGAACAGGGAATAGGCTATATTTTCCATTTCTTGAGTTTCGTTTTAAGGGTTCTTGCTTGTGTGCCTGCTACTTGAACAGGCGGCGGAACGGGGCGGGTATGGGTGTGTCGAACTCCATGCGCTCGTGGGTGACGGGATGATAGAAGCAGAGCACGTAGGCATGGAGGCAGAGGCGGTGTATGGGGTCGTCACCGTTGCCGTATTTCACGTCGCCGCACACGGGATGGCCCATGTCGGCGGAGTGCACACGGATCTGGTTCTTGCGGCCTGTCTCGAGGCGGAACTCCACGAGCGAGTGCTCGGTGGTGCGGTCGAGGGTGCAGAAGTGGGTGACGGCATACTTGCCGCCGTTGTCCACGGGCGACGAATAGGTGACGTAGGCCTTGTTGTCCTTCAGCCAGTTGGCTATGGTGCCCTCGTCGTCCTCCATCTCTCCGCTGAGCACCGCCACGTAGCGGCGGTCGTAGACGATGTTGTGCCAGTCGTGCTCCAGTATTTGCTCTGTCTGCATGTCCTTGGCATAGATCATCAGTCCGCTGGTGTCGCGGTCGAGGCGGTGCACCACGTGGGCACGGCATTTCTGTCGCGACTTGTGGAAGTAGTCGTCGAGCACGGTCTTCACGTTGAGCGACGAGTGGCCGGCAGCCATGGAGAGGATGCCCTCGTTCTTTTCTATCACCACGAGATACTGGTCTTCGTAGACTATCTTCACGTACTTGCTCTTGAAGGTGTCGTTGCGTTTCGACTTGCTCACGGCTATCTTCATGCCCTGCTTGAGGGCGAAGTCGAACTGGGTGACCACCTTGCCGTTCACCTTGATGCCGCGGCCCTTGAGGGTGTCCTTCACCTTGTTCTTGCTCTCCTTCAGGTTCTCGAGCAGGTATTCGAGCAGTGGTGCGTCGTGCTTCACCACCAGCTGGTCATACTCGCCCTTGCCTGTATAATGTTTTCTTTGCATGCTGTTTTCTCGTTTTGCCTACAAAGTTACTCATTTATTTCGACATACGCATCCTGCCCGGACTGAATTGTTCGGGGCAGGTGGCAATTAGCTGGCTTTCAGCCCGCTTCTCTTTGCACGACTATTTGCCCCCAAACACGCCACACAACCGCACAGGGCAATTCCTCCCTCCTAACCTCGGATTGACTACACGAAAAGAGCCGGGCACCGCCGCTTCTGTGCGACACGGTGTCCGGCTCCCAATGGGTCTTGATGGTTGGCCCTCGGCTGTTAGATTTCGCCCTCTTCCTCCAAGAAGTTGAATGTGTTGGAGGTTACTTGACTTCCCTTCACAGGATCATTGCTGGGATTGGGATCATAGTTGGCGGGATCACTGGCAGCCATCATGGGCTGACTCTCTATGGTCAGCACGCTGACACGGGGCTCGATATAGTTCTTTTTCATTTTCTCGTTTGTTATTATGTTTTCTTGTTATTGTTTCCTTATTTAATCACATACACCTTGCCGTTGTGGATGTAGGCACCATGCTGCGGACGCTCTATCTTCTTGCCCTGGAGAGAGTAGTAGGAATCGTCGCCCACGGTCTTTTTGGCGGCGTCGATGGCCTTGATGGCGGTCTCGGTGCCGAAGGCGAGGCTCAGGTAGTTGGCGGCTGCCTGTGTGCCTTCTGTCTGGATGTAAGCCTTGCCGGCAGGGATGGTCTCGCCGTTCTCGAGGCGTGCGAACTGTCCCTTGTTCTGGCTGTTGCAGATGAGCACGTATGTGTTGTCGTTTTCTATCTTGGTGGCGCTGACAGCTGCCTTGAGGGCGTTGCCTGCGAGTTCTGTCTTGTCTGTTGTGGCAGCCTCCATGGCGTAGGTTGCTCCAGCCTCACCGCTGAGCACCACGCCCTGTCCTGCGGGCACGATGCCGTCTTCCACCTTGCTCAGTGTCACCACGTTGCCTGCCTCTGCTGCGGTGTACACGCTGAGACCTTCGGGTGCCTTGTAGGCAGACGGTGCGCAGAATGTACCCATGCCGGAAGCGGAAAGTTTGGCAACAGGGTCTACAATAAACCAAACGCCAGGCACAACGCAATCAGCACCTTTATCGCTTGCATCTACTCCGGTTACATCAATTTTGTATTTTTTAGTTGCATCCAAAGCAATTGACACTTTAGCTGTTTCTGCTGGTGCAGAAGCTACTTTTTCCGTTATGGCTGCTCCACTTGTAGGTGTTGCAGTAACTACTATGCAGCGAGTGTCGGTGCTACTTGCAGTAACTCCATAAGCAACAAATTCTTTAACTCCTGTCACATAAAAAATCAATTGCTTTTTATTATTTCCTTTTTTTACCTGGACACCATCATATTTAACGCTGGAAGACGAAAGCAAATCTTTTTCAAAAACAATGTTTCCATATTTAGAACTAGTAGTTATTAGTGTACCATAGTCAATCCACGCGGCACCACTTTGTACATTAGTTTGAGTCGTCGGAAATATTTCCGTTTTTGTAAATGTCTTATAATCGGCAGAATACCCCTGCAAGACACACATGGCCAACGCCATTAGCGTAAATAATTTTTTCATTTTGTTTTGGTTTTAAGTATTGGTTAATTAAATGTATTCGATATTATATGCTTGTTGTCCCCGAAGAGCAACACGAGGGCAAAATTATAAATAAATGTCAACGTTTTACCCCCCCGAGGCTAATTTATGTTAAAACAGGTGTTATCCGTTAAATACTTGACATATATCAACCCTTCCACACACAGTAAGTGGGCGGAAGGCTAAGAAAGAGAGAAAGGGGACAGCGAAAGGTCGGGCGAATGGAGAGGGATGCTGCGTGAAGTTACGATGACGCATGGAGGAATGATCGTGTTTTCTCCCCAATTGACAATAATCCATCATCCTGTCACGCTCTGCAAGAACAGCTGAAACACCGAGGGTCGTTTCTACTTTTGCCCCTGTAGGGCGTGCGTTTGAACCCCTCGCTACCCAGGGTGTCGCTTCGCTTGCCCTGGGCTGGGTACAGGCTGGGCTTTCAAGCCCGCTGGCTTGCTTTAATATTGTGACTATCCATCGCACACAGGTTTTTGCAGTCAGCTTTCCATTGTTCAACACACGACACCCATGCGGTCAACGGGAAGTGGTGGCACCCAAGATTAAGGAAAGGATATATGTAAGGTATTTGTTCGGGGCGGAGCCGGAAGATATTCCACGCCATTGGGCACCTGACCGAGGTTGAGAAACGAGGGCCACCAATGCGGTTTCCCGCCGGTCTGTGCCTGCACTGCCAGGGCGAGCAGCAGGCTGACAAGGAGTGTGAGTTGGTTCTTCATTTTGCGGAATCGTGACGTTTTTTGAGACGGAAGAGGCACAAGGCAACAGGTTCTGTACCACTTCTGCAAAGGTAAGAAAAATATTCGGGAACAGGAAGAAAACGGGAGGGCTAAAGAGAGGTTTTACAGTGCGTTTTTTCACTTTAACATTCGTTAGTAACAACTTTCGGCAGGTTGCAACAGAAACCGGAAAAAGATGAAGGTCTTTGCCAAAAAGTGACAGTTATGCCGGAAAGCGATGCTTTTTTCGGTGGTTTTTTACCTGACTTTTTGTGTGCAATCGTGACCGTTTAACACGGAATTAACGCGACTTTTCCTGTTCAACTGCGTTTTTTGCCCTTTTTCTGCAACAGTTTTGAGGGGGTATACACATGTTTTCAAGGGTGTCACACTTTTTAGGGGCAGTCTTATGGGTAGCTATAAAAACAGGTTATCCATCTGTGATACAAGCGTTTCAGTCCTGTTTTTGTAATTTCTCTAAGTGTTAAAAAAGGCGGTTTGTGACGTGACAGTTCAAAATATATGCGTGGAGGGTATATTTGTTAAATCTTTTAATATAATATATTTATATATTATATTACTTTTTCTTGCTTACGATTTGTGACGATAGGTATGCATATATAAAGTGTGACGTCACATTTTGCGTGCGGAGAAAAGCGGCGGTTTCGGAAGTTTCTGTTGCGGTAATTTTTATTTACTTTCCTTTCTTCGTTCTCCCTGTCCGTCTCCCCATGTCGTGTTGATGGCTTGCCCATTCCTGCAGGAAGCAGCCTTCTTCATCGTGATTTCCTCGTTAGTGTGCCGTTAACGAACAGTTAGTGTGCCCCTAAGGTGCCGTTAACCGCCTGCCAGGGTACTGTTGGCGTCCGTCGGTGTACTGGCAGCAATGAGGTAGTGTGTTCGGGGTGTGGAGTAAAGTTTCCTGTTTGTTTACAAAACTGTGAATCTTCATACATTTTTCGTCTTAACTGAAGTTTTTGGCATGGTTTTTGCTGTACCCCATTGCACACTGGGAAAGGGCTTCAAAACCGTGCAAAATCGCGAAAACTGTCACGCTTTTGCCGCTGAAAGGCGCACATTCCCTGTAAATACGGGCGTTTCGGAAGGTGGTGGTGAACGGTCGGCAGGCGGCATGGGAGTTGTTTTTTCCGGTGATGATTACGGGTCGTAAACGGGGCGTGCAACATTATTTTGCAATTCGGCAGACGTCCGTTTTACGGGGCAGCACCTCCGTCATTCGGTGTTGGCGGAAAGGAATTGTCGGGAAGAAAACAACAATAGGCATGAGAAGCGGACTGAAGTGCGACCCGCCACACAGTAGAAACAACACGCTGTTTGCACAACCATGGTCCGGATTATTGCCAATTTGCATCACGCAGAACTATCAACCACGAATGACACCCAAGATAGCAGGTGCGGTGTCTCACCGCACAGCAGCAGCAACATGCCGACTATTTGCTGGCGAGATAATGTCACATACACCTCCTCGGTTTGCGGTGAGACACCGCACCTACTGCAATTGCCGAACGTACAGATGGAACATTTTCCGCAACAAAACGTCCCATAACCGCAAGGGCATCATCCGCCACGCCCTACCCCAAGCACCTACATGCCCACACCTATAACATTGTACCCGCACGCACATTACCCCCGCGAGCATTTGCATATCTCGGGAAAAAGCAGTAACTTTGCAGTGAAATTATTAAAACAGAAATATTTAGGAAATGATAACAGTCACAAATCTTGCGATTCAATTCGGAAAACGAGTACTCTACAAAGACGTGAACCTCAAGTTCACCCCAGGCAACATCTACGGCGTGATCGGCGCCAACGGTGCCGGCAAATCCACCCTGCTCAGAGCCATCAGCGGCGAACTGGAGCCCAACAAGGGCACCGTGGAGCTGGGTCCCGGCGAGCGACTCTCCGTGTTGGACCAGGACCACTTCAAGTATGACCAATACACCGTGCTCGACACCGTGCTCATGGGCCACCAGCCCCTCTGGCAGAACATGAAGGAGCGCGAGGCACTCTACATGAAGCCCGACTTCAACGACGAAGACGGCAACAAGGTGGCGGAACTCGAGGAGAAATTCGCCGAGATGGACGGATGGAACGCCGAAAGCGACGCCGCACAGATGCTCTCCAACCTGGGCGTCAAGGAAGACATGCACCAGAAGCTCATGAGCGAGCTCTCCAACACCGAGAAGGTGCGCGTGATGCTCGCCAAGGCCCTCTTCGGCCACCCCGACAACCTGCTGCTCGACGAGCCTACCAACGACCTCGACCTCGACACCGTGCAGTGGCTCGAGGAATACCTGTCGAACGTGGAGCAGACCGTGCTCGTGGTGAGCCACGACCGCCACTTCCTCGACTCGGTGAGCACACAGACCGTGGACATCGACTTCGGCAAGGTGACCGTCTTCGCGGGCAACTACTCGTTCTGGTACGAGAGCTCGCAGCTCGCCCTCCGGCAGGCACAGAACCAGCGCCAGAAGGCCGAGGAGAAGCGCAAGGAACTCGAGGAGTTCATCCGCCGCTTCTCTGCCAACGTGGCCAAGAGCAAGCAGACCACCAGCCGCAAGAAGATGCTCGACAAGCTCACCGTGGAGGAAATACGCCCCTCATCGCGCAAGTATCCCGGCATCATCTTCCAGATGGACCGCGAACCCGGCAACCAGATACTCGAGGTGGAAGGACTCAAGGCCACCGACGCCGACGGCACCGTGCTCTTCGACAACGTGAGTTTCAACGTGGAGAAGGGCGAGAAGGTGGTGTTCCTCAGCCATAACCCCAAGGCCATGACAGCCCTCTTCGAAATCATCAACGGCAACCGGCAGGCCGACGCCGGCACCTACAAGTGGGGCGTGACCATCACCACCGCCTACCTGCCGCTCGACAACACCGAGTTCTTCAAGGGCGACATGAACCTCGTGGACTGGCTCAGCCAGTGGGGCAAAGGCAACGAGGTGGCCATGAAGGGATTCCTCGGCCGCATGCTCTTCAAGCAGGAAGACGTGGAGAAAAAGGTCAACGTGCTCAGCGGAGGCGAGCGCATGCGCATGATGATAGCACGCATGCAGCTCCAGAACGCCAACTGCCTCATCCTCGACACCCCCACCAACCACCTCGACCTGGAAAGCATCCAGGCCTTCAACAACAACCTGGTGGGCTTCAAGGGCAACATACTCTTCGCCAGCCACGACCACGAGTTCATCCAGACCGTGGCCAACCGCATCATCGAACTGACCCCGCAGGGCACCATCGACAAGCTCATGGACTACGACGACTACATCTACGACGAAGCCATCAAGGCACAGAAAGCCAAGATGTATGGCCAGCAGTAAACACTTTGGCAAGGTTTTTGCAGAGAAGTTAAGAAAGATAAGGAATTTGACAATGAGCAAGGAAAAAGAAATGAACAGCAAAAAGGACAACGAGCAGCAGGAGAAAGCTGCCGCTGCCGAAGAGAATAACACGCAACAGGCTGACACACAGGCCACTGAAGCACAGACCGAAGAGGACGGCACAAAGACTGAAGAAACCGACAAGCAGGCCGGACAGAAAGACCCGCTGGCAGAGGCCAACGCCAAGATAGAGGAACTCAAGGACAAGTATCTGCGCCAGGTGGCAGAGTTCGACAACTACAAGAAGCGCACACTCAAGGAAAAGACGGAACTCATACTCAACGGATCCGAAAAGACCGTCACCGCCATCCTGCCCGTGCTCGACGACATGGAACTCGCCCTCAAGAACGCCGACGCATCGGAAGACGTGAAGGCCTTCAAGGACGGTATGGAACTGATTTACAAGAAGTTCGTCAAGGCACTCGAATCGCTCGGCGTGAAGAAAATAGAAACCGAAGGACAAGACTTCGACGTGGACTTCCACGAGGCCATAGCCATGGTGCCCGGCATGGGCGACGACAAGAAAGGCAAGGTCATCGACTGCGTGCAGACAGGCTACACGCTCAACGACAAGGTGATCCGTCATGCCAAAGTGGCAGTGGGACAGTAAACGAAACGAAGTAAGGACACATAACGACAACAGACAGGAAAATGGCCAAGAGAGACTACTATGAGGTGCTCGGACTCGACAAGAACGCCTCGGAAGACGACATCAAGAAAGCTTACCGCAAGCTTGCCATCAAATATCACCCCGACCGCAACCCGGGCAACAAGGAGGCGGAAGAGAAATTCAAGGAGTGCGCCGAAGCCTACGACGTGCTCCACGACCCGCAGAAACGACAGCAGTATGACCAGTTCGGATTCAATGCCCCGGGCGGCGACGGATTCGGAGGCTTCGGCGGAGGAGGCGGATTCTCCATGGACGACATCTTCTCCATGTTCGGCGACGTGTTCGGCGGACACGGAGGCGGATTCGGTGGCTTCGGCGGAGGAGGACGCCAGCAGCGCCCGCAATACCGCGGCACCGACCTCCGGCTCAAGGTGACCCTCTCGCTCCAGGAAATAGCCACCGGCGTGACCAAGAAGTTCAAGGTGCGCAAGGACGTGAAGTGCGACCACTGCCACGGCACCGGAGCCGAGGCAGGCAGCAAGCCCGAGACATGCCCCACCTGCCACGGATCGGGCATGGTGGTGCGCACACAGCAGAGCATGTTCGGCATGATACAGACACAGAGCGTATGCCCCACCTGCAACGGAGAGGGCACCGTCATCAAGAACAAGTGCAAGAGCTGCGGCGGCACCGGCACCGTGAAAGGTGAAGAGGTCGTTGAGGTGAAAATTCCGGCAGGCGTGGCAGCCGGCATGGTGGTCACCTGCCAGGGCAAGGGCAACGCCGGACCGCACAACGGCGTGGACGGCGACATCCTCGTATATATAGAAGAGGAGGAGAACAAGACCTTCGTGCGCGACGGCAACGACGTGATCTACAACCTGCTGCTCGACTTCCCCACGGCAGCACTCGGCGGCGAGGTGGACGTGCCCACCATCGACGGAGGCAAGGTGCAGATCAAGATAGACCCCGGCACGCAGCCCGGCAAGACACTCCGGCTGCGCGGCAAGGGACTGCCCGCCGTGCAAGGCTACGGACGAGGCGTGGGCGACCTGGTGGTGAACATCAGCGTCTACGTGCCCAAGACACTCACCAAGGACGAGAAGAAGGCCATAGAAAGCTTCAAGGACAGCGACAACTTCAAGGGTGACACCGTCACCAAGCAGACCATATTCCAGAAGTTCAAGAACTACTTCGCATAAAGACTTCAGGAAAACCACACACACCATAGCCCGGGGCAACAAACCCTGGGCTATTCACTTTCAGGGCTTCCGGCCCACTCCCCCACAACAGGCGGGAGAACACTATCACTTCAGAAGAATATGAATTACGAACAGACCGTAGAATACTTGTTCAACAGCACGCCCGTGTTTGAGAAAGTGGGAGCCTCAGCCTACAAAGAAGGCCTCGACAACACCCTGGCGCTCGACAACCATTTCGGCAACCCCCACCGCAAGTTCCGCACCATACACGTGGCGGGAACCAACGGCAAAGGCTCCACCTCGCACACTCTGGCAGCCATCCTCCAGGCAGAAGGCCTCAGGGTGGGACTCTACACCTCGCCCCACCTGGTGGACTTCCGCGAACGCATCCGCGTGAACGGCACACCCATAGGCAAGGACTATGTGGTTGACTTCGTCAGAGACCACCGCACCTTCTTCGAGCCCCTCCACCCCTCGTTCTTCGAACTCACCACCGCCCTGGCGTTCAAGTATTTCGCCGAACAGCAAGTAGACATAGCCGTCATCGAGGTGGGACTGGGCGGAAGGCTCGACTGCACCAACATCATCACCCCCGTGCTGTCGGTCATCACCAACATCAGCCTCGACCACACACAGTTCCTGGGCAACACGCTCGCCCAGATAGCCGGCGAGAAAGCCGGCATCATCAAGCACGGCGTGCCCGTGGTGGTGGGCGAAACCACACCCGAGACACGCCCCGTCTTCGAGCAGAAGGCACGCCTCATGCACGCCCCCATCCTCCTGGCCGAGGAAGCCCCCGAGGTGACAGCCGCACGCATGCTCCCCGAAGGAGGCATCGGCTACGACACGCGCTCCTTCGGCACCCTGAAGGGAGAACTGGGCGGCACCTATCAGCAGAAGAACGCCAACACCGTGCTCACCGCCGTGGGCGAACTCATGCGCCAGGGCATCATCCGCCATGGTGAAGCCGTGGCGGAAGGCTTTGCCCACGTGTGCGAAGCCACAGGACTCGAGGGCAGGTGGCAGCAGCTGCAGGCAGCACCGCGCGTGGTCTGCGACACGGGCCACAACGTGGGCGGATGGCAGTATCTGAGCCGCCAGATAGCCGCACAGCCCTGCAAGCACCTGCGCATCGTGTTCGGCATGGTGGACGACAAGGACATCGACACCGTGATGCAGATGCTACCCAAGCACGCCGTCTACCATTTCACACAGGCCTCCACCCACCGCGCCATCCCCGTGGAACGGGTGATGCAGAAAGCCCGCCAGCACGGACTCGAGGGCACACCCCACTCCACCGTGGAGGAAGCCTACCGCCAGGCACTGGCAGAGGCCGACAAGGACGACTTCATCTTCGTGGGCGGCAGCAGCTACGTGGTGGCCGACCTGCTCACCGCCCTGCACCACTAAGCGCACCCGCACGGAAAGACGGCGGGAAAGAGAAGAGAATGCAAAAGAGAACAAATTATTTTGCATTCTCTTCTCTTTTTACTACTTTTGTAACCATGAAGACAATCCGACCATACATCGTGGCTCTCCTGCTCATCCTGCCGACGCTGGTATCGGCACAGATGCGCTGGAACTCCACCTACCAGACATATTTCAACCAGTACAAGGATCTCGCCATCGAGCAGATGCTCAAATACGGCATCCCCGCCAGCATCACCCTGGCACAGGGCGTGTTCGAGAGCGGTGCCGGCAAGAGCGAACTGGCACGAAAGGGCAACAACCACTTCGGCATCAAGTGTCACGGATGGCAGGGTGCCACCACCTACCACGACGACGACGCCAAGCAGGAATGTTTCCGCGCCTACGACAACGTGTACGACAGCTACGAGGACCACAGCAAGTTTCTGCGCAACAACGCCCGCTACCGCCGCCTGTTCTCGCTCAGCACCACCGACTACCGCGGATGGGCCAAGGGACTCAAGGAGTGCGGCTACGCCACCAATCCCGCCTATGCCCGCAAGCTCACCGACATCATAGAGCTCTACAAGCTCAACCAGTACGACCGCGCCACCAGCTACGACAAGTTCATGGCCAAGCACAACGCCAAGGACCGGCCCGCACAACGCGGGGGCACCCTCCACCCCATCAAGATGTATAACAAGAACTACTATCTCGTGGCACGCAAGGGCGACACCTTCAAGAGCATAGGCAAGGAAGTGGACATCTCGTGGAGAGCCATCGCCAAGCACAACGAGCGCGACAAGAACGACATCCTGAAGGAGGGCGACATCGTGTATCTGAAGAAGAAGCAGAAGCGGGCGCCCAAGCAGTTCAAGAAGCGCCCGCACATCGTCAAGACAGGCGAGAGCATGTACTCCATTGCCCAGTTCTACGGCATGCGGCTGAAAAGCCTCTACAAGAAGAACCATCTCACACCCGACTACCAAATCAAGGTGGGCGACACACTTAAAGTCTATTGATGAATATGGAAGAAGAGATAGTACGCGTAATCATCGGCATGGGCTCCAACTGGCGGCGCAAGGCTTCCATGGCAGAGGCCAAAAGACTGATGCGCCAATGGTTTCGGGATGTGAAGTTCAGCCACGAAGCCTACACCGACCCCATCGGCATAAAGTCGGGCCAATTCCTCAACTGCCTGGCACTCATACACTGGAGAGATGGCGTGGCCAACCTTGGCCGGGAACTCAAGGACATCGAGATTCTGTGTGGCAACAATGACGCTCTGAGAAGCGAGAACATCGTGGTCATGGATCTCGACATACTGCTCTACGGCACCGAGAAAATGCACGCCGCCGACTGGGAACGGCCCTACGTGGAGGAGATGATGAAAGACCTGGAATGAAACAAAGACAGAACGACTATGAAGAAAGCCCTTACACTCTGTGTGCTGCTGCTCACGGCAACGGTTGCCCTGACAGCACAAGACTTCGACCGATATTTCACCGACCGCACCCTGCGGCTTGACTACTCGTTTGCAGGCAACGCCGAAAAGCAAACCATCAGCCTCGACGAACTCGCCACCATGCCACGCTGGTATGGCAAGCGGCAACGGCTTGCCAAACTTCCACTCGAAGGCAACGGACAGATTACCATGCGCGACCACCGCACCCATGAAGCCATCTACCGCAACTCCTTCTCAACCCTCTTCCAGGAATGGCTCACCTATGACGAGGCGAAGACCACCAGCCGCGCGTTCGAGAACGTGTTTCTCGTGCCCATGCCCAAAGACACCGTCGACGTGACGGTGGAACTGCGCGACAACCGCCGGCAAGTCACCACCACGTTCACCCACACCGTGGCGCCCACCGACATACTCATCAAGCACATCGGCGAACGCCACGTCACACCCTACCTCACCCTCAACCAGGCCGACGACACCACCCGGTGCATACACATAGCCTACGTGGCAGAGGGCTACACCCGAGAGGAGATGCCGCTCTTCGAGAAAGACGCACGCAGAGCCATGGACGCCCTCTTTGCCCACGAGCCCTTCAAGAGCCTGAGAGGAAGGTTCAACATCGTGGCAGTGGAAAGTCCGTCGGCAGAAAGCGGCACCAGCACGCCCCACGACGGCGTGTGGAAGAACACCGCCCTCCACTCACACTTCGACACCTTCTACAGCGACCGCTACCTCACCACCCTCCACCTCAAAGACCTGCACGACTGGCTCGCCGGCACACCCTACGAGCACATCATCGTGCTGGTGAACACCTCGGAGTATGGCGGTGGCGGCATACTCAATTCCTACAACCTCGCCGCCATGCACCACGCCCAGTCGCTGCCCGTGGTGGTGCACGAGTTCGGCCATTCCTTTGGCGGACTTGCCGACGAGTATGCCTACGACTTCGAGCAGATTCCCATGTACCCGCACGACGTGGAGCCCTGGGAACCCAACATCACCACCCGCAAGGACTTCAAGAGCAAGTGGGAAGACATGATGGGCAAGCAGGGCGTAGGACTCTACGAGGGTGCCGGCTATTGCCTGAAAGGGGTCTACCGGCCATGCCGCAACTGCCGCATGCGCACCAACGAGAATCCCGACTTCTGTCCGGTGTGCCGCCGTGCGCTCACCAGACTCATCGACTTCTACACCCGATGAAGCACGCATGGCTCATAGCCCTTGCCGTGCTGATGGCCTTGCCGTGCAGCACGGAAGCCCAGCAGGTGAAGGACAGCGACAGGCTGGGCATGGCGCTTGAATATTTCAAGAGCGGCAAGTATCACGAGGCACTCCTCATCTTTGAGCGGCTCGACAAGGACTACAAGCTCAACCCGAGATTCCATGCCTACATGGGACTGTGCTATTACAGGGAATGGGACTACGAACGGGCCGTATCGGAGTTCGACCGTTCGTTGCCGGCCCTCACCGGCCTGTCGCCCCACGAACGCTCCGTTTACTATTATGCCCGTGCGGAGAGCCACTTCGCGCTGGGCAACTACAGCAAGGCCATGCCCGACTACGAACGTGTGCTCACCCTGTGCTACGACCGGGAGCGTGCCGACTGCCACTACCGCATCGGCTTCTGCCTCATGCAGCAAGGCGAATGGGCCAACGCAGCCGAAAGTCTGGAGTCGGCACTCGCCTACTACGAACGTTTTCTCAACGACGACGACCACCAGCCGCGCATCAGACAGATCAAGCACATGATAGCAGGGTGCAAGGCGCACGAAAAGAACAAATAAGAGTATTCCGGTATTTGGAGCGAGGAGTGTATTTCAGCGTTTAGAACTAAACAAAAAGCGGGCAAAAAGCCCGCAAGTCATCCGAACCAAATACTACGAATATATAGTGCCACTCCCAATCCCGGAAGAACCACCAACAAGTGGTTAGCACTAACACTAACTAACGGGCTGGAAGCCCAACCTCTCTACAGCCCAGGGCAAGCGAAGCGACACCCTGGGTAGACAAGCGGTCATGCGTACGCCCTGCAAGGGCAAAAGTAAAAGGAAGCACAGAAGAGTGCCCCTGCTTTTGCCTTGCAGGGCGTATGCTTTAGAGGGCCGCACCCAAGGGTGAAGCCTCGGTCTGCGGACACGTATTGGCCCGCAGTCCGCTATTACCTATAACAGAAATTCTTCTTAGAACTCGTCGGCAGCATAGAGGCTGGGGAATGACGACTGCTTCCACTCGAAGATTTCATCATCGCGGAAGAAGCGCTTCAGCTCGATGGCTGCATTCTCCTTAGAGTCGGATGTGTGGACAATGTTCTCCTGGAAACTCATGCAGTAGGTGCCGCGAATGGTACCCGGCTCAGCCTTGCGTCCGTTGGTGGCACCGGCAAGGTTTCGCACCGTCTCCACAGCGTCTACACCGCTCAGACAGAGAGCAACCACGGGAGTGACCATCATGGAGTCTTTCAACTGCTGGAAGAATGGTTTGCCTGCCAGGTGAGCATAGTGCTCGCTGAGCAACTTGTCGTCGAGCTGCATCATCTTCATACCGCAGATTTGCAGGCCTTTCTTTTCAAACACGCTGATGATTTCACCAGCCAATGCGCGCTGCATGGTGCAGGGCTTCAACAATACCAATGTCTTTTCTATCATAATATCAATCACTTTAGTCGGTTTAACTTCAAGCATGCATGCTGGCATCCACAAACGAGAGCGGCAGCAAGTCGGTCACGGAGCGGACCACGGCAGTGCCGTTTGTGCCGTAGAGAAGCACACGCACAGGTTGGCGGTAGCGGTCCTCAATTTCGAGTATCACCTGCCGGCAGGCTCCACAGGGAGCAATGGGGTCGGGAATGAACCCGTTCTCGTTGCGTGCAGCCACGGCAAGCGTGAGGATGGGCTGGTCGGGATAATTGGCCTGCGCACTGAAGATGCAGGTGCGCTCGGCACAGAGTCCAGACGGATAGGCGGCATTCTCCTGGTTGGCCCCTATCACCACCTGTCCGTTGGCAAGGCGTGCGGCAGCCCCCACACAGAAGCGGGAGTACTTGGCATAGCTATTGTCAGTGGCCTTCATGGCACGCTCCACGAGTTCCCGGTCGAGGGCGGAGAGTTCCTCCAGGGAGCACAAGTCGTAGTGGATTTCAAGTTTCACATTTTTCATACGTATGGATGTTTAGAGGTTCTGTTGCTATTCTTCGTCGTGCTGGTAGCAGCCGGCATCGGGCTTGTCGCCACGCGCCTTGCCACGCCGGTCTTCGGGCAATGCGGTGAGAGGATCTGCCTTGCCTATGGCTGCCGACTTGCGCGAGAGGCGGAAATCGTAGCTCTGGCGGTCGATGTCGACCTTGCGGAAGAGATGCTCGCCGTAGCTTGCCGTGTCTTTCACATCCTCAAAGTCGATGTCGGTGAGTCGCTCGTCGGTAGAGTCCTTGGGGGTGCGGAGCAGGCAATGGGAGAAACGGTAGTCGAAAGCCACCGTGGAATCGCGCAGCGAACCCTGCAGCACATCGGAGGCGTAGCCGGTGACGATAGAGTTTTTCACGTCGAGTTCAAGCGGCATGTCGTAGTCGGCATCGTGGTTGGCAAAGGTAAGGGCGGCACCACGGTTGGCGTCGAAGGGATAGAACTGCGCCAGGGTGCAATGGTTCATGGCCACACGTCCACCTTCCACCAGCAGACAGTCGCCCAGCGTGTTGGTCAGCTGGCAATTGTCGAGCGTGGCGTTGACGTGGCGCAGTTTCACGCCATAGCCGTTGCAGTTGTGCACGATGGTGCCGAGCATGTCAAGCTTTGAAGGCTCCACATCGGCAGAATCACACACAATGCCGTTCATGGTGGAGTGTATGTCGGCATAGTTGATGACGTTGCCGTAGGAGGTCTTGCCGATGGTGATGCCCTGCCACTGTCCGCTCACGCCGTCGTAGGGCAGATAGTCGAACATGCGGTCAAGCCGGTCGCCTCTGAGGGTTACGTTCTGCTGGGGAGTGCCCTCGATGCGCAGTTGTCCGTCCACCTGCAGTCCGGCATCGGCATGGAAGTAGAGTGTGACGCCAGGAGCGAGCGTGAGCGTGGTGCCTTCAGGCACAGTGATTCCGCCGTAGACGATGACGGGCTTGCCGGATGTGAAGGTGGTGTCGCGACTGAGAGTGAGCGAACGCACCACGTCGGCATCCCACGACAGGGCACTGAGGCACACCTTCTGTTCCACGCCACTCTCGAGCGTGAACACGAGGTTGTCTTCCACCTTCTGTGGCGTATCCTTTCCGTTGAGTGCCGATGTAAGTTCCACAAACACGCGGATGCTGTCCTTGTCTCTCACCTCAAGGTCGGCCGTCTGAAACCCCGACGCAGCCCCCAGGCTGGTTCCGTCCACATTGACACGATAGCCTGTCTGGTTACCGCTTTCAAGGCGCACGCTGGCAAGCCGGAGTCCGCTGCCGGAGCGGTTGTAGACCCAGAAGGTGCGCGTAGCGGTGGGCACACGCGAGAACACGGTGTCGAGTCTCACCGTGTCGGTAGAGAAGGTGAGACGGCGGTTGGGCGACGTGGAGAAAGCATCGTCGTCGGTGCAGGCTGCCAGGGCTACAGCACCTATCATCAGGGAAAGCAATGTCTTTTTCATTCTCCTTATATAACGTGGTCACACCTCTTTTATTATTTTAGGGGTGCCACTTTATTCGTTTTCGTGAGATCAGGGAGAAAAAAACAAGCGAAAGTGGACTAATCAGAGAAAAAATAAGTAATTTTGCGGACAAAACTATATCGACATCAAAACACTTAGACATATAATCCGGGTCGTGGTATGGACACTGGTGTGCCTCTATGCCTTGACCGCCATCCTGCTCCACATCCCCGCCATACAGCACTGGGCAGGCTCGGAAGTGGCAAACGCCTTGGGAGCCAAGTTGGGCACCGTGGTGAAGATAGACCGTGTAGACCTGGGATTCCCGGGACGCGTGGTCATTGACGGTGTGACCCTGCTCGACCAGAAGAACAAGCCCTTGCTCCGTGCCACACGTCTGTCGGTGAGCGCGGAGATAATGCCACTGCTTGAAGGACGCATCTCCATCAGTTCGGCGCAACTGTTCGGCGTGAAGGCTCAGCTCTACAAGGAGAATGCCCAAACCAAGCCCAACTTCCAATTCATCGTGGACTCGCTTGCCTCGAAAGACACGACAAGCCCAAAGACACCTCTTGACCTCCACATCCACTCGCTCATCATGCGAGGCGGAAGCGTGAGCTACGACCAGTATGACGTGGCTCCCACACGAGGAAGATTCAATGCCGCCCACCTCAGCGTGAGCGACATCAGTGCCCATCTGATTCTCAACTGTCTCACTCCAGACTCCCTCAACCTGAACTGCAAGCGCCTTTCGCTTGCCGAACAGTCCGGACTACAATTGAAGGCTCTTTCCTTCCACCTGATGGCCGGGAAAAGCGGCGCTACGCTTACCGACTTCCACCTTGAGCTGCCGCACACGCAACTCGTCATCCCGCAACTCGCCGCCTCCTACGAATGGCAACGAGGGAGCGTGTCCGTGCCCTCCATCAACTACAATGGAGAAATCGTACGAACAACCATAACTCCATCAGACATAACGTGTTTTCTTCCATTGTTCAAGAACTTCACCAGTGCTCTACACCTTAGCACGTCCTTCTCGGGCACCAGTTCTTCACTGCGCGTCAAGAAACTCGACATTCACTCCGGCGACAAGAGCCTGAACCTCTTGCTCGGCGGTTCTGCCGCCAAAACGGCCGAAGGCATACGGTGGGCAGTGCAGATAGGACGACTGGCGGCATCGGCACGCACCGTGGAGTTCGTTTCGGAAAACCTGAAGGGACAGAAGGTGAGCGTGCCAGAGGTGGTGAGCCGGCTGGGCAACGTGACCTTCTCGGGCGAAGCCGGAGGTGCGGGCAACGCACTCTCCACACGCGGTACCCTGCAGACCGACGCCGGAACGGCAAGGCTGCTGCTGGGACTCCACGACAGAAAGTTCTCTGCCCACGTGGAGACTGCCGGCATGGCCCTGGGCAAACTGCTCAACTCACCAAAACTGGGAACCATTTCCGCCAACATCAGTGCAAAGGGTACACTGAACCAAGGCCGCACGCCAGACGTCAAGGCGCACGGCACCGTGAACAGCATTGACTGGAACGGATACACCTACCGCAACATCAATATCGACGGACTCTATGCCGGGGGCACCCTAAGAGGGCAACTGGACATGGACGACCCCAATGCGGAAATCAACGTCAAGGGACTGCTATCCAGCGGAAAAGGAAAGCCACGCATGAACCTTGCCGCCACCATTGCCCACCTGAACCCGTCGGCACTCGGACTGACACACAAGTATCCTTCCACCACCTTCGGCGGGCACTTCAACGCGAACCTGCAGGGCAGCAACCTGTCTGACCTCAGCGGTACAGCCACCCTGGAAGACTTCACCATGCACGGCCCCACCACTGACTACACGCTCCAGAACCTCACCCTCAACGCCGGATATAAAGGGCAGGAGCACTACGTGAAAATGGAAAGCGACTTTGGCAACGCTACCCTATACGGACAGTATGACTACAACACCATAGCCACCAGCATCACCAACCTGGTGGCAAGCAAACTCCCCACCCTGCCCGGACTGCCACACGCCAAGCACACACCAGGCAACACGTTCGACCTCGACCTCACACTGCAGCGCACCGACTGGCTGAAAGCTCTGTTCGGCGTTGACCTGGAACTGGGAAGTCCAGTCAGACTCTCCGCCTCCATGGACGACCGTGCCCACCAGCTCGACCTCACGGCATCGCTGCCCAACGTCACCTGGAACGGCACAACCTACGAGAACACCTTACTTACCGTGACCACACCCGGCGACACGCTCCACGCCCAGGCACGACTCACCAGAACAGGGGCAGGAGGCGCACGGACACTGCTCGGTGCCAGTCTGCGTGCAGCCAACAACCACCTCACCTCCGCCCTGACGTTTGACGACCTGAAGCCCCACGGCATGAACGGCAAGATGAACCTCGACGCACGCTTCTTCAAGAACGGCACCGGACAGTCGGTGGCCGACGTGCACGTGCTGCCGTCCGTTGTCATGGTGGGCGACACGGCCTGGCAAGTGCACCCCTCACGCATCTGCTACCAGACAGGAGCCCTCCACGTGGAAGACTTCGCCATAGAGCACAACAAGCAGTATCTGAGGATAGAAGGCAATGCCACGCGACATGCGGAAGATTCCATCACCGTGAACCTCAAAGACGTGAACGTGGAATACATCCTCAACCTCGTGAACTTCCACTCCGTGGACTTCAGCGGACTGGCCTCCGGACAGGCTTCGGTGAAGGGCATCATGGGCAGCCCGCAAGCCCATGCACGGCTTTCCGTGCGCAACTTCGAGTTTGAACAAGGGCGCATGGGCACACTGCACGCCAACGTGGACTGGGGACTGCAAGAGGGACAAATCAACATTCATGCCTTGGCCGACGACGGACCGGGCAGACAGACCTTCATACACGGCTACGTGTCGCCCAAGCACAGCGACATAGACCTGGGCATAGAGGCACGCGGCACACGACTGGAATTCATGCAGAACCTGTGCAGCAGTTTCCTCTCGAATGTTGACGCACAGGGCACCGGACACGTGCGTATCTTCGGCCCACTGAAAACCATCAACATGGAAGGGCAGATTGTGGCGAAGGGACAGCTCGACGTCACCTCTCTCGGCACCACCTACACCCTCACCGGCGACACCGTAGACTTCCGGCCAGACCACATCAACTTCCGCAACTGCCCCATCACCGACGGCGACAAGGGCAAGGGCGTGGTGAACGGCGAGGTAACCCACCACAACCTGTCGAACTTCGGCTACGACCTGCGCATCGACGCCGACAAACTGCTGGCCTACGACTTCAAGACCTATGGCGACCAGACCTTCTTCGGCACCGTATGGGCCACCGGACTGTGCACCATAGAAGGCAAGAGCGGAGAGGTGAACATCAACGTGGACGTGACACCCGAGAAAGGCAGTTTCCTGGAATATAATGCCGTGAGCCCGGATGCCGTGGGCGGACAGCAATTCATACAGTGGAACGACCGCACGCCACACCCCGACTCGCTGAACACGGCCAAGCCGGCTAGTGACCTTGCCGATGACCTTGCCAGCGACATGCACATCAACTTCCTGGTCAACGCCACTCCCGACGTGACCCTGCGCGTGCTCATGGACCCGCAAAGCCACGACATGATACGGCTGAACGGAAGCGGCGTGATACGGGCCTCCTATTATAATAAAGGTGCCTTCCAGATGTTCGGCAACTACCTGGTGGACCACGGCACCTATAACCTCACCATTCAGCAAGTGCTCCGCAAGGACTTCCAATTCCTGCCCGGCGGCTCCATCACCTTCGGCGGCAACCCCTACGACGCGCTGCTCAACCTCAAGGCGCAATATGCCGTGCAAGGCGTGAGCCTGTCCGACCTCAACGTGGGGCGCAGCTTCACACAGAACACCATCCGGGTGAACTGCCTGATGAACATAGGCGGCACGCCCGGACAGCCACGCGTGGACTTCGGCATGCAACTGCCCACCCTGTCGGCAGACGCGGAGCAAATGGTGCGCAGCCTGATGAACACCGAGGAGGAGATGAACCAGCAGGTGCTCTACCTGCTCGCAGTGGGCCGGTTCTACAACTCGGGAGCTGCCAACGGAACACAGCAAGGCGCCGAACAGCGCAGCCAGACCACACTCGCCATGCAGAGCCTGCTGTCGGGAACCATCAGCCAGCAAATCAACAACGTGATAGGAACCCTCGTGGGCAAGGGAAACTGGAACTTCGGTGCCAACATCTCGACAGGCGACGAAGGATGGAACAACGCGGAGTACGAGGGCACCCTCTCCGGACGCATGCTCTCCGGACGCATGCTCTTCAACGGACAGTTCGGCTATAGAGACAATGCCAACGCCACGACAAGCTTCATCGGCGACTTCAACCTGAAGTACCTGCTCACCCCCAACGGCGGCGTGGCACTCAACATCTACAACCAGACCAACGACCGCTACTTCACCCGCAACAGCCTCAACACACAGGGCATAGGACTGCAACTCAAGAAAGACTTCACCTCGCTGGGCGACCTTTTCGGCATCAAGAAAAAAGCAAAGCGGAAGAAAACCGTTAAATAAGCATAAAAACAACGGGGCAGTTATAGGCTACTCTTATAAAAAGCAGTACCTTTGCAGCCGATTTTGAATTAATTCACATAAAGTCTAACTTTATTAATTTATTAAACATTTAAATTTTATTATGTCAGATTTCAAGAACGTACAGCCATTGGCAGACTTCAACTGGGATGAGTTTGAAAATGGCGGCAGTCTGGGCGCAGACAAGCAGAGCCTGGAGAATGCTTACGACGAGACCCTCAACAAGGTTTCAGAACACCAGGTAGTGGAAGGCACAGTGATCGCTGCCGACAAGAAGGAAGTAATCGTGAACATCGGTTACAAGAGCGACGGTGTTATTCCCGCTTCCGAGTTCCGCTACAACCCCGACCTCAAGGTAGGCGACAAGGTTGAAGTTTACGTAGAGAACCAGGAAGACAAGAAGGGTCAGCTCGTGCTCTCACACAAGAAGGCACGCCTGAGCAAGAGCTGGGAGCTCGTGAACAAGGCTCTCGAAAACGAGGAAGTTATCCAGGGCTACATCAAGTGCCGCACCAAGGGCGGTATGATTGTAGACGTATTCGGCATCGAGGCCTTCCTGCCCGGCAGCCAGATTGACGTTCACCCAATACGCGACTACGACGTGTTCGTAGGCAAGACCATGGAGTTCAAGGTTGTGAAGATCAACCAGGAATTCCGCAACGTAGTTGTTTCGCACAAGGCCCTCATCGAGGCTGAGCTCGAAGCACAGAAGAAAGAAATCATCAGCAAGCTCGAGAAAGGCCAGATTCTCGAAGGTACCGTTAAGAACATCACTTCTTACGGTGTATTCGTTGACCTCGGCGGCGTAGACGGACTCATCCACATCACAGACCTCTCTTGGGGCCGCGTAAGCGATCCACACGAGGTTGTTGCTCTCGACCAGAAGATCAACGTGGTAATCCTCGACTTCGACGACGAGAAGAAGCGTATCGCCCTCGGTCTGAAGCAGCTCACTCCTCATCCATGGGATGCCCTCGATCCTAACCTCAAGGTTGGCGACCACGTGAAGGGCAAGGTAGTGGTTATCGCTGACTACGGTGCATTCGTAGAGATTGCTCCTGGTGTAGAAGGTCTGATCCACGTTTCAGAGATGAGCTGGAGCCAGCACCTCCGTTCAGCACAGGAATTCCTGCACGTAGGCGACGAGGTAGAGGCAGTGATCCTCACACTCGACCGCGAGGAGCGCAAGATGAGCCTCGGCATCAAGCAGCTGAAGGAAGACCCATGGGAGACCATCGAGGTGAAATACCCTGTAGGCAGCAAGCACACAGCCAAGGTTCGCAACTTCACCAACTTCGGTATCTTCGTTGAACTCGAAGAAGGCGTAGACGGACTCATCCACATCAGCGACCTCTCTTGGACCAAGAAGGTAAAGCATCCTTCAGAGTTCACACAGGTTGGCGCAGACATCGACGTTGTTGTGCTCGAAATAGACAAGGAGAACCGTCGCCTCAGCCTCGGCCACAAGCAGCTCGAGGAGAATCCTTGGGACACTTACGAGCAGATCTACACTCCTGGTTCAATCCACAAGGGCAAGATCACAGAGATGATGGACAAGGGTGCCGTTATCACTCTCAACGAGGGTGGTGAAGGTTTCGCTACTCCAAAGCACCTCGTGAAGGAAGACGGCTCACAGGCTCAGCTCGGCGAAGAGCTCGACTTCAAGGTAATCGAGTTCGTGAAGGAAACCAAGCGCATCATCCTCAGCCACAGCCGCACATTCGAGGAAGGCAAGGACGACGTGGTGAAGCCAGCTCGCAAGCACAACTCAAAGAAGGAAGAGAAAGCACAGATCAACAACGTGGCTGCCGGTACATCACTCGGCGACTTCGACGCTCTGGCTGCTCTCAAGGCAAAGATGGAAAAGGGCGAATAATCCCCTCTCCCATTACATTACACTATCCGACCAACGACAGTCATTGAGGACGATAAGGCCTCAACGACTTCAGGATAAAGTTTCCCGCACACGACAATGGTTCGTGTGCGGGATTTTTCGTTTCTGCAGCCCCTACCGTTTACGCCCTCGCCACACACATGCAAGGCAGGCATCCCGGTGTCATCCGAATTTTGTAGCCACATAGTATCTCGTAGCATAAGGGGTGCCTTGGACAGAGTGAAACTACGGGCAGAACCCCGCTTTTTATATGGGTGACTCATCCCCAAGATACAATCATCACACAACCCCCCGGATGCCACCATCCCGGTCATGCCCACCCTATGTCCCCGGTTCATCCGGATTTCGGAGTGAAGCCTGATGCAGCAGTATCTGAAAGGAAGATGACCTCTTCCGAACCGGTTACAGGCGCACAACCTGCCAGTTGCAGCATATTAACGGCAGACTAACGATGTGCTAGTGGCAGCCAAGTCTTTGTCGCACAGTCTGGGCACTCATTGCCACGGCTATGGGCATCGAGTGCCCAAAACAAGGAACGGAATTGGGGTACTCCTCTAAAACTTGGCCGATGACATCCGGCAACAGACGTGATGGATATTTACACCCGCCACCATCTTGAAACTTCCAAACCACAACACTACGACTTACGCAGCTGAACTCGCACACTTACGCAGCCGAACTCGCACACTTACGCAGCCGAACTCGCACACTTATGCCAAGAGATAATGCCACATGCAAAATAGCTCCATGCCATTCTCCTCCAAGAACCACATCATCCTTGCCACACACAAGGGGCACCTCCATCCATGCCACGTTTCGTCGCACCCTCTTGCCGCACCCCATCAAGCAGCGAGGAAAAGCATGTTTTTTGAAGAAAAGAGGAAAAAAGTTTGCAAAACATTTGGAAGTTTCAAGGAAACGTTGTACCTTTGCACCCGCAATTCAGAAATACATCTGTAAATTGCACACCGATGCACCCTTAGCTCAGTTGGTAGAGCAACTGACTCTTAATCAGTGGGTCTAGGGTTCGAGCCCCTAAGGGTGTACTCAAAGAGATGGTTCACCTTGAACCATCTCTTTTTTTACTCTTATATCAAGGAAACAACCATCAAGGACTTGCTCCATTCAAAATATCAGAGTAAAAGCTACGGTTAGAGCCGTTCAGGCCAGCCACAGGCGTTTCATATTCCTTTTGCAGAAGCGCCTTCCCCCATCAAGTAAAACATCACACATTACGAAATCAATTCATATAGTAACCATATGTATAGCAAAGACGATTTAACATCCAAAGATGCCAGCAAACTCGCAGGCATTGCCACCCAGTTGGGGGCGGATTTTCAGGAGACAGACTCGAAGGAGTCAATCATCTATGCCATATTGGACAAGCAAGCCGAAGTGGAAGGCAACAAGAATCCGCTCGGCACCAAGAAAAAACGCACACGCATCGTGAAGAAAGACTCTGACCGCGTGTATACCGTGAAAGGCAAAGAAGGTGAAAACTTCGACGTGAAAAACAACAAGCCAACCGGCGAACAGCCTCAACTCTTCAAGGACGAGCCTATGGCCGACAAGAACGATAGCGAGAAAGCCCCACAAAACACCTCACAGCAATCCATGGAAGAGCTGCTCGCCTCTTTCCCCAAGCATCGCGGCCGCAAGTCGAAAGCTGAACTCGCTGCCATTGCCGAAATGCAAGCCAAGGCAGCAGCGGCAACAGCAGCCGTGGAGGAAAAGAAGCCACGTGCCACCAAGCGCACCAAAAAGGCTGCCGTAGCCGAACCCGAAGCCCCCGTGGCCGAAAGCAACGTGCTGGACAATGCCAATGCCATGCCACCCTTCATGCAAGCCGACAGCCAGGAAGAACCTGCCGTGCCCGAAGCAGCAGACATGAAGGGTGAGGAAGTGGCTCCGGAAAACATAGAAGCACTCAAGGAGGCACTGCAGAAGAAAAAGAAGGAAAGCCAGGACGAGACAAGCACCAACGCACAGCCGGAAGGCGTGTGGGAAGGCGACCCGGGCGACGGCACCGACTTCATTACCGTGGTGGGCATACCCATCGAAGACCGTGGCGTGACGCCCAACTTCGACATGTTCGACAATCCCACCATCCAGCAGGCTGTACCACAGCAGACCCAACCGCGCCAGCAGAACCGCCAGCAACCCGAAGAGAAGTATGACTTCTCCGACATTCTCGAGGCCAACGGCGTGCTTGAGGTGATGCCCGACGGCTACGGATTCCTCCGTTCGAGCGACTACAACTACCTCTCGTCACCCGACGACGTGTATGTGTCGAACCAGCAGGTGAGACAATACGGACTGAAGACCGGCGACGTGGTGCTCTGCCGGGTGCGTCCGCCCAAGGAAGGCGAGAAATACTTCCCGCTGACCAGCATTGAAAAGATCAACGGCAAGGAGCCTATGGCCATCCGTGACCGCATACCGTTCGAACATCTCACCCCACTCTTCCCCGACCAGAAATTCAACCTCTGCGGTGACCGCGCCACGACCAACCTCTCTACACGCATCGTAGACCTCTTTGCCCCTATCGGCAAAGGCCAGCGTGCACTCATCGTGGCTCAGCCCAAGACGGGTAAGACCATCCTCATGAAGGACATTGCCAACGCCATAGCTGCCAACCATCCAGAGGCTTACCTCATGATGCTGCTCATCGACGAGCGCCCGGAGGAAGTGACCGACATGGCACGTACGGTGAACGCCGAGGTCATAGCCTCCACCTTTGACGAGCCAGCCGAGCGCCACGTGAAGATTGCCGGCATTGTGCTCGAAAAAGCCAAGCGCATGGTGGAAAGCGGACACGACGTGGTCATCTTCCTCGACTCCATAACCCGCTTGGCCCGCGCCTACAACACGGTGAGTCCGGCAAGCGGCAAGGTGCTCACCGGTGGTGTCGACGCCAACGCACTGCAAAAGCCCAAGCGCTTCTTCGGTGCCGCACGCAACATTGAGGGTGGCGGCTCGCTCACCATCATTGCCACCGCACTCATCGACACGGGTTCCAAGATGGACGAAGTGATCTTCGAGGAGTTCAAGGGCACCGGCAACATGGAGCTGCAGCTCGACCGCTCGCTGAGCAACAAGCGCATCTTCCCGGCCGTGAACCTCGTGGCATCGAGCACCCGTCGCGACGACTTGCTGCAAGACGAAACCACACTCAACCGTATGTGGATTCTGCGCAAGTTCATCTCCGACATGAACCCGATAGAGGCCATGAACTCCATCCACGACCGCATGGCTCGCACACGCGACAACGACGAGTTCCTGCTCACGATGAACTCATAGGCAGTTTGCACCATACAATAAGAACAGCAATCCCCGGCATCAAGTATCATTGGTGCCGGGGATTGCTGTTCTTGATAGAGAGCTATGGCAAGACACGGGGCCACAGCCGTTCAATTACTCGTCGTCGAATTCATCATCGTCGAATTCTTCCTCCACCTTGTCTATCACCATCTCCACGAGAAGAGCCAGCTCGGGACGTCCGAAGCCCAGCCGGCGGAAGAGAGGCTGGTCCTGTTCCAGCTTGTGCTGCAACCTTGCCTCAAGAGAGCCTTCCTGTGCGGCATATTCTTCCGAGTCGCGCCACAAAAGCAAAAACCGCGACATCAAGTCGACAGCCTGTGCCGAGTCATTCTCTGCCAAGGCACAATAGGACGCATTCAGCAAGTCGCCCATGTCGGACTCCGCAGATTTGACAAACCGCTTATACTCCCGGAGAGCGGCTTCCGTCTTGCCGGCATTGAGCAGTGCCCAGGCATAGGCTCGCCTCACCGCCATCGAAGTCTCGTCGTCAAAACTCAACTCGTAAGCCTTGGCGAGCGCTTCGCTTGTGTGGCCCGCTGCTATCAAGGCCAGCAGATGACTGGTCTTGAGGCGCACATCGGCAGGACTTGCTTCCAGTGCTTCGGCATAGATGTGGCATGCTTCGTCATGCTCTTCCACAGCCATCGCCGCACGTCCGAGCATGCGCAGCAGTTTCACCCGCAAGCCATTGTCTGCCCTGCCCTCACGCAGCATGTGCCACGCCTTCTGCAACGAATCATAGCCGCCACGGGCATCATGGTTTCTCATGAGTGCCACACCACGGTAATAACACTGTTGCCACTTCGGCAGATTGAGTGTTCCCTGAGAGAGCAAGACCAGCAAGTCGTCAAAGCGGTGCTTCTTGAACAGGAAGTTGCACAACCGTGAAGCATTCTCCCCCTCAATCATGCCGGCAAACAACCCATTGGCCAATGGCAGGTAGCGGCGAGGATGAAGCGTGGAACCGAAAAGATTGGAAAAGTCGGCACGGTCGCCATAGATTTCGAAGAACCGGTAGAGGTCTTGCAGATACATGCGACGTATAAACGCCGGCGAAGAGAAGGCTTCTCCCGATGCCCCCACACCCAAAGCCTCGCCATTGCTGTGCGACAGCATTTCCCGAATGTCGGCAGGCAGTCTGCTGAAGAGTGACGAGAGAGCAATGAAGAACGAATAGCGGTCGGAATCGCAGAATGGCGTGGTGCCCTCAGAGAGCATGGTCGGCACCCCCATGCTGCCAAAGCCGGAAAGGAGCGGCCGAAGGTCGGGATGGTCGGCATAGAACGGGCAAAACCAGTTGCTCAGCGTATAGAAGAACGGGAAGCGTTTCATCTGCGAAAACCCGCCGAAGTAGATGTCAGACCCGGCTTGTTCCATCTGCCGCATCTTGTCGATGCTCTCCTCCAGCTTGGCCATGCGCTCTTCCGAAGCCTTGTTGCCGAGGATGATGTCGTCCATAGGATCCTCTTCCACCTCCTCTATGCCGCCTCCGTGTTTCATCTTCAGGTTGCTGTTGTTCACCAGTTCGGGTATGATGTCATTGTTGAGCGTCTCCGTATCCTGCCTTGCCATGACGCAGAAAAGGAGCTGTATCTGCAAGTCCACCAGGTCGGTCACCGTGAGTGGAGAGTTCTCGGCAAAGAGAGCATGTGCCATGTCGGCCAATTCGGGATAGATTACCGCGAAGCGGTCGTCGGCGGCAAGCACAAAGCCCACCAATGCCCGTTGCCTCAAAGACTCGTCAGTGGTGAGCGTGGCCACCCGGCACAACACACGGAGTTTCTGAATGTCGAACACATCGGCTGCCGAAAGCGTGAGCGCACTGACTATCTGCCGTGCATCGCGGCTGTCTATGGTCTGGCCGGTGAGCATCTTCACATAGAAGTCGGCATCGGGCTCCGCCCAAGAGGAGGAGACTACCAGGTAGTCAAACAGTTGGTTGACATAATTCTGGTGGTCCTTGTGGAGCATTGACTTGTGGAGTTCGCGCTGTTCTCCCTCTTCAAGTTCGAGCATCGGCAGCGATGTGACAAAGTCCTCCAAGTGAGCCTTCACCTTGTAGAGCGTGGCATCGAACGATGCCGAGCGAGAATGGGCAAGAGCATAACTGCGGTTGGAGTTGACTTGCTCAAAGTGTGCCATGTCGAGCATGAGCGTGTACATGGAGCGAAGCATGTTGCGGTAAAGCCCCGTGCGCTGCGGGTCGTCGATGCCCTGGCGCACGTAATGGAGCATGAGGTCATGGTTGTCGCGAAGAGTGTTCCACCTCTGGCGGAAAGCCTCGTTGCAGGTGGAACCAAGATAAGTGTCCGTGGCGTCGAGCAGTTCGCCCATGCTGCAACTGAGCGTGGGACTGTCAAGCAGTTTTTGTATAGAAGCGAAATTCTTGTTCATCGTTTTGTTCTGTCTAAGTTACTGTTTTACTTGGCAATCCATCGGCGTGCCGTGTCCACGTCTTTCTTTCGGGGTGCGGCTGCATGGGTGAACACGGTCTTGGGCAGCGCCTTAATAGTGCGCAGGTCAGCCCGGCAGTATTTCTCCAATTCCGCGGCATAATGGAGTGTTCCGTAGCGCGAAATGGAATCGCACGCAGCATCGTAGGCACGCAGCAAGAGTTGCACTTGCCGGCTTCTGTGCCCGTCTGCCATGTCGGCACGCCTGAACGCCACCACTCCGGGACGGAAATCGTTGTCGGCCGTAGACAGGAGCACGGGATGTTTGAAGAGCCTTGCCGCAGTGGCCTGTGGTTCGGTCAGCACCATGGCATCCATCTCGTTGTTCATCAACATGCCCAGACGCACCGTCACATCATTGACCTGCACCTTGAAGGCAGGATTCTTGAGTTTTCCTTTTTCCATGGCCTCAGTGGCTATCATGTCGGTCACCGAATAGCGGGTCATGGCTATCATCTTGTCGGCCAGGTCGGAGAGTTGGGTGATGCGCTGCTTGCGGTTGGCCACCAACTGCCAATAGGCAGAAGTGGCAATCTTGTAGTTGAGCGGCAATCCCCTGTGCTGCAGTCGCTCTGCCCGCACCAGGTCGGTGACCGCCCCCTGCACGCTTCCGCCGACGAGCGCCGTGTCACAGTCCATATGCGCACGATAGAGCCTAAGCCTCACATCCAGGCGCAGGGAGTCAAAGATGCCGCGTTCCTTCGCCACGAAGAAAGGCAGGCAGTCGAGCGTGGGCATGACCGCCACCTTGAGGGCAAGCGAGTCCTTTACCTGCTGCTCGCGTCGAGCCTTTCGGTCTTTCACCGCCTGAGGTTCGCCGCAGGCACCCAGAACAAAACATAATAATAAGAGGTATTGAAGTGTGTTGCGCATAATCGTTGGTGGATATAGTTGATGCAAAAGTAATCATTTTTTTGTAACTATAGAAAATTATGCCTACTTTTGTAGTTCAACAAATAAAGCATACATTCACATCATGGCAAAAGACAAAGTGGCCTATGTCTGCTCCTATTGCGGACAGGAATCGGCCAAATGGATAGGCAAGTGTCCGAGTTGCGGACAGTGGAACACGTTCAAGGAAATACGCGTGCAGAGCGCCGACAAGGGCACCATGGCGGCCAAGCATGCTGCCGAGACGGTGAAGTCTGCCATCACACGCGACACGCACGCTCCGCTCCGGCTGCGCGACATTCCCTCCCACGACGAGCCGCGCATAGACATGCACGATACCGAGCTCAACCGCGTGCTGGGAGGCGGCCTGGTGCCGGGCAGCATCACCCTGCTGGGCGGCGAACCCGGCATCGGCAAGAGCACGCTCACGCTGCAGACCATCCTGCGCATGCCCGAACGCAGCATCCTCTATGTGAGCGGTGAGGAAAGCGCCCATCAGCTCAAGATGCGTGCCGACCGCATTGCCCATGCCGAGGCCGACAACGTGATGGTGCTCTGCGACACATCGCTCGAGGGCATATTCAACCATATAAAAGAGGTGAAGCCCGAACTCGTCATCATAGACTCCATTCAGACCATCTCCACGGAAGACGTAGACTCCTCGCCTGGCAGCATCACTCAGGTGAGAGAGTGTGCAGCCGCCCTGCTGCGCTTTGCCAAGTCGAGCGGCGTGCCCGTCATCCTTATCGGCCACATCAACAAGGAGGGCACCCTGGCCGGACCGAAGATTCTGGAGCACATTGTCGACACGGTCATCCAGTTTGAGGGCGACCAGCACTACATGTACCGCATACTCCGTTCCATCAAGAACCGTTTCGGCAGCACCAGCGAACTGGGCATCTACGAGATGCAGCAGGACGGACTCCGCCAGGTGAGCAACCCGTCGGAACTGCTGCTCAACCAGGACCACGACGGACTGAGCGGCATAGCCATCAGTTCTGCGGTGGAAGGGGTGCGCCCTTTCCTCGTGGAGACACAGGCCCTGGTATCGTCTGCTGCCTACGGCACCCCACAGCGCAGTGCCACGGGGTTTGACCAGCGACGGCTCAACATGCTCCTCGCCGTGCTCGAAAAGCGCGTGGGCTTCAAGCTGATGCAGAAAGACGTGTTCCTCAACATAGCCGGCGGACTGCGCGTCACCGACCTTGCCATGGACCTGAGTGTCATCGCCGCCGTGTTGTCGAGCAACGTTGACACCCCCATCGAGGAAGGATGGTGCATGGCCGGCGAGGTGGGACTCAGTGGCGAGGTGCGACCCGTCAACCGCATTGAGCAGCGCATAGCCGAAGCCGAAAAGCTGGGCTTTACTCACATGATTCTGCCCAAATACAACATGAAGGGCATCGACACCGGCAAGCACCACATAGAACTGGTGCCGGTGCGCAAAGTGGAAGAAGCCCTCAGAGCCCTCTTTGGCTGACAAGACCATGTTAACAAGTATTTGCAGACTGCGGTTAGCAAACGAATGTAAAAATAAGTGACAATCCAATTAAGAGCCGTTAAGCACGCTTTTTCGAGTGTTAAAAGAGGACAAATATCACGACAAATTGGCACTTTATCATTTTTTGGGCATATATTTGCAATCAAATGAATAGAAAATGAAATGCAAATAATTAAATAAAGAAAAGAAAATGAAAAAGTATTCTAATCTTTTGCTTGGCGCAATCTGCACGGTTGCGCTCGCATTGCCCACAGGAGCCGCACAGACAGCTGTGGCAGCTCCACTGCCAGGACAAGCCGTAGACCTTACTTATGCCGCAGAAAAAGCACTGCCTGCCGTGGTTCACATCAAATTCGTGCAAGACAGCAAGGTGCAAACCATTGAAGTGCAGGACGATCCTTTCGGCGATTTCTTCGACCCGTTCGGATTCTTCGGCACACCGCAACAAGGACAGGGCGGCAAGCGCAAGCAGCGCGTGCAGACACCTAAGCAAGAGGGCACCGGTTCGGGTGTCATCATCTCTTCCGACGGATATATCGTCACCAACAACCATGTGGTTGAGGGTGCCGACCAACTCACAGTCACACTCAACGACAACCGCGAGTTTTCCGCGCGCATCATCGGTACTGACAAAACGACAGACCTTGCACTCATCAAGGTGGACGGCAAGAACCTGCCGACACTGCCCGTAGGCGATTCCGACAAGCTCAAGGTGGGCGAATGGGTGCTGGCTGTAGGCAACCCATTCAACCTCAACTCTACCGTCACCGCAGGAATCGTGAGCGCCAAGGCTCGTTCCATGGGTGCCAACGGTGTGGAATCGTTCATCCAGACCGACGCCGCCATCAACAGGGGCAACTCGGGTGGCGCATTGGTCAACACCCGCGGTGAACTCGTGGGCATCAATGCCATGATCTACTCGCAGACCGGCAGCTACACAGGCTATGGATTTGCCATTCCTACCACCATCATGAACAAAGTTGTGGCCGACCTCAAGCAATATGGTACCGTGCAGCGCGCCGTGCTCAACATTCAGGGTGGCGACGCACGCTCTTATATAGACAGCCAGAAAGAACAAGGCAAGGATGTGGATCTCGGCACCAACGACGGTATCTATATCAACAGTGTTGATCCAGACGGAGCCGGTGCCGACGCAGGCCTGAGCAAGGGCGATGTCATTGTGAGCATAGACGGCAAGAACGTCACCAAGATGGCTGAACTCCAGGAAATCATGGCAGGCAAGCGACCGGGCGACAAGGTGACACTCACTTATCTGCACAACAAGAAGAAAGTGACCAAGACCGTGACACTGAAGAACGCACAGGGCAACACAAAGGTGGTTAAACAGGCCGATCTCGATGTGCTCGGAGCTACATTCCGTCCTGTGACTGCAGAAACAAAGAAACAACTCAACATAAACTATGGTCTTGAAGTGCTCAAGGTGAACAGCGGCGCCTTGAAGACACAAGGCATTGCCAAAGGCTTTGTCATACAGCGTGTCAACGACCAGGCCATGCAGACGCTCGACGACATACAGAAGGCTGTGAAAGACGCCTCTACAAGCAAGGAGCCTGTGCTTTACATCCAGGGTGTCTACCCAACCGGCAAGAAAGGCTACTTTGCAGTGCCTCTGCAGAACTAATCTGCCCTTCCTGCAACAAGCATAATCATCACAGCGTGTGGTCCCTACCCGACCATACGCTGTTTTTTTTTGTGCCTTGCCACTATGCCATCCGACAGAAATAAGTAACTTTGCAGGCAAATCAACAAGACAAAAGAAATGAAACACAAGTTTTTTGCCGTTCTCCTTTTTCTCACACTCACGGGGAGCCATACAGCCACAAGCCAAACACACAGAGTTTCTGCACATGAAGCCGACATCACCGTTCTGCAGCAATGGCATGCAGGCAGCCGGGTGAGTGAGCAAGCCGTGGCTGCCTACGGATTGGAACATTGCTTCACCGCAACGGGAATCACAGACAATGTGTTCCGCCGCATCAACGGCAAATCATACCGCAAGGGATGCCGCGTGCCCCGCTCCCAACTGCGCTACCTGCACATTCTTCACCACACGCTCGACGGTCACACGCAACTCGGCGAACTCATCTGTCACCAGTCCGTGGCAGCCGATCTGCTCTCCATCTTCCGCAAACTCTACCAGGCCCGTTATCCTATAGAGCGAATGGTGCTCATCGACGAGTATGGAGCGGAAGACGAACCTTCCATGGCCGCCAACAACACAACCTGCTTCAACTACCGCACTGTGGCAGGAAGCTCAAAACTCTCAGCCCACAGCCTGGGCAAAGCCGTAGACATCAACCCGCTCTACAACCCTTGCGTCAAGACTCGCCACGGACATACCACCATACAGCCGGCTCTGGGCAAACCCTACACTGACCGCAACCGCAAGTTCAACTACAAGATAGACCGACAAGACCTCTGCTATAGGCTTTTCCGCCAGCACGGATTCACATGGGGCGGCGACTGGCGCTCGCTCAAGGACTACCAGCATTTTGAAAAAACAAGATAACAAAAACACGCCGGCACTTCATTTTTCTGCATTCATTTCCTTTTAATATTCAGACTAAAGTAAAGACATGCAATGAACAACAAGAAAAAAGACATCCTGCTCTCTGTTGCCATCGGCGATATCAGCGGCGTACCCTACGAATTCGAAGACAGAACCAAGAACTATAACAGCGTCGACCTGCTACGACCGGACAACACCTATTCCGACGACAGTGTCTGCACCTTTGCCTGCGCAGAGGCACTGCTCCACCATCTCGACATGGCTTCCACGCTCCACAAGCGAGGCCGCGAAGACTTCAACCGCGGCTTCGGTGGCAACATGGCAAGGTGGATTCTCTCGCCCGAGGTACCCCCCGCCTATCACTCCTTCGGCAACGGATCTGCCATGCGTTGCTCGGCAGCTGCCTTGCTGGCCAACACAGAAGAAGAATGTGTGACACTCGCAACGCAAACGGCATTGCCCACCCACAACCATCCGGAAGGCATAAAAGGAGCAGTAGCCACGGCTCTCGCCATATACCATACCCTGCAAGGTCGCAATAAGTTCTTTATACGTCAACAGGTTCTCAACGTCTTCTATCCATCCTGGAACGGCAGAATATACGCCGACATCAAGCCCTCTTATCCCTTCAACGAGACCTGCCAAATCACTGTGCCGGCAGCCATCATCTGCTTTCTGGAGAGCAACGACTTCACCGACTGTCTCAAACTTGCCATCTCACTTGGCGGCGATGCCGACACACTGGCTGCCATAGCTGCCCCCATGGCATGTGCGTTCTACGGAGAAATGCCACAGCCGCTTATCGACAATGCCCTGAAAAAACTGCCACAATGGATGATTGACATCAACCGGGAAATGAACCAGATGAACGAGAGCACCAAGTAAGGACCTCCTACAGGCACACTACAGCCCCCGAAAGCACAGACTAATGACAAAAGACACAACATACACCACAGTTTTATGCCCATTTGCTTGTACAAGAAATAAAAAACACGTATTTTTGCAACTGCTAAAAACAATTTCGCCATGAGACAACTGAAGATAACCAAATCTATAACAAACCGAGAAAGTGCGTCGCTGGAGAAATACCTCCAGGAAATAGGCCACGAAAACCTAATCTCTACCGAGGAAGAGGTGGAACTGGCACAGCGCATCAAGAAAGGAGACAGAAAGGCACTCGAAAAACTCACGAAGGCCAATCTGAGGTTTGTTGTGTCCGTAGCCAAACAATACCAAAACCAGGGACTCAGTCTGCCAGACCTTATCAACGAGGGCAACGTGGGGCTCATCAAGGCTGCGCAGAAATTTGACGAGACACGCGGTTTCAAGTTCATTTCCTATGCCGTGTGGTGGATTCGACAAAGCATTCTTCAGGCCATAGCAGAACAAAGCCGCATCGTTAGGCTGCCACTCAACCAGGTGGGCTCGGTCAACAAAATCAAGCGCATGATGGGAAAGTTTGAGCAGGAACACGAAAGGCAACCCAACATCGAGGAAATAGCCGAAGAGGTGGACCTGCCCAAGGAAAAGATTGAAGACGCCATGAAAGCACCAGGAAGGCACGTGTCTGTAGACGCACCGTTGGTGGACGGCGAAGAGAACAATCTGCTCGACGTCATCGCCAACAACGATTCACCTATGGCAGACCGACAGTTAGTCAACGAGTCGCTCAAGGAAGAAATCACACAGGCTCTCCGCACTCTCACCGAACGCGAAGCCCTGGTGGTCAAAGCATTCTTCGGCATCGGCGAAAAGGAACTCTCGCTCGAAGAAATTGGCGACAAATACGGACTGACCAGGGAACGTGTGAGACAAATCAAGGAAAAAGCCATCAGACGACTCAGAAACAACACCAGCAGCAAAACGCTCAAGACTTATCTAGGGCAGTAAAAACATAAAAAATCATTAAGACAAACAAAAGAAAAGGAACCATGAGATTGTTCAGAATAATGGCCGTGGCACTCGGCATCACCATGCTCTGCGGAACACAGAACATACAGGCAAAAAGCAAACTGATGCCCAAGGTGTATGCCTTCGGCGTATCAACCTCGTTCAACGACTCCACAGTCTACATCACCGACATACAAGTGATAGACAGTGCATGGGTAGATTCGAAAACAAACTTCCTGCTCAACCGGGAGGACTACTCCTACCAGATGAACAGCTACTTCGATGCCCTGGGACAAAAGCACCGCACATGTGTCATCTTCTGTGAAGTGAAACAGAAAGACCTCGCCAAGAAATTTGAGCGCATCAAAAAGAAGTATATGGGCAAGGAAAACTTCAACGTGAAGTATCTCGCCTCCAAAGACTTCCACTTCACAGCCATCACGCCAGACACAGAATACGTGGAAGAAGAAGTGACAGAAGCTCCCAGGTCACCCAAGCACAGCAAGCAACCTAAACCAGGCAAGGAACCTAAACCCGAGAACTAAACTGTGGATACCAACCTTTTCCGCATAGCCGGACTTAACATCAGCATCATTTTCAGCGACAATACTGCTGGCAGCATGAGTTTGCTGCCAGCTTTTGAGCCATTCAGAGTGTCTGCCGACACCCAGAATGGCTCATTGCTGTTTCAGCTCACTGTAGACGACACACTGCGTCCCGTTTCCAAGAACCAGCGTGAACGGATACGCACTTTCGACACAGGAAACGGCGACACCATTGTTGACAGGCTCGCCGACGGCGGCTACCAATACATCATCAAAGACCTGCATGGCAGAGACTGCTGCCTGCTCCTGACCAACAAGGACTTCAGCGACTGTCGTTGTGCTCTCAACGGCACACACGACATGCAGCGTTTCGGACTCAACAATGCCCTCATGCTCGTCTATGCCTTTGCCGGAAGCAGTCAGCAAACCATACTCATCCACGCCTCCTTGGTGCGCCACCGCGGTTACGGCTATGCCTTCATAGCCAAAAGCGGCACAGGCAAGAGCACCCAAGTGGCACTCTGGCTAAAGCACATTCCAGACTGCGACCTCATGAACGACGACAATCCCGTGGTACGCATCGTGGACGGCAAGCCTCGCATATTCGGCAGTCCCTGGAGTGGCAAGACTCCCTGCTACCGCAACGTGGAAGCTCCATTAGGTGCAATTACACGCATAGACAGGGCCACAACCAACAGCATAGAACAAGTAACCCCTGTGATGGCATTCGCCTCCATACTGCCAGCTTGCTCCACCATGAAATGGGACAAGGACATATTCAACAACATTTGCAATACCATCACTCACATCATCGAGACTACAGCCATCTACACCCTCCACTGCAGACCCGATGAGGAAGCCGCACAAATATGCAACAAAACAATATCCATAAAACAGAAGTAAGGTTCAACAACAGTGAGTTTCTCCCCGAAGTGGTGAAGATGCTCAACGAAAGACACACCGTAACGCTGCGTCTACGTGGCTTCAGCATGCGGCCTTTTCTGGAAGACGGACGCGACAAGGCACTGCTCACCAAACCCGTAACCATCAAGAAAGGTGATGCAGTATTGGCAGAAGTGACACCAGGCCACTACGTACTGCACCGCATCATCAGCATCAAAAGCGAGAACGTGGTGCTCAGAGGAGACGGAAACATAGGGGTAGAGCACTGTTCGCTTGCAGATATCAAGGGTTTTGCCATAGGGTTCTACCGCAAGGGGCAAACAAAACTCGACCGCACAAATGGGCTGAAATGGCGCGTTTATTCCCTCGTCTGGACCACACTCTTCCCTCTACGACGCTATCTGTTAGCCTTCTATCGAAGGATATGGCTCAAGATGTTCAAGCCATTGTAAAGCGAAAAGACATATAAAACAAATAACAAATACAACCAACAACAATGAAAGCAAAAAAAGGATTCAATCTCAGGGAAATATGCGGTGAGCGCATCATCGTAGCCGAAGGCAAGGAAAACATCGATTTCAGCAACATCATCAGCATGAACGAGAGTTCTGCCTACCTTTGGAACAACATTGTAGACAGACCTTCCTTCACCACAGACGACCTCACCTCACTCCTCACCCAGGCATACGAAGTAGACGAAGCCACTGCCCACAAAGACGCACTGCTACTGGCAAAGAAATGGATTGAAGCCGGAATTGTAGAAGCATAGTCAAAACACAATCTACTATAGCCTACGAAATGAGGCTTAGAGAATAGGAGTGATATTGAATATTATTGTATTTGGTTTGCATAGAAAAGCATACTGAAAGCTTTATTTATCTATAAGCCCATGAGCAAGACATAGAGTAGACGATCATAACCATCACGCCCTGCAAAGGCAAAAGTTAAAGTAAACCATCGTGTTTCAACATTCTTTTACCTTTGCAGGGCATTATATTAGACCAAGTAACTCCAGACGCCACCCGTCTTGTTCTACAAAAGAGTGTTGGCCAAATTATTATCCAGTCATACATAATGAGAGGAAAATGTATGAGTCTATACATCTGAATGTTCAATCAATGATTTGCAAAAGTAAACAATATTTTCAGCCATTGCAAATT
>CAKPUA010000018.1:0-55972 GCA_934191235.1 uncultured Prevotella sp. | reverse complement strand
AAAGCCTTCAGATGATCTAAATTGGTAAGGCATAGAGGTGCCTGGTGTGGTATTGCCAATCCAGGCAATCTTGCGTGTCTCGTCCATGTTGTCGCCCTCGTCTACCTTGATATAAAAACAGTGGGCCGAATCCGTGTTATAGAGAACAATGTCGTAAGTACCATCCTCATTGGGATCATCGGTCAACCCCTCTTCAGGCACAAGCCATGTTTGATCTTGGTATGTGGTCGGTGGAGCAACCACATTGCCATCGGGGTCCTTCAATTCGGTTCCCTTCACGTTATATTTGCCTTTCTGGGTAATATAGAGTTTTACACCTCGGGCACCCTTATTCGGATCATGAGACTCAAGACCCAAAGAAATCTTGGCACCTGGTTTCACATTAGGAATAACAAAGAAAGGTTTGTTCTTTGACAGGAACCAAAGAAATTGCGGACCGTGTCCGTTGGCAAGGCCACGATTCAGAGAGATGCCTAAAATGCGGGCTGTATTGTTCAGATAAATCAGGCCTTCCAACTCCTGTATAGGCTGCCCGTCAATGGTCACAGAGGTGACACCAGTAGTAGGATTACCCTGACCTTTGATTTCATAGAAAGCCTTACCGCCTTCGGCAGTGGCTATAGTTCCGGAAGTTTTTGAAAATTCTGACCATCCGCAAGCCGGGCTCACAGCCTCGGCATCGGACGAGCAGCTGGCCGCCAAACCTTTTTGCAGATTGGTAATGGTCGCATTACTCCAATTGGTAAAGTCCCAATACCGACTCTTTGCATTTACCGCCAGTACGCAGACTGCCAGCAATGCGAGTGTAATGATTTTCTTCATACTAAACTTATTTAAAAATTAATGTCATAAATAGCTTATCTGTTTATAATACGCACAACAACGGGAATCGACTATAAAAAAGTTATTCCAAGATTTGGACTGATGATTGTATGTTTGCGTTTAGGCTTAAACAGAAAACCTGGCTGAAAGCCTAATCATTTCTTGGCCTTATGCACTTATGGCCTTGTTTGACGGCCAACTTACGCGCGCACGCACGCAGGAAAAGTTTTTCGTTTTTCAGCACTATCTATCACTTTTCTTGATATTTTACACTATTCTACTGACTGCAAACGAGATAGAAGGAGTGATAGATGCATGATAGATGGTCTAACATCCCTCACTTCTATCACCACCTCGTCATTTGCCAAATTCAAGTGGAATGTGCACAATCTGTGCCGCGACTTGGGCATTCATTGTCCACGGCAGTAGCAAGGAGTGCACAGACTACAGAACCAAGTGGAAGTATGCCATTAACGCATCGTAAGTCGGCCATTAACGCATCGTAAGTCGGCCATTAGCAAAATGCAACCGGGCTGTTTAGCGACCATATCCAGTTCGAAAGTTACTTTGCACCCTTTCGGTTATTGCAACATCGTGCACCTCTCCTAACTCAGGTAGGGACAAAAAATATCGGGGATGCCACATCCTGTGCGTGGCATCCCCGACTTATAGAGGTCTATTTGTCTTTTTACTTCACCTGTGCGCCGGCTACATTGTAGAGGGCTTCACCCTTCTGGATGTAGATGCGGCCGTTCTTCACGAACTTGCCCACCTTGGCTGCGTCTGCCTTCTCTGCCTTCACGTTGGAGATGGCTGTGCTGGTGCCTTCGGTGCTGATCACGTAGATGTCGTAGAGCTGGCCCTTAGAACCACCGCTCACCTGACGCACGCGGAGGTAAACAGGGGCTGACTCATTCAAGTGGAAACGGCTCTTCTTGAACAGACGCTGGGTCTTGCTGTAATTCAGGTTGCCCACTTGCTCCCAGGTCTTGCCGTCTGCTGACTTCTGCAACTCGATGCCGAGGTCGCTCGTGCCGCCGTTTGAAAGATAGGTTACCACGTCGAACTCGCCGCTGAAAGTCTTGGTGGAAACCACACGCATGGTGTAGGGATCGCCTGAAGCCTTGCCGCCGAAGTCAACCTTACCCTTAGATGGACCGCCACCGATTTCGTCAATGGCTTCTTCGGCAAAGTAACCTGCAGTTCCAGTATACACACCCGAACCGGCACTAACGTTGGTCTCACCTGTGATTGTCTGACCCTCTGACTCGATAATCCAGTCTGGATCACTTGTTGACTTCACAACACGGAGAATGTCTGCATTGGGCTTGTAAACAGGATTCTGTACAGGTTGGCCGTCTTCGTCTGTACCATCCTCATAATGGTCTATTTCGTCCGAGTTATATTGCCATGCACTCTTGCCAAAGTAGTAAACTGCCTTGGCTGCGCCTGTTGCTGTACCTGCTGTGATGGCATCTGCAAGCGGAGTGAAGCTTGCACCACCGTCGGTAGACACCTCAGCATTGGTAAACCAGTCTGCCTCGTTGGCAGTAAAGTGAGAGAGGGTATCCTTCACTTCGGGGATGTCCTTCACACGGATGTCACCGGTGATGGCTTCGCTCTGAAGTTTGCCGTCGGCAACGGCGAAGCAGGTGATGGTGCCGGGTTCGGTCACTTCTACGGGTTCAGCGTAAGTAGCAGCATTGGCTGCCTTGGTCTGGCCGCTGAATGAGTAGTATACGGTAGCGCCGTCCTCGGCTGAAAGCGTTACGATGCTCTTGCCGCTCTGCTGTTCTACAGTGAGCGTTGGAGCGGCTGTCTGAGTCTGGATGTCAACGGTCTTGGTGGCCTCGTCGCTCTTGAGGAAGCCTTCAGACTCTGCGTATGCGGTAACGGCGGTTTCGGCTGTGTAGAGCACTGGCTCTGTGTAGAGCTTGTAGTCGCCGTCGCCTTCCTTATAGTAAATCTTGCTGCCGCCTGTAGCGCATGACAGGGTCATGGTGGTCTGCTGGTCGGCATAGGTCAACGCAATCGTTGGTGTGGCTGCCTTGCTCACGTCGCGCTTGCTCTTGGCAGCCTCAATCAACAGGTTGCTCAAAAGGGTTGACCACTCACCATAATTGCTTGTGACTTCGTCAGGTGAACCGAGAAGGAAGTAGCTGTTCTTGCCGGCTCCATTGTTGTGACGGTGAATAGCCACATTTTCACCCTGCTTAGCAATAACCTCATCGTTAGCGAAAAGTTCAGGCAACGTTACGGAAACATTGCCACCATATTCGAATGTGCCTTCGTCGAGAGTCAAGCCCTCCCAAATGTCGTCGTCGGCCTTGGTGACAGTCATCGTTGTAGATTCACCTGCAGGGGTGTAGCCAAACAGGGAAGTACTCAGGTTCACCATAGGAACGAAAGCTATGTTCTTCTGGAGCTGGGCATAGGCAGGAGTTTCCGGTGTCACGTCGTTATCGATAACCACAGCGTCGAAACCGCGGAGTATCTCGTCTGTCACATTCTCTGCATTGGAACCGTCAATGTCGGTATACTCAAAGCCTTCAGATGATCTAAATTGGTAAGGCATAGAGGTGCCTGGTGTGGTATTGCCAATCCAGGCAATCTTGCGTGCCTCGTCCATGTTGTCGCCCTCGTCTACCTTGATGAAGTAGCAGTGGCAACCATTGGTGTTGTAGATAAGCACATCGTATGTTCCGTCTTCGTTAGGAGTATCCGTCAGTCCTTCCTCAGGAACCAGCCATGTCTGCTCCACATAAGTCGTAGGAGCAGCATTGGCGTTGCCGTCGGGATCCATCAGTTTGGTACCCTTGGTGCCATACTTGCCTTTTTGCACGATGTAAAGTTCGTAACCACGAGCCTGCTCAGTCTTGTGTGACTCCACGCCCAGGGTAATCTTGGCACCAGGTGCTACGTTAGGAATAACAAAATAATTCTTTTGGCTTGAACCTGTCCAAAGATAGGAAGCACCCTGGTAGCCGTCGCCTTTATCAATGGCAATAGCCAAAGAGCGTGCTGTGGTGTTGGTGTAGAGCAGACCGTCAAATTCCTGGATGGGCTGTCCGTCAGCACAGAGCACGGCACCCTTGGCTGCATCGCCCTGGGCTTTAACTTCCCAAAACACCTTACCGCCCACGGCTGCACCTTGTGTGCCATTGGCTTTCTCAATGTCGGACCATCCACAAGCTGGAGTGAGTGCTTCAGCATCCGAACCGAAGTTCGACGACAAACCTTTCTGCAGGTTGGCAATCGTCGCTGCACTCCAACTGGTGAAGTCCCACTTTCTACTTTCCGCACTGGCCGTCAACACCGTGACGAGCAACAATGCAAGCGTAAAGATTTTCTTCATGATTGAATTGTTTTAATTAATAGATAATTGAAAAAAAATAAGTTTCTTTGTGTATTCAGTTCATGCTGTATTCTTCGGGACTGGTAGCCCCGAAGAATACAGCATGAACTATCAGAGCGGATACTTCACCCAGTTGCCGCCGTTAATAATCTTGGCGCGCACGGAAGCAGCCTTGCCGGAAGCCTCATACTTGGGGCAAACCTCATCGGCAATGATGCTTGGGTCGTTGTAGCGCACAGCCACGCGGTTCATCCAAGGATAGGTCTTGCCCTCGCAGGAGAGTTCAAGTTCACACTCCTTGAGCACCTGGATGTCGTTGGCACGCTTAGCAGCAGATGTCTTCACGTCCTGGATAGTGCGGGCTGAAAGACCATAAGCACCGCGGATGCCGATAGGCGGATACTTGATGGTACCGTTCTCACCGTTCTTGGTCCAGTTGCGTGTGAATCCACGCCACTCATCCGTATTGGTGCCGCTCACCAATTCCTCTTCTACCGTAGCGTTTGTCATACCCGTGTTGAGGATACAACCCAGTGCTGTGAAACGGTTGAGCTGGTTGAGAGCCTCAGCAAGCATCAGATGATACTGCATGGCACGATAGATATAGATGTGCACATCGTCTTCATTGGCCGTAGCACGCGTACCACTGCGTCCACCGTTCTGGCGGAACTTGGCAATATAATAGCCCGTACCGGTCTTGCCAATCAGGTTCTTGTAGCGTGTCTCGCCGTCAGAGCCGCCGGGATTCTTCTCCTTGTTGGTGAAGTTGTCCATGCCAGCCTCTGAAGGTTCAAGCAGATATTCTGCGGGAGCATCCGAGTTGAAGTGCTTCACGAGTGAGTTGGTCTGACCGTTGAGATAGTCATACAGAATCACGCTCACGTTCTCTGGTGGATAGGGGTCTTTACTCGTCTGCTGCCAAATGCTTGTGTAGCGGCCTGCCGTACCGGCATTAGGTACCCAATAAGGGTTATTGCCCGAATTCTGTGAGGAATTCTGATAAGTATTAATGGCTGCCAGCAACTGGTCGGCGGCATTCTGGTAGTAAACCTTTGCCTCGTCAGAGCCTACCCCTTGTTCGCTGTCAATATAGGCACCCTTCCAAAGGCAAAGTTCAGCATAGAGTCCTTCGTAAGCGGGCACAATGTAGTTCCATTTACGGAATTTTGAATTGGCAACATCTGTCACTTTATCAGGCTCAAGCCATGCAATCCAGTCAACGTTGCGGTTGGCAGCCACTCCTTCGTAGCCGTTTTCCAACAGGTCGAGACACTTGTCCACAATCTTGTTCATGGGGATAACGTTTTGGCGTGCAGTTTCCAGGAACTTGTCCACACTGCCTATCGGTTCGTCCAGCCATGCAGCCTCACCATAGATTTCGCCCACAGTCTTGTAAGCCCATACCTTGATACGGATGGTAGAAGAGATGAGGTTCTGGCAAACCTCATCGTCCACCTGTGGCTGCTTGCGGTAGTCGGTCACCTTGTTCAAATAGTCGTTGCACGCATTGATCAGCTCATAGTAGGCTGCGGGTGACGCATAACTGTTACCCTTCAAGTTGTCGGCATAGTCATACACATTCACCAAGTCGGTGCCGGCATTGGCGGTAGGCTCCAGCATCTCGGCACGCGTGTCGGTGAGCAGGATTTCCTTATCGCCCACCGCCTGCATCTTGGTGAGGATGCCGATGAACCCCGTGTACATCTCCGTGTTCTGCGAGATATAATCCTTGTCGGCAATATGGTCATCGGTCTCCGGATTGAAGAAGTCGGAGCAGGATGTCAAGGAAAGGGAGAGCGCAGCGGCAGCAACTCCCATTCCCCATTTGCATCTATTGAAAATATTCAGTTTCATATTTTTGCGAATTAAGTATTTGTTAGAACTTCAGGTTTACACCCACTTTCACTGAACGCGGCGCGTTCACCTTGCCATAGTCCACTCCCTGCATCATGCCGTTGTAGTTGTAGGCAAATTCCGGGTCGAGTCCGAGATAATTAGTGAAGGTGAGCAGATTCTCGCCTGTCACGTAGACCGTTGCGCCCTGAATGAAGTTCCAGATGGGCTTGTTGTGCGTGTAGCTGAAGGTCACATTGCGCAGCTTGATGAAGTCGGTCTTCTCAATCCAACGGTCAGAGAAGGCATTGTTGCCGCGTGGGTCACCCCACTCTGCACGTGGCATGTCGGTAATCTGTCCTTCCATGCTCCAGCGACGTGTCATAGACACAGCCTGGTTGGAGAAGTCCTTGCCCGACTCCGTGATGCGGCGCATGGCGTTGTATGCCTTGCCACCCCACTGATAGCCGAAGTCGAGGTCGAGCGCGAAGTTCTTGTATTCAAAGCGAGTGAAGAACGAACCGAACGCCTTGGGAGTGGCTGAGCCGAGCACCACACGGTCATCGGCATCAATCTTGCCGTCACCGTTTTGGTCGACAAAGCGAACGTCGCCGGCTTGATAAGCCACACCTTTGTCGTTCACAAGAGCCTTCTTGTTGCCGTCGGCATCAGTATAGGCACTGTTGGCTTCCACGGTTGTTGAATAAACGCCATTGGTCTGATAGCCATAGAACGAATACGGATTCTCATGCTTGCGGGTAATCAGGGTGGCATCGTCAGAGAGCGTATAGGTGATGTCTTCCAGTCCCTTCATGTCGCGCACACGATTGTGAACAGTGCTGAAAGTTCCGCCCAGAGTCCAAGTGAAGTCCTTCATCACCACGGGCATGCCCTGCACTTTCAGTTCCACGCCGTTAGCAGCAATCTTGCCGCCGTTACGAAGATAGGTACTGGTACCGAGAAGTGCAGAATTATTGCCTGCGAAGATTACACCAGTGGTCTTGCTACGGTAGTATTCTGCACCGAGCATCAAGCGGTTGTTGAGCAGGGAAGCATCGAGACCGATGTTCCAAGTACCTGTCTTTTCAGCCTTGAGGTGGTCGGTGGTACCGAGACTGGCACGCACGATGCCGGCAATGTCAAGGAACGGGGTAGACGTATAGTAGCTGCTATAGCTCTTGGAACCGAAGCGGCTGTTGCCCGTCAGCGAGAAGTTGGTGTAGAGATTCAACTTATTCACCCAGTCTACACGACGGAGCAGTGAGCTGTTCTTCAGCATCACCACAGCATCAAAGCCAGGATAAACACGCATGTCGCCCAACTTTCCGCAAACGCTGGAAGCGCCGTCAAAGGCATAGGTCATGCCCAAACGGAGCAGGTTGTCGTAGGTATAGTCTGCCTGTGCGTAGATGTCCACCCAACGCCAGTCGTTGTTGTAGCCACTGAAGTAGCGTTTGTCTGTAGTAGAAGCGCTACCCATATTGGTCATGTGGTCATTGGAAGTATTGCGACCGAAGGCAGCATCATATTCATAGCTGGACATCAGTACCTGGGCACCCACCTGCGCCTTGAAGTCATGCTTGTCGGCAAAGTTCTTGTGGAAGATACCGTTCAGCCCGTAGAACCAGTTCACCGTATAGTTGGTTCCGGCTCGCACCATGTTCTTGGCAATGCCGTAGCGGTCGGAGGTGTACTTGATAGCAGCGCCATCGTCTACACCAGGCACAAACATCTCTTCCTGATTATAGTTGTAGTAGAGGCCCACCAAGGCATTGAACGTCAGGTTCTGTGAAGGTGTGTAGACCAGTTGCAACTTGGCGTTCAGGTCATACTGCTTCTGCTTGGCTGTCACCTGGTTGACTATGGCCAATGGATTGGACACGTACATGTCCTCATTGTCGATGGCACCATACTGATAGGTGCTGTAGGTAGAGATGAGTTTGCCGTAGATATCTGAACGATAGGGAGACAACAATGGTGTGCGGCGATAGGCAGCCAACAAGGGATTGATTTCATAGTTCATGCCCTGCTCCATGTAGTTGCCTGTGAGATATGCCGTGTTCACGGATGCCTGTATTTCCACCTTGCGGCTCACGAGCACAGAAGCATTAATCTGGGCATTGTAGCGGTCGGTATTGGTTTCACGGATCGTACCGTCTGTTCCGGCATAGCCCAAAGAAATGTTATACTTGGCTATAGCGTCACCACCCTCCACACGGAACAGGAAGTCCTTGGTGGAAGAGTTGTGCATAATCTCATCCTGCCAGTTGGTGTTATAGGTGTAGAGCTCCGCATTGTTGGCATTGGGGTTCGACAGAAAGGTAAAGTCCTTGAAGAATGCCTCCTGATTGTCATAATAAGTGAGGCCCATGTCCGTAAGATAGCTCTTGTACTGAGTAGAATTCATCAAGGGCAGACGGGCATTGTTCCAATTGTATCCATAGAGTGCGTTGAACGAGATACGGGTGTTCATGTTCTCCTTCGAGGCCTGGTCGGTCTCGATGAGAATCACGCCGTTGCTTGCCATGGAGCCATAGATGGCAGCGGCACCGTCCTTGAGCACGGTAATGTTCTTGATGTCCTGTCCGTTGAGTGCCTCGAACACCGAACGGCTCAGTCCACCGATGACCTGTGACTCGTTCTTGTCGGGCAGATAGGGAACGCCATTGATGACAAAGAGTGGATTGGTATCGCCAATAATATTCTTGATGCCACGCATCTGGATGTTGGCACCCTCGCCGGGCATACCACTTTTGTTGGTCACACGCACGCCGGGCAGGTCGCGCATGGCGTTCTCTACGCTCTGCGAACCGAGCGCAAAGTCCTTGCGGGTTACATTGTTTCTGCCCGACATGGCGGAATTGTCCTCCATGGTTCCGTCGGGCAACACGGTAGCCTCGTTATAGCGGGTAGTCTTGGTGGAGATGAGGTGCACGGTGATATCCTTGCCGGCATCCTTCTTGGTCACATACTCCACCTTATTATAATAGTTGTCATGACGGAAGGTGAGGCGTGCCTTGTCGCCCTTGATAGCCTTGATGGAGAATTCTCCATTGGCATTGGTGCGCACCACGGGATGTCCGGGCACGGAGATAACCACATCTGCCACAGGCTTGCCGTCGTTGCCCACCACCTTGCCCTTCAATGCCTGGGCATGGGCTGCGGTGGAAACCGAGAATGCAAGGCTGATGAGGAGCGCACTCCTCATACAACCGTTGGTATATTTCGATATTTTACTTTTCATCGTATTGTCTTTCATTTCGTGAAACTTGCATTAGTAGTTGTCTGCGGTTGGACGCAAGCACCAGTGGAAGAAGGTCATGGCGGTCTGACCTGCCCAGTTCTGACATTCTATCTTGAACTTCACCTCAACAGGAGAACCATCACCCTTCACGTCTGGGATAACCACGTCGTTCATAATCTTACCTCCGTCGGTGTCATAGTTTCCTGCTTTCTTATTGGTTGAAAGGTTTTCTGCCTTAGAATCATAGCCTTCAATATATCCACTCGGGTTACGGTCGTAATGGAAGGTAGTGGTGGAGCCCAAAGTAATCACATCTGAGGTAGCTACCGCATTTCCGTTCACCAGAACTGTAATCTTGATGTCCTGGCTTTGATTCTGCTTGGAACCGAAGAAGAGATTGTACTTGCCTGGTGGAATGAGGAAAGCTGACACCTTATTGTCTTCAAGGTCAAGGTCGGCTCTTTTCTTCACGTTCTTCACCATCCAGGCTCGTGACGGATAGTCACCATTGGCGCCCTGTTTCCACAGATAGTTGCGCTTGCAGAGGGTGTAGTCCATTTCCCAACCCCCATTGGCATCGTCCCCTACCCCCATTTCAAGGGCACGGTCTTCGATCGTGGGCCATACGCCGGCAAGGGGAGTCCAGGGATCAACACCTACTTTAGTTTGTTTGTAGACGCCATTGAACATCTGGAAATAGTCAGCCTTCTGCTCTGCCGTACAAAGGTCGTAGATCCAGAATTCTTCCTTCAATCGCCAGATAAGCACGTTGTTGGGGATGTGGAGTTTCTTCACCTTGTAAGCCACGCCATTGGAAAGTTCTATGGGTTCCGGGTCGATTTCCTGAACGGAAGTCTTCCAATACTTGCTGAACACACTGCTGAGCATGTTGTCAGGGTCGGTGTTCTGGAGTTCCAGGGCTGTATACTTCTTGTTATAGAACGAAGCATCCATTACCCAATGGCGCATGGTGTACTCAAAATCGTGCTGACGTTCCATGCTCCAGCTGTCCCAAAGTCCCCACTTCTGGAGACGAGCCTTAGCATCGGCAATGGCTGCTTCAATCACATCATTGCTGGAAACAAGGAAGGTAGCTGTAAGCGACTCGGAGTTGAGATCAACATCCTTCTCAAGGAAATGGGTATTCTTGTATATCCACACAGTGTCGTAAACCGTATTACCCTCGCTGTTCACGCCGATTGGCTTGCTGTTGGCCTTGTCGAATTCCTTGCCGCCGCTTGCCTGTACGGTATCGCGGAGGATGGAATAGTTGTCGTCGAGACTGGCAATATAGTCATTAATAGACTTGGGTGTGTTCACGAGTGAGGAGAGCACATAAATATAGCCTGTGTTGGTCTTCACCACTTTCTTCACCGAAGAAGTGCCGAACATGATGTGGCCTGCAATCTTGCCCTCGTTGCGGGCAGCGTCGTCGAGATCCACGTCCACATACTTGCCATGCCACATGAGCAGTCGCATATTGTTCTTCTCGGTCTTGAGGTTGGCGGGCGACACGGCAGCGTCGCTCACATGAGCCTTCACCGTGGTCTCCACGTCGGCTGCAGTACCCTCGGGTGCCACGTAGTCATCGTTGGCAGCCACCAGCATGGTGCTCAACTGGTTCTTGGTTTCCAGTTGGCTGTAGATGCCGTGACTCTTGAAAAGTTCGTTCATGGATGAGAACTCGGCATGTGAGGCAAGATACGCCTCACTGCTTTCGTTCACCACCTCCAGTTCGTCGGAATTGATTTCCGAACCCTGCTTGTAGTAGTCCTTGTCCTCCAGCTCGGAACAAGCCGAGAAGAGCACAACGGCAGCAGCAGCCAGCGAACCGAATATTTTGTTGTATTTCATACGTCTTGACAATGATAATTGTTAATGATATTGCTTTAGTCTTTCACAGGAACAAAGGTGATGGTGTCGAACTGAAGCGAGAAATTCTTGTTCGATGTTGCTGCCCCGTCCTTGACCTTGAAAGTAAAGGTATGGGAAGAAGTGCTGTCGAACTCTATCTCGTCGTAGAGGGTAGTGGAATAGACACCGGCGAGTGGGATCGTGGTAGAAGTGGAGGTCACCTGTGTGTAAGGAGCCACATACTTCTTGTCCTTATTGTCAAAGCTTACCTCCAGCGTACCGCCAGAGCCATCACTCTTCACACGCATAAAGTTGTGGGTGGTGGTATAAACCACATCCAGAAGCACTTTATACTTTCCGCGTACAAGTGTAGGGGTTTTCATGGTGGCAGTGCCTGTATTGCCAAGGTTAAACACCACACAGTCATTGTTGTTGGCCTGATGAGCACCACCTGCCAATGCTGTCGGAGTAAAAGCAGACACGGTGTAATAGGTCACGACGCCGAAATTACTATTGGCGAAACTTGTTTCCGTGTGCTGAATGCAGGACGCATTGCTAATGGAAGTTTTCTCCTGTTTGCTTGGAATGGCCGCCGGTTGATATTCCAACCCAGACTCATCTACTATGGTCTTGATTTCATTGTCATCGGCAAGGTCCCAAACCACAGTCTGCTGGGCAGGTTCCCATACAGGCATCCAGTTGTCCACCTGATGCAGGTATCCGTTCAAGGCAAGCACATTGCTTTTTGCCTCAACGAAGTGTGTGGGTGAACTGCTGGCGGGGTTGATGGTGTAGTTCACGGGAGTGCCGTCTTCCGACAAATCGGTAGAGAGTGTGAACACAAGGTTCTGTGCACCGGTTGACCACAGACGGGAGGTGCTTTCACCCTGTACAGCGCCAAGCTGCGCCACCGTGTTCTTACTCTGCACGATGTGGTAGCCCACGTAAGCGCGGAGCAGGGAATCGGCAGAAAGCCCCTCTTCCTGGTTTTCGGCAACGAGCTTCTGCTTCAACTGCTCCACAGAGCTGATGCCAGCCTTGCCAAAGGTCTCGTCGGTCACTCCGAGCACACTGAAGTTGCGATTGATAACATTCTGCGTTCCGTCCTCTGCCACGAGGGTGTCAGAGATGGTGTTGAGCATCTTGTCCCATTTGGCTTCCTTCACGGCAGCCAAGAAGATGCCATAGCTGTTGTCTTTCTCCAAACGGTTATAGACAGTCTCCACCAAAGGTGTGAGTGCGCTGGAAAGCACATAGATTTTGCCATTGGAAGCAGAGAGACCCATTTCTACCACCTGGGCTTGACTGTTGCTGTTGGTCAATATGGCCTCACCAGTGTGTTCCGTGTCCACTGTCACATTGATCTTGTCACGGGTCAAGTTGGTGATGTTGGCCTTCGTGATGAAAGCATCAGGAAGGATGGAGTCGTTCATGGCGTGATAGAGCACGAAACTGCGCGCATAGTCCTGTCCCATGTCTGCCACCTTACTGCCGAGTGCGGTCTCGTATTTTGCCATGGCCTCGTCTGTAGGTGCAAAGACCGTATAGCTTACACCGGCAGACGACTGGTTGAAACCGCTATAAAGGCCGGCAGCCTTGATGGTGTTGACAAACTCGCCGAAGCGGCCGTCGGCAGCGAGCATGTCGGAAATCGGCGACAAGTCGTCCGACTTATAGGTCGTACCCTTGGCAGGGTCCTTTCCTATGTCAAATACATCCATATCGCACGATGTCATTGTGAACAGGAGCATCAGTGCTGAACATACATAAAATATCTTTTTCATAATCTTATCCTCATTATTTGCTGTAATACGGATTCTGAACGAGCAACTGATTGTTCTTCAACTCAGACTCCGACAATGGCATGTACCAAGCATAGTCATTGACAAGTGTAGACTTGATCCAGTCTGCATTGGTTGTCTGGTTGCTGTTTGCCACTATGTCTATCACTTTGTTCTTGTACTTGTGGTTTCCGATGCGAGCCAACCAAAGCAGGTCGTACCAACGCTTACCCTCAGCCAAGAGTTCCAATTCCTTCTGATCGAGGATTTCGTCAAGGACAGTCTCTTCACTGTAGTTTTGCTTTTCACCTTCAGAGATAGCGGTCAAGCCGGCACGCACACGAATCATGTTGTCAAGGTCGATAGCCGTGGGAATGTCACCCTTCATGGCTTCTGCCTGTGCTTTCATCAAGATGATTTCCGCCACACGGTAGAGGATGAAGTTGGCATCATTGTTGATTCGCACACCGCCATCTATATCTGCGACATCATTACCGCGGTATTTCCAAAGTACGAAATTACCATTTGAATTGACATAAGATGCCAAATTCATTCTGCCGGTGCGCTCACCAGAAGAGGTGGCTGCCACAATTTCGTTTTCAGCTGCCATCTTCTGGGTGGCAGCATTGGTGAAGTTAAGCGTTCCTCCTGAACCGGTTGACGGGAACAGACTGCTAAAGTTGTTGTTCTTCTTCTCGGTGTTGTAGTCCCAATTAAGCTCGAAAATGCTTTCGTTGGAATTTCCCGGATAGAACATGGAGTACCAGTCTTCTGTCTTGCTGAGGAATTTAGGATAGAAGGATTCACCGCTCTTGTCAGCATCCAGGATAAGGTCGCAATACTTGATACAACCGTCGTAGTCCTCGCTCCACAGACAGGCATCAGCCATCAAGGCATAGAGTGCCCACTTGGTAGCACGTCCCTTGGTTTCCCAGTCGTTCTCGTAGGTTGACTTGGCTGCATTGGTAGCCAGGGCCGACTCAACGTCTTTCTTGATTTGAGCTATGATCTGCTCTTCGGTAGCCTTGGCAATATTGAAATCGTGCGAATCGTCCACGTAGGGTTCTGTCACGAGTGGCACTTCCTTGAAGTTTTTGACAAGGATGAGATAGCAATAGGCACGCTGGAAATAAGCCTCGCAAAGGTGAGACTTCATCTGTGCATCAGCGTATGTTTCATCCTTAGCCTGTACACCTGGAGCATACTTGATGACAGAGTTGGCTACGGCAATGGCCTGATAGAATTTGGAATAATCGCAAATTTCATCAGAAGCCGTCAGCAGGAAGTTCTGCAGCTTGGCATAGATTGTGTTAGCAGAATACATGGCATCGCCACGCAATTCGCCCCATTCAATGAGTGTAGGCACAGCCTCACGCAAACGGTAGTAGCCAGAGTTGACCACGGCTTCCACCTCTTCCTTCGACTGCCAGTATTCAGTGGAAATCTGCTCGTTCTTGGGTTTCACGTCAAGCCAATCGCTGCACGATGTTGTCACAGACAACGTCGCCGCAGCAAAAAGTATGGTATATATAGTATTTTTCATTGTTTATACGCTTAAAAGTTTACACTGAGACCGAACACGTAGCGCTTCGAGATAGGAGTCGTAGAGGAGTCCTGCACCAGTTTGGTAGCTTTAGGCATACCCACCTCAGGATCCTGTCCTGAATAGCTGGTAAATGTGAACAGATCGTAGCCTGTAGCGAATAGCTTACAGCTTGTGATGCCCCAACCAAGCTTGGTAAGGAACTTCTTGGGAATGCTATAGTTCAGTGTGAGAGTCTTCAGACGCACGTAGGTAGCGTCCTCCACGAAGCGATCGGAACCAAGGTAATTGTAGCCCATGCCGTAGAGGGCACGTGGAATGTCGGTCACATCGCCTTCAGCACGCCAGCGGTGCAGCACGGCTGTAGACTGGTTGCCCTTGCCGTACATGCTCTCGAGGTTCATACGGGCCGAGTTGATGACCTTCTGTCCCAGACGTCCGTAGATAACGGCTGTGAGGGTGAGGTCTTTCCACTTCAGGTTAAGGTTGCCGCCGAAGATGAGTTTCGGGTTGGCATTGCCGAGATAGACAATATCTTTCTCGTTGATGACACCGTCGTGGTTCACGTCTTCATACTTGGCATCGCCGGGATAAACAAGCGTAGAACCGTTGCGCATGGTGATGGCCTTGCCGTTGATGTCGTACATCACGTTGCCGGATGCATCCTTGGCGTAGGTCTCGGCGGTGTTCTGGTAAACGCCCTGGTAGTGGTAGCCATAGAAGGCGCCAATGGGCTGCCCTTCGACAATGCGGAGGGCATACTTGCCGTTGCCGAAGGTGTAGTTTTCCTGCACGTAAGTAGAAGGAAGCTTCTCCACCTTGTTTATGTTACGAGAGGCATTGGCACCGATACGCAGTGACCAGGGTCCCTTCTTGAACACGTCGTAGTCGAAACGGATTTCAAAACCCTTGTTGCTCAGTTCACCCGAGTTGATCCAGGCGATCTTGGCGTAACCGGTTGTTGCCGGTATGGCTGTGTTCTTGAGCAGAAGGTCGGTAGTTTTCTTGTCGTAGTAGTCGAAGGTGACGTTCAGCTTGTTGAACAGGCGCAAGTCAAGACCAAGGTCCCACTCACGCGTGGTCTCCCACTTCAGTTTGTCGAGCTGCATACGTGAAGGATAAATGGCTGGATTGCTCACATAATCACCCAAGGCACTGTAGGCGCCATAGTAGGCAGAAGAACCGGAAGGCGATTTGCCTGCCCAACCCATACTGGCACGGAACTTGGCCTCGTTGACAATGTTGAGGAACTTCTCAGACCAAAAGTGTTCCTTGTCGATGTTCCATGCCAAACCGAAGGCTGGATAAGAACCGAAGCGGTTGTTGGAACCCATGGCAGAGTTACCCTCGTAGTTGATAGTACCCTTCAACACGTAGCGGTTGTCGTAGCTATACACAGCCTGACCGATGAACGATACGGAACGAGCCTCGGAAGAACCGGAAGAGGTGCTTGCCACAGCACTGCCGATAACAGGGTCGGAAAGGCTTGCAGAAGCATTGCCATAGGTAACGTTGGAAGTGCTTGTGCTCTGCGCCTGCTTGGTACGGGCAATCAGCGTAGCGGTAAGTCCGTGCACCTTGTTGAAGGTGTTGCTATAGAGGAGCTTGGCCTCCGACTGCAGCGAGTAACTGTCGGAAGTGGCGTCAGTGGCGCGATTGGAGTAAGTGCTGTTCCAAAGCACACCTGTAGCTGCCTGGGGCAAGAACTTGTTGTTCTTGTTGGTCTTCATGTTCAGTGACACCCAACCCGTGAAACGGAGGTGGAAGGGGAAGTCATATTCAGCAGTGATGGTCATCTTCTCCTCACGGCTGTTGGTCTTGTTGAAACCGAGATTCGCCATGGCTACGGGGTTGAAGTTAGAGCCCTTGTTGCTACTTTCGGAATAGTTTCCTTCGTAGTCGGAGTTCATGGAGAAATACTGGTCTGTAGGCAGGCCTGTCTCGTCGTCAATCCAATAAGGCGACTTGTTAGGCATGGCAGACTGTGCCTGTGAACGGACATTCTCAACCACGTTGGCGTCTTTCTTGGTGTTGGTGAAAGAGAAGTCGGTATGCACGCGCAAGCGGTCGGAGAAGTTGTAGGTCACCTTCAACTGTGTGGACAGACGGTTCATGCCGGTGCCGACGGTAGTACCTTTCTCGTCATAGTAACCGAGGGCGAAACGGTAGCGAGCCTTTTCGCCACCACCCGACATAGAGAAGTTGTTGTCGGTTACCCAAGCATTCTGCTTCACCTGGTCGAGCCAGTCGGTGTTCTGATTGTACTCGTCGTAGTACTTGTAGTTGGGATTATAGTTGATGGGGTCTGCATTGAACAGCATGTTCATTTCGTCACCTGCACTCTGCACGCCCTTGGCGTTGGCGGCGTTCCAAAGAGCGTCCTGCATCATGGCTGTGTACTGGCGTCCGTCAAGCAAAGGAATGGAGGATGGCTCCTGCTTGATGGTCCACTTGGTAGAGAAGTTGAACTGGGTCTTGCCCATGGCGCCCTTCTTGGTGTTGATGATGAGCACACCGTTGGAACCCTTGGAACCATAGATGGCTGTAGCGGCAGCGTCCTTGAGCACGTCAATACTCTCGATGTTGGCTGGGGCAATGTTCAACAGAGCGCCGAAGTCTTCGGAGTTGGCAGTGGCGAAGTCAAAGTCGTCGCCAATTTCCGTGTCATAAGGCACTCCGTCGACCACAATCAGTGGGTTGGCATCACCGTTGAGGGTGTTGGCGCCACGAATCTGCATGGTGTTCTTGGCACCCGGATCACCACCCATGGTAATGTCGAGACCGGAGATCTGTCCCTGGAGGGCTTCCTCGATGGAGCCTACAGGAGAAGACTCCACAATGGCGTCCATCTTCAATGACTGCACCGAACTGGTCTGTTCCAGTTTGGACACGCCCATGTTGTCGCGTCGGCTACCCGTCACCACCACTTCGTCGAGTGAGGTCTTGGAGTCGTCGGTCAGAGAGAAGTCGAGTTTAGTCTGGCCTGTATATTTCACCTTTTGGGTTTTCATACCGATGTATGACACCTGGATGGTGACATTCTTCACATTCTCGGGCACGGTCAGACTATAGTTACCATCGATATCGGTGGTGGTACCCTTGATGTTACGGTTCTGGGAGTTGACCAGCACCACGTTGGCACCGATGATGGGTTCTTTCAGATCCGCGTCGACCACGGTACCTGTCACCACCTGCTGTGCCGCTGCCGTGACTACGCCAGCCACCAGCAGAAGGATCATGAGAGAGAGCCTCTTCACCTTGTTATATATATTAGCATTATTGTTCATAGCGATTGTTATTTCAGGATTCCGTCAATGAAGTGCATACATCCATCGGCATAAGCGAACGGGAAGTATGAATACTTGGCGTTCACGGGAACAGTAGTGTCTGAACCTTCGAGCTTCACACTGAGCGAGCTGCCATTGTCGATAATGTCAAGCTTGGAGGTGAGGTTCTTGGTGATGAATGAACCTTTGCAGGAAGATCCCGGGTAAGGATAGTCGGTTATTTGGTTCTCCTCGTTGCTCACAAAATAGTTCTGCAACCATGCCTGGAGAAGGGCCTTGTTGGTACCTGTCACCTTACCGGCAGGCTTGAAGTTGCCTGTGGCGTCAAAGAGGGCGCTGTAGCCTGGAATTGACTTGAAGTTTTCCTTGATGGCCTCGTTGGTAGGCACGAACACAAGTACTCGGCGGGAAATGCCTGCCTCGTCTGTGGGGAACACGATGTCAGTACCCGACACAAGTCCAGCCTTTTGGAGCAACTGCGCAAAGAGGTAGTATTCATAGTTAGCGTCTGAGCAGATAGCCAAGTTGTGGAACAATCCGTCGCCTGATGCCTCCTTGAAGATGGAAGCGGCATCGTAGGAATAAGCCTTACCGTTGCTCCAGGCAGCACCATCGTTGGTCAGCTCATGCAATGCCACGAAAGGTGTACCTGTATAGCCAGGACGGAGCTGCGCATTGAAGAGGTCATTGGAAGTGATTTTCCCGTCCTTCACAAACCAATAGTTGAAGGATGAATAGGTAGGAACTACCTGAGTGCCGGTGGTCTTGAGTGAAGTCACATTGTCGGTGAAGTGCATGTTGACCAGCGGAAGCATCTTGCTGCTACCAATGGCCACATAGGCACCCGCATCATCGCTGTACTCCTGGAGTTCGTTTCCAGATGTGGTTTGATAAAGACGCATCTTTGGTTCGGCAGCCTCGTACTGGGCATTGGTCGGTATGAGAGCCACGAACTCCGAGTTGTCTGCAGCAAAGGTGGAAGTAAGTCCGGAACCTGTCAGGGTATAGAGGTAGCAGCCGTATTTCACGTCACGGAAGGCGGGAGCCACCACAGAATTGAAGATGGCAGGTGCAGTCATCTGGTCCATACCATAAACAATACCGTTTTCGCAAATCTTGCGGCGATTCTGCGCAATGCTCTGCGGGTCAAAGTTAACCACAGTTCCATATTGGGTCTTCACCTTACCGTTTGAAATTTCACTCGGGAACACAGGATAATTACTATCGGCAAACATCTGGTAAACGAAATACTGCTTGATGAGCGGATCCAAATGGTCAAGGTCGGCATAGCCATTCTCCGGCGACCAGAAAGAATGGAAGAAATTGTCGAGTGCCGCATTGGTTGGAGCGAAAATGGTGTAGCCCTGAGACTCAAGCTGGGAAGTATGCGAATAAGCAGAACCGGCAAAGCTGGTACCAGTGGTCCACTCGTTGGCAATGTTGGGCAGCGGCGAGTGGGAACGCACGTAAGCCGTGTAACCCAGCGTCTGATTGGTTTCCGTCAAGGCTTCTGTCAATGAGCCATAGGAATCATAGAGTTTGAAGAACTCAGAGTAGTCTGCATTGCTCTTCAACTCGTCATAGATGGTGTTCAGTGGCTCAATGACCTTGTCCACATGATAGAGATAGCCATTGTCAGTAATGACATTGCCCTGGTCGCTCACGGCAGCATTGGCAATGTTGAATCCGTCGCCACTGTGTGCACTGCCGTACCAAGTGGTGTTGGGATAGAAATAATTGTAGTCAGCAGCTGCATCGGCAATCTGCTTGGTCTCAAAGAACTTGGTAGAGAACACGGGCAGATAGCGCTCATAGTGGTAGATTTTCACATCTGTGACATTACCGTCAACGACAGCCTTAGTACTTTCCACCGCGTCTTGGCTATGGGTGCGGTGCTTGTAGTACAAGCCTGCATTCTTCTCCTTGTCCTCTTCTGTGGCAGCATCGCCGTCAGTAGGACGGAAGTTCACCATTTTGTCCCAATCGTATGCATAATACATCAGATGCATTCCGATAAGGTTCTTCACATACTGCGGGTCTTTCTGATACAGTTCGTCAATGGAACTGACGCCCTTCTCGCTGAGAAAGGTCTTGAAAGCCTCATCGTTGGGTGCAGCGACGGTGAGGAGACTCTTACCCCCCACAATTCCGCTGTTGCCGGTGAGGTCGATGCCTCGCAGGAAGGTGGTGTAGTTGCCTTCCTTCTGCAACACTTCATAGGCATTGCCCTTGAGCCAGCTGGGCACCTTGTAGTGGTCGTCTTCCGACAGGTTGTCGGAGCACGATGCCGCCACGAGGACAGTAGCAAGAGCCGCCACGAATTTTCGACAATAAATGTTCATTTTCCTATTATAGTTTTGATTTTGTTAAACTGGTAATGTTTAAAAAGTCTAATGTGACTCATGTATTTCAGGATGCTACAAGATCTGATTTCTTTCACGTTGATTTTAGTTGACGACAAAGGTAGATATAATAAGAGGTGGGCGCATTACAAAATTATACGCAAGCATACAATTTTGTACGCATCCATCATGCCATACGTTCGACGAGTAGGCTGTTTAGCCATCTATGACAATTCACAACAGACTGTTAACCAGTCTGTTAAAATCATTTGCAAGGTCTACAGAATCCTCTCATCATGCCTGTACATTTGTATAAACACACATTATCCCAACAGCCTTTTGCTCAAATAGCGCACAGGATACCACACGGCAAGCCAACTGACTGCCACGACCGTGATGAACACCACTGCCACATCGGTGTAGTGCACGCTCACGGGGTAGGCATCGACCACGAACGAGCCGGCACTGTCGCCGAGGGCCACGATGCCGTATTCCTGCTGGAGCCAACAAAGGAGCAAGCCTATGCCAATGCCTATCACGGCGCCCATGACACTGATCATGCGCCCCTCGAAAAGGAAGATGCGCGTAACCTGGCGGTCGGTGGCTCCAAGGTTGCGGAGCGTCACCACGTCGTTGCGCTTGTCAATGATGAGCATGGAGAGTGAGCCAATGATGTTGAAGCAAGCCACCATGAGGATGAACGTGAGGAAGATGTAGGCAATGAACTTCTCGATGTTCATGATGTTGTAGGTTTCCGCCTGCTGCTCATAGCGGTCTTTCACGACGAACCGGGTGCCGCAAGTCTGCTGCATCTCTTTCTTCACCGCCTCGATGTCGCTGCCGGGCTTGAGCCGAAGCTCGAGCGAGGTAAGCTGTCCGTCGCGACGAAACAATCGGCGGGCAAAGGAAATGGGGGCAAGGATGTAGCCCTTGTCATACTTGGCTTGCTTGACCTGGAACACCACACCGGGTGAGAGCAGCGAGTCTGCCACGAAGCCGGATGTAGGGTCGGTCATGTCGAGTTGTCCCTCGCGCTGCGGAGCGAAGATTTTCAGATATCCGTTCCAGCGTGCGCCCGTGCCGAGTATCTGCGCCAGGCGGATGCCTATGACACCGAAGTCGAGGTCGGCGGCATGGAGATCGAAGGCTCCGTCGCCTATCAGAATATCGTTGATATGGGTGAGTTGGTCGAAGTTGTCGTCCACTCCCTTCACCGTCACCATGGCCTGCTTGTCGCCAAAGACGGCGAGTGCCTGGTCTTCCACGCAGTCTGTCGCCACGTCTACCGCCGGCATCTTGCGGATGCGCTGCAGCACGGGGTCATCGGCGCGCACGGCCTTGCCCTGTGTGGCGACCACCTCAAGTTGCGGGTCGAACTGGGTGAAGAACGACACCACCAGGTCCTGGAACCCGTTGAACACACTGAGCACAATGACCAGTGCCATGGTGGCAACGGCAATGCCCGTCATCGAGATGAAACTGATGATGTTGATGGCGTGCGTGCTCTTCTTGGAGAACAGGTAGCGACGGGATATGAAGAGGGGAAAATTCATTTCTTCAGCAGTTCGTCGATGTGCTCTATGTAGTCGAGTGAGTCGTCAATGAAGAAGCGAAGTTCGGGGATAATGCGCAACTGGTTGCGCACACGTGTGCCGAGGTCGTAGCGGATAGACTTCTCGTTGGCATTTATATTTTTCAGAATCTCGTCTCCCTTTTCAGAAGGAAACACGCTGAGATAGGCAGTGCAGATGCTGAGGTCTGGGCTGATCTTCACTCGTGTCACCGACACCATCACGCCGCGCATGGCTCGTGTCTGGCTCTGGAAAATGAGACTTAGCTCCTTCTGGAGGAGTCTGGAAATGCGGTTTTGTCTTGTTTCTTGCATACTATTATTATAATAATGTGTGCAAAGGTAGTGCAAATCGAAGACAATACAAAATAAAAAGTGAACTTGTTTGCCTTTTTTGTTCGCACGGCAGTAGCGAAACCAGACCGCCAACCCAATTCACAAGAACTCAGTAACCGGACTTAAATATGCCTCCTTCGCGCGCACGCGCGCAGGAAAAAGTTTTCAAAAAATCACCACTATCTATCACTTTAGGTGCAAAAAGCCGTCTAACCGTCTGGCTGCAAGCCACATAGAAAGAGTGATAGATGAGTGATAGATGCCAAATACATCTATCACTCTATCACGCTTTCGCAACAAGGAAGCGTCCGTTGAAGAATGTTAAAACGAGTGCCCAAAATCCGTTCTTCGTTTTGGGCAATGAATGCCCACGGCGTGGGCATTCATTGCCCAGCGCCTGGGACGCCCCGTAAACATGCCACTAACGATGCGCTACTCAGCCTTTTTCACCCGCCCAACATCTTTTTGAGTGTTTTTTATTTTTTGTTCCGCTCATTTGCACTACCTTTGCAACAGATAGACTGCACTCGACAATCCGAAAACAAGTTTTCATTGCGCTCGCCTGCACTATCCATGAAAAAAGAAACCACGAACAAGGAAATGAACACCATATCACCCTTTGCCCACCCCCTATACGTGATGCTGAAACCTGCAGGCGCCGCCTGTAACCTGCATTGCGAATACTGCTACTATCTCGAAAAGGAAGGGCTCTACGCCAACGGCGAGCACCAGAACATGGACGATGCCACACTGGAAAAGTTCACCCGCAGCTACATAGAGGCACAGATACAGCAGGACGTGCTCTTCACCTGGCACGGCGGCGAACCTTTGCTGCGCCCCATCTCATTCTATGAACACGCACTGCAACTGCAACGCAAGTATGCCGACAACCACCGCATAGACAACTGCATACAGACCAACGGCACACTCATCACCGAAGAGTGGGCACGCTTTTTCCACGACAACGGCTTCCTGGTGGGCGTCTCCATAGATGGACCGCAAGCCGTGCACGACCGCTACCGCAAGGACAACCGCGGCAAAGGCTCGTTCGAGAGGGTGTTGAGGGGCATAGAATGGCTCAACAAGCACGACGTGATGTGGAATGCCATGGCGGTGGTGAATAGCGTGAATGTGACACAGCCCGTGGAATTCTACCGTTTTTTCAAGTCCATCGGCTGCCACTATCTGCAGTTCACACCCATCGTGGAGCGCATTGTCGATGGAAGGCTTGCCAACATCGGCGACCGGCCCGAAGACTGCCGGCTCACGTCCATGTCGGTGACGCCCGAACAGTGGGGAAGTTTCGCTTGCGCCGTGTTCGACGAATGGCGCAAGCACGACATCGGTGAGTATTTCGTGCAGCTCTTCGACGCCACCCTCGCCAACTGGTGCGGCGTGGAGCCGGGCGTGTGCTCACTGTCGCGCAACTGCGGCAATGCGCTGGCACTGGAGCGCAACGGCGACCTCTATGCCTGCGACCACTTCGTGTTTCCCGAGTATAAGCTGGGCAACATCCACGAGCAGCCCATAGCCGCCATGGGCTTCGGCAAGATGCAAAACCGCTTCCGCCGCATGAAACTCGCCCTGCCCCGCCAGTGCCGGATGTGTTCCTGGCGCTTTGCCTGCCACGGCGAGTGTCCGAAAAACCGCTTTGCCGTGAGCGCCGACGGCGAACCTGGACTGAACTACCTGTGCCGCGGCTACCGCCAGTTCTTTGCCCACGTGGCACCCTACATGGAAAAGATGAAGCAAGCCATTGCCGACGGAGGTTCGGCGGCAGACATCATGTGACGAAGCAGGCAAGCCTATCAATTGCTTATACCTGCAAATCGCCATAGACATCGAAACTTGGGAGCATGTCATAAAATAACCCAGAAAGAAACAGGCATATCTCTCAAAAAATTAGTACTTTTGCACGCAAAACAATAAAAACAAAACAATTCATGGAACAGAAGAAATACAAACGCACCACCGTGACGGCAGCCCTTCCCTATGCCAACGGCGGTGTGCACATCGGCCACCTGGCAGGCGTCTACGTGCCTGCCGACATCTATGTGCGCTATCTCCGTCTGAAAAAACAGGACGTCATCTTCATCGGAGGCTCCGACGAGCACGGAGTGCCCATCACCATCCGCGCCAAGAAAGAGGGATGCACACCACAGGACATCGTGGACCGCTACCACAACATGATCAAGAAGAGCTTCGAGGAGTTCGGCATCAGTTTCGACATCTACAGCCGCACCACATCGGAGACCCACAACAAACTGGCTTCCGACTTCTTCAGGAAACTCTACGACGACGGCAAACTCATCGAGAAAACCACCAAGCAATATTATGACGAAGAGGCACACCAGTTCCTCGCCGACCGATATATCATGGGCGAATGTCCACACTGCCACAACCCACACGCCTATGGCGACCAGTGCGAGAAGTGCGGACAGGACCTCGACCCGACAGAACTCATCAACCCACACAGCACCATCAGCGGTTCGCAGCCCGTGCTGAAGGAGACCAAGAACTGGTATCTGCCACTGAACGAATACCAGGACTGGCTCAAGCAATGGATTCTCGAAGGCCACAAAGAATGGCGCCCCAATGTGTACGGACAATGCAAGAGCTGGCTCGACATGGACTTGCAGCCACGTGCCATGACACGCGACCTGGACTGGGGTATACCCGTGCCCGTGGAAGGTGCCGAGGGCAAGGTTCTCTATGTGTGGTTTGACGCCCCTATCGGCTACATTTCAAACACCAAGGAACTGCTGCCCGACTCATGGGAGAAGTGGTGGAAAGACCCAGAGACGCGACTGGTGCACTTCATCGGCAAGGACAACATCGTGTTCCATTGCATCGTATTCCCCACCATGCTCAAGGCTCACGGCGACTACATCCTGCCCGACAACGTGCCTGCCAACGAGTTCCTGAATCTGGAGAACGACAAGATTTCCACTTCACGCAACTGGGCCGTATGGCTTCACGAATACCTCGTTGACTTCCCGGGCAAGCAGGACGTGCTGCGCTACGTGCTCACCGCCAACGCACCCGAAACCAAGGACAACAACTTCACATGGAAAGACTTCCAGGACCGCAACAACAACGAACTGGTGGCTGTGTACGGCAACTTCGTGAACCGTGCCCTGCAGCTCACCAAGAAATACTGGAACGGCGTGGTGCCTGCCTGCGGCGAGCTGCAAGAGGTGGACCGTCAGGCTCTCGAGGAATTCAAGGACGTGAAGAAGAAGGTGGAAGACCTGCTCGACATTTTCAAGTTCCGCGACGCACAGAAGGAAGCCATGAACCTGGCTCGCATCGGCAACAAATATATCACGGAGTGTGAACCCTGGAAGGTATGGAAGACAGACCCGAAGCGCGTGGAGACCATACTCTACATCTCGCTCCAGCTGGTGGCAAACCTTGCCATCGCCTTTGAGCCATTCTTGCCCTTCAGCAGCGACAAGCTCCGCAAGATGCTCAACATGAGCGACTTCGACTGGAACCAGTTGGGGTCTACCGACCTGCTCCAGCCCGGACACCAGCTCGCCGAGCCTTCACTGCTCTTCGAGAAGATAGAAGACGACGCTATCAACGCACAACTCCAGAAACTGGAAGACACAAAGAAAGCCAACGCAGCTGCCAACTACAAGGCAGAACCCGTGAAGCAGACCTGCAGCTTCGAGGACTTCGAGAAACTCGACATCCGCGTGGGCCACATCAAGGACTGCCAGAAAGTCAAGAAATCGAAGAAACTGCTGCAGTTCACCATCGATGACGGCAGCGGCACCGACCGCACTATCCTCAGCGGCATTGCTGCCTACTATGAACCTGAGCAGCTCATTGGCAAGGATGTGCTCTTCGTGGCCAACTTTGCCCCACGCAAGATGATGGGCATAGAGAGCCAGGGCATGATTCTTTCTGCCGTGAACTTCGACGGTACACTCAATGTCACCTCTGTGATGGGCAACGTGAAACCCGGCAGTCAGGTGGGATAAGACCAAGAAGCACACACCTGTTTATGAATGGGGAAAGGGAGAATGGTGTGAATTCTCCCTTTTTCTTTTTGCCGGGAGAATTGTCAGGTTAGGTTCACAGAAGACATAACGGAAATGGACTGGGCTACACTGAAACCGTATCCCTTAGGCATGCAAACAGGAAAGAGACTATCAAAAAACAATCTCCTTAACGTGAACTTCTGCCGCATGCGCCCGGCAGAAGTGTTAAGATTCACTGAAAAACGAGGGCTTTAGTAGTCTTGAATAGTTACTAAAGTACTTTTTTTGTAAAAAAGAAATAAAGGCCGTACCCTAAATGAGGGTAAAAGAGTCTTATATATAGAGCCGAGCAGAAATGCAGGCTCCTGCAAAGAAGAAAAGAGAATATCAATCATAAAGAACAGAAAACAATGAAAAAAGGATTTTATTCCGTTGCCATTGCTGCAGCCATGATGCTGACAGCAGGCAGTGCCAACGCACAAGTCAAAATCTCGGGTAAGCTCGACGGATACACGAAAAGCAACATCATCGTTGCCCACAGAAGCGGTAACGGACTGAAACAAGACACCGTGGCCGTAAGCAACGGTGCATTCGAATATAGCGATGCCAACCAAAAGGCTCTCGGCAACTACTTCATCATGGAACCCGGCAACCGCAACGCCTATATGCAGGTGTTCACCATGCCTAACCAGCCCCTGAAGTTGTGGGGCAACTTCGAGACCTATCACTTCGGCGGCACACCACTCTATGACAAAGTGAACAGCATCTGCGACCAGCTTGACCCCATGATGCAGAAGCGCGGCGCACTCATGGAAGAATACTACACCAAGGTGAAGACGCTGAAGACAGACGAGGAAAAGGAAAAGCTCGCCTCGGAAATTCAAGGCAAACTGGACGTGGTAAACAAGGAGATGAAAGACTTCGTGATGAGCTATATCAAGGCTCACGGCAACGAAGAGGCTACCTGCTATCTCATTCCTCAGTGCGAGGACATCAAGGCCGCCATCAACATGTTGACACCGGAAGTGCAGAAGAGCGCCTTCGCAGCCTACTACAAGCCTGCTCTGGAAATGGCTGAACGCCAGGCCAAGCAGAAAGAAATGGAAAAGAAGACCGCTGAGGGAACTGTGGCTCCCGACTTCACGCTGAAAGACATCAACGGCAAGGACTTCAAGCTCTCAAGCCTGCGCGGCAAGTATGTGCTGCTCGACTTCTGGGGCTCATGGTGCGGATGGTGCATCAAGGCGCTGCCCAACATGAAGGAATGCTACAGCAAGAACAGCAAGAACGGCAAATTCGAAATCGTCAGCATCGACTGCAACGATACCGAAGCCAAGTGGAAGGCTGCCGTGAAACAGCACGCCATGACCTGGACACAAGTGAAAAACGAGGAGAAGGACGGCGTGCCTACATTGTACGGCGTGTCCGGCTTCCCGACATTCATCCTTATCGCTCCCGACGGCAAGATTGCCAAGCGATATGTAGGCTCTGATCCAGCCATGTACACTTACATTGACTCTCTCTCTCTTTAAGAATAATTTTTATTTATAAAGAAGACAAGCCACTCGGCAGGTGATCTGTAGAGTGGCTTTTTCTATGCCCTTTCGGATGAGATGCTTGCGGATTATACTGCATTTATATCGGGTTAACCTTTGTATTATCAAACAATTACACTAACTTTGCAATCCAAACACAAGGGCTACACACATGATTGTCCAGAACGCAGAACGCGACAAACGTCTATTGGAAAGATTGAAAGTGGGTGACGAAACCGCTCTGAAAGAGATCTTCGACATCTACTACATGCCGCTTTGTATCTATTCCGTGCAGTTTACGGAACAGGAACTGGAGTCGGAAGACATCGTGCAGGACCTGTTCATCCGCATTTGGGAGAAGCGTCTCTACCAAAACATCACCCAACTGGGCATGTACCTGTTCTTCGCCGTCAGGAACCAAAGCCTGGCTTACGCCCGCAAACACGGACTTTACGAAGACGTAGAAGAACTGGAAAAGGAGTCGTATGCTACATGGGATGAAGGCCTTTCGGAGGAGGAAATCAACGAGAAGCGCCTTCGGCTACATGCCACACTGCGCCAGCTTTCGCCCAAGGAATACGAAGTGCTCACCGAAATCATCATCAACGACAAGCACTACAAGCAGGTGGCAGAGGAGATGGAGGTCTCTGTCAACACGGTGAAAACACATCTCAGACGCGCCATGAAAGTGTTGCGCCGTGAAGGAACACTCGTGCTATTGCCTTTTTTCTGACTTTTTTGAAAAAAGTTTCTTTTCCCTGTCACCCATTTCTCCATATTGCCACTCTATAGGGTAAAAAGAGAGACAAAATGGAAGAAAGAATTTTATTCTTGCTGAAGAAATATGCCGAACGGAATATTTCGCCAAAAGAGTTAGGCGAAATACGGGATTTCATGCAAGCTTCCGAACATAACAGGAAGGTTGTGGACACGTTCATACAACTTCACAAGACAGAAATACAAGCCGATGCCTTGAAACATCTGAACAAGGAAGAAGCCTGGATACGCATGCAGGAACGAATGACAAGGAACAAGCGCAAGCATCTTGCGGCTTGGACCGCGTCAGTAGCCGCCATCCTCATCATGGCAGTATCCGCTACCCTTATCTACACACTCCACCTTCGTCAACCCGAGATGACCATGACAGCCGTGATGCAAACACAGGCACAGAATCATGCCGTCATCACGCTGACCACTGGCGAGGACATAGAAGTAGACGGCACGCAGGCCTCACAACTCAAAGACAAAGACGGCAAGGTGGTTTGCGAGAACAGGAACGGCAAGATTGTTTATTTCGCCCACACAGCGCAGCCCGTATATAATAAGGTAAGCGTGAAGGAGGGAAGCACCTATAAGATTGTACTCAGCGACGGCACAAACATCGCCTTGGCTTCCGGTTCAGAGATTGTCTATCCCATTGGCGGCAGCAAACGCGACGTAAAACTCAAGGGAGAAGCTCTGTTTGACGTGACACACGACGACAAGAGACCGTTCACCGTGGAATGTGCCAACGGCAGCAAGGTGACCGTGCTCGGCACCAGGTTTAATGTCTCCGCACACGAAGGCAAGCCAGTTACCGTCACGGTGGAAGCGGGAAAAGTAGGCATAACCTACCATCATTCAACGACTTACCTCAACAACGGAGAACAAGCTTCATTCGGAAATGGTGCCGACGTAAATGTCAGCCAAGTGGATGCACGGCTCTTCACATCGTGGGCAAGCAGCATCTATGAATTCAATGACGTGCCCATGCAAGTCATCACCCGCCAGCTGTCTTTGTGGTATGGCGTGGAGTTCGAGTACGCTTCACCTCGCATGAAAGACCGTAAGTTCACGGGCGCCCTGCTCCGCGACGAGAAATTAGGCTACACACTCAGTCTGCTGAAAGAGGTGTCGAACCTGAAGTTCAGCGTCAGCGACAACAAGATTGTAATAGAATAACAACACATAATTAATCAACAAAATGAAGAGAGAGACAAACAAAAGAAGTCTTTGTCGGGGAAGCTGGAGCACAAGGCTCGCTTCGCTCGTCATCGTGTTTGCCTTCGCCTTGCACGCATTGGCGGCAAGTGCCAACGGCATAACCATCAAGAAAAACAACATCAGCGTTAAAGACGCTTTCGCTTCCGTAAAGCAGCAAGCCAAGGTGTTCGTGATGTATGAGAACAACACCATCAACGAGAACCAGCTCATCAGCCTCGACCTCACCAATGCGTCACTACAGACAGTGATGGGAGACATCTGTACCAAGGCTGGACTGAACTATGAAATCAAGGGACAGTATGTGCTCGTGACCCGCAACAACAAACTTATCAAAGGCGGCTTGGGAAACAACCATGTGACGGGTCGTGTCATCGACGAGACCGGCGAGCCGATGATTGGCGCCACCGTAGTCGTGGTAGGCAAAAGTGCCGGCACGGTGACCGACAACAACGGATACTACGCCATCAAGGCAAGCAACGGCGACAAGCTGAGATTCAGCTATATAGGCATGAAGAACATTGAGCGCAACGTGGGCGACAACAAGACAATCAACGTGGCGTTCGACAGTCGCTCGCACAACCTGCAAGAGGTGGAAGTGGTGTCGACCGGTTATCAGGCTTTGCCCAAGGATCGTGCCACAGGTTCGTTCGCAACCATCTCTGCCAAGGAACTCAAGAAGGTACCGACACCCAACGTGGTACAGCGTCTCGAGGGACAGGTGGCAGGCATGAAGGTAACCCTCATGTCGGGCGACAAGACCTTTGACTATACCAACACACTGCAGAGCGCCAGCTCGTCTACCCGCACCATGGGAGCCGTTGACTACAACCTCGGCATACGCGGCGTGAACACACTTTCCGGAGAAAAGATGCCGCTCCTGGTGGTTGACGGCGTCATCACCGACTTCGACATCTCTAACATTGACCCGAACAACATCGACAATATCACTGTGCTGAAGGATGCCGCCGCAGCCTCCATCTGGGGATCCCGAGCTGCCAACGGCGTGATTGTCGTGTCGACCAAGAAGGGACAGAACGGACAGAAGCCACAAATATCCGTGGGGGCAACATGGACCACACAAGACAAGCCCGACTTGGGTTATCTGAACCAAATGACTTCCGCTCAAGCACTTGACTATGAAAAGGAAATCGTGGACAAAGGCTATCTCTATGCCTCATCACCCACGACTTTCTACGGAGCCTCCACTTACTATAACGAAGGTGTACGCCTGGCACTTGATCTGAAGAACGGCGCCATCTCGCAAGACCAATATGACGCCCGTGTTGCTAAACTGAGCGGCATCAACAACTTGGGACAAATCTCCAAGTACACCATGCAACGCGCTTCCTCACAGCAATATAATGCTTCCGTGAGCGGTGGCGGCAACAATTCAAGCTACTTCTATTCAGCTTCCTATTCCAAGGAAAATCCCTACACCAAGCGCAATTCTGGTTCACGACTGAACCTGAACCTGAGCAATTCATGGAAGCTCTTCAACTGGGCCACATTGACCACTAATTTTACAGGTACTTTCTACAAGTACAAGGATAACGGCACAGCTCTCAACACGCTCATCAGTCCGCGCGGAGGTACCATCAAACTCATGCCCTACATGAACCTGGCCGACGAGAACGGCAACGGCATTGACTATGACACCGTTAACCCTGCATGGACTTCTACACTCAGTTCGGCCTACAAGCCTTGGACATACAACTTCCTGCAAGAACAGGCTCTTCGCGACAATGTGCAGAAGACAGAGAACTACTCTGCCAACATCAACCTGAACATCCCTATCTATGCAGGACTCTCTTCCTCAACCACTTATGCCATTGAACGAAGCCATACCAACGGAACCATCTGGTACGATGAGAATACATACCAGATGCGCTACATGATGAATATTTATACCCCTGCTGGAGCGACAACAAACTCGTTGGGAATCCGAAATGGCGGTCTCTTCAAGCAGCAGAGCGAGAACAAGAACTGGACTTTCCGCGAACAACTGAACTTTGACCACACCTTCGGCGGCATACACAAAATCAATGCACTGGCAGGCATGGAACTCCGCGAAACATACGTGGAGCAAGGCAGTTATACACTTTGGGGCTACAACCGCGAAACGGGCATCGTAGACACGAACATCGACATGACTTACAACTCAACCTATCCTTCCATTTACGGTTACAACACTTCGTTCAGTTATGGCGGATACCCAACTGTCATCAACCGCCAGCGCCGTTACCTTTCCTATTTCGGCAACGCCGGCTACACACTGCTCGACAGATACTATGTGAGTGCCAGCGTGCGCTATGACGACTACAACAACTTCGGATTGGACCGCAAGTACCGCGCCAAGCCCTTCTTCTCATTCGGTGCCAAGTGGAACGTGAGCCGCGAAAAGTTCATGGAGAATGTGAAGTGGGTTAACAACCTGGCCGTGCGTGCCACCTATGGCGTGAACGGCAACATCTCACTCGACGCCTACCCATTCACGAAAATCATGTTCGACTCCAACTACATCACCCAGCAGCCCAGCGCAAGCATCTCTTCTCTTGCCAACCCTGAACTGAGATGGGAGAAGACTTTCACCACCAACATCGGCGTAGACTTCAGCCTGTTCGACAACCGCTTGGGTGGTAGCATCGACTACTATAACAAACGTAGCCGTGACCTGCTCTACACCTTCCCATTCTCAAGCACTATCGTAGGCAATATATATAACTCTACCATGACTTACAACTGCGTGGCCATCAACGCCAACGGCATCGATCTCAACCTGCACGGCACTGCCTACAAGGACAAGGACTGGAAAGTGGATATTGCCGGCAACTTGGCTTGGAACCAAAACAAGGTGAAGTCGAGCCCGCTGTTCACGGAGTCGCAGAACCTCACTTACATCAACTATCAGCCCAACAGCATAGGCATGATTGGCGGATATGCTACCGACAAGATGTTTGCCTACCGCTTTGCAGGACTCGACGAGACAGGCCAGACCATGGTATACGACGAGAACGGAGAGAAGGTGAAGTTCACCGAAGACATTACTTCACTCAAGACACTGAAGAATGTAGGTCACTCCACACCATCCGTTTACGGCGGTTTCAACTTCAACATCACCTGGAAGAACTTCTCGCTCTATTCCCTGTTCACCTACCAGGCTGGCGGCAAGTTCTTCAAGCCCACCTTCTCGGGCTACGCCACTAACACCCGCAACCTGCGGTGGGACACCACTAACGACATTGCACAGCGTTGGCGTCAGGCTGGCGACGAGGCTACCACCAATGTGCCCGGAATCCTGCCCACGACCAACTACTCGCTTGTGAACCGCGCCATATACTCCATCTACCGCTACAAGTATTCGGACATCAACGTGGACAAGAGCGACTACATACGCTGGAAACAAATATCTCTCAGCTACCAGGTGAACCAGGAATGGCTGAAAAAGATTCACATCCAAAGTGCCAACATAGCCCTGAGCATCAGCAACCTCGGCCTTATCTGGAAAGCCAACAAGGACGGCTACGATCCAGACTATGTTTCGGGCGTGAACGCTTACAACCTGCCTCCACAGAAGGCATATACGCTAAGCCTCAACATTAACTTCTAAAAGTATCAACAACAATGAATATCAAGAATATAGCAGCTATTGCTGCATCAACAATAGCACTGACCGCCTGCAGCGACTTTGTAGACATCAAGACTCAGGGCGGCATTGTGCCCGATGAAGTGGAAAACTTCAGATACCTGCTCAACAACACCAGCCAATGGTGGGGCGCCTCTGCCCTGCCCGACGTGATGAGCGACGACATCTACGTAAAAGACGGCGGCAGACAATATGCAGGCTTCACCAGCGAATACTACGCATGGTTCAGCAAGGCATACGTCTGGTCGTCAGAGATTTATCCTGAATCAGGATATTACAACAAGGACGATGGTTGGAACGCCATGTATAACACTTCTACATACGCCAATACAGTCATCAACGAGGTAGACAACAGCAAGGACGGCACCCAGGAAGAGAAAGAAGAACTCAAGGCAGAAGCCAAGGTGCACCGCGCCGACGCCTACCTGATGCTTGTCAACCAATATGCCAAGCCATACAACGAGTCCACGGCATCAACGGATTTAGGTGTGCCGCTCATACTGACACAGAACACTGCCCAGAAAGTGGTGCGGGCTTCCGTGCAAAAGGTCTACGACCAAATTATCAAAGACCTGACCGAGGCTGTGCCCTACCTGCCCGAAACACAAGATTTCACCACTCTTCCCACCAAAGCTTCCGCCTATGGCGAACTGGCTCGCGCCTATCTGCTGATGGGCAAATATGAAGATGCCGACAAGTATGCCACTCTGGCGTTGGAACAGAATAGTACTATCAACGACTTGAACAGCGATGTGAAACCCGACAACATCAACAACCCAGAGATACTTCTTCTGAAGAATCCCACGCAAAGCAACAGCCAATGGAGTTGCACGGTACTCCATCTAAGCGATGACATTCTCAACCTGTTGGGCGAAAAAGACCTTCGCTATCAGCAGTGGACTGCAGAAACCGCAACAGCTGCAACTTCCTATGCAGACGACGGAGGCCGCATCTACTATGCCGATATTGCCAAACAATACCGCAACGTGGGACCATCGGTGCCCGAGATGATGCTCATCAAGGCTGAATACTATGCCCGCAACAACCAGCCCACGGAAGCCATGCAGTGGGTGAACAAACTTCGCGTGAAGCGGTTTGCCGCCGAGGACTACACGGAGGAAACAGCCACAGATGCTGACGATGCACTGAAAAAGGTCATCGACGAGCGTCATCGTGAGTTCTTCTGCCGCAACCTGCGCTGGTATGACCTGCGCCGCCTGCAGAACGACCCTCGTTTTGCCAAGACCATCACCCGGCAATGGGGTGGCGAGACCTACACGCTCGCACCCGGCAGCAACCGCTACGTCATCCAGATTCCTGCCTATCAGCGTGTGCTGAACCCGGAACTGGAAGCCAACCCTGAATAAAGTTATTTTCAAACATACAATGAAACTCAAGCATTTATTTCTCTCACTCCTCTTGTCCGTTGCCTTCAAGGCAACGGCACAAGAGGGTACCCGGCTTACTTTCAGCCCCCAATATCCCCAAGCCGGCGAACCTGTCACACTCATCTACACGCCTCTCCCATCAATGACCGGCAACCAAACCATCAAAGGTGTGGCCTACACCTATGAGAACAACCACTGGGTGGGCCACGATATCAGCGTGAAGAACGAGGGCAACGTGTGGAAAGGTACTTTCACACCGGCTCCGCAAACCGGCTTCATGGCTTTCAAATTCGTGTGCGACTCCATTGTGGATAACAACGGCGGCATGACCTTCGGCACTATGATCAACAAGAAAGACGGTCGTCCATGGCCCGGTGGCTATGCAGCATGGGGACTAATCCGTTCGGAGAAGTACGGCAGAAACATTCCCGGCTACATCGACTTCACGAAGACTAAGGAAGTGAGCGACACCATCGTGTACTATTGGGTAAACAATGAAATCACGTACAATCCTTCTTCATCCGTCTACTATGCCCCACTCTTTGCCCAGTCAGCCCGTGCCGCCAAGATTGACGGCGCAGAGACACGCATCAAGAACGCCATGGCTTATCTGCAGAAGTTGGGCACAGAAGAGGCTCTGATGAGTGCCCTTGCCATCGTGGGCAACGACCAGACTGCCGCCGATGCCTTGAAGGTTACCATACTAAAGAAATATCCCAAGGGCTTGCTGGCTATGAAAGAAAAGTATGACGAGAAATACGACTACCGCAACCAAGCGGAAATCAAGAAGCACTTCACGGACTTTCTCCAAGCGTTTCCCTATACAGCTGAACGCAATGCCTACCTGCAGTGCTATGGACAGAGCTATGACAATGTGTACACCACGATGATGATATTCGACTATATGGAAGGCAAGGACATGGCACAAGACCCCTACCTGGACAAATTGTCGTTCATGGGTTGCAACACCATCTTCTATAAATTGATAGACGTGCCCCATCTTCGCAAAGACAAGACCGACGCCCAACTACTGCCTTTTGCCGACAAACTGGTGGACAGAATGGTAGCCCTCAAGAAGGTGAAGCCAGAATCAATGGCCTATCTGTCGGAGTCAGAATGGGTGGCACAGGCAAATCAGAGCATCAACGGATTTGTAGCAGAGACCTACTCGGAAATACTCAAGGGTACCGGCAACACCGCCAAGGCATTGGAATATGCACGACTCGCACAGCAAACGGCACAGTACAAGCGTGCCGAAATCAACGACAATATGGCGGAACTGCTCAAAGCCACCGGCAACACAAAGGAACTGAAGGCTCTGCTGGAAAAGAGTTTCTACTACAACCAAGTGTCTGAAATGCAGACACAGATGCTGCGCGACCTCTATACGCAAGAGCACGGCAATGCCAACGGCTTTGACGCCTACGTAGAGAAACTGAAGAATCCTGCCGAGAAATCTGCCATCCAGAAGGATGTGGAGGAATACAAGCGCGAAGGAGTAATTCCCGAATGGACACTGACCGACGCCAATGGCAAGACCATCAGTTCCAAGCAACTGAAGGGTAAGGTCTACGTGCTCGACTTCTGGGCAAACTGGTGTCACCCATGCAAGGCTTCCCTGCCAGGCATGCAGGCTGCCGCCGACTATTACAAGAACGACAAGAACGTGGAGTTCCTCTTCATCGACACCCAGGAGTTCATTCCCAACTATAAGGAGAAAGCCAAGGCTTACCTCAAGGAAAAGGGACTTAACATTCACCTCGTGTTCGACGACAAGCCCAAGGGAGCCAAGACCAACAATCTATTGTCTGACAAGGTGATGAAGATGTTCACCGTGTCGGGTATCCCGATGAAAGTGGTTGTTGACGCCAAAGGCAATGTGCGCTTTGTCGCCATAGGCTACAAGGGCAGTCCATCAGCCTTGAAAGATGAGATGATTGAAATGGTAGAACAAGCCAAGAAACTCTAAACTGCAGACATGAAACGTATTCTTTTCTCTCTCTTCACAATGGTTGCCGCCGGCAGTGCGCTGGCAGGCAACTATCTTTCCAAAGAACTCACCTTCAAGAACGACACTGTGACCTTCGGTGCCACGCTCACCGTACCCCGTGACATGAAGCACGCCCCCGTGGCGATAATTCTGTCGGGCACGGGAAAGCAAGACCGCGACGGCACAATGGCTGGCCACAAGATGTTTGCCGACATTGCCGACTATCTGAGCAACCGCGGCATCGCCGTGCTGCGCTTCGACGACAGGGGAACAGGCAAATCAACCGGCGTCTACGAGACTGCAACCACTGAAGACTTCGCCAAGGATGGCCTTGCAGCCCTCAATGCGCTGAAAAGGCGAAAGGATATAGACCCCAACCGCATAGGCTTTATCGGTCACAGTGAAGGCGGTGCCGCCATGTCGATCGCAGCCTCACGCTCCAAGGACGTGAAGTTCCTGGTGAGCCTGGCGGGTCTTTGCACCGACGGACTGCACGCCCTGATAGAGCAGAACGAGAGCCAGGTGGCAGCCTATAACCTGCCCGGCTACGACGTGAAGCGCTACAACACGGTGGATGAACTGATGTTCCGTGTGGCATACAAGTATGCAGACAGCGACAGTCTGGACATGAAGTTGCAGGAGGCCTACGACAAGTGGCATGCCATGGACAGCATCTATTTCAGCACATTGGGCGTGAAGTTCGACCATTTCCGCTTCCCCATCTACATGTACAAGCTGCAAGCCACCGGCCACTGGTATCGTTTCCACGTGCGCTACAACCCTGCCGACTATCTGAAAGACGTCCACATTCCACTGCTTGCGCTCAACGGCGACAAGGACAAGATGGTGAACGCCCGGACGAACCTTGCCAACTGGCAACGGCTGATGCCCAAGGATGCAGATGTGACAACCATTGAAATGAAAGGGCTCAACCATCTCTTCCTGCCCTGCAAGACAGGATTACCCACGGAATATGCCACTATCAAGGAACCTATTTCCGAAGATATGCTCCGCAAAGTGTGCGATTGGATATTGGAAAAGACGAAATAAAAAGGCCTCAGCTTTCTATTTACATCTTCATATAACACTTTCTTTATATATAACATACCAACCATTCGTATTCTATCGGTTACACTAAACCTATTGTCATATATCGGCCTTTTGTTGAATACAGATATTTCTTGAAAAACAAATGCCTTTGAGAGAGCCCGATTTGCTGATAGTCTTGACAGGAGGGGAAATGGCATATACACGGAAAGATGGAGTAAAAGTTACTCAAGTTTCGGATTTAGAATGAGCTGATAAAAATGCGCATAAAAAAGGTTCATCCGTGATTTGGAGTGACACCTGTTATCGTAGTATTAGGATTTTATGACATGCGGGCTGAAAGCCCAATCTGTTCATAGCCCAGGGCAGCGCCCTGGGTCAGACCATACAAGTCTGTACGCCCTGCTAGGGCAAAAGTAAAGACAAAAGACTGTGTTTCAGACTACTTTTGCCCCTGCAGGGCGTACGTATGTCCCCTTCATTACCCAGGGTGTCGCTTCGCTTGCCCTGGGCTGGGCAGAGGTTGGGCTTTCAGCCCGCTTTTTGTTTAGTTCTAAACACTGACATACTATCATCACTCCAAATTACGGAAGACCCATAAAAAAGGCTTGAGTATTTCCGTATATCGCGGAAAATGAGTAAATTAGATGTGACAAAAAAACATTACTCAAAACTCAAAGCCATGAGCAAAATTACAAATATTCCGTCAGAAATCCGCAACTTTTTCTCAAAAAAACGTCGCAGTATGGTTATGGACACATTCACACGTCTGCTTGAAGGCTTAAAAATGCCTTGACGTTCAACAGAATTTAAGAAATCAGAGATAGTGGCCCTGTGAATTAACGGTAGTAGGGCTTATAACTGTATTTTATTTCTTTTATCTTTAATACTCCTACCATATGTACTCGATCTTCAATACTTATTTTTTCGTTATTCAGAGGGTACTTTTGTATAAAAACTGACAAATCTTCGAATGGTTCTTGTAAATAAATATCAATATATGGAATATAATCGCCCGAAAAAAACAATCTATATCGAATTTCATCATCATCAAAAAAAGAATAAGTAACCCGATTAACATAGCTTCTACCTCTCTTATCTATCCACGGACTTGTAGTACCAAAACGTACATGTCGCATAAAAATGCCTTGACGTTCAACAGAATTTAAGAAATCAGAGATAGTGGCACCTTCCCAATTACGATTATAAACGACGAATCCAACTGCATTGACAGAATCCTGCTCTGTCAAAAGTTGCCCTTGTGCATAAGATTTAAAACAACAAAGAACAAACATTCCCAATATAAACAAAATCTTTCTCATATTATCTTGCATTTCTACAATAAACTATTGTTACTTGTTTTTTCGGTTTCTTTTTATCAACAAAAACTTCTTCATATGTATCGTATGAAATTATTTCATCAGTAGTAATTCTACTTAATGATATTCCACTATCTGTCAAGGACAATATTGATATAATTTGGTATAGATAAGCTGTTGACATATTATCTATATTGTAAGCTTCAAGTAATCTCGACAAAGTACTACCATCTTGAAATGTGTTAGTTACTTCATCTAAATCGTCTTTGTATTTTTCATAGAATTTGTGGGCCTTATCCTTATCGTATACATACAAACAATAAAATGTTTCATCTTGTGGATGAAGTACAAATGTTGCTCGGAATTTAGGACTCCCTTCATTATATGCATTTTCAGCTGTAAACAATACATCCCTAAAGGAAGGCGGTGTTTTATTAATATGATTATGAATTTCATAAATAGCCGAAGGAACAAAATTATTCATAACTTTAAATGAATCACCTTTTATTGGAATATTTAATCCATAATCCCCCCATAATTACATACCATTGTTGAATATTCTACATCACATGAAGAAACGCTGTCCAAGAATGCTTCATATGATATAGTTGCCGATGACAAATTTCCATCAACTTTACCTAATACTTTTAAAAGTTCAAAGACCTTATCATGATAAGCTGTCGTCTTTGTTAAATTGCAATTTTCTTCTATATTTATGGGAACAACATACTTTTTACTACTATTATCTTGCGAAGCACCACTACCTCCTGTTACTGGAATATTGAGACCACCTGTACTGTTATTTTCCATTTGTACAAATTGATACGTATATTGAATAGCCATATAAAAACTCATGGCATTAACTCTCATTATCACTCTATTTATAGCCTCATCAATAAGAGGACCTATATTAGAACAAGAAGAATTATCATGAAAGTACATTTGTAAAGAAATACAATGAAAAGCCGGATGTGAAGCTTTTGTTGTTGAATAAAATGGAGATTTGTTAAACTCATCTTCTACTATAGACATTAAGCCTCTTGCAGATAATCCATATACAACTACTTCATTAGTAACATCTTCATCATCATAAAAAAGAAGGCTGTTAATATCGTAATTTAAAATGACATTTGCTATACTATTGGTCGCAGAAAAGCTCCGCGTTCCTTGATAGAAGTTTCTCAAAGAAAGCCCGGTTTCTATTTTGATATTCCTATGTTTTAATGTATCCGCAAATGAAGTCAAGGTCGATAACACACTACATCCCTCTTCCCGCAGTGTTTTAAACCGTTGAGAATAAAGGTATTGGCGTTCTATCGGAATAAGTTGGTTAAGATAAGCGGCGTCAAGCTTAGTGGGAACGGCAAGCATGGCATCTTTGCTCCACACATTTCTCTCCTTACTCATATCCAATGGGAATATGACGCCACCGGCAATAGAATCTTGATTTTGATATGGTACTATGAAATATGCGCCAAAATCTGTACTTGTCCCTGTAGATGTTGCATCAAACAAGGGCCTGTTGCTACCAAGTATTCCTTGAATTGTCTGGTATGATTTGCCTTGTTTTTCCATCAAAAAAGAAAGTTGTCTGGCGGCTTCATTATGCCCACACGCCTCTTGCAGCATTCCTTTAAGCCATGCTACATCATCTTCATAATCCGAACAACTACCCAAAAACAACGGTATGAACGTGAGAAGAAACAAATATTTAAACCTTCTTTCCATTCGTTTACTAATTAGTGTCTGACGCTGCAAATATATGCAAAATATGATTACAAGGCAAATAATCCGAAAGAAAAAGCTGAAAGGACAAAGTCAAAGCGTCATACGTAAGGAGGAAAAGGCATGCCACAGACGATTCCGCATCCTTATCTTACGGAGTTTTCTATGGCATGCCTTTACACGGGCACTTACTTCTTCCGGATTATCGTCAATCCGTCGCGAATGGGGAGAATGACGCGCTCCACACGAGGGTCACGGGCAATGAAGTCGTTAAAATCCTCGATACCTTGGGTCTGGCGGTCGGCAGGCCGGGGCTTTTCCAGCACGTGTCCGTTCCACAGGGTGTTGTCTGCCAAGATGATGCCGCCGGGACGGAGAATGGACAGCACCATCTCGTAAGTGGAAAGATAGGTGCGTTTGTCACCGTCGACAAACGCCATGTCGAAAGTGATGCCCAGTTTGGGGGCCTCCACATTGGCATCACCGATGGTGAAACGAATCTTGTCTGCCACGGGCGAGCCCTCTATCCAGGGTCGGGTGAAGTCTTCCTGCTCGTCGTTAATCTCGTAGGTGTAGACCAGTCCGTCGTCGGGCAGTCCCTCTGCCATGCAGATGGCACTGTAGCCACTGAAGGTGCCCACCTCAAGTATGCGCTTGGGCTGGAGCATCTCCACCAGCATCTTGAGCAGGCGTCCCTGCAGGTGTCCGCTCGCCATGCGTCCCCGCAACAGGTGCACATTGGTGGCTCGGTAGAGGCGGTAGAGATAGTCGCCCTCAGGGTCTATGTGGGAGAGGATGTATTTCTCGAGTTCTTCGGTCATGCCTGCTTGCTTTGGTGAACAAGTGCATCGACGGCAAGGCGGTAAGAGTCGAGCCCGAAGCCGGCAATCACGCCCAGACAGGCACACGAAATCATGCTGCGGTGGCGAAACTCCTCGCGCTTGTGCACGTTGGAGATGTGCACCTCAATGACGGGACACTTGAGCGAACGGATGCAGTCTTGCAGCGCCACACTGGTGTGGGTGTAGGCACCGGCATTGAGCACAATGCCGTCGAAGGTGAAGCCCACCTCCTGCATCTTGTTGATCAATTCGCCCTCGATGTTGCTCTGATAGTAGCTTATCTCCACGTCGGGATAGGCTGCCTGAAGCTGGGGCAAGTAGGTTTCAAAAGAGTTGTTGCCGTAGATGCCGGGCTCACGAACACCCAACAGGTTGAGGTTGGGCCCGTTGATAATCTGTATTTTCATTGTTTGTGTCGAATAAATTCGTTACTTTTGCCTACAAAAGTAATGCAAAAAGGGGTATTGGCAAAATAATACACCCAAAAACTGAAGGCTATGGACAAGGAAAACCTCACCGACACGGAACTGATGCGCCGCTATATGCGCTATCTGAAACTGGAGCGCAACTTCTCGCAGAACACGCTCGAAGCCTACCACCATGATGTGGAACTGCTCTTCCTCTTTCTCAAGACGAGGCATATCAAGGCAGAAGACGCGAAACTGGAAGACCTGGAGGCGTTCGCCTCGTGGGTGATGGACGACGGCGACGTGGGCATGACTTCGCTGGCAAGAATACTTAGCGGCGTGAAGTCGCTCTTCCGTTTCATGACGCTCGACGGCATTATTCCTGCCGACCCCAGCGAACTGCTTGACTCGCCGCAGCGCGGACAGCATCTGCCCGAGGTGTTGTCGCCTGAAGAGATTGACCTTATGGAGAACAGTTTCGACATGAGCAAGCCCGAATCTCAACGCAACAAGGCCATCATCGAGACGCTCTTCAGTTGTGGTCTGCGGGTATCGGAGCTGGTCAACCTGAAGTGGAGCGACATCTATGCCGAGGAGGAATTCATAAGGGTGAGGGGCAAGGGGTCCAAGGAACGGCTTGTGCCCATATCCAGACGGGCGCTGGAGGAAATCAACAAATGGAACCTGGACCGCAACACGCTGAAGATAAAGCCCGGAGAACAAGACTTCGTGTTTCTCAATCGCCGCGGTGCCCACCTGACCCGCACCATGATTCTCATCATGATCAAGCGTGCCGCCGCCGATGCAGGCATCAAGAAGACCGTCAGCCCGCACACCCTTCGCCACAGTTTCGCCACAGCACTGCTCAAGGGCGGCGCCGACCTGCGGGCCATTCAGGAGATGCTGGGGCACGAGAGCATCGGCACTACGGAAATCTATACCCACCTGGAAACCTCCGACCTGCGCCGGGAAATACTGGAACATCACCCAAGAAACATTATGCATCAAGACAGCGGACAGTGACAAGCCACGGCATCCAGACATCCATTGCACCCTATTTTCGGGAAGGCTCCTTGCCCGCTACCATTCCGTAATGGAAGAGTAGCGATACGTTAGTCTGCCTGTAACGATGCGCTAACCTGCCTGTAACCTCATGAAATGTGCCAAGAACAAAGGAAAAGAAAACCTCCAGGGGCATTGACAGCAACCGACGTGCTGTCAATGCCCCTGGAGATATAGGGTTGTAAAGAATGCGTGCGCTATGCCGTGCGCTGGCGTGTGCCCATGCGAGCCTCCACCACGTTGACCACATAGTCGCCCAATTTCTCACACTCACAGATGACATCCATATACATGGTGCCGATGCCGTAGGTGTATTTATGGTCGTTGATGTCGTTGATGTTCTGGCTCTTGAGCTGATTGCGATAGTTGTTGATTTCGTTTTCAATGTTGAACGAGCGGTTGGCATCAAGCATGTCCTTCCTGCCACTGAGCATGGTGAACATCTGCGAGAGGGCATCGTCGGTCAGCTCAAACATCTGGTGCATGTGGTTATACTGGTCTTCGGTGAAGTCTTCCTTGCCCTTGGCACGGCGGTTGATGGTGCGGGCTATGTTGTAGCAGCTGTCGCCAATGCTCTCTATCTCGCTTATCTCGCGCAGCATAGCCCGGATTTTGGCCTTGGTATCGTCGCTCAAATGGGCATCGCTCACCTCGTTGAGATACTTGGCAATCTCGATTTCCATGTTGTCGGAGATGTTCTCGTACTTCTCTATCCGGGTGAAGAGCTTTACAAACTTGGTTTCGTCGTGCTCGTTGAGCAGGTCGCGCACCATGCCGAACATGCGCTGTATGCGCTCGGCAAAACTGGTAATTTCCTTCTGGGCCTCCAGCACGGAGAGTTCGGGCGTCTGCATAATGCCGGCACTGATAAAGCGTAGCCGGAAGTCGTCCTCCTCGTCTTTGCTCTTGCGCGGCTTGATAATTTTCTCCACCACCTTCTCTATCTGCGGAATAAACCAAATCAGGATGAACGTGTTGCACACGTTGAATGTGGTGTGGAAAGCGGCAAGCACCACGGAAAGCTTGTGGGCATCAAGTCCTTGTGCCGTATGGGGGTCGTAGCCGGCAAAGCCGCACACCATATCGACAAATGGATAAAACATGCAGATGACCCAGCACACACCGAAGATGTTGAACACCAAGTGTGCCATGGCAGCACGGCGAGCCTGCACGTTGGCGGTGAGGGCTGCCAGGTTGGAGGTGATGGTGGTGCCGATATTCTCTCCCATCACCAGAGCAATGCCAAGGTAAATGGGCAGCACGCCGCTCGAACAGAGCACCATGGTGATGGCCATCAAGGCGGCAGACGACTGCATGCAGAACGTGAGGATGGTGCCTATGAAGAGGAAGAAGAATATGCTGAGATAGCTGTTGACGTCGAACTGGCTGAAGAAATGCAGCACGGTCTGGTTGTGACTGAGGTCCAGTTCAATGCCGGTGGTGCGAAGAGTGGCAAGGGCGAGGAACATAAAGGCAATACCAAACAAGAAGTCGCCCGAATAGCGGTATTTCCTTCTGTATATCAAGAGTATGGCCACGATGAACGCGGGAAACACTACGTTGGCCATGTCGAACGAGAAGCCGAGACTCATGATCCATGCCGTGAGCGTGGTACCGATGTTGGCTCCCATGATAACCGATATGGCTTGCGCCAGCGTGAGGAGCCCCGCATTGACAAAGGACACCGTCATCACGGTCGTAGCGGTGGAAGACTGTACGGAAGCGGTTACGAACATGCCCGTAAGCAAACCGGTGAAACGATTCTTGGTCATCGTTCCCAAGATGTGGCGCAACTGCGAACCTGCCATCTTCTGAAGGGCTTCGCTCATAACCTTCATGCCATAAATGAGCAAGGCCAAAGATCCTACGATCTTAAATATAATCCAAATAGACATATAAAATATGAAATAGATGATACAATTCCGTTGCAAAAATAATAAAAATATGGTTAACGCCAAAAGGGATTAAGTATTTATATACAAAAAAATTTGTGCCATACTTTTTGTTTCAGTACATTTGCACGAGTTAACCAAAACCCGATATGATGGAACAAACGGTCAGAATAAGATGCAAGAACACGGGAACCTCACTCGAAGTGAACGCAGGTTCCACACTCGAAGAAATATACGGCAAGAGCGGACTCGACATGAAGTTCGGGCCTGTAAGCGCCAAGGTGAACAACAAGGTGGAAGGGCTGCACTACAGGGTGTACCACGACAAGGATGTGGAGTTTCTCGACCTCTACACGTCGTCGGGCTCACGCACCTACACGCGCACGCTCTTCTTCGTGCTCTGCAAGGCGGTGAACGACCTGTACCCCGACGGACAGGTCGTGATAGACATTCCTGTGTCGAACGGCTACTACTGCGACATGCACATAGGCCACGACGTGACCGACCACGACGTGGACGGCCTTCGCCGCCGCATGCAGGAGATTATAGCCGCCGCTCTGCCCATCCGCAGGCACGAATGCACGAGCGAAGAGGCCATCAGAATGTTCAGGGAACGGGGAAGCGAATCAAAGGTAAAACTGCTGGAAAGCACCGGCAAGCTGTATACCACCTACTATGACATAGACGGATACGTGGACTATTATTACGGCACACTGCTCACCAACACGTCGAAGCTCTATCTCTTCGGACTGGAAAAATACTACGACGGACTCCTTCTCCGCATCCCCTCGCTCACCGACCCGTCGCAACTGGGCGAACTGGTGCGGCAGGACAAGATGTTCGACATCTTTCAGGAACACCACCGCTGGCAGGACCTGCTCGGCGTGAGCACGGTGGGCGTGCTCAACGAAGCCATCAAGAAAGGATTTTCGGTGGACGCCATCAACCTGTGCGAGGCGCTGCAGGAAAAGAAATTAGGGCAGATTGCCGATGAGATAGCCAGCCGAAAGGGCGTGAAGATGGTGCTCATAGCCGGTCCTTCATCGAGCGGCAAGACCACCTCATGCAAACGGCTGTCCATACAACTTCTCACCAACGGCATACGCCCGGTGCCCATCTCGCTCGACGACTACTTCCTCGACCGCGACAAGACTCCGCTCGACGAAAAGGGCGACTATGACTTCGAGAGCCTTTACGCCCTCGACATTCCACTGCTCAACGCCCAACTCAATGCCCTTTTCAACGGCGAGGAGGTGGAACTGCCCAAGTACAACTTCAAGACGGGCAAGAGCGAAAAGAGCGGTCAGAAACTCCGTCTGGGCACGAACGAAGTACTTGTGGTGGAAGGCATACATGCCCTGAACCCGGAGCTCACGGCTCAGGTGCCCGAAGAAATGAAGTTCCGCGTGTACGCTTCGGCACTGACCACCATCCTGCTCGACACCCACAACTACATTCCCACCACCGACAACCGCTTGCTGCGCCGCATCATACGCGACTACAAATACCGCGGTGTGAGTGCGGAAGAGACCATACGCCGGTGGCCCAGCGTGAGAGCAGGTGAGAACAAATGGATATTCCCCTATCAGGAAAATGCCGATGCCATGTTCAACACCGCCATGATCTATGAACTGGCAGTCATCAAAACCCAGGCAGAACCACTGCTGGAACTGGTGCCCGAGAACTCGGAACAATATTCCGAAGCCTACCGCCTGCGCAAGTTTCTGAGCTATTTCTCACCGCTGCCGTTCAAGCAGTTGCCCCCCACTTCGCTGCTTCGTGAGTTCCTGGGAGGCAGCTCGTTCAAATATTAACATTCGAAGACACAAACATATCAAAAGAAAAAAGAAAATGAAATACTTACTCTTGTCAGACATACACGGCTCGCTGCCCAATCTGGAACAGGTGCTCGACGTGTATGAGAAAGAACACTGCGACATGCTACTCCTGCTGGGCGACATCATCAACTACGGACCGCGCAACCGCATCCCGGAAGGCATCAACCCGGCAGGCATCGTGGAGCGGCTCAACGCCATGAAGGAAGACATCATCGCCGTGCGCGGCAACTGCGACTCGGAAGTGGACCAGATGCTCCTCCAGTTTCCCATCATGAGCGACTATGCACTGGTAGTGGACAACGGCGTGCGCCTTTTCCTCACCCACGGCCACAAATACAACGAGGAGAATATGCCGCCTTGCCGCCACGACGTGTTCGTCTACGGACATACGCACTTGTGGAAACTCGAGCGGACGGAGCAAGGCGTTGTGTGCAACATCGGTTCGCCCACCTTCCCCAAAGGCGGCAACGAACCCACCTTCGGCATCTATGACAACGGCACACTGAGCATCCGGAGGATGAACGGCGACGTACTGAAAGAAATGAAAGTGATGTAAGAAAGGACCTTTAGTCCTGGATAAAGACAAGCAAGCCGCTTGACCACCTTTTGGTCAAGCGGCTTGCTTGTCTTGTTTAGAGTTTCTTGAACTCCGTGTAAATCTTGTCGGCTATCTCCTTGAACTCCTCTTCGCCGAGCTTCAGCTTGGGGTTGGAGAAAATCATGTCCTTCTCCGAGTTCATGGGAACGAGGTGAATATGGGCGTGTGGCACCTCGAGTCCGAGCACAGCCATGCCCACCTTCTTGCAGGGGAAAGCGCGCTTGATGGCAATCGCCACCTTCTTGGCAAACACCTGATAGGCGGCTATCTCGTCGTCTGCCATGTCAAACACATAGTCCACCTCGCGACGCGGAATCACGAGCGTGTGACCCTTCACCAAAGGATTGATGTCGAGGAAAGCATAGAACTGCTGGTCTTCGGCACACTTGTAGCTGGGAATTTCGCCAGCGGCAATCTTAGAGAAAATGTCCATAAGCCTTGTGTTTTATTCAATCGTTATCTTGTCGATGCGGAGTTTGATGGTGCCGCGAGGTATTTTTATCTCGACCTCGTCGCCCACCTTCTTGTTGAGCAGTCCCTGGGCAATAGGAGTCTTGATGGATATCTTGCCCTCGCGCAGGTTGGCCTCGCTTTCGCTCACGATGGTATAGGTCATCTTGGCCTTGTTGGCCATGTTGGTCATTTCCACCTTGGAGAGAATCTGCACACTGTCAGTGCTCAACCGGGAAGTGTCTACAATCTTAGCTTCAGAGATTGCAACCTTCAGTTTGTTTATCTTGTCCTCCAGGTGGGCTTGAGCTTCCTTGGCTGCATCATACTCGGAGTTCTCACTTAAATCACCCTTGTCACGAGCCTCTGCAATAGCGGCTGATGCCTTGGGACGCTCTACTGATTCGAGCCGTTTGAGTTCAGCCACGAGTTTATCGTAGCCTTCTTGCGACATGTAAGCCATAATGAATTTTGTTTTATAGTTTATAAATTGTTCTCACAAGGGGTAAACAAAAGATATAGAATTCTGACACCTTGATATTGTCGGAATCCCATATCATTATCCTTATCCCCCATAAATTGCCTGCAAAGTTAGGTATTAATTCCCAATTAAGCAACTTTTATGTCTTCAAATGTGGTTATTTGTGTTTTTATTTATAATTTTGCACCATTATTTAAAATATAACATAGTTAAGGGATGAAATTCAAGTCTACGTTATTGGCCTTTTTATTGTCAATAACAAGTATGGTTGCATTGGCTCAGAGCCCAGTGCACTTTAGTGTTCAACAGAAACAGACAGCTCCCGACGAGCTCGTGGTGACCTTCTCTGGTACCATCGCTCCGGGTTGGCACGTGTATTCAACAGGTCTTCCTGCAGACGGTCCCACCTCTGCCACGCTGACCACCGAAGTGGCTGAAGGTGTGAAAGCCAACGGCAAACTGACCCCTAAGGGAAAGGAAATCAGCAAGCACGACAACCTGTTCGGAATGAATCTGCGCTATTTCGAGAATAGCGTGACATTTGTCCAAAAGTATAAAATCACCGGCAAGACCTACAAGGTGAAAGGCTACCTGGAGTATGGAGCCTGCAACGACGAGAGTTGCATGCCCCCTTCAACCGTAGAGTTCAGCCATAGCGGCAATGGGCCTGCCGATGCTCCGGAGGCTAAGGACGAAAAGGCTAAAGACGAGACTGCCAAGGACTCTGTGCCCGCAGCGGCTGCCGCCGACAGCATCGTGGCAGACTCTGCACAGACAGACACCACTACGATGGTGGCCCAGGGCGACCTGTGGAAGCCGGTCATTGACCAACTCAAGGCTTTCGACGGAGGTGCCGATGCTGGCGCACACTCTCTGTGGTACATCCTCGTAATGGGCTTCCTCGGCGGTCTGCTCGCCGTACTGATGCCCTGCATCTGGCCTATCATTCCTATGACCGTGAGCTTCTTCCTGAAGCGCACCAAGGACAAGAGCAAAGGTATCCGCGACGCCATCACCTATGGCATTTCCATCATTGTCATCTACTTGGCATTGGGCCTCATCGTGACTGCCATTTCTGGCGGTAACGGCTTGAACAGCCTTTCTACCAATGCCGTGTTCAACATCTTCCTGTTCCTCCTCCTGGTGGTATTCGCCGTTTCCTTCTTCGGATGGTTCGAGCTTGAACTGCCTTCGAAGTGGACCAACTCCATCGACAACAAGGCTTCCGCTACCAGCGGATTCCTTTCCATCTTCCTCATGGCGTTCACCCTCGTGTTGGTTAGTTTCTCCTGCACAGCGCCCATCATCGGCCTGCTGCTCGCCGAGGTGTCAACCACCGGCAGCTATGCAGCTCCGGCAGTAGGCATGTTCGGCTTCGCCTTGGCTTTGGCATTGCCGTTCTCCGTGTTCGCCATGTTCCCCACATGGCTGAAGCAGGCGCCTAAGTCCGGCTCTTGGATGAACACTATCAAGGTGGTACTCGGCTTCGTGGAACTCGCTTTCGCGCTGAAGTTCCTTTCCGTAGCCGACTTGGCTTATGGCTGGCATATCCTTGACCGCGAGACTTTCCTCTCACTCTGGATTGCTATCTTCTTCCTGCTCGGTCTTTACCTCATCGGCAAGCTCAAGTTCCAGAGCGATGCCATGAGCGGTGACGACAAGCCCATGCCTGTGCCATGCGTGATGCTCGGCCTGGTTTCGTTTGCTTTCGCCATCTATATGGTGCCCGGTTTGTGGGGCGCTCCCTGCAAGGCTGTCAGCGCATTCGCTCCTCCAGTGAACACGCAGGACTTCAACCTCAACAACAAGGAGGTGCACCCTGCCTACACCAACTATGAAGAAGGTATGGCCGCCGCTGCCGCCAAAGGCAAGCCCGTGCTCATCGACTTCACTGGCTACGGCTGTGTGAACTGCCGCAAGATGGAGGCTTCCGTATGGACAGACCCCACCGTGGCAGACATGCTCACCAAGGACTACGTGCTCATTTCGCTCTATGTTGACGACAAGAAGCCTCTTGCCAAGCCTATCGAGGTGACCGTCAACGGCGAGAAGCGCACCCTCCGCACCGTCGGCGACAAGTGGAGCTACCTGCAGCAGAGCAAGTTCGGCACCCAGGCACAGCCTTTCTATGTGGCTGTAGACAACCAGGGCAATCCGCTCACAGGTTCACAAGCCTATAAGGAAGACGTGGCCAACTACGTGAAATTCCTGCAGGCAGGACTTGACAACTACAAGAAGTAAGCGCACATACGCTACATATAATAATGTGGGGAACCATTTCTGTTGGTTCCCCACATTTCTTTTTGGTTCATCCGGGATATGACGTGCTGCTTGCGAGTTCAATGACAGGAGTGATTTTAAAAACAACTGAAAGTCCCGCAAAAACTTGGCATTGTCCTCTTGTCGCCCTGTTTGACGAATGCTCCTCACGCGCGCGCACGCGCAGAAAAAGTTTTTCGTTTTTTCACCACAATCCATCACTTTTCTTGATATCAGACATTTTTCCGTTGACTGTAAGCGAGATAAATGGAGTGATAGATGCGTGATAGATGCCTAAACGTCCATCACATCTATCACTTATCTATCACTCATCAAGTTCAAATGGATTGCCCAAAATCCGTCCTTCTGTTTGGGCAATCGATGCCCACGGCGTGGGCAATGAGTGCCCAGGCAGCGGGACCAAGCGTAAGTCTGCTACTAAGGCTTCATTACTCTGCCACTAACACACCACAAGTCTGCCACTAACAAGCTATAACAGGGGTGTTTATTGACCATGTCCGGTTCGGAAGGACTTTTCACCAATCAGACAGTGAGTCATATCAGGTGTCACTCCAAATTTCGGATAGACCTTCTTTTTTATCCCCACGTAGCGACTAACAAACTGTGTGCCCACACAACATCAAGTTAAACCAAGCTGAAAAATAAGTGTAAATTGCACGTGTGTGCGCACACAACAGTTGATTTATATCAAGAATATGCAGTATTTTTGCGTTTTCCATAACAATTTTGTTGCGACAAGTCGCGAAAGTTCATACCTTTGCATCGTCAATAAGACAAACGTTTAGGTTTTAGTTTAGGTAATAAAGATTGATTAGGTTATTGGTTTAATTATTAAGATTGATTGTTTTAGGTTATTGGTTTTAGGTAAAAGATTTGTTTTAGATAGGATTAGTTAAGGAAACAAGAAAGATTGTAACGAAGTAAGGATAACACAGGTAACGACAATAGGCAAGTTCCTAAGGTTAAGAAGAAGATTGGTAAGGATAACAAAAGTTGATTGACAAAAGGGACAAAGCCGTGAGGCTTTGACCTAACGTCGATTGAAAGGAGAAAGATTTTTAGACAGTAATGTCGGAAAATTTGAGAGTGCAAGCAATTGCAGCAAGAATCGCATCGCTTCCTTGAAAAAGGAGACGATGCGATTCTTGCTTTTCAAGACTTTGTTTCCTCAAGAGGCAAAGGTTCCACATCGTGGCTCACCGGATGCATCATCAAAACAACACACTGCTCACAAAAGAGTTCCACAGGATAAAAATAAAAGACGAAAAAGTTTTGGAAATGTCTTTTTTCAACTATCTTTGCATACAATTCTGTTTTATCTTGCCTATGGATCAAGCTGTTGGCTATTTAACCACTCTTTTGGCTTGTCTGATTTGGCAGTGCCCCGTTTCCGCACAAAGTCAGGCAGAAAAGTTGCACAATGTCCCTGTTGCTGGTGACGAATTGTGCAAATACGCCATGAATCCTTGGATTGACAACCAGGTGATAGACTTGAGAAGGTGCAAACTGGATGCAGTCAAAAAGACAGAGAAGTATATTGAACTTTCGGACAGTGGGCACAGCGTATTATGTTTGGTAGACAACGGAAACCTGTCTTATTGTTCCATTGGTCAAGACACGCTTTATTCTTTCGGGTTTGAGAACCGTCAGATGAACATAAAACACATACGGAAAGTACCCATTTTAAAATATCCTTTGGTCGCTTCTTCGGTCTTGAAAAGTCCTGTCATAGGCGAGGGATATTGCGGTGAAATTCCCGTCAAGTGCATGGGAGAATCTGTGACTCATGTAGAATCCCGTCTGGAATTGATTTCGCCACAAGGCAATGTCTACCACCACCCTCTGTCGGTGTCGAGAGAGGAGAATCTCACATTCACTTTTGGAAACCGTGGACAGACTACGAGGAAGGTTTATCGCCGATTTAGCGATATTTATATCTCAGACTTCCGCTATCCTGTAATCAAAGAATACGAGTATCGGGAAGAAGGTGGCGATACCTTGTTACAATGTTTTTATTATCCGATAGAAGAACAGACTGAAGCACATCAAGTCGTGAGGAATGAGATGGCTAATGCGCAGATTTCGGATGATGGTACGAAATCGTTCTGCAATCATTTGATAACCTACCGGTTCACCAATGATGAAAGCCGTAAGAGAGTTTGTATTCGATATTCATCAGTATCCGATTGCAAGTTGTCATTCGTGTTGTCAAGCGTTTCAGGAATTGTATATCGTTCCGTATATAAAAATTGTAAGGCTGGCGAGCAGAATTCACTCGAACTGAGTTATGAAGGTCTGCGTACAGGCCAATATGCAGTAGGTATTATTGCCGGCGAAAAGCAACGTTCTGAATCTTTTTATGTAAAATAATCAGCACATGACAGTCCATCACCATCTCCGACCGCTTTGCTGCGCAATAGCCCTGTTCCTCTGTTGTCTGTGTGCCCGTGCCTCCGTGACGGACACGCTCGGCGTGCTGTCTTACCCCTTTACCAGGGACTACGGTTTCTTCCCCGACGACACCGAACGGACTCGCTACGCTGTCTTCTCCCTATCCCGTCCGACTGACATCACGCTGAGCTTCTCCCAGGAACGGACACCGGGAAGTCTTGTCATGCTGCGCGACAAGCGTGACAATGTGCTCATGGCTATGACGACGGACGCCACAGGCTCCTGCGCCCAAGGTCTGTGCCTGACGGCAGGCACCTATGAGCTCTATATGGACTACACTCCCAAACTTCCTGTCAGCCTGACCCTTGCCGGCCGTGAACCCGACATCCGTCATTTCCCGAAAGACCTCGGCATCCATGACAAGAGTTTCAACACTGGATATAAGGTGGATTTCTCGGACACGCTCCACCTGCACCATGGCCGTGACGATTATGCAGACATGCACTGTTCACGTTTCCGCACGACAAGCGTGATGAACATCACCATCAGCGCCCGCTGCCACTGGAAGTCAACGATGTCCCTTTACCTGCTCGATGCAGACGGACACAGGATACTGGAAAAGCACGGCACAAGCAACACCCGGTGCACCGTGACGGAACTGCCTCACGGACTATACTACATTGTGTCTGCCACCACGGACAAACGCGAAACAACCGTACAAGTGTCCGGAACGCTGCTGACGGAGGCTCAGGACATCGTGGACGCTGACACGTCGACCACCCATGCCATCATCCGAACCTACACCAACGGCACCGGCACTGCATGGACCGAAAGAATTCTTTATTACGACAATCTCGGCAGAGAGATGGAGGTGGTGGACAGGAATGCCTCCCCGGACAGGACAAGCGACCTCGCAACCCTGAAGGAGTACGACGACTTCGGCAGACTGTGCAGGGAATGGCTCCCGGGGGGTGTCCCGAACAACAGCGGTTCCTTTGTCCATCCCGCTCAACTGATGCAAGACATCGTCTCAAGCCGTAACGGTGACCGGAGGCCCTACATTCTGACGGAGTATGAGAAATGTCCGGTAGAGACCACCGTCCGCAGGCTGGGCCCCGGCGAGTCCTGGCACAACGCGGGACGGGCAACCGTGACGGAACGGCTGCTGAACTGCTCTGACGGCGAGGATTTGTCCGTCCGGCATTACAAGGCAGACGGCGACAGGGGCGGCATGACCATCAGGAGCTGCGGCTATTATGCCGACGGATGTCTGTCTGCCGTCAGGACAACCGACGAGGACGGGCGGGGGAACATTGTCTTCAACGATGCCGACGGCAACCCCGTGCTGACACGTCGGCTGCTGGAAGGAGACTTTGTCGACACACATTACGTGTATGACGACAACGGAGATCTGCGGGCTGTACTTCCACCGACGGCGAGCAACGCCATGCAGCTCGACGGACGCACCTGGACAGAGAACGAGGGTATCATCTCCGGCTATGCCTATCTCTATGACTATGACCGCAGACACCGTCTGACGGGGAAGAAGATGCCCGGCTGTGAATGGTCCGAAACCGTCTATGACCATTCCGACACCCCGGTCTTCACCCGTACCGGCGAGCAGCGGAAGCGCGGCGAATGGAGCTTCGCCATCCCCGATGTATGGGGACGTCCCTGTCTGGCAGGTATTGTGCGTGGCGAGATAGCCTCCCGTGAAGACCTTCCAACAGTCACGGCGGAGTACACGGGCACAGGTCCCTTCCGGGGCTACGAAGTCAGCGGCACGTCTCTGTCCTCCCCCAGTCTGCTGAAAGTGAACTATTACGACACCTACGCCATCCTGGCGGACAACCCGTCCGACTTCGGAGGGTTGGCGTACACCACCATGAACGCTTATGCGGGCGACTGCAACCGCTCCACCTGCAAGGGACGACTGACCGCCTCGGTGTGCGCCGTAGACGGCAGGATGGACTCCGTCTGGGTTTGCCGCACATTCTACTACGATGACAGAGGGGAACTTGTACAGCAACGCACGCGCAACCATCTGGGCGGCATCGACACGGAAAGCATTGCGCATGATTTCCGGGGAAACTGCACCGCACGTTTCCTGACTTATACCACCCCGGACGGTGACCGCAAGCTGGCGGAATACGTCTATGACTACGATGAACAGGGACGACTTCTGAAGACGGCCGTCATCTACGGAGACGACGTGCCCCACGTGCTGTCCGACCTCTCCTATGACCGTTTGGGCAGGCTACACTCGGAGAACCGTTGCGGAGTGGAGGAACTGAAGTCGGAATATGCCTACAACGTGCGCGACTGGCTGACGGGCATCAAGGGGGCTGAATTCTCCGAGACGCTCCACTACACCGATTCCCATAACGGAAGCTTTCCCCAGTATGGGGGAAACATCAGCGCACTGGAATGGTCCGCGGGCAGCAAGAGCCACGGCTATGCCTACACCTACGACGGATTGTCAAGGCTCACGGAAGCTGTCTACCACGACGCTGACGGCCGGACCGGCGACTACGACACATCCTACAACTACGACCTCGAGGGCAATGTGGAGACACTGACAAGAAACGGCTTGCTGGACGACAGAAGTCACGGAAGGGTTGACGACCTGGCATACGAGTATGACGGCAACCAGGTGGTGAGGGTGACGGACAGGGGGAAAGGTCCTTACGGGCGTAAGAGAATGCACTTCGCCGACGGTACGGACGCAGAGAGGGAATACGCTTACGACGGCGACGGCAACATGATTGCGGACCTGAACAAGGGCATCGTGAGCATTTCTTACAACACGCTCAACCAGCCGCGGGAAATAGTCTTCTCCGACGGAAGCCGCATCTGCTACTGCTATGCCTCAGACGGCACCAAGTTGTCCGACCTCTACCACCTCCGCCTGTCCACCTCGGTGAACGGACCGTCGTCCTCTCCGGACAGCACAGGCCGCTTTGTCGACACGCGCCGTGACTATTGCGGAGACATGGAGTATGAGGACGGTGAGTTCCGCCGGCTGAACTTTCCCGGAGGTCACATCGAGGAGGACGACGAGGGAACAGCCTTGTATTTCTTCCACCTCACCGACCACCAGGGGAATGTGCGGGCGAGTAACATGGCGGACATGGCGTCGGGCGCC
>CAKPUA010000017.1:0-60951 GCA_934191235.1 uncultured Prevotella sp. | reverse complement strand
GCCGAGATGAAGGCAAGCGAGGAACTGACACTGAAGAGCGAGAGCATCTATTTCGATATATTGAAGACCGGCAGCAGTGCTCCATATATCGGAACCAAGATAATTTTCAAGGACGGGCGCGTCTTTACGGCAGACCATCTCACCCCGACCATCGATACGGGGCAGTATGAGCAGATGATGTTCGACTTCGTGGCCTACGACCCCACGGCAACCCCTGCGGGCATGAGCGTGTGGAGGGACGGTATAAGGACGCAGACGGTGAGCGTGCCGAGAACGGTGCAGACCTACACGAACCGTTTCCTGGAGAAAGGCGCGGTTGCGATGGTGTTGAAGTGCGGCACGACCGGATACAAGTTCAATGTGAACGTGACGGAGAGTGGCATCGACCTTGGCGAGGCGACATCGGGACTGGTGCTGAAGCTGACGGCAGCGGGCAGGAGCAATGCGGAGAGCAGTCCTGCGGAATGGCGTTATAACGACGTTCAAACGGCGTTTGAAGGCTTTGACTGGCAGAGCAACGGCTGGACGGGTGACGCGCTGAAACTGACGAACGGCGCGAACATCGAGATAGGCTGCAAACCATTCGGCAACGATGCTACGACCACTGGTGCGACTTACGAGATGGAACTGACCTGCACCAATGTGACCGACCGCAAGGGTACGGTGGTGGACTGTATGGCCGGCAATGTCGGTTTCAGACTGACCACGCAGGAGGCGCTGATGCGCACGGGCGCAGGCTCGGAAGTGGGCACGAAGTTCGCGAGCGGCATGACACTGAAGATAGCCTTCGTGGTCCAGGAGAAGAAGGGCAACCGGCTGATGGAACTGTATGTGAACGGCATCTTGAGCGGTGCAAAGCAGTACGCCCCGACAGACAGCCTTCTGCAGTACGAGCCGGCCAACATCAGGATAACGAGTGAGAGCGCGGACGTGGAGGTAAGGAACCTGCGCATATACAACCGTGCATTGGGCGATGACGAGGAACTTGCCAACTACATGGTGGACCGCCCGACGAGCGATGAGATGGTGTTTCTGTTCGAGAAGAACCAGGTGATGGACGACGAGGGCACTGATGTCGATATAGACAAGCTGAGGGCGATGGGCAAGAGCGTGATGCGCATCGTGGGCGACGTTAACTTAGTGAACCAGACGAACAACAAGAAGTTCGAGGTGCCGGTCGATATATACTTCTATTCGGCCTACGGCAAGGAGTATGACTTCATCATCTACCAGTGCGGTCTGCGCATACAGGGAACATCATCGACGACCTACCCGAGAAAGAACTACCGCATATACTTCTCAAGAGAGAGCAAGTACGGCACGAAGTTGTATGTGAACGGAGTGGAGGTTCCTGACTTCAAGTATTCGTTCAAGCCGGGGGCACGTCCCATTGACATTTTCTGTCTGAAAGCCGACTTCTCGGACTCGTCCTCAACGCACAACCCCGGCGGTGTGCGCATCGTGAACGATATTTGGAAGAAATGCGGCTGGCTGACTCCGCCACAGGCGGCATACAAAGGCAACTACGACGTGAGAATCGGCGTGGACGGTTTCCCTATGGACCTGTTCTATGACAACGACGGGACAGGCGAGAACGTGTACTTAGGCAAGTACAACTTCCTGAACGAGAAGAGCGGCAGCGGCATCATCTACGGCTTTGAGGGTATAGAGGGCTTCAATGATGAGGCGACGCTGAACGGCGAGCGGAACAAGTGCATCTGTCTGGAGTTTCTGAACAACTCGGAGGCGCTGTGCCTGTTCGGCACGAGCGACATGGACACGTTTGACGATGCACTGGAGTTTCGCTTCAAGGCCGACCAAACGTGGGCGACGGCACACGAGGACGACAAGGCGGCGGTGAAGCGGCTGTGGGAGTGGATACAATCGTGCAAGGGCAATGCGACAAAGTTCTTGAACGAGTATGACCAATACTTCGGGAACGACTCGCCCTTTGCCTGGTACTTGATAACGGACTACCTGATGGCGGTGGACAACCGGGCGAAGAACATGATGCTGGCGACCTGGGACGGCAAGATATGGTACTTCCTACCCTATGATATGGACACGATATTCGGCGAGCGCAATGACTCGGTATTGAAGTACGATTACACGATAACGTGGGAGACGATGGACGAGAGCATTGGCTCGTATGCCTTTGCCGGACACGATTCCACGCTGTGGGAACTGGTGAGAGGCTGCCCCGACAAACTGAGGGAGGTGGCGGACAAACTACGAAGCACGATGTCGCTGGAGTATGTGCTGAAGGTGTTCAACGAGGAGCAGATGGGCAACTGGTGCGAGCGCATCTATAACAAGGACGGCATCTACAAGTACATCAAACCGCTGACGGAGGGCGTGACGAGCGCGGACGGCACGACGAACTACTACGACTACCTGTACGCGCTGCAGGGCAGCCGATACGCGCACCGCACGTTCACGATACAGAACCGTTTTGCGCTGCTGGACAGCCAGTATGTGTGCGGAACGTACCGAAAGGACAGCTTTGCGGCTTACTTCGGCTACAAGTTCGGCTCGGACAACCGGAAGATACGGATCACGGCGAGCGAGCGCTACTTCTTCGGCTACGGCTACACGAGCGGCACGCCGCACGAGAGCGCGGTGCTGGCGGAGGACACGGGCAGTCAGGTGGAGTTGACATTAGACACGGACCTCATCGTGAACGACCCGCAGTACATCTATGGCGCGAGCCGTATCATGGGGCTTGACCTTACGGACGTGAGCCACGCAATACTGCAGACGCTGAACCTGAACAACTGTACGGCACTGAGGACGCTGGACGTGAGCTGCGGGCAGACGCAGACAACGCTGAACGCCCTGCTGGTGAACGGCTGCCGGAACCTGCGGACGCTGAACATGACGGGCTTGAAGTCGAGCAGCTTCACGGGCATAGACCTGAGCAACAACACCAAGCTGGAGACGCTGAAGGCGGGCAAGACGGCACTGACGGGCGTAAACTTCGCGCAGGGCGCACCACTGACAAACGTGACGCTGCCGGCATCGCTCCAGACATTGGAGCTGCGCTACCTTGGCAAACTGACTACGGGCGGACTGACGCTGGAGGGCACGAGCAACATCACAAGGCTTGTGGTGGACAACTGCCCGGGAATAGACTGGCAGGTGCTGAAGGCGCGGTGCGGAAACGTGAAATACCTGCGCGTGACCGGCATCGACATGGAGGGCGACGGCAGTCTGCTGTCCTCGCTGATGGCGACGGGCGGTGTGGATGAGAACGGCGGCAACGTGGACACCTGCCGACTGGTGGGAACGTACCGACTGACCTCTTATAAAGCGGATGAGGAGTATGAGGCGCTGCAGGCGCACTTCCCGGAACTGAACATCGTACAGCCGGAATACACGATGCTGGAGAGCGACGAGAGCGTGGCGGACGACGCGAACATCTCGAACCTGGACAACGGCACTGGTTACAAGTATGGCAACGACTACAAGCCGAGCGGCCACATAGCGGCCATCTTCAAGAACCGCCACAGGGTGCTGGCGAAGGTGACGAAGAAGGCGACGACGCGGAACGTGAACATCGCCAACGTGGACACGGTGGTGAACAATCTGGACGGCGAGATGACGTACTATCCGCTGGACGATGCGGACAGCAACAAGTACGCTGACGGCTCGGCGGCGAAGCTGGACGGCACGGAGGGCGACTGGATGATGCTGGAGCCGTTCTTCTGGAGCAAGGGCATCAATGACTTTTTGAACAACAAGAACTACTCGTGCTACAGTTTCAGAGACAGAGACCACATGCCGACGGTGCCGAATGTGGATGTGCTGACCTTGGAGGACATCAAGAAAATGCAGGGCGGCTACACGAGCGGCAGGAAGGTGATGAGCGGCAAGGACACGATCGCCAACTCTTTCAGCACGGACAGCTCGTATGCGGTGTGTATGGTGGATGTGTCGAAGCACAAGCGTGTGCGTTGGCCAAGCGTGCCGGGTACGAACTTGGTGGGCTCGGCATTTGTAGACGCGAAGGGCAATGTGGTGAAGAGTGTTGTGGTGCCGACGCTGGGCAACAGGTTTGAGGCTGGCATGTATCTCATATCGGATGTGCCAGAGGGTGCAGTGGCTCTGTACTTCTCGATACTGAACACGGCGGAGTTTGACAAGGTGGTGCTCTCGAACAGCGCGAAGATAGAGGACATGGAACCGGAATGGTTTGCCAACGACGAGCATCTGTGCGCCATAGTGGGCAGCTCGGTGGTGGGGACGAAACTGAGGGCGTGCATCACGGGCGGCTCGACAACGGCGAGCATGCCGTGGACGGACTTCCACTACTACAGCGTGCAGCGGGGCATGCAGCAGATAGACGCGCTGATGCACTTCCGCATCGCGAACCTTGCCTACGCCAAGTACGGACGGAGGAACATGCAGGAGCAGTGTGGCGCAGGCTCGCACACGAACGTGCGCACGACTGGCGGCACGGCATCGAGGGGCATGCAGGACACCATCGGGTACGACGAAGCCAAGGGTATCAACCCCAACGTGACCAACAGTCTTGTGGACGAGAACCGAGTACATCAATATGCCTGGTATAAAGACAAGGACGAGTATGGCGCAGCGAAGGTGACGCAGGTGAACAACATCTGCTGCATAGGCTACGAGGACATATTCGGCCACAAGTATGACATGATGGACGGGGTGGACCTGCCTAACGACTCAGGTAATGCCGGCAAGTGGCGCATCTGGATGCCTGACGGCAGCACGATTATGATAAAGGGCACGACCAACAGTGGCTACTGGATAACCTCAGTGGCCCATGGCAAACTGATGGCAGTTATATCAGTCGGCTCCATGAATGGTTCAAGCAGCACATACTATTCAGACCTATATTGGATAAACACCTCAGCAGGCCGTGTGGTCTATCGCGGGTGCTACAATGCGAGTGCGGTTGGCGGTGTGTCGTATGCGATTGCGAGTTACGATGCTTCGAATGCGAGTACGAATGTCGGCTCGCGTCTGGCCTTCCGCGGAAGGATCGTGAAGGCGGTGAGCGTGGCGGCGTACAAGGCGACGAACGAGGTGGCGTAAGGCGAAGCGCGAGAAAGCGGGAGCGAAGCGACAAAACGTGTGGCAGCACCGGCGAAGCCGGTCGAAAAATTTTGAGATTTTCGGGTTGTGGCGGGTGCTGCCGTCGTTTGTGGCTGAAAAACGGCTGATTTTGATGTGTATCGCTTGAGTTGGCCGGAATATGAGTACCTTTGCATCTTGGTAGAGTTTCCCAATGGGCCGTGTGGTCTATCGCGGGTACAACAATGCGAATGCGAATGGCGGTGTGTCGAATGCGAATGCGAATAACGATGCTTCGAATGCGAATTCGAATGTCGGCTCGCGTCTGGAAATCAAAATATATCGGCGTACAACGATGAGGACGCGCTCCTCGATGTGGTGCCGAGGGAAACGAGCCACAGCAACAGCGTCCATGAAAGGACGGAAAGCTGAAACATCAAGTGTCGGGCAATAGAGTTTGGTAGGCCGGTAACGGTTCGAAGAAGTTTGGCCCGGGGAAAGGAAGGCCCATATCTTCCGTAAACGAGAAACAGAGAACCCTATGCGCAGAGAAGGCTACATCATGGAGGAGGTGACGGACTACGGCAACATGTCGGAGGCGTTTGACGCCGTGTTGCGGAGCAAGAAGCGAAAGACGTGCAGGCAAGGTCGCTATCTGCTGGAGCACCGTGACGAGGTGATAGCGGAACTGACGGCAAAGCTGAAGAACGGTACGTTCAAGCTCGGTGGCTACCATGAGCGCATCATCTGTGAATACGGCAAAGAACGCCACCTGCAGATATTGTCGATGAAAGACCGCATAGCGGTGTATGCCGTGATGAATGTGGTGGACGCGCATCTGCGCAAACGCTTCATACGGACTACTGGGGCGAGCATCAAGGGACGCGGAACGCACGACCTGATGAAATGCGTACAACGAGACCTGCAGGCGGACCCAGAGGGAACGGCATACTGCTACAAGTTTGACGTGAGGCGTTTCTACGACAACGTGAAGCCAAAGTTCGTTATGTGGTGCTACCGCAGGGTGTTCAAGGACGAAGTGCTGCTGGGACTGTTGGAACACTTCCTGCATCTGCTGCCCGATGGTATCAGCTTTGGACTGCGCAGTTCGCAAGGGTCGGGCAATCTGTTATTGTCTGTTTTCTTAGACCATTATCTGAAGGACAAGTGCGGCATCAGTCATTTCTACAGATACTGTGATGACGGCGTGGTGCTCGGTAAAACGAAAGCGGAACTGTGGATGATTCGTGACATCGTACATGAGCAGCTTCAGCAGATAGACCTGGAGGTGAAGCAAAACGAGCGGGTGTTCCCGACAGCGGAAGGTATAGACTTCTTAGGCTATGTGATACGGCCAAACAGTGTAATGCTGCGAAAGCGTATCAAGCAGAAGTTCGCGAGGAAGATGCGCGAGGTAAAATCGAGAAAAAGGCGGCGCGAGCTGACGGCATCCTTCTATGGGATGACGAAGCACGCCAACTGTAACAATTTGTTTAATAAATTAACAGGCAAAGAAATGAAAAGTTTTAAGGACTTGAATGTGGCTTACAAGCCAGAGGACGGCAAGAAGCGCTTCGCGGGTACTGTCGTGAGCATCCGTGAGTTGGTGAACATTCCCATCGTGGTGAAAGACTTCGAGACGGGCATAAAGACGGAGCAGGGTGATGACCGCTGCATCGTGTCTATCGAGGTAAACGGCGAGGCACGGAAATTCTTTACCAACAGCGAGGAGATGAAGAACATACTCGCCCAGATTAGAGAAGTGCCGGACGGCTTCCCCTTTGAGACAACAATCAAGACGGAGGTGTTCGGCAAAGGTCGAACCAAATACGTTTTTAGCTAAGATGAAGAGAGCACAAGGAAGCGCGGAGGTGAAACTGCTGGAATGCGTGAACCCCGTAAAGAACAAATGGCGCGTCCGTTGGGACGTGCAGGAGCGTGATGACGGCTCTGCCGACTACATGGAGGCGGAACTGACACACAAGCCGACTGGCGAGGAGATAAAGAACCTCGTGAGGACATGGTACAACGAACAGGCGGACGCGGCGATATTGTCGGGCTTCAGCTACGACAACGCCCCAGTGTGGCTGTCGCAAGAGAACCAGTACAACTACAAGGCTGCATACGATCTGGCTGTGCAGACAGACGGAAAGACGCTGCCCGTGACATTCAAGTTCGGCACGGACGAGGAGCCGGTGTACCGCACATTTGAGACGCTTGATGATTTGACGGACTTCTACACAAAAGCGGTGAAGTATATCCAGGATGTACTGACCGATGGCTGGAAAAAGAAAGATGCCATTGATTTGAGCAAGTACAAAGCGTGAAAAACATTCCCTCGGGGGAGGAAGTAAAAAAGCCCCCGGCCTGTTAAAAAAGCAACGCCAATCACTTTTATAACAACGCTCACAGCGCACGACCGGGGGCATATACCCTCTGCCGCGCTGTGAGCATTTTTGTTGTTATAAAGTGATTGGCGATACAAAGGTACATAAAATTGCTGAAAATGAAGATTTTTGAGATACTGAATTTTAACCGCGAGCCGTTAAAAAGGCTACAACAGGCAGGAATACGCATCGATGATGTGGAATATATTGACCTTTACAATGACTACCGGGCAATGCTCGATGGTGGCGACAAGGTGTCGTATATCGTGGCGACGCTTGCTGACCGCTACCATGTGAGCGAGCGCAAGGTGTACACGCTCATCAAACGGTATGGGAGCGAGTGTAGCGCCCAGGTGTTCGGGGGGGGTAAAACGCAAGGTTTTTGAAAACGTGCTGCACAAGGCTTGCAGCGTGATTTGCTCGTGGCGTTACTCATTGATGCGAAAGCGTGGTAACTTTGTCGTATCAAAACGGAAACGCAATGAACAAATACTATTTATTATTGGGGAAGGTGCTTGCTGAAGGCAAGACCCAGCAGAACAAAAAGGGCAAGATAAAATACTTGCTCAACGAGCAGCTGACGCTCACACCGGCTGACCTGCTCGACATTTTCGAGAGTCACGGCATAGCCAGGAAAAAGCTGAAGGAGGAACTAAAACTATTTATGCAAGGTGAGCGCAGCGTGGAGCGATACCGCGAGGCTGGCATCGCATGGTGGGACTATTGCGGCCAGACATTGGTGAACAGTTACCCGACCTACATGGAGAAGCTGCCGCCACTCATCAAGCGCATCAATAAGGAGAAGCGCAACAGCAAGAACTATGTGCTTTTCCTTGGTGCAACGGATGCTGAGAGCAACCAAGCACCATGCCTGAGCCTTGTGCAGTTCCAGATAGAGAACGGCGCACTGGTGGTATCGGCATATCAGCGAAGCTCGGACGCAAGCCTCGGGCTACCTTCAGACATTTACCACCTTTATTTGATGGCACGCCAAATTGACTTGCCGCTGAAGTCGATCACGCTGAACTTGGCGAACGTACATATCTACGAAAACAATATAAACCCCACTGAACGATTGCTTGTCGGCGAGGACAATATAAAGTTTGAGTTGAACGTATGAAAAAAGAGTACTTAATAACTATTGTAAACCCAAATGAAGTGTGATTTGAGCATCATTTGAATGCTGTTTGTATGCCGTTCAAAAACAATAAAAGCAGCCCGATTTGGACTGCTTTTTTGTTGCTTTTGAATGTCGTGTGTGCGAAACTTTTAGTACGTTTCGTTTTTTCCTGTTTTCTGCACGTTTCGTTTTTCCAAACGAGCACATTTCGTTTTGCCGGATTTAGATAAAAACAATTTTTTCATATATTTCCTCTTTTTACATGTTTGTTCTGTACATCACGTAACGGCCTGTGCCTGTTCCTCTGTAGGTGCCAATAGGTTCAGGCTTGATTTCCTCAATGTCTACACCTGCCGGTTCATAGATTCTCAGTATCCAGCCGGTTGAGGTATTCGACAAGACGGCGAGGTAGTTGTAGTTGTTTCCGTAGGCGCCGCGATAGTTGAACATATAGGATATTTTCTCGCCTTCGGGCAAGGTCAGCTGCAGATGGTCGCGCTGTTCAATGCCGGAAGCATTGGTGTAGGTATAGAGCTTGTTGCCGATGCTGTAGTATATAAACTCGCCGGATGCCGGGCAAGCAATACATTCGTTGTTCAGCAATCCGCTGTTCTCGGGCACCTCGAGGAAGGTCATGATGGGGTAGGTGGCATAGGTGCCGTTGTAGTCGTAGCGTAGGTGTGCCAGATAAGTCTTCCCGTCGTTGATGCCCTTCATCAGTGCATAGCCATAATCGCCAGAGTAGTTGCGGCCCTGTCCGGCGCACATTTTGACCATGTCATAGGGCATGTCGGAAACCGAAGTTGGCAACGAAGAATTAGGGGCAGGGTCGGTAAATGGTGTCAGGGTGGAGCCGCCGGCACGGGCAGAGAAGAAACTATGGCTCTTTCGGTCGAACACCAATTCATACATGGCATTGTTGATCATGCATGGATAGATGTCGAGGTCGCCGACAACGGGTGCCGCAAATTTGCCGATGTTGTTGCTCATGCCGTAGATGGAGTGTATCTGGTTGTTGTTGATGAGGAACACGTTCATGGCAAATCCCGAAATGTCAATGTCTTGCGGCGCGCAAACTGACGGAGCCGAATAGAATTCGTCATTGAAGGACTTGAACAGCTGGAGGTCCTTGGCATTGAAGGTGCAGAAATCTTTCGTCGTCAGAATGTGAAGTACTTTCTGGTTGGTCAAGGTCGTGGATGTGCCGTCCGCATTTTTCTGCACATGATAATAACGCTCATTCTGATAAATCATTTTCACAGCCTCGCCTTTCACTCTTTGCTCGCTGGGAGCTAGCACGTCTGGATATATCTTGCCGCTGTTGGTGATGTAGTCGAAGTCTGTGTAGCCGTCTTGATCTTTCAGCACGTACCATCCGTTGTCGAGTGGCGATGCCACCACGTTGAGGTGAGTCTGTGCCTTGGTGTAGAGGTCTTTTTGCTTGTCCCATACTTGGAAAGTCAGCGTCCATTCGCCGGCGGCAAGCTTGACAGGATAGTTCAGGTTTTCTTCCTTGCCGATGTAGGTACGAGTGGGCAGGAATCCGGCGGTTGTAGCTTCCGTTATGGACCATTCGTATGAATAGCGTGACGGGTCGTCATTGTTCACCTTGAAATGTTTTCCGGCTTCCAGCAGCAGGGTAGACCCCTGCTGTATGGTGGTGTCCTTGGTCAGTCCGGAAATGCTTACAGGCATCACCGAGTCGCCGCTCACATAGTCGTAGTTGCCTTTGTCGTCGATGCACGACACGGAGAGCAACGATGCTGCAAGGCACAGGAATATATTAGTCTTTCTCATAAATGTACTTGTTAAGTTGTTCGTTTTTCTATTCAAATGTCACGAGTGTGCCGTCGGCCTCGGTCAGTGGTTCATCGGGATGAGCCTGGTTGTACTCGAAGAAGGCTTGGAGCACGGTGGCATTCAGCCATTTCAGATAGGTATAGTCTGTCGGTACGTTGTCGAAGTCTGTGTAGCCGGTGGCATTAATGATGAACTTGAACTTCACGCTTCCGAAGGTGGGACCGAAGTAGTACTTCCATGTGTTGTCCCAACGGGCAGGTTTGGTAGCCAAGTCGGTGGTTGTGATGATGAAGTTGCGGTATTGGTCAATGCCCGGACGGAAGTATTCATTCTGGGCTACAGTTATCTCCAGACGTTTCTCACCGTTCTGCAAACTCTTGTCGCGCAAGATGGTGACGGGTATTTTGGCATAGGTCTTGCCTGCCGGCACATACATGGACTTGGCCACTTCGGGGTCGTCAAACGATTTGTAGTGCACGCCTGGTATGGCTGCATTGGCTTGGCCGGAATTGGTCTGGACGAGTTTGATGGGACGGTCCACGTCGGCAACTTTGCCCATAGTCATCACATATACATAGACAACCTCTTGTTTTACATCGTCGCCGCAGATGAAGAACGACTGGTTGATGCTGTCTTTCTGTGTTTGGGTGAGCGATTGGGTGCCGTCGTCATTATAGATTCTTCCGTTCAGAAAGTATATGGCAGGGTCGTTCACATAACCTTCCATTTCGTTTTCGGTGCAGCTGGTCACACATAGTGAAGTCAGCAATGCGCCTATATAGCATAATATTTTTTTCATAGATGTGTCTTTTGTGTTGGTTTATTCAAAGCTTGTCTGTCCCTTAGGCTTCGGAATGACAAGACCTCCTGTGGGTACAGTGAATTTGGAGGGCATGGTGAACTTCGTGATGTTGTGCAGCTTGTAGTAGAAGAACATCTGCCCTTCGCCCATGAACTCCTTGCGGTATTCCAACTCAAGTCTTTTTTGCAAGGCGCTTTCGTTGGCGAGTGCGTTGTCGACTACCGATGCATCCAAGGCACGGGCTGTCCTGTATTCCTGCAGGTATGGCTTAGCTGCTTCCAGACTGTTGTCCTCAATCATGATGAGATACATCTCAGCCAAACGGATGAGCGGCACGCGATTGTCGGCTTTCACATTGTCGTTGCCAGTGTATTTGTAGAACAAACGCGTCTTGGCACCGTTAGACAACGTCTTTTCCAACCAATAGCGATTGCCGGCATAACGGATGTCGTTCACGTTGACCGTGCTTTCATATATTTTGTTGAGGTAGGTTGTGGTCTGTGAAAGTGCCGAGGAACTGGCACCGAAAAGAGGTTCAACAATGCTCTGCAGGTCGGGATTTTCCAAGCCGAAGATTTGTTCTTTGTACATGTCAAGACTATTGTCGATGGTGGAGCCGTCTATCAACTTGAATTTCTTGGCATCCAGCACCTTCCCGGCATATTCGACAGCTTTTTCCTTGTTGCCCGTCCAGTGGTAAAGGCGTGCCTTGGTGGCAAGCACGGCATAGTAGTTGAAACGGTTGGTGCGATGCATCTGCCAGTCGTCTTTCGGCATGTTTGTCTTGCCAATGTTCTGTGATGAACGCAACGAGTCTATGGAGTGGTGGGCTGCCGGATCGTACTGGCCAAGTAACTCCTCTGCCTTGTTGAGATCAGCGAGTATGAGATCAATGTCTTCTTTGTAGGTCTTTGACTTCAATTGTGAAGTCTCGTTGGTCACTGATGTGACATAAGGTACTCCCTCGTCACCGTCATTTGCTGTTGCCGGAACAGGACCGAAGAATCGTAGGACGTCGAAGTGCAGGAATGCACGCATGCCTAAGGCTTCGCCGCGAAGTAACTTGTCGTTGTTGTAGTTGAACTTGCAACCAGGCTTGTCGAGGTTCTCAAGCAAGTCGTTGATTTGTGCTATGGCATTGTAGTAGTTCTTGTATATGTTGGAAATGAGTGTTTCCACACTACTGTAGGTGAAGTCGTAGGTGCCGATGCTCTTTTCCGTTCCTGCTGTTGAGGGGATGGTGAAGTTGCGTGCCAGCAGTTCTGGAAAGTACATGGTGGTGTTCTTCCCATAAAGACCGGCATCGACAACGTCAATGTAAACGCCGTTGAGCACCATCTTGTAGCCCGATTCTGTCTGGTAAATTTCTTCGGACTTCACTTGTTCTCTCGGGCTAACGTCGAGCCAGTCGTTGCAACTGCTCCACAGAAAGACTGAAAGCATCAGTACTGAATATATGATTTTCTTCATTGTATTCTATTTTTTATGTTGATTGTTGAAGTATTAGAAACGTGCCGTGATCGACAAGGAGAACTTGCGTGAGAAAGGGTAGCTGGTGCCTCGTTCACGTTTGATGGTTGACATGTAGAAGAGATCTTCCGTGTCTGCGGTCAGCTTGAGGTAGTCAAGACCAATGTGCTGGATCCATTCGCGTGGCATTTCGTAGCTCAGACTCAGGGATGAACCATAGAAAGCGTTGTCCTTGAAAATGAAACGCGAGGTGGCGTAGGTCTTTGACGTGTCGGTTACAGACTTGAAGTTAGACACGTCGCCCGGTTGTTTCCAACGGTCGTAGAGAGCTCGACGGTCAGCATTGTCATAAGGGAGAATGTTTTCAACCTTGCTGGCAAGTGCGGAGTTGTAGGCGTAACCGCCCCAACGATAGCCGAAAATCACGTTCAGTGACAATCCTTTCCAGTAGACATTGGTGTTGAAGTTACCTTGAAGCTTTGCATCGGTGGTTCCGCAAGCCACCTGGTCTTTGGAGTCCCAAGTGTAGGTTTCTGTGCCGTCTGTCTTCACGTAGATTTCCTTTCCGTTGCTTGGGTCTATGCCTTTTGATTTTACAGCATAGATAGTGTTCATGGATTCTCCTTCCTTATACATGAAACTCGGGTTGTAGCTGCTTGTGCTTGACAACTGTTCATTGAGCGCTTTGAGCGAGTTGGATATCTCTTTAATCTTGTTGGCGTTGTGCACCATGTTCACACCGAGTTTCCACCGGAACTGGTCGTCATGACTTTTCAGTACAGTGCCGTTGACGTATAACTCCCAACCGCGGTTTTGCACCTTTCCCACATTGGCTTTGTAGCTTGCAAAGCCACTGGAGAGAGGCAGGTTGATGTCGGTGAGCAAGTTGTCGGTTACCTTATTGTAAACATCTAGTGAGATGTTGAGATTGTTCTTGAGCAGGGACAGTTCAGTGCCCACGTTGAGCTGGCGGGTCTTCTGCCACTTCAGGTCTGGGTTACCATATGCCATGAGTGATACACCATACCATCCTTGCGTACTCTTGCCGCCATTGTCTTTGTATGTGCGGAGCGATAGATAAGAAGCGAAGTTTTGCGATCCTGTGATGCCATAAGAGGCTTTCAAACGGGCAATGTTGATGTATTTGTTGCCCTTGAGCCATTTCTCGTTCTGAATGTTCCATCCAAGACCGGTTGACCAAAATGGGGCAAAATGGTTGTTGGCGCCGAACTGTGAGGAACCGTCGTATTTTCCGTTGAGATCTATGAAATAGCGTGAGTCGTAGGTGTAGCGGAAATTGAACAGCATGCCGAAATCGCGTGAGAGCGACTCGCTGCCCGATGGGCGACCGTCTTTCAGGTATTGGTTTGCCATGCCGAGGAAGTCCATCGTTGGCACGGAAATTCCTTCGCCAGTGGTTGAATAACTCTCAGATTTGCTTTCATCAAAGGTTACTCCCAAACCTGCAAAGATTTGGTGAACGTCTGCAAAGTCCTTGGTGTAGTTCAATGTGAGTTGTCCGCTAAGTTGGTGGGAGTTGCCGTTACCCATGGTGTAGCGGCCCTTGCGGGAATAGTCGTCATCAATGTAGGAGTCGAACATGGTGTTCTCGGAACTGATGAACACGTCGGAACGGCGTGTGGTCTTGGTATACGAAAGTTGGCCTCGTACAAACAATTCCGGAAGGATATGCCATTCGAGGGCAAAATTGTCGGTGATGGATGTATACTCGCTTGTGTTCTTTTGAGGCAGCAAAGCGTTGTAGAGAGGGTTGTAGACCGTGTTATACCGTCCTGTGCTGCTGTAATATCTTCCATCTTCAAGTATCTTTTGGATATTGCCGTCAGCATCGTAGGGAGTGTAGTAGGCGTTGAGTTCGCAATATTGGGAGAAAGCGCCATACGGAGATTCCTTGGACTTGGAGTTGGTGACGCTCAACTTATTCTGGAATGTCCAGTCCTTATACTTGTACAAGAGGAACATCTCGCCTGTGATGGTCTGGCGATTGGAACCTTTCATTGCTCCTTCCACGTCGTTGTAGGAGAGGCTGGCATTATAGCGTAGGTTTTGGTTACCTCCATCTACAGACAAACTGTGCCGATGGCCTATGCCAGTGCGCACGGGATATTTGAGCCAATAAGTGTCAACACCGCGTTCCACGTCCAACTTGCGTGCATTGTATACGTCCTTGAGTTCAAGGTCCATGATGGCGTTGGACGAGTCATAGAGTCCTGCCGCTTTTTCGTAAATCAACTTTTCGCGGGAGTTCATTAGGTTGTATGAGGTCAAGTCGGGCGCCTCAATGCTGAGCGTTCCTTTGTAGTTGATACGGAGTTTTCCTTCCTTGATGTTCTTGGATGTGATGACGACAACGCCGTTGGAGCCCTTGGAACCATAAAGGGCCGTAGAACTCGCATCTTTCAACAGGGTAATGGTGCCGACTTGACTTTCGTCGAGATCCATAAACTGGGTGAGGGAAATTTCAAATCCGTCAAGAATGAATAATGGTTGGTTGGCGGTGCGCATGTTCTCTGTGCTGGTTTGCAAGTCTTGAACGTCGGTGGGCAGGCTTGAAGAGCCACGCATGGTGATGTTGGGTAGACTATTAGGATCAGAACCTATGGTAATGTTGTCGGCAATATTGAACGATGGGTCCATATTCTGTAGGGACGAAATAAGACTCCTACTTCCGGCTTCTTCCAACTGCTTGTGGGTGAACGACGTAGCCGCTCCTGTGTAACTTTCCTTGGGCTTGTTGAATACGCCTGTGACGACAACTTCAGAGAGAATGCTCTTGTCGTCTTTCATGGTCAGTTTGCCCAGGTCTATATCACCCGTGCCGGCATTGACCTTTTTCTCGACATTGCTCATGCCAAGATAGCGGAAGGTCATTTTGTCGGCCTTGTTCTCGGGGACAGAAATGGAAAATTCGCCATTTGCGTCAGTGATGGATCCTCTTTTCGCATTGTTGAGCAGAATGGTGACGTTGATGAGCGGTTCGTCGCTACTGTCCACCACCTTGCCCCTGACCGTTCTATAGCCTGGTTTGCTTTGACTGCGTGGAACGTTCCCTTTTGAAACCATGATGACGGCATTTTTCCCCATGCGTGCCTTGTAGACCAAGGGCGTTCCATTCAATGCTGCTTTTACAGCCTGTTCCGCAGTGGCGTTGTGGATGTTCATGGTCACGTGATAGGGCCTTACTTCTTCAAAAGTGAACATGATTTTTACTTCCGACTTGCTCTCAATAGTTTTGAGAACAGAGGCGAGCGGCTCTTTTTCGCACTTGAAGGAAACTTTGTTTCCTGTTTGTGCAAACATTTGTGTACTCGTGAACAGCATGAAAAACAATGCCAAGTACAAAGCAAACGAATGCAACTTCTCTTTTCTTTTTCTTGTCTCTCTCATATAATAAAGGTTTAAAAATCTTTTTGTATATATGAGATACGTTAAGAAAAGAAATAAAGTCCCTTATTTTCTTGACTTTTTGCTTGAAACGAGAAGTTTTCTTCCCTTTTTGCTTACGTTGAGATAGCTGAAGAAGTTGAGATCACTGATAATTTGATCAAGGGTTTCGTCTCTATTGGCAATGAAATGAATGTTGTAGGAGGCAAGTGTGGCATCTTCTATCACAATGTCCACATTGTACCATCTACCCAGTTCTTTCATGATGTCTAGTAGGGAGGTGTCGTCAAAATAGAAGATCCCTTCTTTCCATTGTGAGTAGTATTCTGCATTGATATTGTTCACTGCTATTTTGTCTGAGCTGACAGTGGCTGCCTGGCCGGGCACAAGTTTCACACGATGCTTGTTGGCGGTGTTGTTGACCATGACGGATCCCTTGACCAAAGCTATCTCTGGAGTCGCATTGTGATAGGCCCGGAAATTGAATTCTGTGCCCAAGACGGTTGTCCTGACATTTCCTGATTGCACGATGAAAGGATGCTTGGCGTCTTTAGTCACCCGGAAATAAGCCTCGCCAGTCAGTTCGACAAAGCGCTCGTGCCCTGTGAATTTGGAAGGGAACGATAGTCGACTGTCTGCATTAAGCCATACTGTAGTGCCATCGGAAAGTATGACTTTGTAGAGCTTGCCGCGGGGAATTAATATGGTCTTGGAGACAGATATGTCACTGGCTGTTACTTTTGAGAAGTTTGCCTCAGTTTGAGTTATTGTTGCGTGATTGTCTGCCAATGTATTCCCGGCCTTTCCCCCTGCTTCTCCCTTGCTGTAGATAATCACGTCTTTAGAGGCTTTGACTGCTTGGCTTGCTATGATTCTGTTGTCATGGCGTAAGGCAACGGGTTTGGGGGGACAGTCCTGTTGGGAGACGCGTTGCAGATAGAGCATGGGCACAAACGTGACAAAGGCAATGATGGCAGCTGCCAGCCATATCCGTTTGACACGGCTGTTGTTGGTGATGGGATGTGATATAGTCTGGGCATGTCTTTTTGTTCTGCTTGTCAAGCGTCTCCATGCCTTTTGTGGGTTTGGCTTCCTTCCGAGCTCATGGGTGGCAACCTCTTTGTATCCCGCCAGCAATTCGCAGTCGTGCATGACATTCTCGTCAGCAATCATCGCTGATAGCTGTTTGTCTGTCATGTCCTCCAAGTTGCCCAAGTTGTCGAATACTTGTTCTTCGAACTTGTCGATTAGGTTGTTGTTTTGTTCCATCTGTACTTTATTTACGGGATGAAGACCGAAAAAGGCCTTGTCTTTTGGGTTTATTAACGGAAAAAGCTGCTCTCAACATGGAGAGTGCTTTGATCATCTGCTTCCTTACTCCATTTTTTGTGAGTCCCATGATGAGAGCCACTTCTTCATATTTTTTATTTTCAAAATAGCACATGTCCATGATTCTGCGTGTCTTTTCCGGCATTGATGCACGCACTTTGTTGATTCTTTCCAGCCTTTCTTCCCGCAGGTCGTCATTCTCAAGATATCCTTCTGTGTGTGCCTTGATATAGAAATCGGCAAATCGTTTTTCTACGAGTGTGTGTCTAAGATAATCATGACAAGCGTTGTGGACAACAGAAACAAGGTAAGAATAGCTTACCTCTTGCATTTCATTACTGGTCTTGCGCTTTTCCCATAGTTGTACAAAAGTCTCTTCTACGATATCTTCAGCCATGTCAGGATTGCCGAGGATGCCGTAAGCTATGTAGTACAATTTATTGTAGCAAGAGTCAAACAACTCTTTGAAAAGCCTTTCTTTCTGACTGTCACTCATTTCAAGGTGTCATTATAGGGAATGTGCTTATGTTCCAATGATGTTCAATGGTTTCTTGACATGTGCGTCTTGGTGGACTTATAATAAAAAAAGCATCTCGATTTGAGATGCTTTAGTTGGGATACCCGGACTCGAACCAGGAATGACAGGACCAGAATCTGTAGTGTTACCATTACACCATATCCCACTGTTTTTATGCCTTAGGCTTGTTGCTTAATTGCGAGTGCAAAGGTACGGCTTTTTTTGGAACCTGCAAATTTTTCCTCCAACTTTTTTGTTATGTACTTGTTTTTTAACATTCATAAAGGCCGAATGTGGTGGAAATAGTGTAACTTTGCATCCGTAGAACACAAATACGTATTCGTATGAAGAAAATTTTATTGATGTTTGTCATGTTGATGCCAGCTCTTTCGGGGCTGGCACAGAGTGAGGCGGGCAAACTTTTCTTTTATCCTCGCATTGGTACTTCTGTTTCCAACCTGAGCAAGATGGACCGAATATATATAATAGGTGACAAGCAGAATTCTATTGATTCCAAGTATAAGGCGGGACTGACAGTAGGCGGAGAACTTGAATATCGGGCAACGGATGAAATGTCGTTGTCGGCCGGAGTTTTCTTTCAGCAGTTGGGATGCCGCTATCCTGAATATACGGAAGACTTGCATGACGGACAAGGAAATGTGCAGAAGTGGGGCATGGATAACAACCGTGTTAAACTGCAGTATTTGAGTGTTCCGCTCATGCTTAATGGGTATGTCGCTCATGGATTGTGCCTTAAGGCAGGTGTCCAGGTGAGCTGCCTGTTGAGTTCCAAGTGGACCTACGATTTGGTGGAGGTGACTGAAGAGGTGGGTGATGGAGGCGTACCCAAGTATACTTATGGAAGTCGAACTGCGGGTGAAATTAAACCTGCTACCAACAGGGTAGACCTTTCTATTCCGGTGGGCATTTCTTATGAGTATATGAATGTGGTGCTTGACGCACGTTACAACTATGGATTGTTGAAAACCTTCAAGAAGACTTTTGACGACCATGCCCACAATCGTTATTTCACATTTACAGTGGGCTACAAATTTGAATTGTAAAATACAAATATAGAATAATCACTTCTTAACTTTTTATGAAAGAATTAGCATTAAAGTACGGATGCAATCCGAACCAAAAGCCTTCTCGCATTTACATGGAGGAGGGTGAACTTCCTATCGAAGTGTTGAATGGTCGTCCAGGCTACATCAATTTCCTCGATGCACTCAACTCTTGGCAACTTGTCAAGGAACTCAAGGCTGCTACCGGTCTGCCGGCTGCAGCCAGCTTCAAGCACGTGTCGCCAGCAGGCGCTGCCGTTGGACTGCCATTGAGTGATACCTTGAAGAAAATCTATTTCGTGGACGATGTGAAGATTCCTCTTTCTCCATTGGCTTGCGCTTATGCACGAGCTCGTGGTGCAGACCGCATGAGCTCTTATGGTGATTTTGTGGCGCTGAGCGACACTTGCGATGAGGCTACAGCTACTCTTATCAAACGCGAGGTGAGCGATGGTGTCATTGCTCCTGACTTTACTCCAGAGGCAATTGAAATTCTGAAGGGTAAGCGTAAGGGAACTTACAACGTGATCAAGATTGATCCGGATTATGTGCCGGCTCCCGTTGAGCATAAGCAGGTGTTTGGCGTAACCTTCGAGCAGGGACGCAATGAAGTGAAACTTGATGATCCTAAATTGTTCGAGAACATACCGACCCAGAGCAAGAACTTTACTCCTGAGGCCATTCGCGACCTCATCATCAGCCTTATCACTCTGAAATACACTCAGAGTAACTCTGTGTGTTATGTGAAGGATGGCCAGGCAATCGGTATCGGTGCTGGTCAGCAGAGCCGTATCCATTGCACACGCTTGGCTGGCAACAAGGCCGACATCTGGTGGCTGCGTCAGCATCCAAAGGTGATGAACCTCCCCTTTGTTCCGGGAATTCGCCGTGCCGACCGTGACAACACTATCGACGTGTATATTTCAGAAGACCACGATGATGTGCTTCGTGACGGCACATGGCAGCAGTTCTTCACGGAAAAGCCTGAAGTGCTTACCATGGCTGAAAAGAAGGAGTGGATTGCCAAGAACACGAAAGTGGCACTTGGAAGTGATGCTTTCTTCCCGTTTGGCGACAATATAGAACGTGCCCACAAGAGTGGCGTTGAATTTATCGCTCAGGCAGGTGGTTCTGTTCGCGACGACAATGTGATTGAGACTTGCGACAAGTATGGTATTACGATGGCGTTTACAGGCGTGCGCTTGTTCCACCATTGATAAAGGTAACCCAGAATAGATTCTATGGCAGATATTGATGATATAATTGAAGGAGGCATTGTCTTCCGTGGCGCACCCAAGGGAGGGTCTCAAAACGACAAGGTGAAAACCAAGGCGAAAAAGAAAAAGTATATCACCGGTGCGCATGGCAGCGGCTCGGCTCGTCAGAAGGCGAAATACCGTGAGCAGCGTGCTAACCGTCATAAAGGCAAAAAATAGGATTTACAGAAAACGAGATACGGGGATGCAGGCGTTAGGCCTTGCATCCCCGTATCTCGTTTTCTGTTTGCAGGAAGTCATGCTGGAAATATCTACTTCTCTTTGTGTGACTGCTGATTGGCCCTCGCGTCAGGAAAAGGAATAGGGTCTTTGGCGGAGAACTGTTGGCTGTTACTTCTTGCCCTGTGCGTAATAGTTCTTGTGGCTTTTGATATTCACGGAGTTACCGTTCTTGGTAAACACCACCATGTCTTGCTTGAGTGACCGGTTGAGGTGGTCGAATATGACAGCAGGGTCGAAGCGCTTACCCATGAATTTCACTTCAAAGTGAAGGTGTTCTGTCGTGGCTCTGCCTGTACGTCCGGTGAGTCCGATCACTTGTCCGGCCTTGACCATGTCGCCCACTTTCACTATGTTCTTGGATTGATGGCTGTAAAGTGTTTCCAGTCCGTTGGCATGCTTAATGACAATGCAGTTGCCGTAGCCGTAGTATGGCCCTGACATGGTTACCTTGCCGTCGAAAGCAGCCAGAATCTTGTCGTTGGGTATCGTTTTGATGTCTACTCCCGAGTGTCGGCGCTTGCCTCCATAGGGGCTGATAACCTTGCTCCCGGGAAGAGGATAACTCCATTCTCCCGGATTGAAGTGGGCGAGGTTCATCCTGTACTCATTGCTCTTTTCAAATGGGTTCCTGTTGAGGTCTTTGACATCTGCCTTTCTCTTGTCTGTTTTGTTTCCGGCATTGGTCACTTCAACGTACGCCCCCTTGTTGCGGCAGAGCAGCGTGCTGCGGCGCAGGTTGTGCGAATTGACATCGAGAATGGTTTCCGGATTGATGCGTCCGCCGTTGACCATGAGATAAAAGGTACAGAAGGTCTTTCCGTTCTTTCCGCCTACGATGGCAAGGGTTTGTCCTGCCTTCACGTGCTGTCCAACCTTGACGAGGTTTTGTGCGTTGTGACAATAGACAGTTTCCAGTCCATTGTCATGACGCACAACCACCACGTTTCCTTGGTTGGCTGTATGGCGTGACAGTCTGACTTGTCCCTCAAACATGGCTTTCACGGCATCTCCTTTGCTGGTGGTGATTTCCAGTTCTCCTTCGTTGACAACTTTTGCTTTGCCAACGGGTAGTGGGAACGAATATTCAGACTTCCCGAGAGCCGAGAAATCCACGGTGAAAGCGTTGGAGTGGGCGAATAAGCCTGGCGTGGCAATGCTGATTTGTTGTTGCTCTGCAGGTGTGAAATTGTCTGCAAACACGTGCTGAGCGGTAATGACCGCTGCAGCGAGCAACCAAGTCTTCATGTTTCTGCGTATATTCATTATCTTGATTGGCTTAACATTATTCCTGTATAGATGCGCCCGGAATCTGTTCCTAAGGCTCTTGCAGAGAAGAAGTCTTCTTGATTCTTCATCGTGCAGATGTCCGCCTCGTGGATGTTTTCTTCCTCAACACCCGCTTCCAAAAGCATCAGCTTGTTGCATAGTGGCAGGTTGATGTGCCACTTCTTGTATAGCTTGGCTATGGTGTTCATGTCGAACGAGGCTTCGGCAAATTGATCGTAGACTTCCTGTCCCACTTCAAAACTGTCGAGCGAAATTCCGGGGCCAATCACAGCCTTCAGTCTCCTGGGATTTGTTTGGAAGTGGAATGTCATGTCTACAATGACTTTTCGGGTAATGCGTGCTGCCGTGCCTCTCCATCCTGCATGGATGGCACATACTGCATGGTGCTCCGGGTCGTAAAGTAAAACCGGAATGCAATCGGCTGTGGAAACCCCTACACACACTCCTTCTTCATTGGTCATGACGGCATCAACTCCATCAAGAATCATTTTCTGTACCTGCTCAGGCAATGTGAAAAACTCACCGCCGATGCGTCGGGATTCTATGCCGTGTGTCTGGTGGGGAAGGATGATGTGCTGCGCACTGGTGCCCAATACATGAGCCAGTGCTTCTTTGTTGCGACGGGTGTGTTCCAGGGTGTCACCACAATATTCATTGATGTTGAATGAACTGTAGTTGCCCTTGCTGCATCCGCCGTGTCGTGTGGTGCTGAAGGCCGTGACTTCACCTGTCAAATCATACTTCAAGAGTTGCGGGACCATTTCCATTATTCCTCGTCCTCCTCGTCGTCGTATTCAAAGTCGTCGAGATCCTCAATTTCACTCTCGTCAAGATATTCAATGTCTTCGTCTTCACCCTCGTCGTGCATTTCGGATGCAAACGTTTTCATGTCCTTGTCGCGGTGTACGAGTGTGTCTTCGGCAGTGATTTCCTGCAACTTGTTGCTTTCGCTGTTCAATTCAGTCCATAACACGTCCTTGAGTTCATTGAGCCCGAATCCTGTGACGGAGGAGATGAAAACCACGGGTAGGTCTTGGGGCAGTGTTTCCTTGAGCATTTCTATGAGTTCCTCGTCGAGCAAGTCGCATTTGGTGATGGCAAGCACCCGGTGTTTGTCGAGCATGTCGGGGTTGAAGTTTCGCAACTCGTTGATCAACACCTCATATTCCTTTTTAATGTCGTCAGTGTCTCCCGGTACCATGAAAAGCAGCAGAGAGTTGCGCTCAATGTGGCGCAGAAAGCGAAGTCCCAGTCCTTTTCCTTCGCTTGCACCCTCAATGATTCCGGGAATGTCAGCCATGACAAACGACTTGTTGTCGCGGTAGCCGACTATGCCGAGAGATGGTTCAAGCGTGGTGAAAGGATAATTGGCTATCTTGGGACGGGCGCTCGAAAGAGAGGATAGCAGTGTGCTCTTGCCAGCGTTGGGGAAGCCTACAAGTCCCACGTCGGCCAACAGTTTCAATTCCATAATGATGGTCATCTCTTGCATGGGTTCTCCAGGCTGGGCATAGCGTGGCGCCTGGTTGGTGGCAGACCTGAACTGGAAATTGCCGAGTCCGCCACGTCCGCCCTTGAGCAGAAGCACTTCCTGTCCGTCATAGGTCACGTCGCACACGTATTTCCCGGTTTCGGCATTGTATACGACAGTTCCGCAAGGCACATCAATGTAGACATCCTTGCCGTCTGTGCCGTGGCATTTGTCTCTTCCTCCGTTTCCGCCATGTTCGGCAAACACGTGCCGCTGGAATTTCAAGTGCAGCAGGGTCCAGTAGTTGTGGTTGCCACGGAGATAGATGCTGCCGCCTTTACCGCCGTCGCCGCCGTCAGGACCGCCGTTTGGCTGGTATTTCACGTGGCGCAGGTGCATGGAACCTTTACCGCCCTTGCCAGAGCGGCAGTATATCTTAACATAGTCAACGAAATTGGATTCTGCCATTTTCTTTGTTGGGTATTTGGAGTTGATGTGAATGAAAAATAGGAACGGGGTGTTCTACAAAAAAGTTGGTTTTGAGCCTTGGTCAAAATAACCCAAGCCTCAAAACCCGGTATGTGTTGCAGGATGAATTACAGGTTGTCGATAACCTTGCAAATGTCATCAAAGATGCGGTCGAGTTCACCCAATCCGTTAATTTGGTGATGGATGCCTTCGTTCTCGTACCAGTCTATCAATGGAGAAGTCTGGTTGTGGTAAACGTCGAGACGCTTCTTGATGGTCTCTTCGTTGTCGTCGCTTCTTCCGCTTTGCTGTCCGCGGAGCAGGAGGCGCTTCATCAGTTCGTCTTCAGGTACGTGCAGTTCAATCATGGCAGCCACCTTGTGTCCGCGCTCGGCAAGCATCTTCTTCAGAGCTTCTGCTTGAGGAATAGTGCGGGGGAAACCGTCGAAGATGACACCCTTGTGCTCCTTGCCGAAACTGTCGTAAACACTGGCGAGGATATCAATCATCAGTTCATCGGGGATGAGCTGCCCGTTGTCGATATAGCCTTTGGCTGTCTTGCCAAGTTCTGTTCCGTTCTTGATCTCGCTGCGGAGCACGTCGCCCGTAGAGATGTGGTTGAGTCCATACTTCTCAATCATCTTGTCGCTCTGTGTGCCTTTGCCTGCACCTGGAGCGCCGAAAATTACGATATTCTTCATTTACTTGTTTAATATGTTGTGTTATTGCTTATTCGCTTACGAGCGTATAGATGTCTCTCAGATTCCGCCCTTGCTGGTCATAGTCGAGCCCGTAGCCCACAATGAAGTCGTTGGGAATCTCCATGACCGTGTAGTCAATGTCAAGGTCTACCATGAGTTTCTCCGGTTTGAGCAACAGTGTGCAGATGCTTACCGATGCGGGGTTGTGCTCTTTGAGTTGGTCAAGCATGTTCTGCATGGTCAGCCCCGACTCCACAATGTCTTCCACGATGATTACGTTGCGTCCGCTAAGGTCAGTGTTGATGCCAATCATCTTCTTGATTTTTCCTGTTGAAGAAGTGCCCACGTAAGATGCAAGCTTGACAAAAGAGATTTCGCATGGAATGGTTACCATCTTCATCAGGTCGGCAGCAAACATGAAAGAGCCGTTGAGCACGGCAAGGAAGATAGGGGTCTTGCCTTCCATGTCCCTGTTGATGCGGTCTGCCACAGTCTGGATGCGTTTCAGTATTTCGGCTTCGGGGATGGACGTTTCAAACGTCTTGTCCTTGATTTTAACTCTGCTCATGATACTTTTTAAAATAATTTGTCGCAAAATTACAAAAAATAAGTCGAACGTGGGCATGGATTAGGAGAAATTATGTATTTTTGCACGAGTATGAAGATTTTCACTAGTGCTCAGAGTCATGAGCTTGATAAATATACAATAGAGAACGAGCCAATCGCTTCGATTGACTTGATGGAGCGTGCTGCCAAAGTGATCACACATGCCATCGTGGAAGAATGGAGTAATCTGATGCCCGTTGTGGTGTTTGCCGGTCCTGGCAACAATGGCGGTGACGCCCTTGCCGTGGCACGCCTTCTTGCAGAGCAAGACTATCAAGTGTCGGTCTTCCTGTTTAATGTGAAGGGAAAACTTTCACCGGAATGTGAACAGAACAAGAAGAGGCTTGTGGAGGGAAAGCGTGTCAAGAGCTTTACCGAGGTAACCGTGCAGTTCGATCTCCCCACACTTGATGCCGGCACTCTTGTGGTCGACGGTCTGTTCGGCTCCGGACTCAACAAGCCACTTGCCGGAGGCTTTGCCTCGCTGGTGAAATATGTGAACCAAAGCAATGCCACCGTTGTGAGCATTGACATGCCGTCGGGTCTGATGGCAGACGACAATACGTATAATATCCCGGCTAACATAATAAAGGCGAATCTTACGCTTACCATCCAGCACAAAAAACTCTCCATGCTCTTTGCCGACTGCCAACCTTATGTGGGCAGGGTGAAGGTGATGGACATAAGGCTCAGCCAAGATTGGGTGGCTCGCACCAAGACGCAATGTTCCATACTCGAAGAAAGTGAAGTGAGGGCCTTGCTGAAACACCGTGACGATTTTGCCCACAAGGGCAGCATGGGCAATGCTCTCCTTGTGGCCGGTAGCTACGGCATGTCGGGGGCAGCCGTGCTTGCTGCCAGAGCCTGTCTGAGAGCCGGTGTGGGCAAGGTGACAGTGCATACACCCAAGCGCAATTATGACATCATGCAAATAGCTGTGCCCGAGGCAGTGATGCAGATGGACCGCGACGAGACCTGCTTTTCAGAGGCTGTGGACACAGCTGATTTTGATGCATTGGGCATTGGCCCGGGACTGGGCATGCAGGAAAGCACCGCCATTGCGCTTATAGCCCAGTTGAGGCGGACACAGACTCCTGTTGTTTCCGATGCCGATGCGCTCAACATCCTTGCCAATCACAACGCATGGATGCAGCAGTTGCCCGAAAACATGATACTCACGCCACATCCCAAGGAACTGGAACGACTTACTGGCGGTCATTGCTCCTGCGACTACGAACGCCTTACAAAGGCTCGCACCCTGGCCGAACACCATCACGCCTATGTCATTCTGAAGGGGCATTATTCAGCCCTTTGCATGCCTGATGGCCAAGTGGTGTTCAATTCCACCGGCAATTCCGGCATGGCTACAGCCGGGAGCGGCGATGTGCTCACGGGCATTCTTACTGCTCTCTTGGCGCGCGGCTACAGTCAGGAGTCGGCTTGCAAACTGGGCATGTATCTGCATGGATTGGCCGGCGACCTCGCTGCCAAAGACCTGGGCAAGGAGAGCCTGGTGGCAGGTGATATCGTGAAATATTTGTCAAAGGCTTTTCTATGGCTGGATGACTAAGCAACAAAACAAAGGAATGATATGAAAACAAAACTGTTCTCACTGGCGCTGCTCTGGGCAGGCTTCTCTTCTCTTGCCGGGGCACAGGAAGAGGGGGTTACATACTGTTTGCCAAAGACGGCAGCGAAGTTTACGCTCAGAATAGAAAAGACCACCTATACGCCTGGAGACTTTGCCGAATATGCTACTCGTTTCCTGCGTGTGAAAGCCGGTACCGAGAAGACCGTGACTTACCGTCTTGTGGATTGCCGCATGAGTCAGTATGCGGAACCGGATACGGCACGGCGCTTCGTGCTCAAGGTCGGCGACAAGCGTGGCATTTCCAACGTGCAACTCGACAATCGCGGCATCTTGCTCGCCGTCAACGATCAGCCGGTGGCTTTGTCTGCCGGTGACCGGGCTTTTGTGCCGGCTCCCAAACCTAAGCGCGTCAACCCGCGCGATTTTCTCAGTCAGGAGATATTGGCTGCAGGAAGCAACATGAAGATGGCAGAACTCACCGCACAGGATATTTATGAAATACGTGACAGCCGTAACCAACTTTCACGTGGACAAGCCGATTATATGCCCAAGGATGGGGAACAGTTGAAGCTGATGCTTCAGAAACTGGACAATCAAGAGTCTGCCATGTTGCAGCTCTTTACAGGCACCACAGACCGTGACACGGCAGAAGTGGAGGTGGATTTCGTGCCTTTGCGCGAGACCAACCGGCAGTTGCTGTTCCGCTTTTCCCAGCGTCGGGGCTTGGTGGATGTGGACGACTTGGGCGGCAATCCTTACTACATATCTGTGGAAGACGAACACAGTGTGCCACCACCACCAACTGTAGACCCGAAGAAAAAGAAGGAAAAGGAACCGGTGCTCTATTCGTGCATCCCGGGACGTATCCGGTTGACGCTCTCGGATGGGGCCAAGGTGTGGAAAAGTTTCGAGATGTATGCAGCCCAGTTCGGACAACTCAACCCCATTGATGAAGACGTCATCAACAAAAAGGTCAATACGCAAGTTGTGCTGAATCCGCTGACCGGTGGACTTGAAAAGATAAAGACAGAACAGGCAAAATGAAAACGTATCGTCTTGGATTTGGAGTTGCCACAATGATTTCAAATCCAGGGTCGATTCAAATACCATGCTGAAAGCCATGCTGCTGCTTGACTTTTCCCTTTTTCCCGATGACCTCTCTCGCGTGCGCGCACGCACAGGAGTAGTTTTCCGTCTTTTCGTCACTATCCATCACTTTTCTTGATATTTGACGGTTCTGTGCTGACTGCAAGTCAGATAGATGGAGTGATAGATGCGTGATAGATAGGTTAATATCCCTCACTTCTATCACCGATTCGTCACTTGTCAAGTTGAAACGGAATGCCTAAAGCCGGTTCCTCTGTTTGGGCAATGATAGCCCTGGCAGATGGACCAAGTGTAAGTCTGCCACTAACGCGTCGTAAGTCTGCCACTAACGCGTCGTAAGTCTGCCACTAACGCGTCGTAAGTCTGCCACTAATGCATCGTAAGTCTGCCACTAACGCATCGTAAGTCTGCCACTAACACATCGTAACCAGGCTATTGGGTGATGGTGTCCGGTTCGGAAGAGATTTTGCATCCATTCGGATGCTGCGCCATCGGGTGTTGCTCCCCATTCGGGATAAACCATGTAAACTAACGGTGAGGTGACAACGGCTCTTGACCTTTGTCTCCTTATCTTTTAATAGGCTACGGTACAGGGTATGCCTAAAGCCCAGACTTTGTTGCGTATGTTGTCGAGTACAACAGGCTCGGCTTTCCTGAGTCCGCTTGCGGGAGTCTCCCTGTCGATGGTGTAAATCATCACTCTTTGGGGAGCAATGTCTTTGAGCGCCTCAAGCCATGGCCCTACGTGCCGTTCGTCCGTGTTGTTTACGTCTGTGCCGTCGAAGGAGCCTTTCATGAAAAGGGTCTGTATGATGACGTGTCCTTGAAACGCTTTTAGGTTTTCCACGACATCGCCTACATGGTAGCGCAGGCTCACAGGCCGGTCTACCAGTCTGATGTAGTCCTCGCTTACAGTGTCAAGTTTCTGAATGTTGTTGTCGAGGGCCGCCAATGCTCGTCTTACCTCTGGCTTGTGGGTGAATGTGGCGTTGCTCATCACGCTCACGGTAGCATGGGGATAATACTTGTCGCGCAACCGGAGTGTGTCGGAAACAATTTGCGCAAAAAAAGGGTGCGAAGTGGGCTCTCCGTTGCCTGCAAAAGAAATGTCGTCGAGTGGCATGTTTCCGGAGCTTCTGTGGGCGAGCACTTCTTCAAGAGCCTCTCTCACCTCCGAACGTGATGGACGGGGAAGATGGGGAAGGTGAGAACTGTTGAATCCACATTCGCAATAGATGCAGTCGAAAGTGCAACATTTCCCGTCTTTCGGCATCAGGTTGATGCCAAGGGAAATACCCAGCCGGCGGCTCTTCACCGGGCCGTATATAGGGGAATCATATAATACAGTGCTCATAACATTATTTTGTTAGACGGGCAAAGGTAGGTTTTTTTGTGGACTTTCGTTGTTAATAGTGGTTAAACGTTCGTTCGGGCGGTAATTTTTTTGTTACTTTGCACCAAAATTGGTATATTATATCCTTTTTATAAATGGGAAAGAAACGTAAGAATACCGGCAATCGCCATGGGTTGCAGGTCGTGACGCTGTGCATCAGCACAGCATTGGTGCTCATTTTGTTGGGTTTGGTTCTGTTCACAGCCTCCACGGCTCAGAACCTTTCATCCTACATGAAAGAAAACCTTGTGGTTACGGTGATGCTCCGGTCTGACATGAGTGGAGCCGAGGGCAGGCAGTTTTGCAAGACCATCAAGGCCAAGCCCTATATCAATAAGATTACTTTTGTGAGTAAGGAAGAGGCCCTTCGTGAGGGAACCAAGGACATGGGCATCAACCCCAAGGAATTTGTGGGATACAACCCGTTCACGCCATCTGTGGAGCTACAGCTTCGAGCCGACTACGCCAACAATGATTCGCTTGCATGGATAAGCAAGGAAATCAAGCGCGACCACAATGTTACAGACGTAACCTATCAGCAAGACTTGATAGAAAGCGTCAACAGCACCCTGCAGAAAGTGAGTCTTGTGCTGCTGGTGCTTGCTGCTTTGCTCACCGTCGTTTCGTTCTCACTGATCAACAACACCGTGCGCCTTTCCGTCTATTCGCGCCGTTTCACTATTCACACCATGAAACTGGTCGGTGCCTCGTGGGGCTTTATTCGTGCGCCGTTCATCCGCAAGGCCGTGTGCGAGGGCATTGTGGCGGCCATTTTGGCCGATGCCGTGCTTGGAGCCGGTCTTTATGCCCTTTACACCTATGAGCCGGAAATCATTTCGGTGGTCAATTGGCAAGTGCTTGCGCTTACCGGAGTGTCAGTGCTGCTCTTCGGACTGATTATCACGACATTCTGTGCCTACATCTCGGTCAATAAGTTCTTGAGAATGAAAGCCGGCGACCTCTATAAAATTTAGCAAACATAAAGAATTTAGATATATGGATAAAAGAAACTTGGCATTGGGTAAGGCGAATTTCCTGATGCTTACCATTGGAATGGTAGTAGTTATTCTCGGGTTCATCCTGATGAGTGGTTCCGGCTCGGATGAGTCTGCCTACGATCCGGAAATCTTCAGTTTCATGCATATCAAGGTGGCACCAGTCATTTGTCTCATAGGCTTCCTTTCTATTATTGGAGCCATTGTCTACAAACCTAAGGACAAGGAGGAAATCACTAATGAACAGTCTTGAAGCATTGGTCCTTGGCCTCGTCCAGGGATTCACCGAATACCTTCCGGTGAGCAGTAGCGGCCATCTCACCATTGGAGCCGCACTCTTTGGCATCAATGGCGCCGACAATCTCACGTTCACAATTATGGTGCATGTGGCAACAGTGCTGAGCACCCTCGTCATTCTTTGGCGAGAGATAGACTGGATTCTCAAGGGACTGTTCAAGTTCCAGATGAATGACGAAACGAAATATGCTCTCAACATATTGGTGTCTATGATACCCGTAGGAATTGTGGGCGTGTTCTTCAAGGACAAGGTGGAAACTGTTTTCGGTTCAGGATTGCTCATCGTTGGCATCATGCTCCTGGTTACAGCTCTTCTGCTCACCTTTTCCTATTACGCCAAGCCACGTCAGCGAGAGAACATCAGCCTGTGGCATGCCTTCCTTATCGGCGTAGGCCAGGCTCTGGCCGTACTGCCGGGACTTTCGCGCTCGGGCACTACCATAGCTACGGGCCTGCTCTTGGGCAACAAAAAGGAAAAGATGGCGCAGTTCTCTTTCCTCATGGTCATTCCGCCCATATTGGGCGAAGCATTGCTCGACCTGCTGAAAGGACTTAAAGGAGAAGAAGCCTTGGGTGGCATAGACACGTTGCCCATGGTTGTGGGCTTCGTGGCAGCATTCGTTTCCGGGTGCATAGCCTGCAAGTGGATGATCAACGTGGTGAAGCGTGGCAAGCTGATTTACTTTGGAATCTACTGTGCCATCGCCGGTGTGCTCACCATCATTTTCTCATAAATCAGTAGTCTCAATATATGATGGACTTCTATGCGGGAGAAATCATCCCCATCGACAAACCTTACAAGATATCCAGCTTTGGAGCCTTGGCCCATATACGCTATCTGCTCTCGCAGAAGTTGGGCGTGAAACGCGTGAAGACCGGACATGCCGGTACGCTGGACCCGCTTGCAACGGGGGTCCTTATCCTTGTCACGGGCAAGGCCACCAAGCGCATTGAAGAACTGCAGGCACACACCAAAGAGTATGAAGCCACCGTTCAGCTGGGGGCCACAACGGCCAGTTACGACTTGGAACACCCGGTCAACGAAACCTTCCCTACAGAGCACATCACCAGGGAACTCATAGAGCGCACTTTGCCGCAGTTTATAGGCGAGATAGAACAGGTCCCACCGTCTTACTCCGCTTGCAAGCTCAATGGCGAGCGCGCCTACAATTTGCGTCGTCAGGGACAGGATGTGAAACTCAAGCCCAAAATTCTACGCATAGACGCGATAGAACTCAAAAGGTTTGACCCTGAGTCCATGCAGATGGACATCAGGGTGGTATGTGGCAAGGGTACGTATATTCGTGCATTGGCACGCGACCTGGGCCGGGCACTCGGCACGGGAGCACATCTCACATCATTGCGCCGTACAAGGGTGGGCGAGTATACCATCGAACGGTGCGTGAGCTACGAACATTTTCAAGAGTGGCTTGATGCCCAGAATATTGCTCCACTGCCGGATTATGCAGTGCGGGTGGAAAATAAAGAACAAGAAACAACGAAATAGATATGAAACTGTCTCAATTCAACTTTAATTTGCCTGAAGACCAGGTGGCCCTCTATCCATCTTATCATCGTGACGAATGTCGTCTGATGGTCATCCATAAGAATTCCCAGACCATCGACCTGTATCGCAAGGATGAGAAAGGTGAGCCTTTGAAGGACGAACAGGGTAATCCTGTGCCCCTTGATTTCAGAAACGTACTTGACTATTTCGACGAAGGCGACACCTTCATATTCAATGACACCAAGGTGTTCCCGGCCCGTCTCTATGGTACCAAGGAAAAGACGGATGCAAAGATTGAAGTGTTCCTGCTCCGTGAACTCAACCAGGAGATGCGTCTTTGGGACGTGCTCGTAGAGCCTGCCCGCAAGATACGTATCGGCAACAAGCTCTTCTTCGACGAAAGCGGAACGATGGTGGCTGAGGTCATTGACAACACAACCAGCCGCGGACGCACCTTGCGATTCCTTTACGATTGCGACCATGAAGAGTTCAAGCGTGACCTCTATGCCTTGGGAGAGGCTCCATTGCCACGCTATATCATAGACCATCAGAGTCCGGAACTCGATGCCGACGGCAAGCCTGTCATGAAAGACGGCAAGCCAGTGATGCATCGCGACCGTCCGGCCCGTCCGGAAGACTTGGAAGACTTCCAGTGCATCTTCGCCAAGAATGAGGGAGCCGTTACGGCCCCTGCCACAGGACTGCACTTCAGCCGTGAACTCTTGAAGCGCATGGAAATCAAAGGCGTGAACTTCGCCTTCATCACACTGCACTGCGGATTGGGCAACTTCAGCCAGATTGAAGTAGAGGACTTGACGAAGCACAAGATGGACTCGGAACAGATGTTTGTCAATGCGGAAGCTTGCAAGGTAGTGAACGAGTCCAAACGTACCGGACACAAGGTCTGTGCCGTTGGCACCAGCGTGGTCAAGGCCACAGAAACTGCGGTGGGCACAGACGGTATGCTCAAGGAGTATGAGGGATGGACCAACAAGTTCATTTTCCCGCCTTATGACTTTGGCATGTCCGATTGCATGATAGGCAACTTCTATCATCCTATGTCTACCTTGATGATGAACGAGGCTGCCTTTGGCGGCTATGAACTGATTATGGAGGCCTATCGCCTTGCCGTGGAAAACGGGTTCAAGTTCGGCTGTTATGGTGATGCCATGCTTATCCTTGACGATTAATGGCAAGGCATGTCGTTTATCTCGCTCTTGGATCCAATTTGGGCGACAGGCACGGTAACCTCCGCCATGCCGTTGACGAAATAGAGAAGCTGATTGGCACAGTGCTGCGCCAATCAGCTTTTTACGAAACAGAACCATGGGGCTTTGTCTCCGATAATGTCTTCACCAATGCGGCTGTGTGTGTGGAAACAACGCTCAGTCCCCGTCAACTTTTAGTGACTACCCAGAGCATAGAGCGATGCATGGGGCGTAAGGTGAAATCGACTGACGGCCACTACCATGACCGCATCATAGACATCGACATTCTTTTGTATGATGATGTGCACATGGATGAACCAGACCTCAAGATTCCCCATCCGCTGATGCATGAACGTCCTTTTGTGATGGAGCCGTTGCGTGAAATCATGCCGTAGGGAAATGGAGAGGATGTGTTTATGACGCCAGGACAGCACTACATCGTTCTTTGTCGCATGTCCTGGGCAGAATGAAAACAATAATACAAACAACAGATGGGAATAGAAAAAGGACTTTTCAACCGTACTCGCCTTCTTGTGGGCGATGATATGATGGAACAGATAAGCCGGCAGCGTGTCATCATTTTCGGCGTTGGTGGTGTGGGAAGCTGGTGCGCCGAGAGTCTTGTGCGCTCGGGCATAGGCCATCTCACCATCGTCGACTCTGACCGGGTGTGCATGACCAATGTGAACAGGCAACTTCAAGCCACTTCAAAGACCGTAGGTAAGGTAAAGGTGGATGTGCTGAGAGAAAGATTGCTCGAAATAAACCCCACTTGCGATGTGGTGGCTCTCCAGAAAATATACAGTGAGGACACTGCCCTGGAATTCAATCTCGATGATTTTGACTACGTGATTGACTGCATAGACTCGCTCAAGGACAAGGTGCTCCTTATCCAGCGAGCCACCAGTAGCCGTGCCACTTTCTTCTCGTCTATGGGTGCCGCCCTCAAGATGGATCCCACGAAAATACAGGTCGCTGAGTTCTGGAAAGTGCGAGGGTGCCCGCTTGGCGCTGCTCTGCGCAAGCGTTTCAAGCGAATGAAAACCCGTCCGGCACGCAAGTTCCAGTGTGTCTATAGTGAGGAAGTACTCGAAAACCGGGGCGAAAACCACACCTGTGGCACTTCTGCCTGCATGTGTCCTAAAGCCAAGGTCGGCCCTGGCGATCCCTCACTGGTGAACCACGAGTGGTGTAGTTCCAAGGCACAAATCAACGGCACCATGGCCCATATCACGGCTATCTTTGGTTTTACTATTGCCGGACTGGTCATGAACCATCTTTATCATTCTGCTGTACAGAACGGAAAGTAAGCGCTCCTGTCGTCGGGCTTGCGACTTCATGGATGAGCTGAAAACAGAAAGGGGATGACTCTGCACACACTTATGGTGAGCAGGGTCATCCCCTTGTCTTTGTGGTTGTCCCAGTATCAGAACGCCTCGCGGTATTTGCTTTCGTCCTTGTCTTCGAGCATGCTCAGGTACGACTGGTATCGGCTGGCAGCTATGTAGTGCTCTTCAACGGCCTTGAGCACGGCACACCCCGGTTCGTGCGTGTGGGTGCAGTTGCTGAAACGGCAGTCCTGGGCAAAGTGGAATATGTCGCGGAAGTAACTGGTGAGTTCGCCTGGTTCCATGTCGAATGTACCAAAGCCCTTGATGCCAGGAGAGTCAATAGCCCATCCTCCGTCAGGAAGGCGGAGCATTTCACTGAAAGTGGTAGTGTGCATGCCTGTGTTGTGGGCGTCGCTGATTTCCGCAGTGCGGAGTTCTACACCAGGAATGAGACGGTTGAGCAATGTTGACTTTCCCACACCGCTATTGCCACTGAACAGTGTGGTCTTTCCTTTTAGCAAAGCTCGCAGTTCGTCAATGCCATCGCCTGTGGCGGCGGATACATCGCTGCATGTATATCCGATGCTTTCGTATAACTCGATGACCATCTGTTGATAGTGACGCTCCTCAGGGCTGAGAATGTCGCACTTGTTGAACACGAGTGTCACGGGTATGCGGTAAGCCTCAGCCGAGGCAAGGAATCTGTCGATGAAGGTTGTGCTGGTCTGTGGCCGGTTGACGGTGACTACCAGGCAAGCCATGTCTATATTGGCGGCTATGATATGGCTCTGCTTGGAGAGGTTGGGCGACTTGCGGATGATGTAGTTTCTCCGCTCTTCAATAGCCGTGATAAAGGCAGTGCCTTCCTGGTTGGGCACAATCTCCACCCGGTCGCCCACAGCCACCGGGTTGGTGCTGCGGATGCCCTTGAGGCGGAAGTTGCCTTTTATTTTGCTGTCCACCTGCTGTCCCTCGTCGGTGAGTACGGTGTACCAGCTACCGGTGTTCTTGATGACTATTCCCTTCACTCGGACGTTCTCCTTATTTTATACAGTCATGATTTCCTTGTTCTTGGCTTCGAGCAAGTCGTCAATCTTCTTGATGTACTTGTCGTGCAACTTCTGGAGCTTGTCCTCGGCATCCTTCTCGTTGTCTTCCGAGAGTCCGTCCTTGATGGCCTTCTTGAACTTGTCTTTCATGTCGGCGCGTACGTTGCGCACTTCTATCTTCGACTTCTCTCCAATCTTGTTGCATTGCTTGGCCAGTTCGCGGCGGCGCTCTTCCGTAGGCTGCGGTATGGCAAGGCGGATAATTTCGCCGTTGTTTTCGGGCGTAATGCCCACATCAGAGTCCATGATGGCTTTTTCTATATCCTTGATGGCCTTCTTGTCCCAGGGGCGTATGGCGATGGTGCGTGCGTCGGGCACAGACACGTTGGCCACCTGGTTGAGGGGCACCATGGAGCCGTAGGAATTCACTCTCACGCCATCGAGGATGGCTGCGTTGGCACGTCCGGCACGCACACGTGCCAGCTGTTCCTCGAGATAGAGAGCTGCCATTTCCATGCGCTCTTCACTCTCTTGCAATGCTTCTTTGATGTCAATCATATTCTTGTTTTTTGTGTTTCGGATGTTTGCAAATGTAGGAATTAAATCCCACATACGCAAAACTATTGGATCGTTTTTAAGCTTTTTCTGTTTCGATGCGGTGGAGTTCGCTGTCCACGAGATTGGTCAGCTCCACAAATTCTGCCACGGAGAGCTGTTCGGGACGGCGGGTCATTACCTCGTTGGTGAAGAACTCCGGTGCCACGGGCAGTCCGGCAAATACTTGGCGGAGACTCACGCGGAGCATCTTGCGTCGCTGGTTGAACACGGTCTTCACCACACGCTTGAAGAGCCGCTCGTCGCACCCCAGGTCGGTCACTTGGTTGCGCGTCATACGGATGACGGCACTCTTTACCTTGGGCGGTGGGTTGAACACGTTCTCGTCGACAGTGAAGAGATATTCCACGTCGTACCACGCCTGGATGAGTACGCTAAGTATGCCGTAGGCCTTGTTGCCTGGCGCCGATGCCATGCGTAGTGCCACCTCGCGCTGTATCATGCCTGTGCAGCAGGGAATGAGCTCCTTGTTGTCGAGCATCTTGAAGAATATCTGTGAGGAGATGTCGTAGGGATAGTTGCCCGTGAGCACAAACTGGCGCCCTCCGAACACCTTGGTGAGGTCCATGCGGAGGAAATCTTCGCCGAGTATGTTCTCTCTCAATCGGGGAAAGTGCTCGTTGAGATATTCCACCGACTCTGTGTCGATCTCCACCACCTTGAAGTCGCGTTCCTTAGGCACGATGTATTGTGTGAGCACGCCCATGCCTGGGCCCACCTCGAGCACGGGAATGTCTGGACAGGCATCCACGGTGTCGGCTATGCGGCGGGCTATGCCGAGGTCGGTCAGAAAGTGCTGGCCGAGGTTCTTCTTGGGTCTGACTTGTTTCATGTATCTTGTTGTTATGGTTGCAAATTTACTAAAATAATGCATATTATGCAACCGCAAGTGAAGGAAAGTGCTTTTTTCTTCTGTCCTTCCTTCTCCCACCACGGCATTTCTGTTGTGCAAGGCTGCGTCATGGAATAAAAATAAATTGGATTTATTTTGTTCTTCTGCCGATTTGCACTACCTTTGCGCTGAAATGGAATTGAGAACAAAGGCTAACACTATCATCAAGATTGCGCTGCCCCTGTTGCTGGGCGGTGCCATACTCTATTGGATGTACAGGGATTTCGACTTCAGCCGGATCAGCGACGTGATGCTCCATCGGATGAACTGGACTTGGATGCTCTTGTCGTTTCCTTTCGGCATACTGGCGCAGGCTCTGCGTGGATGGCGGTGGCGGCAAACACTCGAGCCGTTGGGCGAAAGGCCTCGCTCGACTGTGAGTGTCTATGCCATTTTCGTGTCTTATGCGGCCAGCCTTGTGGTGCCCCGCATAGGCGAGTTCGCACGGTGTGGAGTGCTCAAGCGATATGACGGTGTCTCTTTCCCCAAGTCGCTGGGCACTGTGGTTACGGAACGTGCCATCGACTCACTCTTGGTGCTCGTCGTGACCTTTGCCACGCTGCTGTGGCAACTTCGCGTGTTCACCACCTTTTTCTCCCGCACAGGCACTACGCTTGATTCCGTGATGGGTCGTTTCTCGCCGGCAGGTTGGGCGGTCACCGGTTTATGTGCCGTAGCCGCCGTCGTGCTGCTCCACTTGTTGCTGCGCCGACTTGCTTTCTATAATAAGGTAAAAGCTACTATTGGTGGCGTGTGGCAAGGGGTGGTGTCGCTTCGTGGCGTGAAGAATGTGCCACTTTTTATCCTCTTCACGCTCGGCATCTGGGTGTGCTATTTCCTTCACTATTACCTCACATTTTTCTGCTTTGGCTTCACATCCGGCTTGGGCATAAGCTGTGCCATGGTCACCTTTGTGGTGGGCAGTATGGCTGTGGTCGTGCCTACTCCCAATGGGGCAGGCCCCTGGCACTTTGCGGTGAAGACCATGCTCATTCTCTATGGCGTGGGCGAGAGTGATGCCCTCTTCTTTGTGCTGATAGTCCATACGGTGCAGACCATGCTTGTCGTGTTGCTCGGCATGTGGGGGTGGGGTGCCCTCAACTTTTTGCAAAGGAAACATTCAACAACTTTAAAACAATAATGACTATGAACGAAATCGAGAATTTGAACCCGTCGTGCATCTGGAAGAACTTCTATGCACTGACACAGGTGCCAAGACCTTCTGGCCATTTGGACAAGATACAGCAGTTTCTGCTTGACTTCGCCGCCAAGGTGGGCGTGGAAGCCTTCAAGGACCCGGCAGGAAATATCGTGATGCGCAAGCCCGCAACACCGGGCATGGAAAACCGCAAGACGGTGCTCCTCCAGGCGCACATGGACATGGTGCCTCAGAAAACTCCCGACAGCAAGCACAACTTCGAGACCGACCCTATTGAACCGTGGATAGACGGCGAGTGGGTGAAGGCCAAGGGCACTACGCTTGGTGCCGACGACGGACTGGGTGTGGCCATCATCATGGCTGTGATGGAAGCTTCCGACCTGAAGCATGGACCCGTTGAGGCGCTCGTCACTGCCGATGAGGAAACAGGTATGTTCGGTGCCAACGACCTGCCCGAAGACGAACTCCATAGCGACATCCTGCTCAATCTAGACTCTGAAACTTGGGGCAAGTTTGTTATCGGAAGTGCCGGCGGCATTGACGTGACTGCCGAACTCGATTATAAGGAGACGGAGACGGATGCTGACGACACGGCCGTGAAAGTAACCCTCAAGGGACTGCGTGGCGGACACTCCGGACTGGAAATACACGAGGGACGTGGCAATGCCAACAAACTCATGGTGCGCTTCGTCAGAGAGGCCATTGCCCAGTGTGAGGCCCGTCTGGCCTCTTGGCATGGAGGAAACATGCGCAATGCCATCCCGTTCAAGGCTGAAGTGGTGCTCACACTGCCGAAAGAGAACGTGGAGGCGCTCCGCGATATGGTGGACGAATGGAAGGAAACCTTCACAGAGGAATACCGCGGCATTGAGAGCGGCATTGAGTTCTTTGCCGAGGAAACGGCTGCGCCCAAGACAGAAGTGCCTGTGGAAATCCAGGACAACCTGGTAGATGCCATCTATGCCTGCCATGACGGCGTGGTGCGTTTCATTCCGGCCTATCCTGAAGTGGTGGAGACTTCTTCAAACCTCGCAATTATCGACATAGAGGGAGGCAAGGCCACCGTGCAGATCCTGGCACGAAGCAGCAACGAAGGCATGAAAGAATATGTGTCGACCATGCTTGAGAGTTGTTTCAGCATGGCTGGCATGAAGGTGACCTTCAGCGGCAGCTATGGTGGTTGGGACCCCAATCCGGACAGCGAGATTCTCAATCTGTTGCTCCGCATCTATAAGGAACAGAACTGCACGGATGCAACCGTGCAGGCAGACCATGCCGGCCTGGAGTGTTCTGTAATCCTGGGCAAGTATCCCGGTATGGACGTGGTTTCACTCGGTCCTACACTGCGTTCACCCCACACCACAACAGAGCGCGCACTCATTGACTCGGTTGCTCCGTTCTGGGAACTGATGAAGACCACATTGGAAGAAATCCCCGTCAAGTAGGAATCTTCTTCCACTGATATGATGACCAAAGGCGTCGCCTTTCTCCAGCAAGGGAAAAGGGCGTCGCCTTTTTGTTTGTTCCGGCGAGAATTGCCGTCATGCAGGACTTTACGGACTATGAACTTGGGAAGACGGTGGAAACGGACGGCCTGTATCCACTCTTCCAGGTTGAACAACCCTACTGCCGGCGAATGTTAAAAGAAATGCCCCAACTCCGTCTCTCGTTTTGGGCACTCGATGCCCAGTGCCTGTGACCGCTCCTTAACTACCCGTTAACCGCATGCTACTCGCACACTACGGGTGCTTTACCAAGCGCATGGAATTTATGTGACGGAGAAGAGGCTTTGCATGAATGGCAGAGGGCCTTGACGCAGTTGTAACAACTGCAGTCAAACCTAAACGATGCCCCTCATGCGGCCACTCAAGGAGGAATGGCTCACGTGGCAGGAGAGAGTAGAACAGGCAGGAAGCAGAAACAAGTGATACGAAAAGGTGAAAAAAACGGGCAGCGGTCTTTCCGTTTCGGAAATAATTCGTATCTTTGCACACCATTTTTCAACAACAACAAAATTATGGACGACTATCACGCGGAAAATAAGAACTTGTAGGTAGAGTAGGGCTGGGCGCACAAACCATGCGGCTGCATCCTCTGCCTATCTAATCACGGAGGATCAACAACTGCAATGAAAACATTCTGGAACATCAACGACAACCTGACCGCCATCAACGAATGGCAGCCCAACTGCTGGATACAAGTAACCTGTCCAACTGAAGAAGACCAGCAAATGCTGGAAGACCAATTCCACATTCCCGATTATTTCCTTTCCGACATCAGCGATACCGACGAGCGTGCCCGCTATGAGTACGACGACGGATGGATGCTCATCATTCTCCGCATCCCCTACGTCAAGGAAATCCGCTCGCGTACGCCCTACACCACCGTGCCGCTTGGCATCATCCACAAGCGCGACGTGACTATCACCGTTTGCTATTACGAGACCAACATGATGATAGACTTCGTGAGCTACCAGCAAAAGCGTGGCGAGGGATTCGTTGACTATGTGGACATGATTTTCCGTCTATTCCTCTCCTCAGCCGTGTGGTACCTCAAGCGTCTGAAACAAATCAACAGCCTGATAGAGAAAGCCAAGCGCAACCTCGACCGCGAAGTCAACAACGAGTCGCTTATCGGGTTGAGCCGCCTGCAAGACTCGCTCACCTATTTCACCACCTCCATCCGCGGCAACGAGAATCTGCTTGCCAAACTGAAGTTTAAGTTGCAGGTGGACGAACTAGACGCCGACCTCATTGAGGACGTCAACATCGAGATGACCCAGGCCAGGGAAACCACCAGCATCTATTCCGACATTCTCGAGTCGACCATGGACACCTATTCCAGCATCATCAACAACAACATGAACACGGTGATGCGTACCCTTACCACCGTGTCCATCATCATGATGGTGCCCACGCTCATTTCCAGCCTCTTCGGAATGAACCTCATCAATGGTCTCGAAACCACCTCGTGGGGATTCCTTTTCGCCCTTGTGCTTTCCGTGTTTGTCAGCGCCGTGTGCTGGTGGATATTCCGTCACAAAAGGCTGATTTAGCGACAAAAAGGTAAGAAAAACGCACAATCATTAGGTGGTTTCAATAATTTTGTATAAGTTTGCACCTCAAAGTGTTATGTGGAAACTCGAAATCACCAACTAAAGAAGTGAAATGATGGACTCTCAAGAAAAGGCCCTCCAGCAGGGCGCAAATGCAGAAAAAAAGGCGGTAGACACTGCAGTCCAGGCAGCTCAGGCAGCCCAGGACGAAACCGCCAGAAAAGTTTACAAGACCAAGAAGGAAGTGCTCAATCGCGTGCGCGAAATAGCACAGAGCGAGGAAAACCCGCGCAAAGACGAGATAGACTATCTCAAGACGGTGTTCTACAAACTCCACTTCAACGAGCGTGAGGCTCAGCAGAAAGCTTACCTCGAGCAGGGCGGAGACCCCGACAAGTATGTGGTCACACCCGACGAGGACGAAGAAGCCTTCAAGGCCGAAATGAGCATTGTCAAGGAAAAGCGTGCCAAGATATTCCAACAGCAGGAACAGGAGAAGCAGGCCAACCTCGAGAAAAAGCTCGACATCATTGAGAAAATCAAGAACATGGCCACGTCGCCCGATGAGGCCAACCAATCATACAACGAATTCAAGCAACTCCAGCAGGAATGGAAAGAGACCGGTGCCGTGCCGGCAGAACGGGCAAGCGAACTCTGGCGCAACTACCAGCTCTACGTGGAACAGTTCTACGACCTGCTGAAGCTCAACAGTGAGGCACGCGAGTACGACTTCAAGAAGAACCTTGAACTCAAAACCAAACTCTGCGAGGCTGCCGAAAAACTTGCCGACCAGGAAGACATCATCAGCGCCTTCCACCAGCTGCAGGAATTGCATCAGCAGTATCGCGAAGTGGGACCTGTGGCCAAGGAACTCCGCGAGGACATCTGGAACCGTTTCAAGGCTGCTTCTACCGTTATCAACAAGCGCCATCAGCAGCACTTCGAGGAACTGAGAGGAAAGGAAGAGGAAAACCTTGTTCGCAAGACTGCCCTCTGTGAGAAAGCAGAGGCTGTGGCTGCACAGCCCAATGCCAATTCTTCCGACTGGGAGAAGCACACAAAAGAAATCATTGACATCCAGGCTGAGTGGAAAACCATTGGCTTTGCTCCCCAAAAGATGAACGTCAAGATATTCGAGCGCTTCCGTGCCGCTTGCGACGACTTCTTCGGCCGTAAGGGCGAATACTTCAAGCAGCTCAAGGAGAAGTTTGCCGACAATGCTGCCCGCAAGCAGGTCCTCGTGGAAAAAGCCCAGGCCCTGCAGGATAGCACCGACTGGAAATCGACGAGCGACAAACTCGTGGCACTTCAGAAGGAATGGAAGACCATAGGCATGGTGCCCAAGAAAATGGGCGAACAGTTGTGGGCGGATTTCCAGGCAGCATGCAACAAGTTCTTCGATGCACGCAATGCCGCCAATGCCGGAACACGTGGCGAGGAGAAATCCAACCTGGCCAAGAAACAGGAAGTGATAGAGAAACTCAAGGCCATCACCGCTGAAACCGAAGGCAACGTGCAGGAAATAGTGCAGAAACTTCACGAGGAGTACAACAAAATCGGGCATGTTCCCTTCAAGGAGAAAGACAAGGTATATGAGGAATACCACGCACAGCTCGACCGCATCTACAAGGAACTCAATGTGAGCATAGCCCGTCGCAAACTCGACAACTTCAAGTCTAACATCAAGAACATGGCTCAAAAGGGTGCCGACGCTCTGGAAGGCGAACGTTCACGGCTCGTACGTCGCTTTGAAGGTCTCAAGCAGGACGTCCAGACCTACGAGAACAACCTCGGCTTCCTCAATGCCAGCAGCAAGAAAGGCAACAGTCTCATAGACGAGATGAACCGCAAGGTGCAGAAACTCAAGGACGAAATGGAACTGGTCAAGCAGAAAATCAAGGCCATAGACCAGCAAGACGCGCAGTAATACCTGCCGTACTCCACATAACCAAACACCCGAGGGGCAGCATGGAACAAATGTTCCAATTGCTGCCCCTCGTTGGTTTTCCGGCTTGTCGGCACCAGTCTGCCCATGCCGGACGGCAAACAAAAAGGCTGCCCCATAGTCTAAGCTATGAGTGCAGCCCTGTCTCGTCTTTGCAGGCGATGCTCACTTCACATAAAGGTAAACGGTCTCCTTGATTACTTGCGGAGGCCGAGAGCCTTGATGATTGCACGGTAGCGGTTGATGTCGCGGTCGTACAAGTAGTCGAGCAAAGCGCGGCGCTTTCCTACCAACTGTGTCAGTGCACGTGCGGTAGTATGATCTTTACGGTTCTTCTTGAGGTGCTCCGTCAGATGGGAAATACGGTATGAGAACAATGCAATCTGGCTCTCAGCGGAACCAGTATCAGAGTTAGACTTTCCGTACTGTCCAAAGATCTCTTGTTTTTTAGCTTGATCTAAATACATTTGTACTTTTGTTTATATGTGAATTAATGAAATCGGTTGCAAAGGTAATGCTTTTTCTCCGTAATCTTCTCTTTTTCTTCTTCTATTTCACAATGCTTTAACTTATTTTTAGATAAGGGCCCCGTTCTTCTCCACTTATAGAACCCTAAAAAGCTAATAATGAGCTAACAAGCATAAAAATATGAACGAGGAAGAGCCGGAAATGGAGAATATTTCGTAACTTTGCACCCACAATTTAAGGTAAACAAGATGCAAGACATTAGAAACATTGCAATTATTGCACACGTAGACCACGGAAAGACTACCTTGGTCGACAAGATGATGCTGGCAGGCAAGCTGTTCCGCGACGGCCAGGATAACAGCGGACAGGTTCTCGACGCTAACGATTTGGAGCGTGAAAGAGGTATTACGATTCTCTCCAAAAACGTTTCTATCAATTGGAAAGGTACAAAAATCAATATTATAGATACTCCGGGACACTCCGATTTTGGTGGTGAGGTGGAGCGCGTGCTCAACATGGCAGACGGCTGTATTCTGCTCGTTGATGCCTTTGAAGGCCCTATGCCTCAGACGCGCTTTGTACTTCAGAAAGCCCTTCAGATAGGTCTAAAGCCAATCGTGGTGGTGAACAAGGTGGACAAGCCCAACTGCCGTCCCGAAGAAGTCTACGAGATGGTGTTCGACCTTATGTTCTCCCTCAATGCTACTGAGGACCAGCTCGACTTCCCTGTGGTTTATGGCTCTGCCAAAAACGGATGGATGGCTGAAGACTGGAAGAAACCTACGGACAATATCGACTATTTGCTTGACAAGATTGTGGAAATCATCCCTGCTCCCAAGGTGCTCGAGGGAACACCACAGATGCTTATCACTTCGCTCGACTACTCAAGCTATACAGGGCGTATTGCCGTCGGACGAGTACACCGTGGCACCCTCAAGGAGGGTATGAACGTGACCATAGCCCATCGTGACGGAGCGCAGGAGAAGACTAAAATCAAGGAATTGCACGTCTTCGACGGTATGGGTCAGAAAAAGGTGGAAGAAGTGCATAGCGGTGACATCTGCGCCGTGGTGGGCTTGGAGAAGTTTGAGATTGGTGACACCATCTGCGACTTCGAGAATCCGGAGCCACTGCCTCCTATCGCCATCGACGAGCCTACCATGAGCATGCTCTTCACTATCAATGACTCACCGTTCTTCGGAAAGGAAGGCAAGTTCGTGACCAGCCGTCATGTCAACGACCGTTTGCAGAAGGAACTTGAGAAGAACCTTGCCCTGAGAGTACGTCCATTCGAAGACACAACCGACCATTGGATTGTCAGCGGACGCGGTGTGCTCCATCTTTCAGTGCTCATTGAGACCATGCGTCGTGAGGGCTATGAACTTCAGGTGGGACAGCCTCAGGTAATCTATAAGGAGATTGATGGCGTGAAGTGTGAGCCTATAGAGGAACTCACCATCAACGTGCCGGAAGAATTCTCCAGCAAAATGATTGATATGGTTACCCGCCGCAAGGGTGAGATGACTTCCATGCAGAGCATGGGCGACCGTGTGGACATTGAGTTCGACATTCCTTCGCGAGGCATTATCGGTCTTCGTACCAATGTGCTTACCGCATCACAAGGCGAGGCTATCATGGCACACCGCTTCAAGGAGTATCAGCCATACAAGGGTGAAATCACCCGCCGTATGAACGGTTCTATGATTGCCATGGAGACGGGCACCTCTTATGCCTATTCCATTGACAAACTTCAGGATCGCGGCAAGTTCTTCATTGATCCGGGAGAGGAAGTGTATGCAGGCGAGGTAATTGGTGAGCATGTACACGACAACGACTTGGTGGTTAATGTAACCAAGGCCAAGCAGCTAACCAATGTGCGTGCCAGCGGTTCGGACGAAAAGGCACGCGTTATCCCCAAGACGGTCATGTCGCTCGAGGAATGCCTTGAGTATATCAAGGAAGACGAGCTCGTGGAGGTCACTCCCAAGAGCATACGTATGCGCAAGACCATTCTCGACCATCAGGAACGCAAGAAGCGCAGCAAGGATTAATCCTAAAGGTCCTCTTATAGTCAAAGGAGACGAATATAATATGTCCCCGGAAGGAAAGTCCAGTAGGCTTGTCTTCCGGGGACTTTTGTTTTCTTGTTTGTAGTCGCACCGCTCTCACAAGCTGCCAATCTCTTTGTGTTACCGTGATAGCTGTCAGTCCATTATTCCCGATACACCTTAGGTGATGCTCCATATTCCTTTGGGGGAGAAGTCCAAAATAGGTCGCTTGATGATAGCCGGTCCTCAGCAGAATTTCTTCGCCAGTCGTATTCGTTTCTCTAAACAGTGTTGATGCATACGCCATGGCTTCTGCTTGTCGAAAATAAAAGTAGTATGGGATTTCTGCGTAATCCATTCCTTTTGTCAGGCGTGTTATATCCTAAAAGGAAAAGCGCCGTCTTCAAGAGTCAATCTTGGAGGTCGGCGCTTTCGCTATGTATTGTATGGAAAAGACATTCTCGTCATTGTCGCTCCAGTCTTACTGCTTGAGTTTGAAGGCATTCTCGATGCTTATAAGCTCGTCTTGGAAGTCTCGGTCTGTCTTGATTCTCCGTTCCACTTGCGAGCAGCTGTGGAGCACGGTAGAGTGGTCTCTGCCTCCCACGAGCTTTCCGATACGTGAGGCGGGCATTTTGGTGTATTTCTGAGCCAGATACATGGACACTTGGCGAGCTACTACAAATTCGCGCTTGCGAGAGCGGCTGGATATGGCTGATGAACTCACGCCGAAGTGGTTGCAAACCGTGTCGAGTATGTCGTCGATGGTGAGTGGGCGGTCGTCCACTTTCACGGCGCGCTTGATGACGCGTTCCGCAAGCCTCAGGTCAAGGTTGCAGTTGTACACCACGGAGTAGGCCAGAAGGGAGTTGATGACTCCTTGGAGGTCTCTCACGCTTCCACTTGCTGTCTTGGCTATGTAGTCAATGACTTCAGTGGGAATCTTCAGTCCGTCACGCCTGATTTTGTTGTTCAGTATGTCTACGCAGAGTTTCGTGTTGGGCTTCTCCAGTTCGGCGATGAGTCCGCAGCTGAAACGGGTGAGCAGGCGGTCGCTCATGCCTTTGAGGTCTACCGGAGGACGGTCGCTGGCGAGGATGATGCGCTTGCTGTTGCGGAACAAGTGATTGAATATGTGGAAGAAGGTCATCTGTGTGCCTGGGGCAGTCACCCACTCCTGTATGTCGTCCACGATGAGCACGTCTATGGTCTGGTAGAAGCCGATGAAGTCGTTGGTCGTGTTGTTGCGCACCGAGTTGGTGTATTGCACTTGAAAGAGGCGTGCTGAAACATAGAGCACGCGGCAGTTGGGATTCATCTCGCGTGCCTTCATGCCGATAGCATTGATGAGGTGAGTCTTGCCGCAGCCTGATGGGCCGTAGATGAACATGGGGTTGAACTGTGTGCTCTTGGGATGTTCGGCCACGGTGAGTCCGATTGACCGTGGCAGCTTGTTGCTTTCTCCTTCTATATAATTATTGAAGGTCAAGTGAGGATTGAGCTGTGAGTCTATTTGCTGTGGACGGGCTGCATCGAGCACCGATGGACTTTGATTGGTCATCTTTGTCTCTGCCGGTTCCATGTCAGTGTCCGCTTCCTCTCCCAATATCTCTATTTTGCCGCTGTCTCCCTTGCCTTGTACGACAGGCACTTTATAGCTGAGCTTTACGCCGGCGCCAAAATAGTGTCCAAGCACCTTTTTGAATAGCTCGAGATAATGTCCTTCGAGATACTCATACATATAGGTGCTCTTCACTTGGATAACCACCATCTTGTCTGCCACGATGTATTTTTCGAAGCGGATGGGCTTAAACCAAGTGTCGTATTGTTGTTCAGTGACATTCTGTTTTATGAGCTGAAGACATTGGTCCCAAAGAACTTTCGGACTATTATTCATTCCTTTGATGTAATTATTGTTCAATTAATAGGGGAGGGCGGTTAGCTACTTTCGTAGAAATCGGATGCAAATTTAATAAACTTTTCTGGATTATCCCAATCCTCTCCATACCTTTTTCTTGCCGATATCTACGCAACTACTTGTCTCTAAGCTTGTTGTGTGCCAGTCGATAGGTTATGCGAAGAAAAGATGTTGCTACGGCGCAATTGCTTGAACTTTAGCTTGTTGCGCCGCTTTCTGTGGTGACGGGCTTGTTTCAGTGAAACATAAATGAAACATTCCCAAAGGCTCTGTTATTTCAAGCCTTTGGGAATGTAGGGCTATTTCGTGAAACAAACGACGTTTTAATTTAAAACAAATTTAAATTAACTCTGTCATTTGTCTTTCTTACCGAATAGGGAGAAATGGACATAGCGTTTGGGGTGAGCCTTGAGGTCGGTGAGGAGTGAGTCGGCAGAGCGCATGGTGCCGTTGAGGTTGTTGTAGAGTCCTGGGTCGTTCATCAGCAGACCGAGTGTGCCTTCCTTGCTGTTGAGTCCCTTGTTGAGACTTGCTGTCACGGCCTGTACGCCTGCCAAGGTGTTGTTTACTTCACGCATGGTGCCTTCCACGTCTACGGCAGCGAGGTTGGCTGTGAGCTTGTTGGTGTTGTCAAGCACGTGGTTGGCCTTGCCGAGCATGCCTGGCACGTTCTTGTTGAGCTGTCCCATAAGGGTGTTGAGTTCGCGTGAGGAGACGGTGAGATTGCTGGTGATGGTCTCCACATTGTGGAGTGAGTGGGCGAGGGCAGGGTCGGCCAACAACGCGTTCAGGCTGGCCATGATGCTGTCCAGTTTGGGGAGAATCTGCTGTACGGTTGGAATCAGGTTCTTCACTTCGCCCAGGGCGCCGGCATTGATGTTGCCCGGAATGGTGCCGCCGGCCTCTACGCGTTCACGTGGGTTGTTGGCAAGAAGCAGGTTCACCTGCGTGTTGCCCATCATGTCGCTCACGATTTCTGCCGACGATCCCATGGGAATGCGCATGTCGCGGTCTACCTCGGCTTCCACCACGATGTCTTTGCTGTGTGAGTAGTCGTAGCTGATGCCTTTCACGGTGCCTATCTTGTATCCGTCAGCATAGATGGGGCTTGAGGCTGAAAGGCCGCTCACGTCCTTGAAGGTGATGTAGTATCGTGTGCCGTTGTCAAAGAGGTTGAGCCCTTTCAGAAACTTCATGCCGAAGAATAGGAGTATGATTCCTACGATGGCCACGAGGGCAATCTTGACTTCCTTGGTGAATACGTTCTTCATAATTCTTGCTTGAATGTTTTATTTTTGTTTGTTCTTGTTGCGCATAAATTCCCGGATGGCTTCGCTGGTGTTCATCTTCTTTCCGTTCTTGAATGCAATGATGAATGCTTGCGGGTGTTTGTCGGCGAGCGTCTTGCGCATCCGGTTTATCTCGTTGTAGTCGGTCGACGCGCCTACCGTGTATTTCCACATGCCGCCTTCCTGGTAGGTGTCAACGGCTGTCAGGCCTTTCAGCTGTGGACTGTTGCTGGGGAGCTTTGTCTCGCATGCCATTACCTGGAGCTTGAACACCGGCTTGTCTGTGGCATCGGTCTGCGGGCTGGGTGTTTGCAGGGCAGGCTTCTTGGCTGCCACCGTGTCGGTTTTCCTGGCGCTTGGGCCTGTCGTGTTGGCTGCCGTGCTTTGGGTGCGCGTAGAGGTGCCGTTGGCCTTGCTGCTTGTCACCGTGTTGCGTGGCGTGCTGACCTTGGCATTGTCTGCCTTGGGTGTTTCACATTCCTCGCGTGGCACGATGCGCCCCACGTCTACGGTCTTGCTTGCGGGTTCCGGAGCCGCATAGGGGATGGTGGGGGTGTTGTCATACTTGTTTCTGTATTGCATGAAGGCGCGGTAAATGCCGTTGCCCAATTGGTCTATGCGGGTAGGGTCGTTGAGCAGTGTCTCCTCGTCGGGGGTGGTGATGAATCCCAGTTCTATGAGGCAGCTGGGCATGGACGTCTCTCGCAGCACGAGGAATCCGGCCTGTTTCACTCCCTTGTCCGGACGGTTGGCTGCCGAGCACACGTTGCGTTGCACCATCTTGGCTAGTTCCACACTCTTGGCCATGTTCTTGTCTTGCATGAACTCGAACATGATGTAGCTCTCTGACGACTTGGGGTCGAACCCTTCATAACGCTGCTTGTAGTCTTTCTCCACCAGGATGACAGAGTTTTCCCGTCGTGCCACGTCGAGGTTGTCTTTGGCACGGTGCATGCCCAGTGTGTAGGTTTCCAGTCCGCGGGCAATATGTCCGCCGGGCAGGGCGTTGGTGTGGATGGATATGAAGAGGTCGGCCTTGGCGCGGTTGGCAATGTCGGCTCTTTCGTGCAGGGGGATGAATACATCGGTCTTGCGGGTGTAGATCACCTTGACGTCCGGGCAGTTACGCTCCACGTAACCGCCAAAGGCAAGTGCCACGTTGAGGTTGATGTTCTTTTCTTTAGATGTGGCACCGAGTGCGCCGGCGTCGTGTCCGCCGTGTCCGGCATCGATGACGAGGGTGAACTTGCGGTTCGCTGCTCCTTGCGCGGTGAAGGCGAGCGAGAATAGAAGTGTCAAGATGAATGTAATCCTTTTACTCATATTCGTGAATATGGGGGCAAAGTTAGTTAAATATGATGGAAACTCCAAACATTCATTCGGTTTTTTCCTTGGTGAAATACAATTCCACTTCGGCTCCTTGGCAGTCGGCTCCGAAGGGTGGGTTGAGTTTTCTCACTGCCACACGAACTTCTGTGATGGTGCTGAAGGTGGTGAATATGCGCTGTGCCATGCGGCCTGCCACGTGTTCGAGCAATGCTGAAGGCTTTTCCATTTCCGCTTTCACCAGTTCGTAGAGGGTGGCATAGTTCACGGTGTCTTCCACGCGGTCTGTCTGCACGGCTGCCAGCAGAGGGGCTTCCACACTGACGTTCACCGTGTACTCGTTGCCCACGAGCCTTTCCTGGTCCATCACGCCATGGTAGGCATGAAAGTGAAGGTCGTGCAGGCGGATGTAGCTTTTCTTGAGATACATGGGCTTGAACAATTAGGGTTCATCAGCCAAAGCGTGCAGACGTGCCGTGTTTTCCCGTGTGGTGGGTGTGGGGCCTTTCCGTTTGTCTGATGAACCGTAATCAATGTTTATTCTTTTACCGGCGGTTTCCTATCCGCATCTTGATGCGCCGCAGTTCTTGCAGATGAGGCAACCTTCCTGATAGACGAGTGTCTCTTGTCCGCAGACGGGGCATTTCTGTCCCTTGGCTTCGGTGCCGTCGGTGATGTATTTCTTCAGTGCGCGTTCCACGCCGTTCTTCCACGTGTTGATGTTCTCGCTCTTGAGCTGGAGCGACCCCACGAGCTTGATGACGTGGTCGATGGGCATGCGGTAGCGCAACACGCCGGAGATGAGTTTGGCGTAGTTCCAGTATTCGGGGTTGAACTTCTCGCTGAGTCCTTCCACGGTGGTCTTGTATCCGCGCTTGTTCTCGAACTGGAAGTCGTAGCGGTGTGTGCCGTCTTCGTTGGTCGACTTGATAATCTTTCCCTTGGTCACGGTCTTGGGCAGCACGATGCCCTCTTCGTCGTCCTGGAGTCCGGTGAAGATTTCGTAGGGATAGCCGTTGAGCAGTCCGACGAAAGCCACCCATTTCTCCTTGTTGTTCTGGAAACGCACCACGTCACATTCCAGCTCCTTGGGTCTTACCTCCACCACTCGTGGCGTGAAGTTCTGTGGAGCCGGTTGCGGCTCGCTTCCCGGATTGGCTTCCTCTTTCTTGTTGTCTTTCTTTTTCTTCACCGAAATCATCACGCCTGAGCGGCTGCCGTCGCGATAGATGGTGCATCCCTTGCATCCGGAGCGCCATGCCTCCACGTAGAGTCGGTTGACGAGTTCCTCGTCCACTTGGTTGGGCAGGTTGACAGTCACGCTGATGCTGTGGTCCACCCATTTCTGTATGGCTCCCTGCATCTTCACCTTCATAAGCCAGTCCACGTCGTTGGCTGTGGCTTTGTAGTAGGGCGATTTCGCCACCAGTTCGTCTATTTCCTCCTGGGTGTAGCGCTTTTCCGTGTCGTATCCGTTGATGCGCATCCACTCGAGGAACTTCTTGTGGTAGACGATGTACTCCTCAAAGGAGTCGCCCACCTCGTCGACGAAGTCTACGTGCACATCCGGGTCGCCGGGATTCACCTTGCGCCGGCGTTTATAGACGGGCATGAACACGGGTTCTATGCCGCTTGTGGTCTGCGTCATCAGGCTTGTGGTGCCTGTCGGGGCAATGGTGAGGCAGGCTATGTTGCGCCGTCCGTAGCGTGTCATGTCGGCATAAAGCTGCGGGTCGGCTTCCTTGATGCGGAGGATGAAGGGGTTGTTCTGCTCGCGCTTGGCGTCGAAAATCTCGAAGGCCCCGCGCTCGCGTGCCATGTCGGTGGAACTGCGGTAGGCGTTGAGTGCCAGTGTCTTGTGCACTTCCACTGCAAAGTCGGTAGCTTCCTGGGTGCCGTATCTCAGGCCCATGGCTGCTATCATGTCGCCCTCGGCCGTGATGCCCACGCCTGTGCGTCTGCCCAGGCTGCTCTTGCGCTTGATTTTCTCCCACAGGTGGCGTTCAGCCCCTTTCACCTCGTCGGTCTGCGGGTCGTGGCCAATCTTGTCGAGTATCAAGTCTATCTTCTCCAGTTCCAGGTCCACAATGTCGTCCATGATGCGCTGTGCGGCACGGGCGTGCTGGCGGAAGAGGTCGAAGTTGAATGTGGCCTTGTCCGTGAAGGGATTCTCTACGTATGAGTAGAGGTTGATGGCCAGCAGGCGGCATGAATCGTAGGGGCAGAGGGGAATCTCGCCGCAGGGGTTGGTGGAGATGGTGCGGAAGCCCAGGTCGGCGTAGCAGTCGGGAATGCTTTCGCGGATGATGGTGTCCCAGAAGAGTATGCCAGGTTCGGCGCTTTTCCATGCGTTGTGCACTATTTTCTTCCACAGCTTGCCTGCGTCAATGTTTTTCTTTACTTGCGGGTTTGCGGCGTCTACCGGGAACTGCTGCGTGTAGGGCTTGCCTTGCGTGGCAGCCTGCATGAATTCGTCGTCGATGCGCACCGACACGTTGGCTCCGGTCACCTTGCCTTCTGTCATCTTGGCGTCGATGAATGCCTCGCTGTCGGGATGCTTGATGCTCACCGACAGCATGAGTGCGCCGCGACGGCCGTCCTGTGCCACCTCCCGGGTGGAGTTGCTGTAGCGTTCCATGAAGGGCACGAGTCCGGTGGAGGTGAGCGCGGAATTGTTCACGGGCGAGCCTTTCGGACGCAGGTGCGACAGGTCGTGGCCCACGCCGCCTCTGCGCTTCATCAGCTGCACCTGCTCTTCGTCTATGCGCATGATGGCACCGTAGGAGTCGGCATTGCCTTCAAGGCCAATGACGAAGCAGTTGCTCAGGGAGGCTACCTGGTGGGTGTTGCCGATGCCGGTCATTGGGCTTCCTGCGGGAATGATGTATCTGAAATGGTCCAGCAGCCCAAACACTTCCTGGGCTGTCATGGGGTTGGGATATTTTTTCTCTATGCGTTCTATTTCGCGGGCTATGCGCCAGTGCATGTCCTCGGGCGATTTCTCAAAGATGTTGCCGAAGCTGTCTTTCATGGCATATTTGTTCACCCACACGCGGGCTGCAAGTTCGTCGCCGTTGAAGTATTTCAAGGATGCCTCGTAGGCTTCCTCGAAAGAGTATGTCTTGTTGTTGTCCATGAGTGTTAGTTAATGTTTAAGTCGTGCAAAAGTAAGCATAAAATTCCGAAACGGGAAATGTTTGGGATATTTTGTGAGGGCAAAACTTATCCGAAACGGAAAAGTTTCGTAACTTTGCAAGCACAAAAGTTATCCGATTATGAAAACTATCAACACACGAAGAAGTATTAGAAAATATGCAGACCGTCCGGTCGACGACGCTCTGCTCAACCGTCTCCTTTCTGAAGCCATGCGCACCCAGACCATGGGCAATCTGCAACTCTACAGCGTGGTGGTGACCCGCGATGCGGAAATGAAAAGGAAACTGGCGCCTGCCCATTTCAATCAGCCCATGGTGGAGGGCGCACCTGTGGTGCTGACGTTCTGTGCCGACACCCGGCGCACTACCGTATGGTGTGACAATCGCAACGCCACACCGGGCTACGACAACTTCCTCTCGTTCATCAACGCCTCTACCGATGCGCTTCTCTTCACCCAGACGTTCTGCAACCTGGCTGAGGAGGAAGGGCTGGGCCTGTGCTTTCTCGGCACCACGGTCTATCAGCCCCTTGAAATCATCCACACGCTCGGGCTGCCCCGCTTGGTGATGCCGGTGGCCACCATCACTCTTGGCTGGCCCGACGAGTGTCCGCCGCTCACCGACCGTCTGCCGCTCGAAGCGGTGATGCATGCCGAGCGTTATCACGACTATTCGCCTTCCGACATTGACCGCCTTTATGCCGAAAAGGAAGCATTGGAAGAAAACCGCGAGTTCTGCCGCATCAACAACAAGGAGACCCTTGCCCAGGTGTTCACCGACTGCCGCTATACCAAGAAGGACAACATGGCCATGTCGGAGGGAATGATAGAGGCTCTGCGCCACCAGGGCTTCATGTAAAGTTAATGGCGTTTCTCGCTTCATTCTGAAGTGCCAGTGAAAACAACAATCCCCGCAGCCCTTCCTGTTGAAGAGCTGCGGGGATTGCTTTTCCGTTAGTGGCAGGTTAGCGGTGCGTTAGTGGCTCGTTAGCCGTGTGCCTGCGGCAGGTCGGCTCATGACGGCTGCCCGGAACCCGAGTGCAGCGGTGGTTGCCGGTCTGCCTTTTCATTCCACGGTGATTTCTCCGCTTCCGTAGCATCTGTGGTGCTGCTCGTCGTAGACCACGCAGAACTGTCCGGGTGCCACGCCCTGAATGGGGTGGGTGGCGTGCACTGTGTAGCATCCGTCGCCCGTGCGCTCCAGTGTGGCGGGATGATATTCCGGCGTGTGACGAATCTTGAACGTGACATTCACCTGTGCGGCGTCGCCCCAGGGATTGACGGTGAGGAAGTGGAAATCGTGGATAGGGAAGTCCTGGCGATAGGCTGTGGCTGGCTCGTAACCCTTCGACACGTAAAGCACATTGTGCTCCACGTCTTTCTTCACCACATACCAAGGACCGCCTCCGAACCCAAGTCCGTGGCGCTGGCCTATGGTGTGGAACCACAGTCCCTTGTGCTCGCCAATCTTTTTCCCTGTCTCCAGTTCCAGCACTTCGCCGGGCTGCTCGCCGAGATAACGGCGGATGTAGTCGTTGTAGTTGATTTTGCCCAGGAAGCAGATGCCCTGTGAGTCTTTGCGCTTGGCGTTGATGAGGTGTTCGCGCTCGGCAATCTGGCGCACTTCGTCCTTCATGTAGTGGCCTATGGGGAAAAGGGCTTTCTTGAGCTGCCAGTCGTATATCTGGGCGAGAAAGTCGGTTTGGTCTTTCACCGGGTCAGGACTGGTCACGAGCCACTTGCGTCCCTCGCCGTCGGTTTCCGTCTGGGCGTAGTGTCCCGTGGCGATGAGGTCGTAGTCGTGGCCTCGCTTTTCATGGAATGCGCCGAACTTGATGAGACGGTTGCACATCACGTCGGGGTTGGGCGTGAAGCCGGCTTTCACCTTGTCCATCGTGTAGCGCGTCACCTGGTCCCAGTACTCCCTGTGGCAGTCCACCACTTCGAGCCGGCATCCGTATTTGCGTGCCACGGAAGTGGCCATCTCGAGGTCTTCCTCTGAAGAGCAGTCCCATTCCTCCTCTTCTTCGGGGCCAATCTTGATATAGAAGCAGTCGGGGTGCAAGCCTTGCTGGGCAAGCTCGTGCACCACAACCGAACTGTCCACTCCGCCAGAGAGCAACACGGCTATCTTTTTGTCTTGCAAATTCTTTTCCATACGTGCAAATTTAGGCATTTTTCCCGAAATAACATGTCTTCTCGGGAAAAATATCTTCAGCCGTGTAGTGGTGTGGTGCCTGCGGAATAGGCTCAGAAGCGCACCTTGATGGTCTTGCAACTTCCGTCCGACAACAGTTCACGCAGCAGGTAAATGCCGCCCGTTTCAGGTGCGGAAACCTTTCGCCCGTCGAGCGTGTAATAGGCTTTCTTCAAGATGGTGGCTTGGCTTTGCGGTGATGTTATGGCCGAAGTGTTGGTCGACTTGTTGTGGGCAAACACCCAGTCGAGTCTTGGCGTGGTGTAGCTCCATTCGCAAGTGTTGCGATGGTCCCATCCGTCGGCCACCTCCATTCGGCAGTCGGCATTCCGCATCGTCATCTGCGACACGAAGTCCTGTGCCGTGGCAACGCTCATCAGCCGGTCTGCGCTCCCCATCACGGTGTAGGCAGGAGTCTTGCTCACCTTGTCGGGATCGCATCCCGAGGGATTGGCTGCACACGGCATGGCGGCGGCAAAGAAGCCGGGATAGGCACTGAGCATGCTCCACGTGCCCGTGCCGCCCATGGAGCCGCCGAAGATGTACACCCTGTCGAGGTTCACCTGTCGTGTGTCGGCAAACTGCTTGAGCATACCGTAGACCACCGCGAGCATCTGTCCGCCCCACGAACCTCCTGCCGGGCATTGCGGCACCACGAGGATGGCGGGTATCTTGTGTGCCAGCAGATAGTTGGCTATGGAGTCCTTGCCGGGTTCCTGCATCTGCAGTTCGTTGTCGTTCCCCCGGCTTGAGCCACCATGCAGGTAGATGGCGAGCAAGGGTTTCACTTCGGCTCTATCTTCCACATTGATTTCCGCCTTGCGGTAAGGCAGCGTGGTGGTGCCGTCGGTATAAGTTTCGTAAGAGTAGTTCAGTTTGTCGCTTTCTTCCGTGGCTTGGGCAGACAAGGTGCAGAAGGCGAGCACAGCCAGTAAGATGAATCGGTTCATACTTTTCATGATTGTTCTCTTTTATATGTTGTCGTGTTAATATAGACGAAGAAAAAGGAGGAAAGTAAAAAGAAGAAAGGGAAAAGCCTTTGCCCTTTCATACGCAAAAAGGCGGCATGCCGTTTTGCCAACGCCATGCCGCCCGGGATATCCAACGGCAAACGGATCTTGCCGACGTGGATGATGTCATGTCTTTATTCTACCACGATAGGCTTGTACTTAGGCACGAGCGCCTTCATGATAACCCAGCCCACGAGGTAGGCCACGGCACAGATGCAGAAGATGATCATGTAGCCTGCAGGCTTGCCGTCGAAGCCCATGAAGCTGAATGCTTCACCCTGGCCTTCGGCATAGGTGAAGAGCATGCCCGAACCCTTGTTGATGAGGAATGAGCCTACACCGCCTGCCATGGCGCCGATGCCGGTGATGGTGGCAACGGTAGACTTGGGGAACATGTCGCCGATGGTAGAGTAGAGGTTGGCAGACCATGCCTGGTGTCCGGCACCGAGCAGGCCGATGATGATGGCTGGCCACCAAGCACTCAGTTCACCCATAGGCTGGGCGATGAGGCCGAGCAATGGGAAGCAGGCGAAGATGAGCATGGCACGCATACGGCCGATATAAGGATTCATTCCCTTCTTGTCCACGAAGTAGGTGGGCAGATAGCCACCGCCGATACTAAGCACGGTCACGATGGCATAGAGGGTGAAGATGAGGGCGATGCCCATAGGTGAGTCTGAAGAATAGCCATACTGGTCGGAGAAGTAGGCAGGTGCCCAGAAAAGGAAGAACCACCACACGCCATCGGTCATGAACTTGCCGACGATGAACGACCATGTCTGACGGAAGGTGAAGCATTTGAGGAAGCTGATGGTCTTCTCCTCTTCCTCTTCTGGCTGAGCTTCATTCTGCTCCAGCTCTTCGTCCTGGTTGATGTAGGTAAGCTCGGCATTGTTCACGTGCTTGCTCTTGGCAGGCTTCTCATAGAGCCACATCCAAAGACCCATCCACACATATCCGAGCACACCGATGATGATGAAAGCCCATTCCCATCCCATGGCGCGAGCCAGCAAGGGGATGGTGGCAGGAGCAGCGAGTGCGCCTACAGAAGCACCACTGTTGAAGATGGCGGTAGAGAAGGCGCGGTCTTTCTTAGGGAAGTATTCGGCTGTCACCTTGATGGCTGCAGGGAAGTTTCCAGCCTCGCCGACAGCGAGAATCAGACGGCAAGAGAGGAACAACCATACGCTGATGGTGGCAATGGCCACGGCAGCGTCGGAGCCAGCCTGCACGAGGCGGAGTGCCTCGATGGAGTCGTAGCCTTCAATCTGCATGGCTACCCATCCGCAACCGGCGTGCATCACAGCACCGGTGGACCATACGAAGATGGCAATGAGATAACCTTTCTTGGTGCCCATCCAGTCAACGAACTTGCCTGCAAAAAGGTTGGCAATGGCGTAGAAGATGGAGAACAGACCGGTAATAGTGCCGTAGTGGTCATCGGTCCAGTGGAATTCAGGGGCGATGAAGTCTTTCCATGTCAGTGAAAGAACCTGCCGGTCCATGTAGTTCACAGTGGTTGCAATGAAGAGCAACGCACAGATAATCCAACGGAAGTTGGACATCTTGGTAGTCTTAATTTGATTCATTTTAGTGTATTGAATTTTTGTTTAGAATCTATACAGTATATACGATTAGGTGCAAAGATACGAATTTTTCGTTATCCTTGCACCTATTCCGTGTTAAAAATGTAAGATTTGCCGTGTTTTTGGCAGGCATCTCCTGTCGGAGTGATTCTGTAGGCCGTTAGCGTGCCGGGTTGCTTAGTCCTGGAAGTAGACGCGCTTCACACGGTTGCTGATGCCTGTGAGCACTTCGTAGGGGATGGTGTCGAGCACGTCGGAGAGCACAGTGACGGGCAGATGGTCGCCGAAGATTTCCACGCTGTCGCCTTCCTTGCAGTCGATGCCCGTAACGTCTATCATGGCCACGTCCATGCAGATGTTGCCCACGTATGGGGCTTTCTGTCCGTTCACCAGGCAGTAGCAGTGGCCGTTGCCCAGGTGACGGTTCAGTCCGTCGGCATAGCCGATGGGTATGGCAGCGATGATGCTGTCGCGTGTTATCTTGCCCTTGCGGCTGTAGCCCACGGTGTCGCCTGCGGGCACATGGCGCAGTTGCAGGATTGTGGTCTTCAGTGTGCTCACGTTGCTCAGCACTCGGTTGTCGCGCGGGTCTATGCCGTAGAGTCCCAGGCCGAGTCTGCACATGTCGAGCTGGCGTTCGGGGAAATGTTCTATGCCGGCAGAGTTGTCAATGTGGCGGATGATGTGGTGGCTGAAGGCTGCCTGCAGTTTCTTGCTGCCGTAGTCAAAGAGTTCGAACTGCTGTGCGGAGAACTTGTCGAAGTCGTCCGAGTCGCTGCCCACGAAGTGGGAGAAGACTGAACGGGGAATGATGGCGCTTTGGTGCTTCAGCCTGTCTATCAGTTTGTCCATGTCCTCCTTGGGGTTGAATCCCAGTCGGTGCATGCCAGTGTCGAGCTTGATGTGTACAGGGAAGTTGGTGATGCCCTCTTTCTGTGCCGCCTCCACCAATGCGTCAAGCAGCCGGAAGCTGTACACCTCTGGCTCCAGGTTATAGTCAAACATGTTCTTGAACGCCGTCATTTCGGGGTTCATGATCATGATGTTGCTCGTGATGCCGTTCTTGCGCAAGGTCACGCCCTCGTCGGCTACAGCCACGGCGAGATAGTCTACCAGGTGGTCTTGCAGAGTCTTGGCTATTTCCACCGACCCGGCTCCGTACGCATCCGCTTTTATCATGCACACCAGTTTGGTTTCCGGCTTCATGAACGAACGGTAATAGTTGAGGTTCTTCACCACGGCACCGAGGTTTACTTCCAGTATGGTCTCGTGCACTTTCTGTACCAGAAGTTCCGTGAGCTGGTCGAAGCCGAACAGGCGTGCGCCCTTGATGAGGATTACCTCGTCATGGAGCTGGCGGAACACATTGCTTTGGATGAATTCGCGGCAATCGTTGAAGAAGTGCTTCTCGCTTGTCTTGATGAGGCTTGCCTGTGCCTTGAGCTCCGGTCCTATGCCAATGAACTTCTCCACGCCGCGTTTCACGGCGAGGTCTGATACCTCTGTGTAGAGCGCTTCTGGCTGCAGGCCGCTCTGGCAGATGTCGCTCAAGATGAGCGTGCGCTTGCGTCCTTTGTGGTCCGGACGGCGGTTCATGAAGTCGAGTGCTATGTCGAGCGAGTTGATGTCGGAGTTGTAGGAATCGTTGATGAGTGTGCAGCCGTGCTGTCCCTCTTTCACTTCCAGTCGCATGGCCACGGGTTCCAGCTTGGCCATACGCTTGTCGATGGTCTTGGCTTCAATGCCCAGGTGGAGTGCCACAGCCAGACATGAAATGGCGTTGGTCACGGATGCGTCGTCGATGAAGGGCAGTGAGAACTGTCCTTTCACACCTTTATATATATAGTCTATCGTGGAGGTAATGTCTTCTTTGTCCACTCGGCTCACGTAGAGTGTGGCTTTGGTGTTGTGCATGGACCATGAGATGATTTCGCCTTTGTAGTCGTATTCCGATATCACGTGGCTCACGGTCTTGTCGTCTTCGCAGTAGACAATGGCTTTGGCATCGTGGAAGAGGATGAGCTTCTCACGGCATTTGTCTTCCATCGACTTGAAATTCTCCTGGTGTGCCGAGCCGAGATTGGTGAGTACGCCGATGGTGGGCTGTATGATGTCTCTCAAGGCGAGCATTTCTCCCGGCTGACTGATGCCTGCCTCGAACACACCCACGCGTGTTTGTTCGTTGAGCAGCCACACGGAGAGTGGTACTCCGATCTGCGAGTTGTAGCTGCGTGGCGAGCGGGTCACCACCACCGATGGTGAGAGCAGTTGGTAGAGCCATTCCTTGACCATGGTCTTGCCGTTGCTGCCCGTGATGCCCACCACGGGAATGTTGAATTCGTCGCGGTGCCGTTCTGCCAGTCTTTGCAGGGCAATGAGCGAGGATTCCACTTTGAGGAAGTTGGTTTGCGGAAATAGTGCTTCGTAGTTCTCGGGTATCCTTTCCACCACAAAGTTACGCACGCCGCGTTTATAAAGTTCTGTGATAAATTCGTGTCCGTCGTGTCTTTCAGACTTCAAGGCGAAGAACAGTGTTTCCTTGGGGAAGCACAAGGAACGGCTGTCTGTCAGGAGGAAACCGATGTTGGCGTCTGCTGTGCCATATCGGTGCGCTCCGATAAGCGTTGTTATTTTTTCGATAGTATAAGTCATCGCTGTTGTGTTTATTTGCGTGCAAAGATAGTGCAAATCGAATACAATACAAAATAAAAGCGGACTTGTTTTGCTTTTATTTTTATTGTTGAGATGCCGCCTATTTTATTCAGAGATAGTGCAAATCGAATACAATACAAAATAAAAGCGGACTTGTTTTGCTTTTATTTTTATTGTTGAGATGCCGCCT
>CAKPUA010000016.1:0-62291 GCA_934191235.1 uncultured Prevotella sp. | reverse complement strand
ACTATAAAAGTACTAATTTTTGTCGAGATGACAAAATTAAACGCTTCTTTTTTTGTTTCTATGAATTATACAGGCTAAGTATGTCACTAATGCATCTTTAACCAGTCACTAATGCTTCATTAGTCAGCCATTAACAAGCAGCGATTGGGCTGTTTGGTGCGCATATTCCGTCCGGAAGTGGCTTACATCCCGATTCTGATGTTACTTCAAATTCCGGAAGAGTCTATTGTTCACCTATACGGCAAAGGAGACCTTCACCCGAAAGTCTCCTTTGTCGTTATATGGAAAGCGGTCTACAGTTCACCATTTTCATCCCGCCGTTTATGGTCTATCTTCACATCCGCTCTCTGTTTGAAGTCATAAGTTCGGTGTCCATGTCCCTCTTTGTCATAGAACAGCATGGAAGAACCTCCGCCGCCTCCATGGCCCTTAGAATCCATGAAAAACATAGACGCGGCTATGACCGCTCCGACAAGAAGCAATTGTATGAACAGTTTGAACACCACCACAACAAGTCCCCAAACAGCCACAATACAGCCAATGGCGTAAACGAAAGAGAAGAGGGAAACGAACAGGCCCAACGACACATTCGACAAGCGTTTGCTGTTTTGAATCCACGTCACGACAAAACCGATGACAACAGAGATAAAGACGCTGGAAAATATCAGCCAATCGCCCCAAAAAGCCTTGTGAATATCAGTCAGGTAGACCAATAGGACGGTCAGGACAATGACAGGAAGGGTAACCAAAAGACTAATGAAAGCAGGTTTCACAGAAATGCCACCATTGTCATGAGCCTTACGCTCACTGCCGAAAAGAACGGGTTCGTACAGTTTGATGCAGAACAACTGGTAAGCCACAATCAATGCAAAAGGAACAATACGAACCAAAGAGCCCCAAAATCCGTAATGGTTTTTGTCACACCACCAAAAACAATTCGTGCCCAACACCATATAAGCCCAAACTTCCAACAAAGACCCCAGCAATATGAACAAAGGGATGCCTATACGTGCCAAGCGAAGAAGAGCTGGCCGTTTCAAGGCGAGTCCGTTAAGCACCATCACACCCAAAAACAACAAGACCATGATTATGTAGGGCGTGTAGGACATGAAGAAGCGTCCAGATCCGTTGTGCAGTTTTTCATATTCCCTGACATACTTGTCGTTCTTCCATTCACCGGAAAGGGGAACCACGTCTTCCTTGCTGACACAATACAAAGAGCCGTCCTTCACGAACACAATTTGTGACATGGTATAGCCTGTAAGCATACTGTTACTTCCTAACACTTCGCCAATAGCCTTGATGGTGTCGCCGTTGGCAAGCGAAAATTCTGCACGCTCAGTAACCTTATAAGCAGGAACCTTGCTTTTTTCGTTCCACACTTTCGCATGGTAAACGTCTGTTGAAGTCCCGCTCAGAGATTCCACGCGATAAGTTTGTGCAGAAGCCCCAATGCCACAAGTCATGAACAGGAACAAAAAGATTAATAAATTCTTCATAGGTTTAAACGTTTATAATTAGTAATTATTAGTAATAAGTCTTGGCACCACTTTGTATGTGGTGCCAAGATAAAAATGTCAATATCAGATAGGCGTAACGCTACGCCACAGGTTTATTTCTTGATTTCCCAACCAATGGCACTTGCACCGAGTACGGCAGCCGTACTGCCGTCGAGCGAAGAAACGAGGAACTGCGCCTTGCCTTTGAATGCATGGAACACATTTCGTTCATAGCTTTCACGAATAGGCTTCATGATGAGTTCACCCGCCTTGACCAGTCCGCCAAAGAAGACGAAAGCCTCTGGCGACGAGAAAGCAGCAAAGTCGGCACACGCCTCTCCAAGCATTTCACCGGTAAAAGCAAACACATCAAGCGCCAGCTTGTCACCCTTGTTGGCAGCTATTGAAACATCGAGCGAGGTTATGTCTTCCGCCTTGAGTTCACGCAACAACGACGGGGCATCACTATTGGCAAGCATTTCACGGGCCGTACGTGCCACTCCCGTAGCAGAACAATAAGTCTCCAAGCACCCTTTCCTGCCACAGCCGCAAAGGCGTCCATTCTCACGTTTCATGATGACATGACCCAATTCCCCTGCAAATCCGTCGCTGCCGTAAACAAGTTGTCCGTTGACAACAATGCCTGACCCCACGCCCGTTCCAAGAGTTATCATGATAAAATTCTTCATGCCCCGGGCCACACCATAGGTCATCTCGCCCACAGCTGCAGCATTAGCATCATTGGTAATGGCAACAGGTATGCCAAGGGCATCTTCAAACATCTGTGCCAAAGGAACCTTGGAAGAGTGTGCCCATGCAATGTTGGGAGCATACTCAATGGTCCCCTCATAGAAGTTGGCATTGGGTGCACCAATGCCCATACCCTTTATCAAGTCAATCCCCCCCACCACATCAATAATTGTAGAAAGGGCTTCAACAGAAGCCTTGACATAATCGTCCACATTATTATACGCTTGGGTTTTGACTGCGGTAGATGCTTTGATATCACCTTTGCTGTCCACTATACCAAATACGGAATTAGTTCCGCCCAAGTCCAAACCGATTACATACGGCTTCACGATTTGCTGAGTTTCCATGATCAGAATGATTTTAAGTATTGGTAATTTATCAACTGCACAAAGTTATTAAAAATAAGTAGGTTGACAAAGTTTATTACCTATAATTTGCTCATATCAACTATTTTTCGCAATTTTGCATCCGTTATGGGATTTCCAATTCAATTAGATATATTAGATTTTATCGTCAAAGGCTTGCTTATCGGTATATTCGCTTCTGCCCCAATGGGACCGGTAGGCGTGCTCTGCATACAGCGCACGCTGAACAAAGGCCGTTGGTACGGCTTTGTGACCGGCATAGGTGCCGTGGTAAGCGACATTATCTATGCACTATTCACCGGACTGGGCATGAGCTTTGTCATGAACTTCATCAGCAACGCCCAAAACAAATTCCTGCTCCAGATAAGCGGCAGTGTGCTCTTGCTCATCTTTGGTGTTTACTGCTACCGAAGCAACCCCACCAAGAACATTCACAAGAGCAAAAAACAGCAGAAGGGCACCTTGGTGCACAACGGCATCACAGCCTTCCTGGTTACCTTCTCCAATCCGCTCATCATCTTTCTATTCATCTTCCTCTTTGCCCAATTTGCATTTGTGGTTCCCAACCGTCCGGTAGAGATGACCGTGGGCTACTTGAGCCTTGTGGGCGGCGCCCTGCTTTGGTGGTTTGGCTTGTCATGGCTAATAGACAAAGTGAGAGGCAAATTCGATGACAACGGAATTCTCATCATCAACCGCGTAGTGGGATGCATCGTCATCCTCTGCTCGGTCATCATGTTGCTCGGCACAATTTTTAATCTTTATACACTCCCATACTAATGTTTGTAGCACAAGAACTCAGAAAGAAAAGCATAGCAGAATATCTGCTCTACATGTGGCAAGTGGAAGACATCATCAGAGCCTACGGTTGCCAACTATCGCGCATCAAGCGCGAATACATCAGCAAATTCAACTATACAGACGAGCAGAAAGACGAGCTCACCGACTGGTATGGCAATCTCGTGACAATGATGAATGGCGAAGGATGCCGCGAAAAGGGGCACCTGCAAATCAACAAGATTGTCATACAGGATCTCAACGAGCTGCACTCCATGTTGCTCCAAAGCACCAAGTTCCCTTTCTACACGGCCGAATACTACAAGGTGTTGCCGTTCATTGTAGAACTCCGTAACCATGGTGCCAACAAAGAGGAGAACGAAATCGAGACTTGCTTCGACGCACTCTATGGGGTGGTGATGTTGCGGCTACAGCAAAAGCCCATTTCTCCAGACACAGAACATGCCATCAAGGAAATCACGACCTTCATAGGGATGCTCTCAGACTATTATCTGAAGGACAAGACAGAAGGACTTAAATTTGAAGACGACTAATTAGATGAACATTCTCATAACAGGTTGCAACGGACAGTTGGGCAGCGAGTTGCGCGCCATAGAAAAGGAATATGCCCAATACAGATTTTTCAACACTACACATCAGGAACTTGACGTGACAGACCACGTGGCCGTAGCTGCTTATGTGGAAGAGCACGAAATAGACGGCATCATAAACTGCAGTGCCTACACGGCTGTGGACAAAGCCGAGAGCGACATCAACAACTGCAAGGCCATCAACACAGAAGCTCCTGCCAACCTGGCCATGGCCATTGAGAAACGTGGCGGTTGGCTCATCCACATTTCCACAGACTATGTGTTTGACGGCACCAAACACACACCCTACAACGAAACCGACGCCACTTGCCCCAACAGTGTCTACGGAAGTACCAAGTTGGCCGGCGAAGAATCTGCCATGAAACTGTGCCAGCACACCATGGTTGTCCGCACCTCATGGCTCTACAGTGCCTTTGGCAACAACTTCGTGAAGACAATGATTCGATTAGGTCACACCAAGGACGAACTGGGTGTTATCTTCGACCAAATAGGCACCCCTACCTATGCCAGCGACTTGGCACGTGCCATCATGGCTGCCGTGGAGCATGGCGTGGTGGCAGGCATCTACCACTATTCCGACGAAGGTGTGGCAAGCTGGTACGACTTCACCAAGGCCATCCACCGGTTGGCAGGCATCACAGACTGCCAGGTGAATCCTATCCACACCAGCGAGTACCCCACACCAGCCAAACGTCCCGCCTACTCGGTGCTCGACAAGACCAAGATTAAGCAAACCTACGGCATCCGTATTCCTCATTGGGAAGAGAGCCTTGCCAAGTGCATCAACTTGCTGATGGTTTAACAATCACAAATTCAGAATTATGAACAAAGAAATAGAACGCAGGCGAACGTTCGCCATCATCTCCCACCCTGACGCCGGTAAGACCACACTGACCGAGAAGTTTCTTCTCTTCGGTGGACAGATACAGGTGGCAGGTGCCGTGAAGAGCAACAAAATCAAGAAGACAGCCACATCCGACTGGATGGAAATAGAAAAGCAGCGTGGTATCTCCGTATCAACATCCGTGATGGAGTTCGACTATGAAGGCTACAAGGTCAACATTCTCGACACTCCTGGTCACCAGGACTTTGCCGAAGACACCTACCGCACCCTGACTGCCGTTGACTCCGCCATCATTGTGGTGGACAGTGCCAAGGGTGTGGAGGCTCAGACACGCAAGTTGATGAACGTTTGCCGCATGCGCAACACACCGGTTATCATCTTCATCAACAAGATGGACCGGGAGGGTCGTGACCCGTTCGACGTGCTCGACGAACTGGAAACGGAACTTCAAATCAAGGTTCTTCCGCTTTCCTGGCCTATCAACCAAGGTGTCAAGTTCAAGGGCGTTTACAACATCTATGAGAACAAGCTCGACCTCTTCACGCCCGACAAGCAACGCGTGACCGAAAAGGTGGAAATAGACGTAAACAGTGCGGAACTGGAAAGCCACATCGGCGAACAGGATGCCAAGCAGTTGCGCGACGACCTGGAACTGGTAGATGGAGTATATCCCGAATTCAATGTGGAAGACTACCGTGATGCCAAGGTGGCACCCGTGTTCTTCGGCAGTGCACTCAACAACTTCGGTGTGCAGGAACTGCTCAACTGCTTTGTGCAGATTGCGCCCAGTCCTCGCCCCACACAGGCAGAAGAGCGGTTGGTGCAGCCCGATGAACCTAAGTTCACCGGTTTCATATTCAAGATAACGGCCAACATCGACCCCAACCACCGTTCCTGCATTGCCTTCTGCAAAATATGCAGCGGCAAGTTCGTGCGCAACCAACCCTACCAGCACATACGCCTCGGCAAGACCGTGCGTTTCTCTTCGCCCACCCAATTTATGGCTCAACGCAAGAGCACCATCGACGAAGCGTGGCCTGGTGACATTGTGGGTCTGCCCGACAACGGCATTTTCAAGATTGGCGATACACTCACCGAGGGCGAGATGCTCCACTTCCGCGGACTTCCGTCGTTCTCTCCCGAAATGTTCAAGTATATCGAAAACGACGACCCGATGAAGAGCAAGCAGCTCAACAAGGGCATCGAACAACTAATGGACGAAGGTGTAGCGCAGCTCTTTGTCAACCAGTTCAACGGACGCAAGATTATCGGCACCGTAGGACAACTGCAGTTTGAAGTCATCCAATACAGGCTGGAGAATGAATACAACGCCAAGTGCCGTTGGGAACCCGTTCATCTATACAAGGCATGCTGGATAGAAGCCGACAGTGAGGCGGAACTCGAAGCCTTCAAGAAACGCAAATACCAATACATGGCCAAGGACCGCGACGGTCGCGACGTGTTCCTCGCCGACTCGGGCTACGTGCTGAGCATGGCGCAGCAAGACTTTGAGCACATCAAATTTCACTTCACCAGCGAATTTTAGTCCTATCCCATACAGAAAAGGGAAACATATCCAAGCTCCATACAGAGCAAGATATGTTTCCCTTTTGCATTTTTTCTTTGCGCCCTCTTGCATTTTCGAAAAACGTTTACAATTTCTCCTGCACACTTTTCCCGTTTGCCAGAAACGCAAGTGATTGACGAGCAGTGTATTCTATAAGTAGATGGAAAAGCACCGACTTTCGGGTCGTTAGTCAGCCTGTAACCGACCGTAAACAGCAGACTAACGCATGCTTACTGGCAGAGTAAGGCATTCGTAAACGGCTCACCGTTCATAGTGACGCTGAATTTTGTTTACCTTTACCGCGTTTATCTGTAACGCTGATAAACCTTCTCTATCCAGCACTGCCACAGATTACCGCTGTCTATATCCGATGCCGAACGTGGAGCATAGGACGAAGCAATCAACCTGCCGGACGTGTCGTAGAAGTCTACTGTCAATATTGAGTAACTGTTAAACGCCTCGTTGTTGAAATACCACGTCATCTGTGGCGGTTGCATATCCCCCTCATGCGTGAAAAGGGTGAACGCAAGATACTTGTTGTCTTTACCGTTAAACTTGTATGCCAACATGTGATAGCCATCGTTATCTATATATTGTTTCTGCGCATTCATCGGTCGGCTCAGGAAATAGGCATATTTTTCGCCCTTCACATAAAAGTCGCACCCTCCGGTGAAGTCGTAAATAAGCGTAAACGTCTCGTTGGGCAGTCGGGTGTCCTGTCCTTGCTCCGTGATGCGTATGCAGTGCAACACCGCTTTCTTACTGGCATTGAGAATACGGTCAATCTGGTTTTCCGACATTTGGTCTAAAGTCATAGCCACCTGCGCCTGCAAGAACAAGGGCAACGCAACGGCAATAAACAGCAATAAAAACTTCTTCATTGTGGTAAATCTTTACAGGTTAATACTCTTTGTCTATACGGCAAAAGTAAGAAAAAGAACTGAAACCTACAAGGAAATGGAACAAAAACAAGAATTGCACAACAATTTCATTTCTAAGACAAGCGCCGACCACACCGGCTACATAAGCCACATTCTTCAGAGTTTGCCATCCCCAACCTGTGCATGTTCGACTATTTGTAATATCCCCTACGTCTGATGCAGACATGGCGTGTTCCAGTAATCGAGCAGAAAGTTACAAAATTTTCAACATCAAATTGGCTCGAAATTGCAAATTCCGAGCCAATTTGAATCCTTACTCTAAACGGGAAAGCGGCAATCTCCCGGAATTACCCTTGACAGAAGACTGCCGCTACACACATCAGTGTTTTAAGAAATTATCCACCATGACTCTTCCCTCAGGCGTAAGAACGCTCTCGGGATGGAACTGTATGCCATGTATGTCGTAATGCCGGTGACGGAGTGCCATGATTTGTCCTTCATCGCTCTCGGCTGTAACCTCCAAACAATCAGGAAAGTTCTCGCGGTCTACCACCCAACTGTGATACCTGCCCATGACAATGCGCCGCGGCAAACCGTCAAATATATAGTCGTTAGTCAGTTGCGTTCCCTCCGTAGCAACACCATGGAACACTTTGGAAAGATTGGTGAGTTTACCTCCGAAATACTCGCCTATGGCCTGATGACCAAGACAAACGCCCAAGATGGGTTTCTTGCCGGCATACGCCTTGATGACGTCCAGCAACAGGCCGGCTTCGGAAGGAATGCCCGGACCTGGACTGAGAATTATTTTATCGAAAGGTTGCAGCTGATTTAACTGAAATTGGTCGTTGCGATAGACGGTGACTTCAGCCCCCAGTTCCTTGACCAGATGAGCCAGATTATAGGTGAACGAGTCGTAGTTGTCTATAATTACTATTTTCATGTCGTACTTGTTTAGAAAGATTACATGTCTTCTGCCAACAGAATGGCACGGCGCAAAGCACCGAGCTTGCTATTCACTTCCTGCAGTTCATACTCGTCGTTGCTCTTGGCCACCACGCCGCTGCCAGCCTGAAACCACAGTTCTCCGTTGCGGCTGATGAACGTTCGGATGACGATGGCTTGGTTCAAGTCGCCGTTCAACCCAATGTAGCCGATGCAACCGCCGTAAGCGCCACGGTTATGCGGCTCATACGCACTGATAATCTGCATGGCACGCACCTTTGGCGCACCACTCAGAGTGCCTGCCGGGAAAGTGTCGATGAAAGCCTTGATTTTGTCTGCGCCCTTATCGAGTGTGCCCGACACACGGCTCACGAGATGTATCACATGGCTGTAGTATTGCAGGTCTTTGTAGAAGTCCACCTTCACGCCATGACAGTTGCGGCTCAAGTCGTTGCGCGCCAAGTCCACCAGCATCACGTGTTCGGCATTTTCCTTGGGGTCGTTGCGAAGGAACTCTGCCCCGCGGCGATCAGCCTCAGCATCGCCTGTACGTTTGGTAGTGCCGGCAATGGGGTCAATGTATGCCTTGTCGCCCTCAATGCGGCAATGCGTTTCGGGTGAGGAACCGAAGATACGGAATCCACCGAAGTCCATATAGAAAAGGTATGGACTGGGGTTGATGCTGCGCAGGGCGCGATAGAGTTTGAAGTCGTCGCCCTCATATTTCTGCACAAAGCGACGCGAAATAACGATTTGGAACACGTCGCCCCTGAGGCAGTGCTTGATACACTTGCGTATGTTGGCCTTGTGCTCCTCGTCTGTAAGGGTCGACGTGGTGTCGCCAACGGGATGGAAGGGATATGCCTTGACATTCTGCTTGTTGATGAGCATCAGCAAGCGGTCTATACGAGCCTCGGCCTCATGCTCGCCATCAGCCTCCAGGGAAATGAAGGTGATGGTGTTGTTGAAATGGTCGAATTCAATGATGTCCTTGTACAGGATATAGAGCAAGTCGGGCGCATCATTCTTCTGTGCTGTCGAGTCCTTGACGGGGATATGTTCGAAATAGCGCACGGCATTGAACGATGTATAACCATACATGCCCACCAGTTCCGACTTGTCGCCCTCAACCTTGAAGCTGCCTATAAAGTCATTGATGGCACGCTCACTGGGATAGTCATCGGTAATGGGTGTGTGAAGTTGGGTGCCGTCGGGCAAGCAGCAGTCGGCAAATCCGTGGTTGAGAGCCACATGTCCAATAGGATTCACGCCAATAAACGAACGCGAGTTGTTTGACTCATGATAGTCGGAACTCTCCATCAGGGCACTCTGCGGGCAAATGTCGCGCAAGTGCATATATACGCCTACCGGTGTATAGAGGTCGGCCAGAATAGTCCGGGTGACGGTGTGATAGTTGAAACGTTTAGAAGTTGCCATATTCCTTAGCCATTTGTTTGTTCTTGAGATAGGTCTCCACATCCTTGTCGCCGCGTCCGCTCACGGTGAGCACCACCACGTCTGAGGGTTGGAACTTCACTTTCTTGAGGGCTGCCACGGCATGGGCGCTCTCAATGGCGGGGATGATGCCTTCCATTCGGGTCAGTTCATAGCCGGCATAGATAGCCTCATCGTCGTTGACTGCCAGAACCTTGGTGCGTCCGTCTTCCGCCATGTTGGCATGCATGGGACCGATTCCCGGATAGTCGAGACCGGCAGAAATGGTGAAGGCCTCCTTGATTTGCCCGTCTTCATCCTGCATCACGAGCGTACGCGCACCATGGATGATACCTTCCGTTCCACAGTGAATGGTGGCTGCTGTGTAGTCTGTGTCCACACCGTGGCCGCCAGCTTCGGCAAGCACAATCTTCACGCGCTCGTCATCCATGTAATGATAGATGGTTCCCGCAGCATTGCTGCCGCCTCCCACACAGGCTATGAGATAGTCGGGATAGTCACGACCGATTTTCTCTTCAAGCTGCCACTTGATTTCTTCCGAGATGACGCTCTGCATCTTGGCCACGATGTCGGGATAGGGATGCGGCCCCATGGTAGACCCGACAATGTAGAAGGTGTCCTGCGGATGGCGGCACCAGTCGCGTATGGCCTCGGAGCAAGCATCACTCAAGGTCATGTTGCCCGTTGTAACGGGGTGCACCTCGGCACCAAGCATCTTCATTCGCTCCACATTGGTGTGCTGGCGTTCCACGTCGGTCTTGCCCATGAAGATTTCGCACTTCATGTTCATCAGTGCACACACGGTGGCTGTGGCCACGCCGTGCTGTCCGGCTCCGGTCTCGGCAATGATACGTGTCTTGCCCATTTTCTTGGCCATGAGAATCTGGCCTATGGTGTTGTTGATTTTGTGGGCACCCGTATGGTTCAGATCTTCGCGCTTCAGGTAGAGCCGGCAACCGTACTTCTCGCTCATGCGCTTGGCATAATAGAGAGGAGAAGGACGGCCCACATAGTCGCGGAGCAACTGATGGTATTCGTTCTTGAAATCTTCACTCTCGATGATCTGCTCATAGCAGTCTTGCAGGTCGTGTACACACTTATAGAGTATCTCCGGCACGTAGGCACCGCCAAACTTCCCGAAGAATCCGTTTTTGTCTACATTATATTTTCCCATAGTGATATTGTTGTTTAGTTGGGGGCATTATTTCTTCAAAGCTTCATAGAGAGCGTCAAGGGCCTTGTCGGGGTCTTTGAGTTCATCAAGCAGGGTGACAAACTTGCTGCCAATAATGGCTCCTGCAGCATTGGCCTGCGCACTGTCGAGTGTCTGCTTGTTGCTGATGCCGAAACCTATCATGCGCGGATTGCGCAGGTTCATGGCATTGATGCGGCGGAAGTAGTCCTGCTTCTGTTCATCAAAGCTCTGTTGGGCACCGGTAGTGCTTGCCGAACTGACCATATAGATAAAGCCGTCTGTATGCTCGTCGATGAAGCGGATGCGGTCTTCGCTGGTTTCCGGGGTAATCATCATGATGACCCGTATGTCGTACTTGTCGGCTATGGGCTTCACATCTTCCAGATAGTCCTTGAAGGGAAGGTCGGGAATGATGGTGCCCGAAACGCCGCACTCCACGCAACGCTGGAAGAAACGTTCAAAACCATAGTGCATGATGACGTTGAGATAGCCCATGATGATGAGGGGAATGTGCACGTCGTCCTTGACAGAGGCAAGCTGTGCAAAGAGTTTGTCTAGCGACATGCCGTTCTTCAGAGCCTTGGTGCCAGCACTCTGGATGACCGGGCCGTCTGCCAGCGGGTCGCTGAAGGGCATGCCCACCTCGACCATGGCTATGCCCTTGCGCTGCATGGCTCGGAGCACGTCGACTGTACCTTCGAACGTGGGGCAGCCGGCACAGAAATAGAGCGAGAGCAACTTGCGTCCCTCACGCTGACTTTCGGCAAATAACTGGTTTATCTTGTTCATATTCTTTTGTGTTGTTTGTTTTCCTTGTCATATTGTTTTTCACTTTCTCACTTCTTTGACGAACTGCTTGAGCAGCTTCACGTCTTTCACGCCGGGTGAGGATTCAAACCTCGAGTTCAGGTCTATGCCCGCACATTGCGGATGTTTAAACATTTTCACCCTTGCGGCGTCTTCCGGTCCGATGCCTCCACTGAGCAGGAAAGGGGTCTTTCCTGTGTAGTGGTCGAGCACAGTCCAATCAAACTGTTCACCGCTACCTCCCTTGGTCGGGCACTTCGTGTCAAAGAGCAGCAGGTCGACGTGCCCCTGGTAGACATTGGCCTTCAGCAAGTCGTCTGCAGAGGCCACACTGATGGCCTTGATGATTTTCACCCCCTTATGGATGTCCGGGTCAAGCGTGGCACGGAGGTTGTCTATCATCACCGTGCTCTCATTGCCATGCAACTGCACATAGTCAAGACCAAAGTTGACCACTCTTGTCACTATGTTCTGGGGCATATCGTCTACGAACACCCCTACCCTCGCCATGTTGTGGTCTCGGTCTTGCAGGGCCTCTTCTGCACAGTCGGGCAAGATGCCTGCCAGCGAGCGTTGCATCGCCACGTATCGGGGACTCTTGGGATAGAAGATGAAGCCCATCAGGTCTATGCCCAACTGCTCTACAGCGTGAATGTTGTCGGGCTCACGCAGGCCACATACCTTAATCAGCATTGTTCGATGAATTGTCGGAGCGAGGCTCCGGGGTTATCGGTTTTCATGAAGTTCTCGCCGATGAGGAATCCCTTGTAGCCTGCCAACTTGAGCTGACGCACGGTGTCGGGATGGCTGATGCCGCTTTCGCTCACCTTGCAACCTGTCTGCGGCAGGCGCCGAGCCATGCGGAAGGAATTTTCCACATCGGTCACGAAGGTACCGAGGTTGCGGTTGTTGATGCCATACATGTCGGGTTCCAGATCGGCATAGTCAAGTTCGTTCTCTGAGTGCATCTCAAGCAGCACCTCAAGGCCGAGTTCGTGGGCAGTGTGGAGCAACATACGGCAGTCCGCCAGTTTCAGGTCGGCAGCAATGAGAAGCACTGCCGAGGCACCGCAGGCACGGGCTTGGAAGAGTTGGTACTCGTCAACCACAAAGTTCTTGTAGAGCACAGGAATGGTGACGCCCGAACTGCGCGCCTCAACGATAAACTCGTCGGTGCCGCCGAAATAGTGCTCGTCGGTGAGTATGCTCAGGGCTGCCGCGCCATTCTGTTGGTAGCCCAAAGGAATCTCCTGTGCCTTGCCTTCTTGCTTGATCCATCCCTTGGAGGGCGACTTGCGTTTAAACTCGGCAATGATGCCCGTCTGGGCTTCAGTCAGAGCCTGGCTCATGGAGGGTACCGGATGGTCGAGCATCTGTTCCACCTTATTATATAATAGATGTGGAGCCAACTGTGCTTTCATGCGCTCCACTTCTTGGCGTTTGTAGGCCGTGATTTCTTCAAGTATGTCCATCGTGAGTATTGTCTTAGCGGTTGGTTTACGAATTGATTTCCACGAACTTCTTCAGCACGCCGAGTGCCTTGCCGCTCTCTATGCTCTCGCCCGCCATGGCAATGCTTTCGTCTACGGACTTACTGCCGTCAATGACGTGTATGCCGAAGGCGGCATTGGCTATGACCACATTCTTCTGGTCTACCATGGCACGGTTCTCAAGCACACTGTCAAAGATGGCACTGGCCTCTTCCCTGGTGTTGCCACCCTTGAGATTGTCGGCCTGGGTGGTGGGCAGGCCGAGGTCGGCCGGTGCATAGATGTGCTCCAGATGGTTGGTGGTCACCTTGAAACTGCCCGTAAGCGAAATTTCATCGTAACCATCTATGCTGTTCACAATGCCGTAATCGACACCGAGTTTTTGGTAGACATTGCTATAGAGGCGCATTTGGTCGAGATTGGCCACGCCGAGCAACTGGCATTGGGGCTGAGAGGGGTTCACCAACGGACCGAGCAAGTTGAACAGGGTGGGAAACTGCAGGGCCTTGCGGATGGGTGCCACATACTTCATGGCTCGGGCAAAGAGCGGCGCATGCAGGTAGACCATGCCACACTCGTTGATGGAGCGATTGAGCTGGTCGAGGTTATTGGTGAACTTCACGCCGTGCTGCTCAATGACATTGCTGGCTCCACTGGTGGAAGTAGCGGCGTAGTTGCCGTGCTTGGCCACCTTATAGCCGGCTCCGGCAATGACAAAGCAGGCGCAAGTGGAGATGTTGAACGTGTTTTTCTCGTCACCGCCGGTCCCTACCACGTCGATATAGCGATCGGCATCGAGCTGTGCGTGCACACCGGTTTCAAGTATGCCGTCGCGGAATCCAAGCAGTTCGTCCACCGCTATGCCCCGCATCTGAAGCATTGTGATGAGAGCGGTCACCTGTTCTGTGGGATACTCTTCACGGGTGATGCCAAGCAGAATGTCGTGGGTTTCCTTGCGATTGAGCTCCTCATGATTGAGCAGTCTCTGTAGAATTGTTTTCATCTCCATAGTTGTATGTGTTTAAGTTGTTATTCATGAAATGCCAAAACGAAAAAAAAGACCTGTCGTGATGAACGGCAGGCCTTCTTTATATCTTGTAGGGTATCGATACGGCAATGCGACTCACGACTTTTTCAATCTTGAGCTACGCCACCACCATGCATTAGATACCATTTGTTTCATTTTGCTGTTGTTTTGTTGATTCGGTTGCAAAAGTAGCAAATAAATTTTAAGCTGCAAACTTTTTCAGTACTTTTTTATCTATTTGCTACAAATTTCTTGAATTCTCTAACCTGTAACCTGTATTCAGACGTCGTTCTCAGCCTACATTCTGCAATGCACAACAAGAATGACGCATACATGAATTCATTTTTCCGAAAACATCTATCACCTATCACTTTTTGCGCTGTTTCTTACAGAATTTCACTGATATTCAGCATACTACCTCCAGTGATAGATGCTTCATATCCATCACTTATCTATCACTTTCTATCACTCTACTCCCTATCAGCCAACCGCATAAAAACCATGAGAAAGGAATGCCCAAAATACTTCTCTCCACTTGGGCAATCGATGCCCAGGCCGTAGGCATTCATTGCCCAAGCCGTGGGACGAAGACGAAACATGCCACTAACAAGGCGCTAACAGTGAACTTCTCTGTGACTAAACAAATTTATAAAAATGTTCTTTTAGGATGTAATAATCACTCAAAGCCTGCGTTATTAAGACATAAAAAACAGAGTAAAACAAGGAGAATTGCCTATGAACATATTTACACCAGAAGAAATCAAGCCGTCAGAAAAGACACTGGCCATCATTCGCCAGCTTGCCTACACATACCGCGTCATCAAGATAAACGGGCGCAAACAGTCGTTTTGTTTAAATTGAACCGCCGCAAACAAATGAAGACAATGGTATCTCCCTCGTTGCTGGCTGCCGACTTTGCCAACCTGCAGCATGATTTGGAAATGATTAACCGAAGCGAAGCCGATTGGCTTCACCTCGACGTGATGGACGGCAACTTCGTGCCCAACATATCCTTCGGGTTCCCCGTTATGGAAGCCGTGGCTAAAGTCTGCCGAAAACCGCTCGACGTACACTATATGATAGAACGTCCCGAACGCTATGTGGAGCAGACCGCACGGCTGGGCGCCATGATGATGAACGTGCACTACGAGGCGTGCCTACACCTGCACCGCACCATTCAGGAAATACATGCCGCCGGCATGAAGGCTGGCGTAACGCTGAACCCGTCCACTCCGGTGGGCGTACTCGAAGACGTGATACGCGACGTGGACATGGTATTGCTGATGAGCGTAAACCCAGGATTCGGCGGACAAAAATTCATAGAGAACACCATCCGCAAGACCGAGCGGCTGAAAAAGCTGATAGAAGAAACAGGTAGCCATGCGCTTATCGAGATTGACGGAGGCATACAAGCCGAAACAGCGCCAAGAGTGGTCAAGGCTGGAGCCGACGTACTGGTGAGCGGCAGCTACATTTTCAAGTCTACCGACCCACTCTCCACAATCCATGCACTCAAGCAACTGCGACCATAAAGTCAGTCAAGCTGCAGAATCACGCCGTGCTCACGCGCCATTCGCCGCAGATTGAGCACGGCATAGCGCATACGTCCAAGCGAGGTATTGATGCTCACACCCGTGGCATCAGCAATTTCCTTGAACGACATCTCCTGATAAAAGCGCATGTAGACCACCTCACGTTGGGTGGGTGGCAGATTTTCCATCAGCCTCTTCACGTCGCTAAGCACCTGCTCGCGCACATACTGGCTCTCACGATTGAACACCTCCTGCTGCGGCGAACGGAGCAACGACAGGTCGTTGTCGGGGGTAGCCTCGACAATGCGGTTGCTGCACTGGTCACGATACCAGTCCATAATGGCATTGTGCGCAATGCGCGTAATCCATCCGTAAAATTTACCCGAAGTAACATATCTGCCTTGCTGCAGTCTGACAATCACCTTGACGAAGGTTTCCTGAAAGATGTCGTCTGCCACTTCCTTGTCGTGTACCACAAACAAAATGTATGAGAAAAGGGCATCCTGCGTACGTGAAAGCAATTCGTCAAAGGCCGAATTGTCTCCTTCCATATACGCCAATGCCAACTCTTCGTCGGTCATTTCTGCGAGATTTTCCATTCTTTGTTTTACTTTTTGATGAAGTAAAGTCTTGCTATAGGCAGATAATTTAAAATGATTAGCTTTGCAAAGGTAACGCTTTTAAAGCAACCTGCCAAATTTTTATGGGAATTAATGCGACAGGCCAGCCTGTTTGAAGGATAGTTGGAAAAGAACAAAAGAGAAAAACTGCCACTTTTCTGTAAGAACACGTTTCACGTTAAAACAATAACAAATAAAACAGGCAAAAGCAAGAAGCCCAACAGCCTTGCTTTTGCCTGACATAAGGGCCATGCACGTCTTTCAACTCGCAGTCTTATTCTTTTCCCACAATGAAGGACTTGTTCCAATTAGCGTCAAGGCGCAACTTGACCACACTTTTTGTTTTTTTGTCATAAGTAAAATAAAGAACAGCACTGTTTTTAACAGCAAATCTAAGCATCTGTAAAGCTGAGGCCGATATGTTTTTAACAGTGAAATAAGTCTTTCCTTCCTTAGTCGGAAAGAGCGTATTCCCCTCTGTCTGAATGATGGCCGTCCCATTTTCCACAGCCAACAGACTGGGACACAGTTGTTTAGTTATCTTATCACTGCTTTCACGGGAAGAAAACTCATAACCTTTCTCTCCCCATTCTGCTATAGCCTTATCGGGAATGGTTCCTGCCACAGAGTCCGCCGACTCAAAGTTGTAGGGCTCCAAGACAATGGCTGCATATTTCTTCTGGTCATTCGTCTTAATTTGCCCACTCGAAATGATATTTATCCATTGACGATTCTTAACAGCGTAACTGATAAGTTTCTGTGTCGCAGGACTCATATTCCACGTGAAAGTACGCGGCTCGGTTTGCGTGGTTATGTATTTCCTGAACGAGACCGTTACCTTCCCGTCTTGAAGACTCTCAATAGCGTCCGGCGAGATATAGTTCATGACAGGATTTCCCGGAAGATGGTAAATGTCCACCCCTTCACCTGTCAACACGTTAATACCATGGAGCCACAAGTTGTCAACATTGGCCTCTTTCTCCTGAGCATCCATAACAGAAAGCCCTGACAATAAGGAGAAAACTAAAATAATAATCCTTTTCATGTTTATAGTGTTTAGTTTATAATAACCTTTAACAAGTTTATTCCTGTTTATCTGTGGACGGGAAACGTTTGGGCCCCATCAAGAAGTAACATTTCAAGGTCTCAAATTGGGATGCTTTCAAATGAACGGTCTCACCTGTGACAGCATCAAAACAAATAAAACAATCAGGATTGTGTTCTGTACATTTTGATTGTATATTGTATGCATGTGAAGTATCACTTGCCTTGTCTTCTAAAAGTCCTATAGCTGTAGCCCTTTTCCCCAAACGTTCTTCCAATCCTTTAGTATCCAAAGGAAGAAATGACGCTCTTTGAAAGAATGTTTCCAAAAAATCTCTTAAGAGTAAGAGGATCTGTGTTATACCCTATGAAATTACCATCCATATCAACACTTGGACTCCCCAAATACAATTGCGTCAAATTTTTCACTGTTAGATAGTCCCATTTAACGCCTAATTGTTGTCCCGCAGCAATAATTGCACCGACCAAGCATTGGCCATTGGGCACCGATATAGTTTCATTTGAACTCTGATACATCAAATCCAACGCATCGAGTTGGATGAAGAAATCAATATCGGAAACAGACTGCTTTTCTTCTGAATTTATGTCGAAATCAGAGTCATTTGAACAACTGACGAAGAAGCAGGACAACGTCAACATCAAGTAAAAAAATACATTTTTCATACAACAAGCGATTTAATAATTAAACTGTTATTTATTAGAAAAAGTGAGCACTTAGACAACGCAAGAACGCCAAGTTTAACCGCCACAAAGTTAACAGTTTTCGTGTATTCTTCCAAAATTATTTTCACATTTTATTTAAAAAATCCATCTTAAACGTATCGGCACAAAAAGAGGTTGGTGCAGGATGCTACCAACCTCAAGAAGATGATTTCGTTAAAAATTTGCGAAACCTAAAACCTGTGGCAAATATAGGCCTTATTCATGACAATTGCAAATATTTGGGCATAAATATTTCATATTTAACATTTGTACCCCTTCGGACGTGCTCCAAAACATAAAAAAGAATAATACTCACACCTCAGGTTGTCGCTTAGGAAAATAATTAGTATCTTTGTGGAGTTTTCAAATTACACGTATAATAATCATCAACCAATAGCAAACAAATGAAACTAATCCAACTCGTATTGATGGCACTCCTGATGCCATTGTCGATGATGGCTTCTGCATGGGACACCGAGTATCCCAACATTGAGCAGAACATCCAGCAACCCACATTTGCCAACCGCACCTACAACATCTCCAAGTATGGTGCGTCTGTCAAGGCGACGGCTGCCAAGAACCAGGCAGCCATCAACAAGGCCATAGCAGCCTGCTCCAAGGCTGGCGGCGGCAAGGTGGTTATCCCGGCAGGCGAATGGAAGACGGGAGCCATCACGCTGAAAAGCAATGTGAACTTGGAGATACAGAAAGACGCCCGGCTGCAGTTCGTATTCGACCCCAGCCTCTACCCCAACGTGCGCACACGTTGGGAAGGTCTCGACTGCATCAACTATTCGCCCTGCATCTATGCCTATCAGGCCAAGAACATTGCCATCACCGGTGAAGGCACCATAGACGGTGGCGGCAACAAGAAGACATGGTGGCCCATGTGCGGTGCACCCCGTTTCGGATGGACGGCAGAAGGCACGCCCGAATCGCAGAAGATAGGACGTCCCGAACTGTTCAAGATGGCACAAGACGGTGTGGCTATCGAAAAGCGCGTGATGGGCAAGGGCAAAGGCTTGCGCCCACAGCTGGTAAACTTCTACCAATGCGAGAACATCCTCATAGAGGGTGTCCATATGCTCAACTCTCCCTTCTGGGTTATACACCCCCTGCTCTCCAAGAACATCACCGTGCGTGGCGTGAAGATTTGGAACGAAGGTCCCAACGGCGACGGATGCGACCCAGAGTCATGCGAGAACGTACTCATCGAGAACTGTGTGTTCCACACTGGCGACGACTGCATTGCCATCAAGAGTGGACGCAACGAAGACGGACGCAAATGGAACATTCCAAGCCGCAACATCATCGTGCGCGGATGCAAGATGGAAGACGGACACGGCGGCGTAGTGGTAGGCTCTGAAATCTCCGGCGGCGTGAACAACGTGTTCGTGGAGAACTGCGAGATGGACTCACCCAACCTCGACCGCGTGCTCCGCATCAAGACCAATACTTGTCGTGGTGGACTCACGGAAAACATCTACATGCGCAATGTCAAGGTAGGACAGTGCCGCGAAGCTGTGCTCCGCATCAACCTGGGCTACGAGCCTAAAGAGGCTGCCAAGCGCGGTTTCAACCCCACCGTGCGCAACGTCTACATGGAGAACGTCACCTGTCAGAAGAGTCGCTACGGCATCCTGCTCAATGGACTTGACGACGCAGACAACATCTACAACATCAACGTGAAGAACTGTACGTTCAACGGTGTGCAGGACGAACACGTGAGAAAGACAGGCAAGAGTCACGACCTTCACTTCGACAACCTCATGATCAACGGCAATCTCACACTCGACACCAAGCCCTACAAGCACTACAGTGAATGGCTCGCCAAGTCGGAAATGCAGCGCGTGCCCGAGTCCTACATGCTCGACTTCTCCAAGAAGCCCAAGTGGAGCTACGTGATGGGCATCGAACTGGAGTCTATCCTCGACACCTATCTTGCCTACAAGGACAACTCACTCCTGGACTACTGCAAGGCTTATCCCGCCAAGATGATTGCCAAGGACGGCACCGTGACAGGCTACAAATATGAGGACTTCAACCTCGACAACATCCGCACCGCACGCTTCATCTACCGCATGTATCAGCTCGACCCGCAGGAGGGAGAACTGAAGGCGCTGAAGACCATGTACAAGCAGCTGCTCAAGCAGCCCCGCACAAAGGAAGGAGTGTGGTGGCACAAGGCCATTTATGCCAACCAAGTTTGGCTCGACGGCATCTTCATGGGTCTGCCCTACTACACCATGGCAGCCCCTCAGCTTGCCAAGAAACCAAAGAAGATTTACGACGATGCCCTTATGCAGATAACCCGCACTTTCAACCGCACCTACGACGAGAAGACCGACCTTTGGAAACACGCCTGGGACGAAACCCACACCATGTTCTGGGCCAACAAGGAAACAGGACTCAGCCAGCACACCTGGGCACGTGCACTGGGATGGTTCACCATGGCCATGATTGAAGTACTTGACGTGCTGCCCGAAGACCATGCACAGCGCCCCGAACTCATCAAGATGTTCAACAAGGCAATGAGTTCCGTGGTGAAATACCAGGACAAGAAGAGCAGCGTATGGTATGACGTACTCGACGTGAAAGACCCCAAAAACTACCTGGAGTCCACGGCTTCGTCCATGTTTGCCTATTGCCTGCTCAAGGGCAACCGCCTTGGCTACCTCAACGACAGTTTCAAGAAGGCCGGCCTGAAGGCTTACGACGGAATTCTGAAAAACTTCATCCGTGTGAACGCAGACAAGACAATCTCTCTCACTCGTTGCTGCTCCGTGTCTGGTCTTGGTCCTGCCAAGAACCCCAAGCGCGACGGCTCGTTCAACTACTACATGAGCGAACCCATCCGCGACAACGATGCCAAGGGCGTAGGCCCATTCATCTGGGCTTCGCTCGAAATGGAACGCATGGGCTACAACACCAACTCCACCATCAACGTGAAGTAATACGCACAACAACATAAACGCAAGGAAACTAAAGACTACAATCATTAACCACTCTTGTCTTTAGTTTCCTTGTGTTTTTTATACAGTAATCCATAAACCAATAATTAGAGAGAAACAATGAAAAAGTTTTTATCAACCCTCTTCATGGCAACCTGTACCGGAGTTGTCATGGCACAAGCGCCTGCGTTCCCCGGAGCCGAAGGTCACGGACGCTACGTCACTGGCGGACGCGGCGGCAACATCATCCACGTGACCAATCTCAACGACAAGGGCACCGGCTCGCTTCGTGCTGCCGTGAGCGGCTCCAGCAAGAAAATCATCGTCTTCGACGTGGCAGGCGTCATACCCTTGGCGTCTAATCTGGACATAGGCGACAACACCACCATCCTCGGTCAAACAGCACCCTATCCGGGCATCACCCTGCGCTACTACACCGTTAGTCCAGGCAGCAACAACATCATCCGCTTCATCCGCATACGCCGTGGACAGGAAAAAGACGTGAACGACGGCGCCGACGCATCTACGCAACGCCATCGCACAGGCATCATCTTCGACCACTGCTCGTTCAGCTGGAGCATCGACGAGGTGGCGTCGTTCTATGACAACAACAACTTCACCATGCAATGGTGTACGGTGGCGGAAAGCCTTTGCAATGCCGGACACGATAAGGGTTCCCACGGCTATGGCGGAATCTGGGGAGGCAAGCTTGCCAGTTTCCACCATAACATGATTGCCCATGTGGCTAACCGCTCACCGCGTTTCAACGGTGCGCGCTACGGATGGACCGGCTACAACACGAATTATGACTATGCCACTTACAACTGGAAGAATCCTGTACAGGCAGAGAATGTGGACTTCCGCAACTGCCTGATGAACAATTACGGTAGCGGCACCTGCTATGGCGGTCCCGGCGGTGGACAAATCAACATTGTGAACAATTACTACAAGGCGGGACCGGAGACTTCTCCTTCAGTCATTACACAGGTAACGGTTTCGGCGGCCGGAAATTCAGACAGTAAACATCCTGAATATTACGGAATGACAAGCCGGTACTATATCTCAGGCAACACCACCTGCACCAACAACGGAACAATTGTCAACAACCAAGACTGGAGCGGCGTTAACTATGACAACGGAACTTACACGCTCAATGGAGAACGATATACGGAAGACAAGAACAACTTCTATGATGCCGACCACGTGACCATTAACGGCGTTTCCTGTGTGAAAATGAAACTCGACTCGCCTGCTCCTACGGGCGTAGTAACTACCCATACTGCAGCCGTGGCATACAACAAGATACTCGGATACTGCGGCGCCAGCATGTTCCGCGACGACGTAGACGACCGTTATATGAAAGAAGCAAAAAGCGGCAAGCCTACCTACAAAGGCTCGGTAACAAAGAAGCAGGGCCGCATCGACCTGGTGTCGGATGTTGACGGCTACACCGAGAAAAATTTCCCCACAGGTTCATGGGCGCAAGGCTACGACTCCGACAAGGACGGCATGCCGGACGCATGGGAAACTGCCAACGGCCTCAATCCCAACGATGCCTCCGATGCCAAGACCTACACGCTCGACGCCAAAGGCTATTACACCAACCTGGAAGTTTATGCCAACTCGCTCGTGGAGGAAATCATGAAGAACGAGAACGCCGATGCCATATCACCCGTAGACGAATACTATCCGACAGTAGCCAAAGCCGACGGCATTGAGTATTATACGGGACGCGTGGTGGAACGCGTGGAGAACAGTGGTGGCGGAGAAAGCGGAGGTACCGAAACGCCCGACACTCCAGAAACCATCACTGGCGAAAGTGGAACTATCACATGGGCATTCAACACCGGAAACGCCGACGAGAAGCCTGTCATCTCCAGCAATATCGCCGGAGCCATAGCCTCCACCGCCATCACGTTGGGCAGCAACATGAGCATTTCGGGCACTGCCAGCAACAATGGCACAGTGCAAACCAAGCTCCAGCCCATCGTGACAAGCACTGCCGCCACGGAAAACGACGTCGTCAAGTTCAGCATAACCACAGCCGACGGCATGATGTTCCAGCCTACCAACGTAGCATTCAACATCACCCGCTGCGGAACAGACGGTGGCAACTATGATGTGGCTTGGGAAAACACTTCGGGTGAAACTGACATCGTCACTGCTCAACGGCCTAACCGCAACAATGAAGCAGGCGGATGGTGGACAGCCTTCAGCCACGATGTTACGGCAACGGCAACCAGCGGCACGAGCAGCCTTGTGGTCTATATCTACAATTACAATGGCAAGGAAAAGAGCAGTCCTAAGCAGTGCGCCATGCACCAAGTGGTCATCACTGGCACAGTGGCAAGCACCACTGGCATCAGTGACACCAACTACAGCAACAAGGTGCTTCGCACCGAATACTACTCTCTCGACGGCAAGCGTCTTGACTCGCCACAAACGGGCATCAACATCCGCAAGTTTGTATTTGCCGACGGCAAGACCAAGATAGACAAGATCATCAAGTAAATGAGTTGCTTGGATTGAAGCGACCCCAAAGAAAAACAACGACATTACGGTTCCGGCGGATTTGCAACCTGCCGGAACCGTAATCATTATAAAGCATAAGAAGAGATATTACAATGCCTTATCATGTTCGCCTTTACGCCATAAGGAATCGTGAGACAACGAGGGGCATTGGGGTAAACAATAAACGAAACAGGCATCGTAGGTCCCGTCACATTTGCACTCCGCCGGCAAGAAATGACAAACCGCTATTCCAGGGATCTGTAATCACCTTGGAGCTTCTTCCATTCCATGCCGTAAGGTGGAACTTCAGGAAGCTGATTACAAATCCACAGAATAGCGGTCAAAGTGAATTTGTGGATTCCAAAGAATACAACTAAGCCACGAATAGTTATAGAGGGTCGAAATCCGAGCGTTTTATCACAAGTGGATAACGTTCTGGATGCTTGAGGCTTTCTATTTCCAAATCCACATCAAGTAAAGGCCATTCTATGGCGCTACGTCCAGACATCCGAACATCCAGAGCCTGGGCGATACTTGCATCACGCATCCAAGGCACCCTGTTGTAAGACAGGAAATAATCCTGCCCTAAGACGGAAATCATCAGTCCCTTATCATTTATCATCAAGACGCTTACCGATGTGTCTTCTGTATTTTTGTTTAAACTCGTCTCCATCGCTTATTAATATTTCTTGTATTACACTTAGTTCTTTTGATGTAAAGCCGAAATTCTCAGCAAGTTCTATTGCCGGCTCCAGCCAATACTTAGCTTCACATTCTGCCTTTATCACATGTATGTGTATTCGGACCTCCTCATTCGAGTAAATCTTGAATACATACCCTTTATATTCTTTGAACTTCGGACTCATTCGTACATTCCATTTTTGCAAAGATAAAGATTTTGGCCACGCCATCCAAACAAAACTAATAAATAATCCTCACTATCCGCAAAAAAGCAAATATCCCATTAGTATATTGTTCGGAATTTGCACTCCACCGGCAAGAAATGACAAACCGCTATTCCCGGGATTTGTCATTACCTTTAAGCTTCTGCCATTCCATGCCGTAAGGCTGGAACTCCAGGAAGCTGATTACAAATCCGCGGAATAGCGGTTTAACTTATCTGTTCATCGGATTACAAAATCCGACTTACTCTTTAGCAGAATCCGTGCGTTTACTTCTGAACGTACTTCTTGCCGTTCTTCACAACCACACCCTTGTAGTCCTTAGACACTTTCTGACCGTTGAGATTGTAAACAGGAGCGTTTAAATCTATTTTCTTTGTTTCAGCATTCGTAATACCTGAACCCGAACCATAGGTAATTTTAATAACAACGCAAGGCTGATAACCGGAATTCTTAAACGAGAATTTCGTAACGCCATTCAAGTCAAAAGATGCGACATCAGGGTTAGCTTGATAGTCATCTACATCGTTAAAATCCTTCATAAGTGTCGAAGTCTCAGCCGTGTATGTATTGTCACCAACTTGAGACCAGAAATTAGAACGATCACTTGCGTCTGCAGTCGACTTGTTCACATAGCTGTAGAAAGTTACTTTAGCAGCTGCTTTGGGCAATTCAACAATGTTTTCAGCACCATTAGACAATTTAAGAGATGTATATTCGGTACCATCTACAGTAATAGTCTTACCTATATCATACTTTTTACCATCCTTATTAAGCGTAATTTTCACGCCATCAGCGAACTCCAATACTGACACCTTAGCATCATCCACATCACCACCACTATAAATGGTCTCTTGTGCGTTAACACTCATTGCGCAGAGCGCAACAACAATAGAAGTAAAAATTTTCTTCATAATCTTTTGTTTTAGTTTGTTATTAATGTTATGTTATTGAAAATAATCGAATACAGTTAAGTAGGATTTCACCTGCAAATATACTACAAAATGGGGAACAAGAAAAATTAAACGGGATATTTTTGCGTATTTTACCCCTATTCCGTCAAATTTTACTCAACAATCATTAACCATTTCATCCAATCTTATTAACTTTGCAACGACATCCTACATAAAAACAAACCAATTACTTAACAAAATGCAAAACTACATGAAAAGAATCTTTGCCCTCTGCCTCACGGCCCTCGCCACCCTGTGCGTCTGGGCACAAGACGTTCAGGAGAAGGAGCTATATGCCACCGACTTCACAGAATGGACCGCGGCAAGCGCCAACGAGAAAAGCGACTCGCAAGTGAGCGTACGTACCAAGTACAGCAAAGAGAACCTTACTTTCAAGATTCTCGGCACACAAATCAGTTCCACCAACGGCAACACTGCAAAGTTTCCCGACTGGAAAGGCGGTTACCTCTGCGCAAACAAGAGCAGCCTGCCTTATGTGGAAACCTCGGCTCTCGCCTCGGTGACCAAAGTGAAATTCAAGCACGGAGCCACGGGAAGCAAGCGCGGATGGAAACTGGAAGTCAAGGGCGACGGTGACAATGCATGGGTCACCTTGTCCGACAGCTATGCCAGTCCAGCAACCGGCTGCGACGTGGAGGTGGAAGTGAACCGCACCAACTGTGCACTGCGCTTCACCAACCTCACCACCAACCAGAATGCCTACCTCTTCCAACTGAACATCTACGGCAAGGTAGACATGTCTCAGCAACCTTTGCTCGGTTCGTTCACCGCCAACGGCGTGACTTACGAGGCGGACAAACTATTTGAGGAGCAAAAGGACGGCACCATGGCAGCCACCATCGAACTGCCCAAGGCCGAGGCCATGATATCAGAGAGCAACCCACTCACAAACTTGACTGCAACCAACGGTACCCTGGGCACCGTGAGCTATGCCGCCAACAACAACGAGACCGTGGTGACCATACCCATGAGCCAAGGCACCAACACGGTGAACTACAAGGTGACCTTCAAGTGGAAGCCCGACTACACGCTCACCTATTATAATACGGACGGCACCGTTTACGGCAAAGCCACCGTGGAGAAAGGCAACCCCATCGGCACACTCAAGACTTACGAAACCGCGTTGCCCACCTGCAAGCAGTTCCGCGGATGGTTCGAGGAGAAAGACGGTGGACGGAAGTATACCGATGCCGATGTGGTGAACGGCGACCTCAAGCTCTACGCCCTCGTGACCCGAAAGGAAATGGCAGAAGACTTCAACCGCATGAACTACGTGCTCACCACCCCATACTTCTATGCCGAAGACCATGAAGGTTTCGACCCCACAAACGGCCAATACCATGACGGCACCCACGGCTGGTCGTTCAGCCAAGGCGGCACCGTGAAACTGCTTGTCAGCAAGCACGCCTACATCTCGCTCGGCCTTTGCGCCTACAGCAGCGAAGCCGACATCACCTTGACCGACGGCAACGGATTCAGCACCTCCATCGCCGCCAAAGCAGCAAGCGACGGCAAGTCTGCCAGCATAGAATACAACGGCAACGGCGGCACACTCACCCTCACCTTCGGCGGCACCACCTACCTGCACAACATCTGCGTGGTGAACGACGAGAACAACACCATCCAGCCCAACGCCCAGGGCTACTACGTGGTGGAAGCCGGCAACGCCGACCACCTGCTTGCCACCCTTGCCGTGGCACAGAGCAAGAGCCAGGGCAACCGCACCATCCTCTTCCTGCCCAACGGCACCTACGATCTGGGCAAGACCGTGCTCACGCCCATCTATGCCAACAACATTTCCATCATCGGCCAGAGCACGGACGGCACCATCATCAAGAACGCTCCCGACGTGAAGAACGAGGGCATCAGCGTGACAGCCACACTGCTCGTCACCGGCAAGGGAACCTACCTGCAGGATCTCACCCTGCAGAACGCACTCGACTACTACGGCAGCAACGGTACCGGACGTGCCGTATGCCTACAGGACAAGGGCACGCAGACCATCTGCAAGAACGTGAAGATGCTCTCCTACCAGGACACCTACTACAGCAACAACAATAGCGGAAAATACTATTGGGAAGACTCCGAGATCCACGGCACAGTGGACTACATCTGCGGTGGAGGCGACGCTTTCTTCAACCGCTGCACACTGGTCAATGAAAAGCGTAATGCCGACGGCACGGGCGGATGCACCATTGCAGCCCCAGCCGGCAACACCGAATGGGGCTACGTGTTCGACCACTGCACCATCGAATGTCTCTCTGCAGACTTCAACTATGGTCGCGCCTGGAACAACAAGCCACGCCTGGCATACCTCAACACCACCATTCAGCAGCCCTCCAAACTGGCTTCATCACGCTTCACCACAGGCGGCATGAACGTGCCGGCAGACAAGTTTGCAGAGTACAACACCATGGACAAGACAGGCAAGGTGATTTCTCCCTCAAGCAAGGTCATCAAGTTCACCAAGGACAAGACCGTCAACGAGATGGAAACCATCCTCACCGCCGACCAGGCCAAGGCTTACACCATTGACAATGTGCTCGGCACCGACTGGCAACCCGCCACCTATACGACACAAACAACAGTGACCGACGTGAAGCAGGCCAACAACACGCTCACTTGGGAAAGCGAAGGCGGCCGCGGTGTCTATGCCGTCTTTGCCGACGGTGCCTTCGTGACCATGACTGCCGACAAGAGTTTCGCTACGGAAGACGGCAAGACCTACACCGTGAGGGCGGCCAACGAGATGGGCGGCTTCGGCACCCAAGCAAGCGCCACAGCCATCGGTCACACCGTGAAGGCTACCGATGTGGTGAAGACGGAATACATTCTCGCCAACGGCATCAGGACTTCCAAGCCACAACCCGGTGTGAACATCCGCGTCGTGACCTTGACCGACGGAACACAGAAAACAGACAAGATAGTGGTGAGCGAATAACTTCGGCACACCTATTCCCACGAAGCGGATGCACCATGGTCGGTGCATCCGCTTTTTTGTAGGTTGTACGTCATTAAGGGTGGCGCCAAATGTCATGGCATGAATTTTCCTTTGGAATTGCCCACTGAAAAACTTAACTGTCTACAATACTTGACAGATCACCTTCTTCATCCTTTACGTTAATAAGGAAAGCCTTGCAATCTACCTGTGTTTCTATCTACTTTTGCCCTTTCATGGCGTGCGTTTTAACGCTTGTTACCCAGGGTGTCGCTTCGCTTGCCTCTGGTTAAGTACCTGCCGGGCTTTCAGCCCGATTAATTTTCCGAACTCAAACGCAGACATAAAATCTCCACTCACAATCCCGTAAGAACCCCAAAGAGGACAAGAAACAATAAACGGATCTACTTTCATCCAATTTGCCATATCAATCCAGACATAGAAAACACGACTATCAATCCTATTTCCGAATGAAAGGAAAATAATTCATAAAAATGTAGCGGCAGAAACTTGACACGTATTTATATATTATATATCTTTGCTGCAGGAAACATTATTAACTTAAAGACTTGTGATTATGAAAAAATTTCTACGCCTTTCATTCATGCTCGCAGCAGCATTGGTTTCTACCGGCGCTTTCGCTCAGAAAGTGACGATTGACCTGACAGACAACACCAAGTGGGCATTTCCGACAGAAGCCTACGCCAAGGAAGCCAAGAGTTTCACCGACGGCACCTACACACTCAAGCTCGAAGCTGCCAGCAGTGGCTACAAATTCAAGGATGGAGTGCTCATCATTGGCAAGAAAAATGCCACAGTAGAACTGCCTGCCTTCGACTTCGACGTGGAACGCATAGAAGTGGTGGGATATGCCAACGCATCGGGCAAGGTGACACAAAACATCTTCGCTGGCGACCAAGCCGTGAGCTCCCCCTCCACAGGTGCCAAAGGCACAAGCCGTTTTGACATTGCTGCCGACCACCAGGCCAAGAACACCGTGTACACGCTGAAGGTGACCAACGAAAACAACACGCAAATCACCAAAATCATGGTATGGGAAAAAGGCACAGCGCCAGTCATCACCGTGCCCGTAGCCGGCAGCATTGCCGAATTCAAGGCAATGGCTGTAGGAACCAAGGCCGTGCTGAAACTCACCAACGCCAAGGTGCAATATGCCACTTCTGACGATGTCTATGTGGCCGACGCCACCGGAGGCATAGACCTCTTTAAGACTGGCCTCGCCTTCAAGGCCGGACAGACACTCAACGGCACCATTACCGGCACCTATGCCGAATATGCCAACCTGCCTGAACTGACAAACGTGGAAGAAAACAAACTGACCACTACCGACGGAACCGTGGAACCGGTAGAGATGACCGTGGAGGAAGCTGTCAAGGCAGAGAACTACTGCAAACTGGTCACCATCAAAAACGTTACGCTCACTGCCGTGAGCAACAAATACTACAGCGGAACAGACAAACTGCTGCAGTTCTATGACAAATACAAACTCGGCTACGACGTGACCGTCACTGAGCCGCGCCAGTTCACAGGCATCATCATCCCCTACAACAAACAAATAGAAATGTTTGTCACCCAAATGCCTACCGCTACAGGCATCAACAATGTCGACGCCGGCAAGACTGCCGAGGGCAAGAAATACAACATCAACGGCCAACTCGTGGGCAAAGACTTCAAGGGCATTTACATCATGAACGGAAAGAAGCATCTGAACAAATAGACAGACAAGACCATGCGCCAACAAGCGTAGGGAAAAGTCCACGGACCTCCTGCATGCACCACGAACCGACACACGGTCGGTTTGCGGGCATGCAGGAGGCTTTTTGTTGCCGACCTTGAGTCAGTATTCATACGGAAGTACTGGAGTATCTCGGCAAGATACTGACCGTAAGTCTGCCACTAAGGAGGCGTTAGTGGCAGACTTACGCCTCCTTACTGTGCCATTAGCCCATGGTAACCCAACCATTAAAGACACAAAAGTCTGCCGCCTTTCGCTGCACAGGCGTCCAAACGAGTACGGACAACATGATGTCAGGCAAACGGACACTCTTTGCCAGCCACGACAACAGTTCACATAGACGGAAAAGAAACGGAGCACACCAGCATACTTGGAGACATACAACCCATGGGCAGAAAAAACGCCATGACAGGAAAAACGCCAAAAGTGAAAACCGGAAAGAGCACAGAGACAAGCCTAAGAAAGAAAAGAAAGAATATAAAATTGTACGCAAAACATGAAGAACGGTACCCGCAACGGCCATATTCAACGCACAACACCTACTGAAAGACAACGCTTTAACCATATAGAAAGAGGCTTGACAAGGAACTGTGTACACAAACAAATGCAAACGTTTACGTAGTTTTAACATATAAAAGCGTACGACTAAACCTATTTTATATTATCTTTGCACTATGAAATTTTAAACTATAAAAGGAACCTATCCTACAATATCTGCAATTCCGGTAATTCAATAAGGAAAAAAGACAAGCATCAGTTGGAAAACTAACTGTAAATTTGCAGCCGTGAACAAAGAGTTGGATTTAGGCATCACTGGATATGGAATAAGCAAAGACCTTGCGTGAATTAACACCTAACTAAAATTATAGTAAATCAAAAATTATGTCTGTAAATTTGAAAAAAGTTCGAATTGCGCTGACATTGGCCCTGTTGTTCATTGCGACAGCCATTTCTGCGCAAACGATTTCCGGAACGGTCGTTGACCAGTCTGGAGAGAGTATTATCGGTGCTACAGTCAAGGAGAAGGGCGCAGCACAAGGTGCAGTGACCGACCTCGACGGCAAGTTCACCCTGAAGCTCACCGGCAAGAGCAACCAGGTGGTTGTGTCTTACATCGGCATGAAGCAGAAGACCGTGAACGTGTCTGGCAAGAGCACAGTCAACATCACCCTCGAAGAGGAGTCGACCAGCCTCAACGACGTTGTCGTGATTGGTTACGGCACGATGAAGAAGAAGGACCTAACCGGTTCCGTGGCTTCCGTGTCGGCCAAGGACATTGCCAACGTGCCCGTGTCGAGTGCCGCCCAGGCCATTCAGGGAAAGATGGCCGGTGTGAGCGTCATGCAAACTGAAGGTTCACCCGACGCCGACATCAAGATTCGCGTGCGTGGCGGCGGTTCGCTCTCGCAGGACAACTCCCCTCTTTATATTGTCGACGGCTTCCCCGTGAGCAGCATCTCCGACATTGCCCCCAGCGACATTGAGTCGATGGACGTGCTCAAGGACGCCTCTTCTACAGCCATCTATGGTGCGCGTGGTGCCAACGGTGTTATCATCATCACCACCAAGAGCGGCAAGGAAGGCAAGGTGCAGGTGAACTTCGGCGCATCGCTCGGCGTGCGCAAGGTGGCCAAGGAAGTGGGCGTGCTCAGCCCCTACGAGTATGTGAGATACCAGCAGGAGAACGGCGTGACCAGCAAGTATGGCGAATACGACGACCTCGACATCTGGAAATCCGTTGAGGGCACCGACTGGCAGGACGACCTCTTCGGCCGCACCGGACTGCAGCAGATTTACAACTTGAGTGTGAGCGGCGGTTCAAAAGACACCAAGTTCAACGTGAGCTACTCACGCACCGATGACAAGAGCATCCTCGTGGGTTCCGACTTCACCAAGGACAACATCAACGCCAAGTTGAACACTAACCTCAACAAGTGGTTGACCATGGACTTCAATGCCCGCCTGAGCTATCAGGTGGTGAACGGACTCGGTTCTGGTGCCGACACCAACGAAAGTTCAGCAGCCTACTCTGCCGTGGCACGTGCCGTCATCTTCCGTCCTGTAGACCCGCTCACAAACGGTGACAACGAGGATGACGAAAGTTCGTCGAGCAACGACCCCAGTCCACTGGACCGCATCAACGACACCTTCAAGCAGCAGCGCCGTTTTCGTCAGAACTACAACGTGGGGCTGAACTGGAAGCCCTTCAAGCACATCACATTCCGCAGCGAATTCGGCTATGCCTGGTCGTTCGACAAGACAGACCAGGTGTGGGGTAACATTGCCAGCAAGAGCTCAAAGCTCGACCCCAAGGGTCAGCCACAGGTGCAGATAGACCGCACAGACAACAAGAACTGGCGCAACGCCAACACCGTGACCTACGACAACAAGAACGTATTCACCAAGGGCGACAAGCTCAATGTGCTTCTCGGCCAGGAATGGTCAAGCTCACAAGACAAGAGCTACGTGACCAAGTCTGTAGGATTCCCCTCCACCTTTACTCTTCAGGAAGCGCTCGCCAACCTCGCATCGGGCACCGCGCTCGCCAACGAGAACAGCGTAGGCAGAAAAGACAATATGGCTTCTTTCTTCGGCCGTATAAACTATACACTCTACGACAAGTATCTGTTCACCGCCACCATGCGTGCAGATGCCAGTTCAAAGTTTGCCAAGGGCAACCGTTGGGGCTACTTCCCATCAGCAGCCTTCGCTTGGCGCGTGAGCGAGGAACCGTTCATGAAGAACACCGCCAGCTGGCTCTCTAACCTGAAGATGCGTCTGAGCTACGGTACAGCAGGTAACAACCGCATCAAGAGCGGTTTGAACCAGACTTCATACAAGTTGGTAAGCTCCGGCCGTGTGCCTTACTTCAACGAGGAAATCAACACTATGATGGAATACCAGTGGCTCGCCAATCCGAACCTGAAGTGGGAAACAACCGTTACCCGTGACTTCGGTATCGACTACGGATTCCTCCGCGGCCGCATCAACGGAACCTTCGACCTCTACTGGAACACCACCAAGGACCTGCTGATGGCAGCAACCATTCCTTCCATCTCAGGTTTCAACACACAGTATCAGAACTATGGTCAGACCTCTAACAAGGGTTTCGAGTTTGCCGTGAATGTGGCTGCCATTGAGAAGAAGAACTTCACCCTCAACGTGAACGCCAACATATCCTACAACCGCAACAAGATTGACAAACTCGCCAACAGCTCAGAATACATCAACTTCGGTTGGGCCGGCAACACCATCTCCGACAACATGAACTTCAAGGTCCAGGAAGGCGGACGCCTCGGCGAGGTGTGGGGCTACAAGTACAAAGGCTTCTACACAGCCTACGATGAGAACACCAACCCTAACGGCGACCTCGTTTGGAACGGTTCCGCATGGGCTCTCCGCGACGGAGTGAAAGACAACAGCTCTGCAGTGGTAGGCAGTTTGAAACCCGGATCCATCAAACTGGAAGTAGACGAGAACGGCAACGCCATCAAGCAGCGCTTGGGCAACACCGTGGCTCCTTGGACTGGTGGTTTCGGCATCAGCGCCAACTTCCACGGATTCGACGCCAGCGTGTTCTGCAACTACTCCTTCGGCAACAAGATTATCAACGGCACCAAGCTGGCATCCAGCTTCCGTTGGGGATCAAAGGATGAATGGAACCTGAACAACGACTTCGTGACACGCTACACAGGCTTTGACGTGAACACAGGCATCAACCTCACAGGCGACTTCAAGAAGGCCATAGCCTACTACGGAAGTCAGGAGGCAGCCCTCGCCAAGCTCAACGAGCTGAACCAGGGAGCCACCATCTGGAATCCGTCCGTGGTGAGCACCATGCCTCTCATCGACTATGCCGTAGAGGACGCCTCGTTCCTCCGCATCCAGAACGTCACACTGGGCTACACTCTGCCCAAGAAGTTTGTAAAGCGCTTGGCACTGAGCAATGTGCGTTTCTACTTCACCGGCTATAACCTGCTCACCATCACCAGCTACTCAGGTTCAGACCCTGAAACCGACGTGAGCAGCAAGAAGAAAGCCTTGTGTCCCGGCGTTGACTACGCGGCCTACCCCAAGAGCCGTCTCTACGTGTTCGGTGTGAACGTTTCATTCTAATCATCTAAGGAGAATATACAACAATGAATACAAACATTATCAAGATAATGCTTCTCGGTGGAGTGCTGATGGGCGCTACTTCATGTAACGACTTCCTCGACCAGACTTCTCTTTCGGAGCACACAGAAGAGAACATCTTCAATTCCATATATTACACAGGCACCGTGCTCAACAAGGCCTATGGTCAGCTGACCTATGGCGACGGAGCCTACACCCAGGTGATGGCCATCACCACAACAGCCGGCACCGACTGCGAAATCATCGACGTAGATGCATCGAAGCCCAACACATTTACCGACACCAGCGAGCGTGGCCTGTTCAACTACAGCGGCGTAGCTGGCGGATGGCCAAAGATTCTGCAGGCATGGGATGCCCTTTACTCTGACATCGAGTATTGCAACCGCATCATCGACGGCATCAACGGCAGCCAGTATGTCAACGAGAAGAGCAGTAACGGCAACACCATGCGCCAATACAAGGCCGAGGCACAGGTAATCCGTGCCATGGTCTACTTTGACCTGGTGAAGAACTTCGGCGACGTGCCCTTCAAGACAGAAGGTTCCAAGTCAGACCTGAGCAACATATACAAAGGCAAGACAGACCGCGACGTGATACTGTCGGCACTCATCGACGACCTGGAAGACGCCATCCCCAACCTTCCATGGGCTGACAACTCCACTTCCTTCACCACAGAACACGTGAACAAGGGCTATGCCCACGCACTGCTCGCCCAGATTGCTCTGCAGCGTGCAGGATGGGCCATCCGCGAAAGCGACAAGTCGGCAGAGGGCTACATCACCGCCACCGACGGCAACAGCGATCCCACCTACCCCACACAGCGTTGCAGCGACGCCGACCGTGAGAAGTACTACAAGATTGCCCTCTCTCACCTGAGCACGCTCATCGCCAGCGGCAAGCACCAGCTCAACCCAAGCTATGAGAACGAATGGTATCTGGTGAACCAGCGCAAGCTGGACGCACAATATCAGGAAAACCTCTTCGAAATCCCTATGGGAGTAAGCGTGAGCGGTGAGCGCGGCTACCTGATTGGTGTCAGAGTGGCAGAAGGCAAGGGACACAACAACCCACGCTACGGAGCCAAGGGTAACTCATCGGGCAAGATCAAGACAACGGCACCTTTCTTCATGTCGTTTGCCGACGGCGACTCTCGCCGCGACATCACATGCGTTCCCTATACCATCACTTATCAGGACTACACCAACAAGGATGAAAGCGGCAACACGGAGAAGGGAACCAACACCGTGGAGAAGTTCGACTCGAACAAGCCCTTCGGTATATACATTGGCAAATGGGACGTTCGCAAGATGAACGAGGCATGGCGTGCAGCCGCCTGCGCCACCACAGACAAGTGTCCTACGGGTATCAACGAAATCAAGATGCGCTACTCACAGGTGCTCCTTCTCTATGCAGAGGCACTCAACGAACTGCACGGACCTGACGACGCAACCGACGGTGTGAACGGCTTGACAGCCCGCAAGGCATTGGCAGAAGTACATGCACGCGCATTCAACACAGCAGCAGAGAAAGCCGAAGCCGAACAGTATGTCAACAACATCCAGGGCAAGGAAGGCCTGTTCAATGCCATCGTTCAGGAGAACGCATGGGAACTCTGCGGCGAGGGATACCGCAAGTATGACCTCGAGCGCTGGAACCTGTTGAGCCAGAAGATAGACGAAGCCAAGCAGGCTTATATCAACGAACTCAACAATGGTGAATACCCCACAAAGCTCTACTACAAGACCAAGACTGATGCATCGGGCAATGTCAGCATTGACATGAGTTCCGTTTGCTGGAAGGTGTCAGACCTGCCGGAGGACGCATCAGACAATACCGTGTGGAACAGCACTTCATGGTGGGGTTCCGAATTGGCAGACGACAGCAAACGACAGAACATTGACGTATTGATGGAGAATCTCTACAAAGGATTGAACACACCGGTGAAGAACCGCTACCTCATTCCGCTCCACACTTCAACCATTGCCGATGCCAATGGCTTGCTGAAGAACTCATACGGTTTCTAATCCACCCTTAAAGAAGTAAACAAATGAAACTCAAAAACATATCAAACATAGCACTTTCAGGAGCACTTATGCTCCTGGGTGCCGCTTCTATCAGCTCTTGTGCTGACCAGAACGACTGGGAAGTGGATCCGGCTTACGACCGCCTGTTCCACGCCACAAACCTCTCCGTCACCCCATACGACACCAAGGTGGCTGTAAACTTCAACACGGCGAAGAACACCACAGGCTATGTGGTAGAGCTGAGCACCGACACCCTCTACAACGACATTGCACAGGGTGCCAACGCCAACTGCGTGATAGACACCATTGAGACCGCTCCCGACACCATCCGCGGCATTGACGCCGAGACCAAATACTGGATTCGCGTGCGCGGCATCAACGAAGAAGGCAAGTCGTCAAACTGGGTGTACTACAGCAAATACAGTTTCAAGACCAAGTCGGAGAACATCATCAGCGGTGTGGACCCGACCAAGAACTCTGCTGTGATTTCATTCGAAAAGGGTGCACAGTTCACCGAGGTGACCTGCGTTTACACAAAGGAAGATGCCACCCTCGACTCCATCAACATACAGTTCACCGCAGAACAGGTGGCTGCAGGCGAGATTGAGGCCACAGGCTTGACACCAAGTACTCGATACACAGTCAAAATCTACAATCTGAAAGACGGAGTGAAGAAGCTCCGCGGCTCGAAAGACTTCAAGACCAGTGAAGACCTGCCTGACGGATTCGACGAGATAGACTTCAACGGCAGCAGCGACTTGCAGGAAGTGCTCAACCAGGCAGCACAGGAAGGCAAGCAGAACGTGCTCATCAACTTCACACAGGGCACCAACTACAAGCAGGAAGATGGTGCAGACGCCATCGTAGTGCCAAGCGGCATCAAGAGCATTGTGTTCTGGGGACAGGAAGGAGACAGCAAGCCTATATTCCATGCCAAGGGGATCAACTTTGGTGGAGACATGACATTGGTGCGCTTCTACAACCTGGACCTTGTCAACGAGGGCAACGATGCTGACTACATCTGCAACATCAAGGGTACAACTATACTGGACAACATTTTCATCGAGAAATGTAACATCAGCAAGACCCGTGGCGTTATCCGCGCACAGAGTTTTACCGGCACCATCGGCAACATCAGAATCAGCGACTGTGTAATCAGCAACATCGGTTCATACGGAATCGTGTGGACTAAGGGATGCGGAAAAGCCACTGTTAGAAGCGTGGAAATCAACCAGTCTACTATCAATGGTTGTACTTCTGGCGGTCCTATCTCAACAGAGCAGGACAACTTGAGCATCAAACTCGACCAGTGCACTATCTACAACTGCACACAAGCTGCCAAGTCGTTCATCGACGTAATGAAGAAGACAACCGTTACCCCCGAAATCAACAACTGTCTGTTCGGTCCATGCAACGGCGCTGACGGCACTTCTACCATCAAGGGTGTGAGCACCAAGGTTTCTTCTGTAAGCAACACCTACTACACATCAGATATGCTGTGGAACAAGGGCTACGAATTGGGAACCAAGATTGATGCCAAGTCGGCAGACTTCTGGATAGACGCCGAGAATGGCAACTTCCACATCAAAGACACCTATCAGGGTCTGTACGGTACACTCGGCGACCCACGCTGGGTGGAATAAACACGAAATACCCGCAAACGGGTAATAATTCACACAAAAGGCGGAAGTTTTCACGACTTCCGCCTTTTTGTATGGAATTACTTTGCAAATGCGTGGGCTTTTCCGTACATTTGCATCCGCAAAGCACATTAGCATAAACAGAAAACTTAAAATCAAAACAACGATGAACAAGACATTATGCCGGGCACTCCTCTTGTGCCTGTTCACGTTCCCCTGCACATCTGCCATGGCAGACAGCGACGTGACAGCGGAAAAGAACCAACAGAACACTCCTGACGGATGGGGGGCCGTACAGCTGCCCAACATCCCGACCATTACAGAAGCAAACACTTTCAACATCAAGGACTATGGGGCAGACCCGTCGAAAGCCGACAACACGAAGGCCATACAGGCAGCCCTCAATGCTGTGCCGGCAACGGGTGGCATGGTGGTGATTCCTGCCGGAACATGGATGTTCGGCAGTGAGTCGGAGATGACAAGCAAAACGGAAGTCTTGAGCATCAAGTCGAAGACCGTATTGCACCTTTGTGCAGGTGCTACCCTCAAGTTGGTGGAATATGGTAAAGCCCCCAACAACAAAACAATATTTATCGGCTGCAAAAGCAGAAAACAAAGCGACATCATCATTGAGGGAGAAGGCGAAACTTCCGTCTTCGACGGACAAGGCACACGCTGGTGGAAAGCACGCGATAACAAAGAGACATTCAACCCTGGCGCCTTCATCCGCTTAGAGCAAGGCTCACGCTTTCTGCTCCGCAACTTCAAGATACAGAACACACCGGGCGTGAACCTCACCATCAGCAATAGCGGCAAGGCGAGCCATGCCACCATTCACGACGTGACCATCTATAATCCCTCGTCAACCACAAAGACGGAACAGCCATCGCACAACACGGACGGCATCTCCATCTGGGGACACCACGTGAACATCTACGACTGCAACATCAGTACAGGTGACGACAACGTGGTTTGCGATGACGATGCCCAGTACGTGCATGTGTGGAACTGCCAGATGGGAACAGGCCATGGTGCATCGTTCGGCAGCTTTACTAACAATATGCACGACATTATCTATGAAGATTTGACCTTCAATGGAACAGACAGCGGCTTCCGCCTCAAGTCGCAGCGGGGGCGAAGCGGTGATGTGTATAACCTGACGTTCCGCAACTGCACAATGACGAACGTAGCCAATCCAGTCTATATAGAATGTTGGTATGACCAAAGCACCAAACCTGAACCGAGCAGTGCCGCATCGGCGACGGTAACAGAAAAGACACCTGCCTATCGTGACATACTGATACAAAACGTCACCTCGACAGGCACTCCCTACAACTCAAGCGCCAAGGCCTATTTCCCCATCTACATCTATGGACTTCCGGAAAGCCATGCCAAGAACATCACGTTCGACAACGTGAAGATTACGGCACAAAAGGGAATGTTCCTTGCCTATTGCGACAACGTGAAGTTCATCAACGGCTGCAAAATCACCAATACAAGAAACGCTACCTCACGTATCTTCAAGCAATACAAGGCAGAGATTTCGGGTGACTACATTACTGCCATCAACAAGATTGAAGCAAACAGCACAAAGAATGACGCTCTCTATTCCATGAACGGCATAAAGCTGAACAATGTTGTCGACAAAGGCATATACATCAAGAACAACAGGAAATACATAAGAAAATAAGACGAGAAACAAAAGGTGGTTTGCCCAAAGTTTGCAAACCACCTTTTGTTTGATACCAAGTCAACAGACCATAACGTCACAACTCGATATTATACCCCTCAAGGATACACTCAGTATCTTCCTTGTCGAAGTCCTCGGGGTCAAACTTGTAGCCTAACCACTCTTTCAGTTCTTTGGCACGCGCCGAATATGGGTGTGCCATAGCATCGCACAATTCTTGATAACCCCACACACCGCCACAATCTTCCGGAGGGCAAGCACGCTTACCGCCGAGCAGATGAACCTCAGCCTTTTCTCCGTCAGCATAGTCTTCCACCTTACTGAGCGCAACCTCATGCTCCCATCCATCTCCGAAATCATACTCAAAAAGGACCTTGTCTTTCGGTTGTTGCAAAAGATGAGCAATGGAATAGTCTCCGCCCCAATGAGAGGAAGTCAGGAAGAAATCGTCACTATGTTGCTGCGCGGTACGATAGATGTCTCGTCTACCCTTGCTCACAAACTGATGTAGATGCGAATTCCACCACCCCATAGCATCAAGAATAATTTCAGCCAAAGACGTAAGCTTCACGGAAGAGGGCACCACAATTTTTCTCCAAATACTGGGAGAGATGCCTCTCAACTTAATGCGGAGTGTATATTTCTTCAAGTCTATAGTGGGCATACACTCCAACTGTCCTGAACCATCATAGATAGCATCATCGTCATAAATAGAGTTATCATCGTCATCATCAACGTCACTATCCGACAACCTATCATCTCCAGATAGAACTGAAAGGGTATCGTCAGAGACAATATGCTTCATGGCAATACCTATTGTCAGATCATACAATTCTTCTGGCGAAAGTGAACGGAGATAAGCCACCGCCTCTTCCTCCGTGACATCCTTGCCTATACGGTTTCTTATTTCTTCAAGTAGCTCTTTTGTAAATTTTGCCTTGCTGTCTGTCATTATGCTTTAAATTAAAATAGGCTTGGTCCCCACTTGAAAGAACCAAGCCAATGGTGATTATAATTATCAATAAGTTATCTTTGTTATTCCGCCTTTTCTGGCGCCTTATCTGACGTACCCTCTGCTGGCACAGGAGCGCTTTGAGCAGGTTTCACCTTAGAGGCGACCTTAGAAACCTTTTTGGTTGTAGTAGTTTTCTTGGTTACGGTAGCCTTCTTCTTGACTGCATCAAGTTTGGCCTTCAAAGCCACTTCGTTCTCCTCAGCCTTTTCCACCTTAGCCTGCAACCTTGCCAGTTCCTTGTCTTTAAGCTCAATTTCTTCATCTTGGTTCTTGATGGTAGTGAGAAGAGAGTTAAGCTCATCATTGTCGATAGATTCAGGATAGAGCGACTGCACACGGTTAATGAAATCACCGAGAATGTTCATATAGTTGGTGAAGGCATCAAAGGCATCAAGATAGATGCCACGATCAAGTCCCACGTTAGAAGGCTTGGTGGTCATGAAACGGAAGTTGTTGCTCGCCTGCAGATAGTCCCAATCCTGGTTGATACGCGGATCATTAGCAATGCGTACTCGGTCAGCCACACTATAAAGCTTATTGAAAGCCTCATTCTGCATGGGATTGCCAAGCCATGTGCTCACGTCACGCTCCTCGTCTACCCAACTCAACGTATCAGGCACATCAAGTGCGCCCACACTGTTCATCTTCATACAGATTTCCGTAGGAGTAGAGAATGTAATGCCTTTTGCTTTGGCACACACAGGCAGTGCCTTGATGAATTCAAGGATGTTGGAAGACAGCGGTTGGGCAATGCCCAGAGCAGAAAGTTCCATGAAGATGTTGATTATCTGTTCTTCCTGTGGAAAGGCTGCAATGCGGTTGATATAGTTATCGGCAAAGAGCGGATAGCCATCCCAATCACTGTTGTTGAAGCGCAAGGAAATGTCGTCACTAAGCGTCACGTCGCGAAGCAAGAGTTTGAGATTAGGCGCAATGGCACAGTTATAGACATAGTGAGGCGACTTCCATCCAAGCACATGCTTGGCTCCCTCAGTGAGCATGCCCTTGAAACCCATGGCTGCCACTTGGCCACCAATGTCGTCGCTATAGATGAGTGACGAATTGCGGAGCACCTTAGGCTTCTGCCCGAAATACTGCTCTATCTTCTCACACTGTTTCTTTACGTCGGCTGCAAAGCACTCCTCGTTGGCAAGAGAAGACAATCCGTGAGAATAAGGTTCGGCAAGAAATTCCACACAACCTGTTTCGTTGAGTTCCTGAAGTTTTTCCATGACCTGTGGCGCATGCAGTTCCAATTGCTCGATGCCTACTCCAGAAAGAGAGAAAGCCACCTTGAAATACTTGCCGTTGGCACGTATCATTTCAAGAAGCGTGTTAAGGGCTGGCATATAGGAACGTTCCGCAATATCAGTAATGCTGCGGTCGTTCTCGTAGTCATCATAATAATAATGATCAGTACCGATGTCGAAGAAACGGTAACGGCGGAGATGTATGATTTGGTGTATCTCGAAATATAAGCAAATTGTTTTCATAATCTTGTATGTTTAGAAGGTTGCTAAACTCTGTTTATAATTGGTGACTGATGGTACGGTCGTAGAGCTCACGTATCCAAAGCCCCACTTTCTCCCAGGTAATCTGGTCTACCTCGCGTTTGCCCTCGTCCTGTAGATAATGGAACAGGCTGTCGTTATGGCAAATGCTGTAGATAGCATCCGCCATGGCATGAATGTCCCAATAGTCAACCTTAATGCAATTGTGCAGTATCTCGGCACAACCACTCTGCTTGGAAATGATAGTCGGCGTTCCGCACTGCATGGCCTCAAGAGGGGAAATGCCAAAGGGTTCGCTTACGGAAGGCATCACATACACGTCGGAGTCTTTTAGACACTGATAAACTTGCTTTCCCCGCATGAATCCCGGGAAGTGGAAGCGGTCGGCAATGCCTCGCTCTGCAGCCAGATAAATCATGGCATCCATCATGTCGCCACTACCCGCCATGCAGAAGCGCACATTACGTGTACGGTGGAGAACCATGTTAGCGGCTTCCACAAAATATTCAGGGCCTTTCTGCATAGTGATACGTCCAAGGAACGTAACAACCTTCTCCTTGCCAGTATGGTCGGGACGAGGTATCTCCTGCAGTTCCTGCCGCAAAGGATAGACGGCATTGTGCACCGTAAAGCACTTGTGTGGATCTTGATGGTATTGATGAATAACCGTCTGACGGGTGAGTTCGCTCACACACATGATACAGTCGGCATTGTCCATGCCGTCTTTCTCAATGGAATAGACTGTGGGATTTGGTTTGCCCCGACTGCGGTCGAACTCTGTGGCATGCACATGTATGCACAACGGCTTGCCGCTCACGTTCTTGGCATGAATACCGGCCGGATAGGTGAGCCAATCGTGTGCATGGATGATGTCATATTCCTGTTGACGGGCTACGACACCAGCAACAATTGAATAATTGTTGATTTCCTCGTGCAAGTTATCCGGATAGCGGCCTGAGAACTCCATACAACCGAGGTCATTGACATTCATATAGTTGAAGTCGGCATAGATGTGGTCACGGAGTCTATAGTATAAATCCGGATCCATCACGTTGCCCAATCTTGACTTCACATAGTCATAGTCCACATCACGCCACGCAATAGGCACGGCATTCATGGCTATAATGTTGAGGAAGCTTTTGTCTTCATCGCCCCAAGGCTTGGGCAGGCAAAAGGTTATCTGCATATCTCCTTGCGCCGCAAGGCCTTTGGTTATTCCGTAACTGGCAGTACCTAAACCTCCGAGAATGTGAGGGGGATACTCCCAACCAAACATTAGTACTTTCATAGTTTCAGTCTCCTCTTATTGTTTTAAGGTAAAGGCATCAATCAGTTTTAAGGTTCTCAATATCTCTGCCACGTTCATGGCAAACGACACAGCGCCACGGCCTGTGAACGGAGGGTTGCCGTCAAATAGTTCGGGGATAGTGCCCACACACAGATGTGTCATCTCGTCCTCGTATCCAACCATCTGACGTTCCACGAAACTCAAGCGAGTGCGCTTGTAAAGTTTTAGGCACGCTTCCATATAGAAGCCTTCCAGCCAAGGCCATGCCGTTCCCTGATGGTAGGCATAGTCGCGCTGTGTCTGTGGTCCAACATACATGGGGTTGTAACCGCCGCTTTTCGGCGAAAGTGAGCGCAACCCCTTGGGAGTAAGCAACTCACGGGTGCAGATATCAAACACGCTCTTCTTCTGCTGCTGATTGAGTGGAGAATAGTCGAAAGCAACAGGGAAAATCATGTTGGGGCGCACACTCCAGTCCATCATCTGACCATCTACGTAATCAAACAGATAGCCATAGTCGTTGAGGAAAGTATCAATGAACGCAACCTTGCATTTCTCCGCACGTTCCTCAAGCATCTCCTGGTCCTTGGTCATACCTTGACTCTCAGCAATCGTAGAGCAGAACTTCAAGGCATTATACCACAAGGCATTGAACTCCACGATATATCCCGTACGTGGTACTACGGGATGGCCATTGACGGTGGAATTCATCCATGTCACAGCTTCATTCTTACCATTGGTATAAAGCAACCCGTTAGGATGCAATTCCAAGTTCGGATGTTTGTTTCCTATAATATAATAGACAATGTCACGAAGCAATTTTCCATATTTGTTCCAACATTCCTCTTTCCCGACAATCTTGGCATACTGTTGTATGCACCATACTGCCCAAAGAGGGACATCTGGTTTTTCTATCTCATAGAGTTTGACGGAGAGTGGCTTGTTGTCCATAAACTCTCGAAGTCCCTTTTCAGCAGTCTTCATCACCGACTCAAAGTAAGGCTTCTCGTCAATGGCAAGAGTTAGTCCTGGCAATGCGATGAAGGTGTCACGTGCACGGCACTTGAACCACGGATAGCCGGCAAGGATATAGTGTTCCTTATCGTTAACATAATAGGAGAACTGATGAGCGGCATTATACAGACAATGGTAGAAATTGTCACGCGGAATACGGTTCTCCATCTCTTTGTCAAAAAGATGTTTCAGTGTGGTGATGTGACTCTCAGAGGTTGAAGCTGCAAAAACAATGCTCTCTCCTTTACGGATGCCCATCTCAAAATATCCCGGCACATAAAGGTCTTCATTGGAAGCGTAACCGCGCTCCTGTTCCTTAGGGTATTCCACGCCACGATACCAATCAGGCTGAAAAACAAACTCGTTTTTCTTGCTGAACTGCATGTAGAGATCTGGATAACCGGCATACATGCAAGTTTTGATGCCGTTGTCTACTAACTGGTAGTCACGGCTCGCCACTGAGTTTTCGTGTGTAAACTGGCGCACGCTACGGAATGCGAGGAAGGGTCTGAAACGCAAGGTCGTTGCCGAATGGGCATCGACAAGGGTATAGCGGATGAGGATGCGATCCTCATGGTGCTGAAACACCACTTCTTTCTTCAACACCACGCCGCCCACACGATATAATGTAGTCGGTACGCTGTCGCAATCAAACTCTCGTATATACTTGTGCCCCTTAGGACTGAAATTGTTACCCTGATACTTATGCAGTCCCAAGTTAAACTCGGCACCATGCTGCACCACCGTCACGTCGAGTGAAGACAGGAGCACGTGATTGTCATCGTCAAGGTTGCGCACAGGGACAACAAGCAACCCATGATATTTCCGGGTGTTGCAGTCAACAATCGTAGAACAGGAATAGGATCCCGAGCGATTGGTTCTGAGCAGTTCCCTCGACAAGGACTCCTGCAGGTTGGTCATCAGAGCTTTTTCGAATCTAAGATAACTCATAATATTTAAGGTTTACAATGTTTCGGTAACAGATAATGCTATATCCAAGAGGCGTGTAGAGTGAACTGCACACTCTAAGATTGTGTCAAAGTTAAGATTTTTTGTTTAACCAACAAAATAAATTGAACAAAACTTTCCTTTTTATCCCGTTTTTTATTCTTACGCGAAGAAAAACATAGCAACGCTATATGATTTTATAGAATATTTACTATTTTTGCACAACAACCAACAATAGTGTATATGACTAATGAATACGATGATATAAAGGAAAGGGCACTTTCGCTGATAGCCAAGCAGTGGAAGCCCGTCACTCCAGAGCAGGAAAAGCTACTCCGCGACACAATTGTTGTCAGGAAGATCAAGAAAAACACAGAGGTATACAAGAAATTGGAAATCCCTACGTTTATTTCCTATCTTATAGAAGGAAAAATCAAGATTTGCAAAGACGGAATCATGGGTAAGAATCGCATCATCCGAGTAGTGAAGCCATGCGATCCCTTCGGGTATAGAGCTTTTTTTGATAACCAGCGCTATACCACAGGAGCCATGACACTTGAGGATTCTGTCGTGGCACAAATACCCATCACGACCGTCAGCACTATCATGCGTCACAATTATGATTTTGCCATGTCTCTCATCAAGCATCTAGCTCGTGAATTGGGACTTTCTGACACCCGGACCATCAACCTCACCCAAAAGCACGTGCGAGGCCGACTTGCCGAAGCTCTCATCTTTCTGAAAGACAGCTATGGTGTTGAGGAAGACGGGCACACTTTGAGCGTCTATCTGAGTAGAGAAGAAATGGCCAACCTGTCAAACATGACCACCAACAATGCCATCCGCACCCTTTCGGCCTTTGCCTCTGAGGGATTGATTTTGACGGACGGGCGAAAAATAAAAATACTGAAAGACGATGATCTCCGTAAGATTTCGGAATTCGGTTAAAGTCAGGTTCATCCGTGATTTGGAGTGACACCTCTTATCATTGTATTAGGATTTTATGACATGCGGGCTGAAAGCCCAATCTGTTCATAGCCCAGGGCAGCGCCCTGGGTCAGACCATACAAGTCTGTACGCCCTGCTAGGGCAAAAGTAAAGACAAAAGACTGTGTTTCAGACTACTTTTGCCCCTGCAGGGCGTACGTATGTCCCCTTCATTACCCAGGGTGTCGCTTCGCTTGCCCTGGGCTGGGCAGAGGTTGGGCTTTCAGCCCGCTTTTTGTTTAGTTCTAAACACTGACATACTATCATCACTCCAAATTCCGGAAGACCCTAAAGTCATGCCGGAATGATAAGGTTGAGCACTTCCTGCTCTACCGTGATACGATAGTGCCCTATAGGTGTATTCATCATTCTTCCATCTACACTTACCATTGCACGGCTAGCCTCTTCCACCATCACTTCATGCGTGCGATAAGGATGCACACTTTTATGGTTAAGGAATTTGCCACAGAAGAGCAAATAGAAGCCCTCAATAAGTTGAGTCATCTCCGGATGATACACAACCGACACATCGAGCAAGCCATTGTAAGGCACAGCATTGGGCGTCTGTCCGTATCCAGTACAATTGCCTACGCACACCGTCATTACCTTGCGTTTCACCTCATCAGAATTGATTCTCAAGTGCATCTTATAGTCCAGGCGTTGGAATATCATCAGCACGAAAGAAAAAAGAAATGACAGCGTGCGAGAACCGAAGAAGCGGCGAGTTTGGTGACGCATGTTCATAATGGCGGCAATCAGCCCAATGTTCACACAATTCAGGAAATACCGGTGACAACTCTCATGGTTCTTGTTCGTATAACGTATACATCCAAGGTCTATCTTCCGGATACGACGCTGCTTCAACCATTTCACAGTTTGGGAAACGTCACCATCGCGGAATCCCCAAAAGTGAGCAAAGTCATTCATCAAGCCATTGGGTATTATGCCAAGAGCAACATTCTCCCTTGTTTCCCGGTCTACCTGCATCAAACAATTGACAGCATCATTAAGAGCCGAATCGCCACCCACAATGACTATCGTCTTATAACCATTGTTGATCATCATTGTGACAAGGCGTTCCACGCTTTTCTGGTTCTCGCTTTGTATGAAGTCGTAGTCAACCCCTTCTTCTTTTAGGCAACGTTCAATTTTTTCCCAACGCTTGCGTGGGCTTGAGAATCCTTCGTGTTTTGGGCAATAGAGCACACCCCATCTCGTCTGTTCCATATTTACTATTTGTTGTTCAACAATGCCAATACCTCTTCCACCTTCTTGTCCATTGGTTGCAGTGCGTCAATCCAATGAATGGTGTATCCCCGTCGCTCCATACCACGGAACCACGTCATTTGTCTTTTAGCAAACTGATGAATGGCAATCTCCAATCCATTGAACATCTCTTCATAGGTAGTCTTGCCGATAAGATACTCTGTTACGAACTTATATTCAAGTCCATAATATATAAGATTCTCCGAAGGTATTCCACTATCCATGAGTGATTTGACTTCCTCTACCATTCCGTTAGAAAGGCGTTGCCGTAAACGGGCCGTGATTTTCTCCCTTCGGCTGTCTCTATCTATATTCACTCCTATTATCAGTGAATCAATCTGAGGGAATTCGCGGTTGTCGGTGGGATGTTCCAGATTATAGGTTTCTATCTCTATGGCTCGTATCGCCCGTTGGGCGGTGTCAACATCAGTCTTGTTGTGCATTGCCGAATGGTTGCGTGCCTTGAGTTGTTCGAGAATAACGCAAAGGTCTTCAAGGCTCTTCCCCTCAAGTCGCCGTCGCAGTTCCGGATTTTGTGGCACCGGTGAGAGTTTGTACCCTCCCAGTACTGACTCAATATAAAGCCCGGTACCTCCGCAAAGTATGGGGAAAGTTCTCCTTTGAACAATCTCTTGATAAGTTTCAAGAAAATCTTGCTGATATTCAAAGAGGTTATACTTGGTTCCCGGTTCGCAAATATCTATCAGATGATAAGGAATCCGTTTCCCGTCGACCACGTAGTCATCCAAATCCTTCCCAGTACCGATGTCCATACGCCGATACACTTGCCGGCTGTCAGCGCTGATAATCTCGCCGTTCAGCCGACTTGCCACGACCGTAGCAAGAGCCGTCTTGCCGCTTGCCGTAGGGCCCAATATGGTGAGCATTTTATTCATTTCGGGCGCTAAGTTAATAAAAAAAAGCCGTTCAGCAATGCTGAACGGCCTGTTTTTTATTCTTCGAGTATGAATTAGCCATTGTGCTTCTTCATAATCTTGATCAACTCAACAACCTTGTGTGAGTAACCAATCTCATTGTCATACCAAGAAACAACCTTTACGAAGTTGTCTGTGAGGTATACACCAGCGTTGGCATCAAAGATAGATGTCAATGGGCAGCCGAGGAAGTCGGAAGAAACCACAGCATCCTCTGTGTAACCGAGCACTCCCTTGAGTTCACCCTCAGAAGCCTTCTTCATAGCAGCGCAGATAGCCTCCTTAGTAGCAGGCTTCTTCAAGTTAACGGTCAGGTCAACTACAGACACGTCGAGAGTAGGAACACGCATAGAGATACCTGTCAGTTTGCCGTTGAGCTCAGGAATAACCTTGCCTACAGCCTTGGCAGCACCTGTTGTAGAAGGAATGATGTTACCGGCAGCAGCACGACCGCCACGCCAATCCTTCATAGAAGGACCGTCTACAGTCTTCTGTGTGGCTGTTGTAGAGTGAACTGTTGTCATCAAACCAGTTTCGATGCCGAAGTTATCGTTGAGAACCTTAGCGATAGGAGCCAAGCAGTTTGTTGTACAAGAAGCGTTAGAAACAATCTGCTGACCAGCATATGTATCAGTGTTAACACCGCAAACGAACATGTCAGCCTGACGACCGTCCTCACCTTTCTTTGAAGGAGCAGAGAGAACCACATACTTGGCACCAGCCTTGAGGTGCTTTTCAGCCTTCTCGTAAGCGAGGAAGAGACCTGTAGACTCAACTACGTACTCAGCGCCAACCTCGTCCCACTTCAAGTTCTCAGGATCACGTTCAGCAGTTACACGGATGTGGTTACCGTTTACGATGAGTTCGCTCTTCTCAACGTCAGCCTCGATAGTACCGTCGAACTGGCCGTGCATTGTGTCATACTTCAGCATGTAAGCCATGTAATCAACTGGACACAAGTCATTGATAGCTACTACCTGTACTTCCTTTGCGTTCTCAGCCTCAACTGTAGAACGGAATACGAAACGACCGATACGGCCAAATCCGTTAATACCAATCTTAATCATTTGTTTGTTATTTTATAAGGTTTAAATATATAACTACCTTTATTAAAACAGTAACATCCAGCGACCCTGAATCATGCATATCGTCAGAATTAGGCGACGCTTTCTGCACTTTTTCGTTCTTTCGGGCGCAAAGATACAATATTTTTTCTAATTTTGTAGCCGAATAGAGTATTAAATAATCTAAATATTACAAACATGGGAAAATTCATCAACGAGTTTAAGCAGTTTGCCGTCAAGGGCAATGCCGTGGATATGGCTGTCGGTGTCATCATCGGTGGTGCTTTCGGCAAAATCGTGTCATCTATTGTCAACGACATCATCATGCCGCCCATAGGCTGGCTTATCGGGGGTGTGAACTTCTCCGACCTGAAGTTCACCTTGCCTGCCGTGGACATTGCTGGACTGGAGAAGATGCAGCCTGCCACCATCAACTACGGCAGTTTTATCCAGACCATCATCGACTTCACCATCATCGCCTTCTGCGTGTTCCTGCTCGTCAAGGGCATCAACAAGTTGGCACGCAAGAAAGCAGAAGAGCCCAAGCCGGAAACACCACCTGCTCCCTCTAAAGAAGAATTGCTACTCACTGAAATCCGCGACTTGCTCAAAGAACATAACGAAAAATAACACAAGCCTCTTTTAAACGTGCAATCCGCCGGTAACAAGTTGTCTTGTTGCCGGCGGATTGTCGGTTATAGAGAAAACACCACGGAAGCCATAATTTCCCGTGGCCGATATTCCATGACGGAATAAGAACTGCCCAAAGCGGAAAAACTTTTGAATTCGCGTTTGTTCTCTCCCCAAAGATTTTTGCAGGTAAGAAGCAGTTCATAAGCCTTGGTCTTGTAAGACAACTCTGCATCCGAATAGATATTGAAACTCACCGAGCCGTCCTTACTGTGACTACACTCATTGGTCATCTTCAACTGCCAACTTCCAGGCTGAAAAAAGAGATTGAGTGTATGGTAGAAACTGCGGTAAATAGGATTCGACTGTCCTTCCACCACTGACCGCTGCCAACTTTGTGAATAAGAGGAGGATTCCTCAAAATAGAACCATTTGCAGGGGCGCATACTTACAGATAAGTCCAGATTCATTCTTCTGTTTCCACTGCGCATCTTGATGCTGTTTCTCATCACGTCAAAATCGGAAAGATTATAAGAAGCAGTCATGGCAAGTTTCGTTTTCATTGGTCTCATGGAATATTGAACACGTCCCGACACAGACTGACTCGTCGACGTGTTTTTCTGACCTACATTTTCCCGTACATAGACGCCGTCAAACAAACGGCTTTCATAAAGATGTTTGAAACGATTACGGCTATAAGAATAGCGAGTTCCATAAGACACTCCATACCCCGGAAGAGTATAGTCATAGGAGACAGACGCATTATCACTTGGACTATTTTCAAAGGTTCCAGTGCCAGAGGAAGCCGTATTATAGGAAGTGTAGATACGCAAGGGATTCAATCCGTAAAATCCGCTTTGACTAAAGCCGTGGGAATAATTAGTCCGCAACGTGCCAAAAGACATCAATTGCCAACTGAAATCAACGGCCGGCGTATATTGCCATCTGACATCCTTGTCCAAATCGTATGAAGCGTATATCCATGACAATTTGTTTTTAATGGAAAAATTGGCCTTTCTTTTGGAATAATTTAAATCAACACCAATATCCACTATGTTTTTACGAAAACGAGCCCACTGGATCGTATCATTATAGCTCACGAATTCACGCTTATACTCAAGATTATGGTTCAATGATGAAGACAATCTAAATCCTTTGCCCAAAGAAAAATCTTGTTTTATTTTATTTTTCATCGTAAAGGAATAGATGTCGAGTTCTTCATCACTACCATTATAAAGACGGAGCGTGCCTGGCAAATGGGTATAATTCATTATCGACAGCAGTGACAGGGTGTTTTTACCCGGTGACGAATGAAGACAAAAATTGTTCGTTATCCCCTGTTTGTGGGGGCGGACATGTTCTCGCACAGTTCTGCCATTCAGAATGGTAGTGGAACCAGAATGATCAAAATTAATCACGCCATTCAAGATTTCATTCAAGTAGAACCTCCTCGTATTCTGCATATAATCTACATTTCCCCTCCATTCTGTTTTATACGATGAAGACGCCCGCTTCTGCACTATTCGAGAATTGTTCACATCATCCAAATAGGAGTATTCGCTATAATCTGCAGATGTTGATTTATCCCAAAAGCCGGTTAACCGGACACGCAAGTCCTTGCTGTCATCCAAAGATTTATAGGCATTGATTGCCAAGGCGTGACTGTTATTGAAGCCAAGGCGTCCTTGGCCAACCGGAATGATATTTTGCAAGATTCCCATATCCGAAGAGTCAAAACCGATACCTCCTAATTCGGCGATCACGTCTTCTCCGATGTTATTGTGTTTATACAGTCCGAGCAATTGCACATTTTTGTTCAAGAACATTTCCACCAACCTAGCCTTGCGCATCCAGTTTACAGGCTTTTGCAAAGACATGCCTGTGCCGACTTCGGCTGTTCCGGTCCATACATTTTTAGCATTCTCGTCCAACACAATATTAATGGCAGCAGCCTCACTAAACTGTTTCCCCTGTAGAGATTTGATAGGTTGATGATTGCGCAGAAGTTGCACACTGTCGACCTTATTGGCTGAAAGATTTTTACTCAAAAGAGCATAGTTGCCTCCCATAGAATTCTTCCCGTCAACATAAAAGCGATTAATCGGAATATTCTGATAAGAAATCACCCCCGATACATCCACCTTGATGCCGGGAATCCTTGAGATAACATCTTCAATTGTCCTGTCTTGTTTTTGCCGAAGTCCTAAAACAGAATAAGAAATAGTATCCCCTCTGACTTGGTAATTCTTCGGGGTTACAGTAACCTCACGAATTTCCTGGACTTTTTCTTCCATAGTTACTGTCATTCCGGACTTGAACTTGCCGACAGGCAAATTCAATCTTGCGAAGCCCACACTAGCAAAAGACAAATTCACCGTTTCTTTCTCCTTTGGGGTGGTGAGAGAAAAACTTCCCTGCTTATCGGTTTTAGCAAACTTAATAATTCTGCCTTTAGCATCAAGGAGCATCACAGATACCGAAGCCAATGATTTGCCTGAATCATCAACCACAGTTCCCGTGAAAGAATGCTGTGCTAATATTGGGCTGCACAGAACCAACAACATTATTACAAAGAAAAAACGTCTCATTATGTTTTCTCATCAAAGCACTTGATGGAGGATAAATCCAAGTCTATGTTGCAGCAATCATAACGGCAAGGACATTCTGCATCTAAGCACTACAATTCGTGACTATTCTTCTTTTTCGTCGAAATATTCGATAGGATATGCTGTGTACGGGGCACCAGCATAGTAGTTTTTTCTAAAGTCTTCAGGCAAGGAAGAAAAACCCTCCGTTTCCATTTCATATTTTGTCGGATCTTTTGCCCGGAGCATAATTTCCTTATAGACCTGCTCTGCAGAACTTTTTTTCAAGCCAGAGGTACTTACCTTGATGGGCTTTCCATCTCCTTTTTTAATTTCTATTGCCTCAAAAAAGTACTGATTCTTGTCGTCAACAGCTTTCAGAATCAAGCCGGGCAGTCCCCCAAGTTTCCATGGTCCGAATGAGTATGGTAAATCTACAGAAAACCACACAGTCCAAGTTCTGCCACGAAAAGTAGTGCGGGCCTTCTGACATTCATAGCCACAAACAATTGTATCTGAATCAAGTACATTCCAGTCGAGCGCAGGCAAGGGTTCAACATAATAAAATTTATTCGATGATACAGCATCCTTGCACGTCATTTGTCCTTCAGGAATTCCTTGGAAAATGTCATGCTGATCGGCAGTTAAATTAATGACCTCACCACCAATTGGAGCAAGTCGATGTGAACGAGACGTTATCTGATGAAAACGGGAACATTTTTCGCCCACATATAACAGCTGACCAATTTCGTCACACGGATGAGACCAACCACTCTGTAAAACAAACAATTCGGAATATTCAACGACCAGCAAAGTCTTGTTGCCTGTCGACTGACCTTGCGCCACGCCACAAAGAGAGAAAAGCGCAATCAAGAATAAAAAAACACGTTTATTTACCATTGTTTAACTGCTAATTCAACCAATATATACGCAACATCATCTCCACCCCATCGTCTTGCAACATAATCAGCTGCATCTTTATCGGTTTCCAATGATTCACATTCCGAATCGTATTCGACATAATAAGCCCCTGCAACTCTTATGGCTTTTTTAAAAAGTCCATAGTCAATTACTATATCACTATAATGTTCCACATAACTCTTCCCGTCTTTCAACCGGACCGTCACTGCACCCCAACCAGTGTAACTATGTCCTTTTACTACAGGTGTTCCCGTAAGGATTTTCACGTGAGTGTTAACAGAACTTTCATCGTGAGATGTGGAAGTTGACATGAAAGAATTAAAAGTCTGTTGGCTTTCTGCTTTTGCTGAAGGACCATACAACATAAATACCATCAGCACTAATCCAAGATAAAACTTCAATTTATTCATATTTATAGTATTTAAGTAAATAAACACATTAATATATTTCCAAAGAAATTTATTGCAAATATATATACAATATCAACACAAGACAAACACATTGCAATAAAACACATAACTTTTAACCCTTATTAACAATTACATCAATTCATCCTCGCCCTTAACTATACATTTATACATAATACTCGATTTATCCAAAGATCTATCATTTATCACTAATCAACCATTTTAGCATCATAAAGCTTCGAATATCAAGACGAATTCTTAAGCCCAAACAGAAAACGAACCACTAATCTTTCACGCATCAATCACTCTTATATATTTTCCTCAAGCATGAAAATTACAGGGGAACGTATCACGCAATCTCCCCTTCAAACACATCCATGAATTTAGTACAGTAGTGACCGTCATGACAAGCACTTCTGTACCTTACCACAAATAGGGCGTAACTCTGCCACTAATTGCTCGTAACTCTGCCACTTACGAGTGGTTACTCTGCCACTTACGTTCAAAAAGTCGCTGTTTACCGAGTGATAGATAGTGATAGATTAAAACCTATCTATCACTCATCTATCACTTCACACAACTTGCACAGAATCAAGAATATTCTGTAAGCAATTCCGCAAAAAGTGATAGGTGATAGAAAATTCATAAAATCTTTTCCTGTGCGCATGCAATTGCGCGCATACGCAAAGAATCAACAGCAAACAAGTTTCCCAACATCGCTCGTTTACACTATCTTTCAATAAGATAAGGCGGCACTCGGAAATAAAAACAAACAAGTTTGTTTCCTATTTCACTCGTTTGCACTATCTTTCAATAAGATAAGGCGGCACTCGGAAATAAAAACAAACAAGTTTGTTTCCTATTTCACTCGTTTGCACTATCTTTGCACCCGATTAGCAACACAAAGAAATGAATATAGAAGCAATCACAACACAGATGGTCGTGCTGTTCATTATCGTGATAGCAGGATTCATCGCACACAAATGCAAACTGATGGGCGGCGACTTCGACCGCAAACTCTCAAACTTCGTGATTCAGGTAACATGTCCATGCTTGATTATTTCATCTACCATGGGCGACACGATGCCCGACCGTAGCCTCATTCTGCCGCTCCTCGCTGTCGGCTCACTCACCTACGTTTTCCTTATTGTCGTAGCCTCTTTTCTTCCCCGAATCATGCCCGTGAAGAAAGAAGAGCGAGGCATGTACAGTTTCATGATAGCCTATGCCAACGTAGGCTTCATCGGCTACCCTATCATCACTGCCATTTTCGGCAGCAGTGCCGTGTTCTATGCCTGCATACTCAACGTGCCAAACACGCTGACCATTTTCATTTGGGGAGTCTTGTTTGTCACTGGCGCCAAGGCAGGCAAGTTCAACTGGAAGTTGCTCTACTCGCCAGCCATGCTCGCCACCTATATCAGTATTATCATCGTGGCCTTCGGTTGGAAGGCACCAGCCTTCATCAGTCAGCCGTTTTCCCTGTTGGGCAACATGACCGTCCCGTCTGCCCTACTCGTCATCGGTTCGAGCATTGCCGGCATACCCATCCGGCGCATGATGGGCAGTGTGGGCACTTACACTGTTTGCGCCATCCGGCTGTTTGCCGTTCCCGTGAGCGTGCTCTACCTGGCACGATTGGCAGGAGTAGACCACACTGTGGCCGGCATCAACGCCGTGCTGGTGGGCATGCCTGTGGCATCGTTCGGCACCATGTTCTGCCTGAAATACGGCAAGGACGAGACCGTCATGTCGCAAGGCACATTCTGGTCCACTCTACTTTCGGTGGTCAGCATTCCCCTGCTTGCCCTCATTCTCTGAAAGTCGTAGCGTCTTAAGCCAAGCAGCAAGCTCGTCGAGCAACTGCGGTTTGTAGGGAAAGGCATCCGTAAAGCCGAAGCCATGACGGCCCGACGGATAGATATGCAGCGTGGCGGAAATGCCGTGTGCACGCAACGCCCGATAATAGTCTATGCTATTGTCGGGATTGATAATGTTGTCGTCGGCAGCGGCAATGATAAAAGCTGGCGATGTCAGCGAGTCGACCTGGAGTTCATTGCTATAAGCCTTACGTTGTTTTTCGTCTGTCGTTCCAAGAAAGCGTTGTGCCATTCCCCGGTGAGGTTTCGACATGAGGGTGATGACAGGATAAAAAAGTATCTGAAAAGCAGGGCGGTCGGCTACAGGTTCATGGGTGGCAAAAGTGGTGGCAAGATGACCACCCGCAGAAGACCCCATAATGCCTATTTTCCCGGCATCAATATGCCAATCGGAAGCATGGCGCCTGAGCAAGGCGAAAACACTGCGCAACTGGCCAAGAGGCACGTTCTTGTCGCCATTGGGCAAATCATACATCAACGTGGCAACGGCAATGCCCTGTCGGGTAAAAAAAGGAATCCAGTCGTCTGCCTCCTTGGGCTTTCCGGCATGATTGTATCCTCCACCCGGACAGATAACTACAGCCCGTCCGTCTGCACCACTATCGGGCAATGCCACCTTCACCTTGGGGGTGTCGTCTTCATAAACTACTTTCTGCGCCTCTACCGGCACAGAGTTAACGAGCGAAAGCAAGAATATGCTTCGTATAAGTTTGCTTGTTATCATTGGACTTAGTCTTTTTACTGTTACCGATGCAAAGTTCACCAATATTTGCGGGTAAAAACAGGGAAAATCATGTATTTATAGGGTATATTGTGCAAGTTGGCACATATTTATTTTGCATTATCTTTGAAAAATCGTACATTTGCAATCATAAGCAAAGCACACAACATGAAAGAGTTTCTTAAATACACACTCGCCACCATTGTCGGCATCTTCCTGTTCTCACTTCTCATGGGCGGGTTCGCCTTGGCAAGCCTTGTAGGCATGATGGCAAGCATGAACACCGCCACACCGGTAAAAGACAACTCGGTGCTCGTGCTCAGCCTGTCAGGAATGATGCAGGAGCGCAGCAGCGAAAACACACTCTGTGCGCTGATGAGCGACACCAACACAGCCTTGGGACTGGACGACCTGCTGAAAGCCGTAAAAAAAGCCAAGGGAGACAAACGCATAAAAGGCATTTACATAGAGGCCGGTATGTTCACCGCCGACTCCTACGCCTCCATGCAAGCATTACGCAACGCGCTGCTCGACTTCAAGAAAAGCGGGAAATGGATTGTTGCCTATGGCGACACCTACACACAGGGAACCTACTATTTGGCATCCGTCGCCAACGAACTGGTGCTGAATCCGCAGGGTCAGATTGACTGGCATGGTATAGCTGCACAGCCTTTTTTTCTGAAGGACATGCTTGCCAAGGTGGGCGTCAAGGTGCAGCTTGCCAAGGTAGGAGCCTACAAGAGTGCACCTGAAATGTTTACCGCCAACAAAATGAGTGATGCCAACCGTCACCAGGTGCAAGTCTACATCGACGGACTGTGGCAAAACGTGTGCAAAGCTGTGGCAGACAGCCGCCACCTGAGCACCGAACAACTCAACAACTATGCAGACAGCCTGATAACTTTTGCTGACCCCAAGGAGTATATCAGCATGAAGATGGCAGACAAACTTCTCTACACGGACGAGGTGAAAGATTTGGTTAAACAGTGGCTGAAAACAGGTAAGGATGAGGACGTGAATCAAGTCAGTGTAAGCGATATGTTGGCAACAAACAACGAGGAAAGCAATGGTGAGGAGATTGCCGTATACTATGCCATAGGCGATGTGGTAAGCGGAAACCTCGGTGGCGGACTGACTGGTGGAGACAACGTAATCGATGCACAGGCTGTGTGCAAGGATTTGGAAAATCTGGCCTCCGACGACGATGTAAAAGCAGTGGTGCTCCGCATCAATACCGGTGGTGGCAGCGCATATGCCTCCGAACAGATATGGCACTCGCTGAAACGGCTGAAAGCCGTGAAGCCTGTAGTGGTGTCTATGGGTGGCATGACAGCTTCGGGCGGCTACTACATCAGCAGCATTGCCAACTGGATAGTGGCACAGCCCACCACGCTGACAGGCAGCATCGGTATCTTTGGCATGTTTCCCGACATGAGCGGACTGCTCACCGAAAAGCTCGGGGTGAAGTTCGACGAGGTGAAAACCAACCGCAATGCTGGTTTCGGCACTCCTGCACGTCCCTTTAACGATGAAGAGATGGCCTACCTCAACACTTACATAGACCGTGGCTACCGCCTTTTCAGAAGCCGCGTGGCTGAAGGACGACACATGACAGACACACAGGTAGAAAAAATAGCACAAGGACGGGTTTGGCTCGGACAGGACGCCATCAAGATTGGACTGGTCGACCAACTCGGAGGTCTTGACGAAGCGGTGGAAAAGGCAGCCAAGCTGGCAAAGATAAAGGAATATCACACAACTGATTATCCCGGAAAGGTTAGCTGGATTGACAACCTTACCGACAAAATTGCCGGTGGCAACTATTTGGAAGGCCAAATGAAAACCACATTGGGCGAATACTACGACACGTTCATGCTTCTCAAGCGAATCAACAGGACGGAAGCCATACAGGCGCGTGTACCGTTCGTCATCAACGTGAGATAGAAACAAATAAGCTACAGATTGTATGGAAGGTGATTTCATCAAAGTCAACGAGTGGCTGTTGCCACTCAGCTGGATCTACGGAGCCGGAGTGGGACTGAGGAACCAATTGTTTGAGATGGGCATACTGAAAAGCAAGAGTTTCAACATGCCTGTCATTTCTGTGGGCAACATCACGGTTGGAGGCACTGGCAAGACTCCACACGTGGAATATCTCATCCGCCTACTGAAAGACAAGGCCAAGGTGGCCGTGCTGAGTCGAGGATACAAGCGCAAGACCAGAGGTTTTGTGCTTGCCGACGAAAACTGCCGAATGACAGACATTGGAGACGAACCTTACCAGATGCACCAGAAATATCCGGACATATACGTGGCAGTGGACAAAAAACGACGCCACGGCATCGAGATGTTCACCGACAAAGTGGCAGCACCTGATGTGGATGTGGTGCTGCTCGACGATGCCTTCCAGCACAGATATGTAAAACCGGGCATCAACATTCTGCTCATTGACTACCACCGACTTATCATCTACGACAAGTTGCTGCCTGCAGGCAGACTTCGTGAATCCAAGGACGGAAAGTCAAGGGCAGACATCGTGATCATTACCAAATGTCCTCAAGACCTGAAGCCCATGGAATACCGTGTACTCACCAAAGCCATGGACCTCTACCCCTACCAGGCTCTCTTTTTCACCACGCTGCACTACGGCAACCTTCTTCCATTGTTCGGAGGCGCAGAGTTGCCACTCGAAACGTTGAGCGAAGACAACCAAATCCTGCTTCTCACCGGCATCGCATCCCCCAAACAGATGATGCTCGACTTGAAGCCACGATGCAGCCACATCACCCCACTCACCTTCGGCGACCACCATCTGTTCACCGCCAAAGACGTGCGCACCATCAACGAGACATTCGCCCAAATGGGCCGTGGCAAAATCATCATTACAACAGAAAAAGACGCCACCCGACTCATGCCTCTCGAAGGACTGAGCGAGGAAGTCAGAAAGAACATATACGTCTTGCCTGTGGAAATCAGGTTCGCACTCAACCAACAAGAAGAATTCGACAATAAAATCATAGACTATGTACGAAAAAATTCAAGAAACAGCATCCTGGCTAAAACAAAGGATGACAACAAGTCCAAAAACAGCCATCATTCTGGGAACCGGACTCGGACAATTAGCTTCAGAAATAACTGACAGCTACGAATTCTCATATAAGGACATTCCCAACTTCCCCGTGTCTACCGTTGAAGGACATGCCGGAAAACTCATCTTCGGCAAACTGGGCAACAAGGAAATCATGGCCATGGAAGGTCGCTTCCACTACTATGAGGGATACTCCATGAAAGAAGTTACCTTCCCCATACGCGTGATGTACGAACTGGGCATTCAGACCCTCTTCGTTTCCAATGCATCGGGCGGCATGAACCCCGAATTCAAAATCGGAGACTTGATGATTATCACTGACCACATCAATTTCTTCCCTGAGCATCCTCTGCGCGGCAAGAACTTCCCAACCGGTCCTCGTTTCCCGGACATGCACGAAACATACGACCATACACTCATCGCTGAGGCAGACAAAATTGCCGAGGAGAAAGGCATCCGGGTTGTTCACGGCGTCTATATGGGTGTACAAGGACCGACCTTCGAAACTCCGGCTGAATACAAGATGTACCATCGCATGGGCGCCGATGCAGTGGGCATGAGCACAGTGCCAGAAGTCATTGTGGCACACCACTGCGGCATCAAGACCTTCGGCATCAGCATCATTACCGACCTCGGACTTGAAGACACACCTGTAGAGGTGAGCCACGAGGAGGTACAAGTAGCAGCCAACAAGGCTCAGCCACTGATGACGGAAATCATGAGAGAAATGATCAACCGCAGTTAACACCTTATTATATATAAGAAAAACAAGCATGGATATCAGCAAGATTGGAGAGTTCGGTCTTATCGACCGTCTCTCCAAAAACATTACCCCCAAGAATACATCCACCATCAAAGGCATCGGCGACGACTGTGCTGTAATGAACTACCCGGACAAGGAAGTGCTTGTCAGCACAGACATGCTGATGGAGGGCGTACACTTCGACCTCACCTACATTGACATGCAACACTTGGGCTACAAATCGGCCATGGTCAACATCAGCGACGTGTTTGCCATGAACGGCACTCCACGGCAAATGACCGTAAGCCTTGCCCTAAGCAAACGCTTCACCGTGGAAGACGTGGAACAGTTCTACAGCGGATTGCAATTAGCCTGCGACAAATGGAACATCGACATCGTTGGAGGCGACACTACATCCTCATACACCGGACTCGCCATCAGCATCACCATCATAGGTGAAGCCAAGCGTGAAGACATTGTCTACCGCTCGGGAGCCAAAGACACAGACATCGTTTGCGTGAGCGGTGATCTTGGAGCCGCCTATATGGGTCTGCAACTGCTAGAACGCGAAAAATCTGTCTACTACCAGCAAGTAGAAGAAGCAAGAAAGAAGAACGACAAACGTGCCTTAGAAGAACTCAAGAACTTCCAACCCGACTTTGCGGGAAAAGAATATTTGCTTGACCGACAACTCAAGCCAGAAGCTCGGGGTGACATTATAAAAAAGTTGCACGAAGCCGGCGTGAAACCCACCTCAATGATGGATATCAGTGACGGACTGAGCAGCGAACTGATGCACATTTGCAAACAAAGCAACTGTGGATGCCGTATCTACGAGAAGAACATTCCCATTGACTACCAGACTGCTGTCATGGCAGAAGAATTCAACATGAATCTCACCACTTGCGCACTCAACGGCGGTGAAGACTACGAACTACTCTTCACTGTGCCCATCGGCGACTACGAAAAGATGGAAGCCATGGATGGTGTGAAGGTTATCGGCCACATCACAAAGTCTGAATTCGGGCAGATGCTTGTCACACGCGACAACCAGGAATTCGAGCTAAAGGCACAAGGTTGGAATCCGCTAAAGGAAGAATAGCGACATCTAAAAACATGTTATTTATAAAAAGAAGTTAAAACATTTTGCGGATAAAAAGATAATCACTATCTTTGCACCCGCAAAATGACATGGTGCCATAGCTCAGTTGGTAGAGCAAAGGACTGAAAATCCTTGTGTCCCCGGTTCGATTCCTGGTGGTACCACTTTAATAATAAAGCAGTTGAGAGAAATCTTGACTGCTTTTATTGTTTTTATATAGTTCTGAAATATGTAGGAAAATGGCTGTTTGTTTTCTCCAATGTTTTAACCAAGAATGACAACAGTCGAAGTGGTTTGCTACAAGTACAAACCTTTGAAAAATGGAGAGTTACCTATTAAAATCAGAATTATCAAGGATAGAAAAATCAGATATGTAAACCTTGGTGTTTCTACCAAAAGGGAATATTGGGACTTTAAGCGTAATGAGCCAAAAGATAAATGCCCTCAAAAGGAAATTCTAGCCTGTATAATTCATAGAAGCAAAAAAAGAAGCGTTTAATTTTGTCATCTCGACAAAAATTAGTACTTTTATAGT
>CAKPUA010000015.1:0-62459 GCA_934191235.1 uncultured Prevotella sp. | reverse complement strand
CAAATTTTATTAGTTATATTACGTTAATTAACTCCCTCATTTTCAAACGATTACGTTAGAATTAACAGAGTATTGTTTATATTCTGCCCTTATAAATAAGCAGGTGTCGTTATCCTTGCATATAACGAGGAAATGTTAACATCTTTTATGGAATAGGGCAGGACAGGGAGGACGTGTTGACAGATGACTGTGTCAACGACATGACTTGGTGTCACTTGTTTCTTAGATGCGCTTGGATTCTCCGCGTAGCAGGCTCATAAACTCCTGACGGGTGTTGAGAGAATTGAATACACCACTGTAGTCGCTCGTTGTAGTTATGGAGTTCTGTTTTTCCACACCACGCATCTGCATACACATGTGCTTGGCTTCAATGACCACCATGACACCTTGAGGTTTAAGTGTTTCCTGTATGCAGTCCTTGATTTGTTGTGTGAGTCTTTCCTGCACTTGCAGACGGTGGGAGAAGATGTCGACCACGCGCGCAATCTTGCTCAGACCGGTGATATAGCCATTGGGAATGTAGGCCACATGGGCTTTTCCGTAGAAGGGGAGCATGTGGTGCTCGCATAAAGAGAACACGTCAATGTCCTTGACTATGACCATTTGGTCGTATTTCTCTTCAAAAAGGGCGTCTGTAAGAACCTTGTGCGGATCTTGTGTGTAGCCTCGTGTTAGAATTTGCATGGCTTTGGCCACGCGCATAGGGGTCTTGAGAAGACCTTCTCTATCCGGATCTTCACCGAGTAACTCGAGTATACTTTTGTAGTGTGAGGCCAATTCGTCAAGACCGTCACGAAATTCTGTTTCTGGGTTCATGTCTGTTATCTTGTTTTTATGTGGTGGAACCAAAGGCAGAGCACCTTTGTCCCGATGACTCTTGTTCCGTTTGTAGTATCTGCTTAATATTGCACTGTGATTTTACCTTTAACGATGCAGGCTGACTGATATCCCAGTTTCTTGAGCTGTTTCAGCATGGCTTCTGCTTCGGCAAAACTGCGGTAGTTGCCCACACGGCAAATCCATCTGGGAGAATAGAAATGCACATATACGGGTTCCGATGGGAAATGCTGCTTGATGTTGTTGCCTATGCTTTGGGCTTTGTTACGGTCTTGCCGTGAGTTGCCTCCGGCAAATGCTTGCACCCGGTAACCATTGACCTTACGGCTGTTGCGCATTACTTTCTTACGGGTGTCTACCGGTGGCAAGTCCACATCGTCTGTGTTGTCCTGCGTCACGGAATGGTGCTGCGCCTCTTGACGACGGTTTTCTTCACGCTCCTTTTGTTGTTGTGCCAACCGGGCTGAGTCGGCCTTCGCCTTGTTGTCCTGTGGCTTGTCTTGGTGATGGGTATTGGGAGTAGTCTGCGAGTGGGCAGATTCTGTCTTTTTTTCGTTGTTGGGAGCAGGAGTATTCTTGACCTGCTGGGTTGAATTGGCATTGACAAGGTTGTCGATGGCCTTGCTTTGTTTCACGGTCACGGTTCCTTTGGCCTGCTTGTCTTGCAGGTGTTCAAGGAAAGTCTGTGCGTTGGTATGTGCCAACGAGCACAGCAGGATGGCCGTCATGGCGATAATTCTTCTCATGTATCCTTTAATGGTGAGTGGGTGTGCGTCTTTGTTCTCTGGGAAATGGAGAATGGAGTCCTGTTCTGCAACAGGACTCCATGAGAATATGTGGAAATGGTCACTTACTTTTTCCATGCATCGATGATGCCCTTAAAGTCGGCAGCCTTCAGCGAGGCACCGCCAATAAGTCCGCCGTCGATATTAGGCTTGGCGAAAAGTTCGGCAGCATTGCTAGGCTTGCAGCTTCCTCCGTAGAGGATGGTTGTGTCTTCAGCAGCCTCTTTGCCATACTTGTCAGCCACGATAGAACGGATGTAGGCAAGCATTTCTTCAGCCTGGTCGCTTGTGGCAGTCTTGCCGGTGCCGATGGCCCAGATGGGCTCGTAGGCAAGAACGATATTCTTCCACTCCTCAGCTGTAAGGTTGAATACAGAGCCGTCGAGTTCTGCCTTGACCACTTCATTCTGTTTCTCAGCCTCGCGTTCTTCGAGTGTTTCACCGCAGCAGAAGATAACCTTAAGGCCATTCTTGAGAGCAAGCTGCACTTTCTCCTTCAGGATTTCTGCTGTCTCGCCATAGTACTGGCGACGCTCTGAGTGACCGAGGATCACGTATTGTGCACCGGTACTCTTCACCATTTCTGCTGAAACCTCACCTGTGTAGGCACCCTTCTCCTTGTCTGCACAATTTTCTGCTCCAAGGCTCACCACCTCAGGGTTGAGCACCTGGGCAACAGAAGCCAAGTGAATGAAAGGAGTGCAGATGATCACGCCACAGTTAGGCTTGTCCTGTACCATAGCCTCGTTGATTTCTTTGGCGAGAGCTACACCGTCTTGCAGGTTCATGTTCATTTTCCAGTTGCCTGCTACAATTTTCTTTCTCATATTCCTTTTTCTTTTAAAGAAGTTGATATATTTGTTAGAATTCTCTTTTTCCTTGATCCATCGTGTCCATGCCCACAACCGGTCAGCCAATGTAAGCAGGAGCAGTGGCAGAATGAACCATGTCATGATGATGGCTATCTTGCGGGGCACAGAATCTTCAGGCACTTGTCCCATTTCGCTCTGTTCCAAAGGCTTGCTCAGTTGCACTTCCGATGGCAGCATGTTGTGGCTCCATTTGCGGATGATGCGGCCGTGGTGAAGCAGAAGGAGTCCGGGATTGCTGCGCACGATGGTCTTGAGGGTGGTTTCGTCGGTGAGGGCGAAGTCATATTCTGCTCCTGTAATGTCGCGCCAGTGGTCTATGTCCTTATGGGTGCTGGCTGTGAGGCAGAGAAAACGGTAGTGGTGCTCCAGACTGTATTCGTAGATGCGGTCTATGTCTCCAAAATGCGTGTCGTCTGCCACATCGAGGCGAGGGGCTATAAGCAGGAATGTGTACGACGGATTGTCGAGTATATTCTCTGTCAAGTCTTGTCCCGTCAAGGTTTCAATACTGAAGTCATGTATGGGCGGTTCATAGCCTGCTTCAGTCTGTATGGTCTTGCTGTCCACGAAAGTCCATGTGGAGTCGGGGTAGTTGTCTATCGTGAATTCTTTCTTCACGCCATTTTTTTCCATGATGAAGGTGGTCTCGAACTGTGGTTGCTTGGCCTCTTCAGGAATCTCCATTCCCTTTTTGATGTCCATTCCCACGTGGTATGGACGGAAGTCGAAGAGTGGCAAGTCGTAGAGACACCACGTGCTGGTGGCGAGAATAAAGATGGCCGTGTAGTTTGTGACTATCCATTGGTTGGTTCTCGACACGAAACGGAATGAGCGCCTGGGGCACCATGCTACCACAGAAGAAGCCAGGAGGAGAACTACGTTCTTGCCCAATGTGGCGGTGTTGCTCAATTTTACAGCATCACCGAAGCATCCGCAGTCTTTGACTGGGTTGAACAGGGCTATCCACAGTGTGATGAGAGTCATCACGGCCATAAAGGCAAGTATCAACTTTGAGACAAGTCGGCGTTGGATGGCAAAGAGCATCATTACGCCCAGCCAAAACTCTAGAGCTGCCAGAAGAACGGCACAGGCAAGGAGCAGCCAGTCGGGGAATATTCCCTGCAGATTGAGTGCTCCAGTGTAGTCTTGAAGTTTATAGAGTGTGCCAAGCGGGTCGATGGCCTTGACGAATCCGGAGAAGATAAACGTGGCAGCCAGAAGCATCCGGCAAGTGTTGGTGAGCAGTGTTTTCACAGTGGCTTATTCTTTTTCTTCGTTCATCTTGATGGCGCCGAATACGGCGTAGTTGATGATGTCGAGATAGTTGGAAGCTATACCCTCGCTGACGAGTGTCTTGCCTTCTATTGCTTCTATTTCCTTCACCCGCTGTATCTTTGTGAGAATGAAGTCTGTGTAGCTGCTCACGCGCATGTCACGCCACGCCTCGTTATAATCGTGGTTCTTGCGAATCATGAGTTCCAATGCCTCCTTGGCATGTTTGTCGTAGAGATCGAGCGCTTCAGTTGTGTTTATGTCCACACTGTCGGCAAATCCCTTTTCGAGCTGTATGAGTCCAATAATACCATAGTTGATGATGGCAATGAACTCGGGCCTTATGCCTTCACCAACCAGTGACACCTTGCTGATTTCGAGTGAGCGGATGCGCTTGGCTTTGATGAAGAGTTGGTCTGTGAGAGACGACGGACGAAGAATGCGCCAGGAAGCACTGTAGTCGTGCAATTTCTTCTCGAAAAGAGCGCGACATTCCTGCATGGTCTCCTTGAATTGCAATTCTGTATGATTGTTACTCATATACTTATATTTGCCTGCAAAATTAAGTCTTTTTATTTATATAGACAAGAATAAGCCTGGTTTTCAGTCTTCCGCCTGCTTGTTGTGGATGAATTTCACTCGTGCCACTTCCGCATCGAAACGGGCTTGTATGGAGTCTAGTTTCATTTTCATTCGGGTTACGCTGTTCAGCTCTTGGGCTGTGGCGGTGCCATTGTTGCGATGGCTTTCCACTTCGGCTTTTCGCTTCTCGTATTCTGCGGTCATTGACTGCAAGGCGGAATCGGCTTGCATCAGTTTGGCTTGCGCCATCTTGAGGGCTGCATCTTGGTAGATTTTCAAGGCCTCCTTTCTCAAGTCAATCTCTTTGGGATAGGCTTTTCTGAGAGAATCTATGAGAAGGAGAGTCTGAGGGTATTGTCCCTGGGTATAACTGTTCCTGATGTTTTCCATCAAACTTTGGGCTTTCTTCTGCGAATTGTCACAGCCGGAAAGAGCAACGGAAAGGATACAGAGAAGGGCGAGTTTTGTTTTCATTGTGGATCTTTAATGTTTAGGCTGCAAAGGTAATGGATTTTTCTTTAAGTATCATTCAAATTGTGGAATATGTGCGGTGAAGACAAAAAACTCTTCGATGCCTTTGCTTTTCGAGGTGTCTCGCATGTCAGATCGAGAAGGTGAGGGTAGCCAGAATTTCCCTTGGACGCATTTCTGCTACGGAATAGCTTGTGCCAAGGATGGATATGGCCTTGTACTCCCGCTTGTTGTATCCCCACAGATTTTTGCAGTCCAGTCGCAATTCGTACTTCTGGGTTTTGTAGGCTGCATAAGCTGAAGAGTAGAGGTCAAATTTCTCTGACCTGTCTGCCGAATGATGACATTCGTTCTTGATGGCAAAAACCCATCTTGTGGGGGTGACGAATAGATTGAGCGTGTGAAAAAAACTTCGGTAAAGATGGCTTGATGTGGTGGAACATTGTCTGGAAAGGGAGAATGATGAATGCGCATCAAAGTTGAATATTCTCCATGGACGCATAGACAGTGACAATGTTGATGACAATCTGTTGCTGCCTGCCGCGGTTTTCTGCTTGTTGAGCAGAATGTTGTAGCGGCTCCAGTCATATTTGCAACTCAGTCCCAGTTTTGTTCGCAGATGTTTCCAGTCTTTCCCTATGTCGCCCTCCATGCTGTGGTTATGGCACACATTGTCGTTGCTTATGTTTTCTCGTATGTACACACCGCTTGCCAATGTACTCTCATAGAGCGTCTTGAACTTACTGTGTATATAGTTGTATCTGACGTTTCCTGTCCATCCCGCCTTATTCATTCTTAATTCCACCAGTGCTATATCGGCTGCCGAATGTGTGTTTTTTCCTGTGCCGGCAGTAGCCATGTTGTATGATGTGTAGATGCGGAGACTGTTCATTTCGAATCCACTGGGTGAAATGTTGTGGCTGTATTTTGCTCCAAGTGACATGGCGTTTCTGATGACAGGAAACTTGAAGCTTATTTCCGGTTCGAAAATGTAACGATGGTCTTGGTCTGAGTCCAGTCTACGTGACAAATATATATGTTTGAGATTGGTTTTTAGCGATAGCCCTGTCCTGTAGTCGGAATATTCGGCAAATGTAGTCAACTCTACTTTGTCCTCGTGATAATTCACACTGCCGATGGTGTCGTTGTAGGAAACAAACTCACTTTTTCGTTTTCCGCCATAGTTGACTTCCAAGCCGAGCCGAAACTTCAGACTTATTCTTTTAAAGGTCTCGTATTTTGACAGCCATGATAAGTCTTTCATGTTGAGCGTTTCGTCTGTACCATTGTATAGGCGGAGTACGCCTGGTGAGTATTTGTAACTCAGTGATGCTGAAAAGATATTGATATTGTTTCCGGCTCTGCCAATCGCCTGGAAATAATCATAAATACTTCTCTCTCGGGGCTGCACTCTTTCTTTCAGTTTCTTGCCGTTGAGTGATGTGGTGGAGCTGGAATGGGCGAAGTTCAGATAACCGGTCAACTGATTGCTAATGGATGTTGTCTTTCCGTTATACGTGTAGTTCAGGTCACCGTTATATTCGCTTGTGTATGAGTTGGCATGACGTTCTTGCACAATGCTGTTTCCTTTTCCCACGTCTATGTATGTTTTTTCCGAATAACTGTATGATGTCGATTTGTCGTAAATACCAGCAAGTTGCAAGCGAATGTTTGCATTCTTCCCGTGCATCCAAAACCAATTGGTGGCAAACAGATGACTGTTGTTAAACCCACTGCGACCAATGCCTATACCGCAAAGGTTGACGAGACGGCTTGACGAAATACCCGTTCTCAGTCTGCCGACCTCGCTTAATATGTCTTCCCCTATATTGTTGTGCTTGTACATGTTGAGGCTTTGCCAGGAGTTTCCGAAATACATCCCTACAATGCGTGCTTTCCTGTTCCATCCCCAGGGCTGTTGCAAGGCAAGACCTGTGCCCACTTCAGCAGTGCCGTTCCAGTGTCCCTTGGTCTCTTTCTTGAGCACTAAATTGAGGGCAGTTGCCTCGTTGAACGACAAGCCGCGCAGCGCATTGGTGGGTTCGTGGTGCTTCAACACTTCCACACTGTCCACCTTGTCGGCAGACAGATTTCTGCTCAGCATGGCATAGCTGTCGCCCATCATGTCTTTGCCGTCAACATAAAACTTGTTGATTTTCTTGCCGTGGAACAGAATTTCTCCATGGGTGTCTACCTTCATTCCTGGTATGCGCCCAATAACATCCTCTATGGTTCTGTCTTGCTTTTCACGAAGTCCTGTTACGGAATAGATGATGGTGTCACCTTTAACTCGGAAGAGCTCGGGCTTCACCTCCACCTCACGTATGGTCTGAACTTTTTCTGAAAGGTGAATGAAATGTTTGGCTTGAGCGAGTTGGCCGAGGCTAAGCTCTTTCCGCTCAAATCCCAAGTGGACGAAGATAAGTTTTGTGGGCTGCTTGCCTTCAGACTGGGTGATGGAGAAAGTGCCGTCTTTAGCTGTCTTGGTGTACTTGAGGTGTGCTCCTTTCTCGTTCGCCAAAACCACGGATACACCTGCAATGGGGTGGTTGCCGTTGTCCACTATGCGTCCGCTAATGGACTTTTGCTGTGCAGTCATGGACAGGGCGAATAAAAGACAGAAGAAAGTGAAAAATGCTCTTTCCATATCATCTCTTTGAATAAAGGTGTATGACGTGTAATGTTTAGTAACGTTCGATGAGACAGGCGCTTCTTGCTTCCGAGCCGTATTTGTTTTCATCCCCAGGATTGTGCAGGTGCATAAATTCATTGAGACTTCTTGCATAAGCTGCCTTGTGTGTGGCGTATTCCTGCGCTGATGATGAACGTCCTGTTTCGTATGCAGTCATTTCTTCTTGTTGAACTTGGGCTATCTTGTAGGCTACAAATGCGAAATCTCCTTCACTTTCTTCTGCTTTTAATATGAGCCCGGGCAGTCCGCCCAGTTTCCATGGCCCATCACTGTAAGGCAGGTCGAGTGTATACCATACTGTCCAAGTGCGTCCTCGGAAAGTGGTGCGCGCTTTCTTGCATGTGTAGTTGCACACCACAGAGTCTCTGTCAAGCAGCTCCCAGTCAAATTGGGGAATGGGCTCTTTGTAGTGATACCGGAAAATGTCGATGCATCCCATGAAGTTCAACGTGTCTTCGTGAGTCACGTTTTTCCACACCTGAAATCGGTCAAGGGAGTGTTCGTCATGTTTCGGCATCATGCCCGATTTGCAGTCACTGTGAAAGTGCGATTTAGCACCTTCGATGTGCAAAATCCTGTAGCTTTGTGTCGGCACCGGTTCATCCGTATATTCACGCATCAGGCAATAGTATGATACATCAAGCGCCATGTCATTGCTTGATTGTGCAAAAATTGTTTCCGCATAAAGCCACGTGAATATGAAGAGAAATGCTTTCATCTATTTTTGTTAATAATCCCTTAAAACAATTTCGACGTTTTTGATATTCAACCCTAACATCTTGTTTAGACGGAAAAAGCAATTCTTGAAGATTTGCCGTGGGGTTTCTCCAGTTGCTGTGTCGTATCCGAAACTTCCTCCTCTATTTGTCGCATCTTCGAAGAGGGAGTTGAATGGACCGTTTAGAATGTAGCTCCAGACATATTCTTTAACATCGTTGCCTTTTACTAAATAGTCAATAATGATTTTGTAACCACCATGATATACTTTCCCGTCTTCCGTAAAAACATATACTTCGGAATAGGGAAAACTCTTGGTCACTACGGTTTCTTCTTCAGTGTTGTTGCTTTCAGATGAAGCTACTTTTGCATGAAGGGGTACTGTCAAAAATGCAAGAAAGAGCAACGAAAATAAAACTTTTGTTCTCATAATGTATTGTTTGTAAAGTTAATAAATATGCTTGTCGTCGCAATGACGAATTTGACGCTTGTGCCATGGATGGTTTATGACGGCTGCAAATATAAAGAAATTTATTGAGACTTCAAAGAAATAGCAATGAAATTGTGTTGTTTTGTTACAGTTTTGTATTTCCAAGGTTCGCCTTTGTAGGGTCTCATAATGGTGGGCTTGTCAGATAGATAAGATGACGATGTCCTGGTTGTTCAAGCCAGCACATCCCATAATCCTAATTAATTATCTTACGCGCACGCGCGCACACGTAAAGTTTCTCGTTTTCTCACCACTATCCATCACTTTTCTTGATGTTTGACAATGTTTTGTTGATTATTAGTTGGATGAATGGAGTGATAGATGCGTGATAGATGACTATATATCCATCACTTCTATCACTTTTCTATCACTTACCGTGTTTGAGCGTAAAGCCCCAAAAGTGTCCTGTGGCTTGGACGCTCGATGCCAACGGTGTGGGCAATGCGTGCCCAGACTGTGTGCTTAGGACGTTCTCCGCCACTAACGCCCCGTAAGTCCGCCACTAACGCCCCGTAAGTCCGCCACTAACGCCCCGTAAGTCCGCCACTAACACCTCGTAAGTCCGCCACTAACCGACAGCCAACGGGCTATATGGTGGGTATATCCGTGTCTGAATTATTGACCTACATTCAAATGCAGTGCGCCAGCAAGTGCTACTTCAAATTTTGGAAAAGCCTTGCTTTTGTCTTCAAAATAGGTGCGTATTTCACGGAGTATGGAGATTTTTTCGTAACTTTGCACGCTCAAAAATAGGATGTTATCATATATGAAGTTTTATTCCGATGCCGAATTGGCTCAAATTCTCGATAAAGACATATTTCATCAGATATCAGCTGCTGCCGACGGGTTGGGGCTTGAATGTTATGTCGTGGGCGGCTATGTGCGCGATATATTTCTCGAACGTCCCTCCAACGACATTGACGTGGTTGTCGTAGGCAGTGGCATAGAAGTTGCCAATGCGCTCAAACAGCAATTGGGCAAGCGTGCCCACATCTCCGTGTTCCGCAATTTCGGCACGGCACAGGTGAAATATAAAGACACCGAGGTAGAGTTTGTGGGGGCACGCAAGGAAAGCTACAGCCATGACTCGCGCAAGCCTGTCGTGGAAGACGGTACCTTGGAAGATGACCAAAACCGACGCGACTTCACCATCAATGCCATGGCCATCTGCCTGAACAAGGCTCGTTTTGGCGAACTTGTGGATCCCTTCAACGGATTGGGCGACATGGAAGACGGGATTATCTGTACGCCCCTTGATCCCGACATTACGTTCAGCGACGATCCCTTGCGCATGATGCGTTGCGTGCGCTTTGCCACCCAACTTAACTTCAGGATAGAAGACGAGACTTTTGATGCCTTGGAACGCAATGCCAACCGTATCAAGATTATCAGCGGAGAACGCATTGTCGACGAGCTGAACAAAATCATGAAGACCCAACACCCCAGTCGGGGATTTGTAGACCTATACCGTTGCGGTTTGCTCCCGCTTATCATTCCCGAGCTTACTGCGCTCGACGTTGTGGAGACCCGCAACGGACGGGCACACAAGAACAACTTTTATCACACGCTCGAGGTGCTCGACAATGTGGCTGCCCATTCTGACAATCTATGGCTGCGGTGGGCTGCACTGTTCCATGATGTGGGCAAGCCGCGCAGCAAGCGATGGGATCCTGTCATGGGATGGACCTTCCATAACCATAATTATCTGGGTGCAAAAATGATTCCTTCCATCTTCCGCCGCATGAAACTCCCCATGGACGCCAAGATGAAGTATGTGCAGAAGATGGTTGATCTGCACATGCGGCCCATCGTCATTGCCGACGAAGAAGTGACAGATAGCGCCGTTCGCAGACTGATGAACGATGCCGGCGACGACATAGACGATCTGATGACCCTTTGCGAGGCGGACATTACCAGCAAGAACGAGGCACGCAAGCAGCGTTTTCTCGACAATTTCCGCATTGTGCGCGAGAAGTTGGCCGATCTGAAGGTGAAGGACTACAAGCGCATGTTCCAACCCTGCATCGACGGTAACGAGATCATGGAAATCTTCCATTTGTCTCCCTGTAGGGAAGTGGGTGTCCTGAAACAGACACTCAAAGAAGCCGTGCTCGACAACCGGGTGGCCAACGAGCGTGGACCTCTTATGCAATTGCTGATGGAAAAAGCAAGGAGGATGGGACTTGTTGAAAAGTAAAAAGTTAATAAATAACATCCGCTTTAAGAATAAATAGTGTTAAATGTGTAACTTCGCTTAGGTGAGTTACACATTTAATATATAACTTTGCAGCGTGAAAACTAAACGCAATATTTCAGTTTTCCAACTCTCTTGTCTCTTCTAAAACTGCAGAGAGTTAGGTATGGAATTTATTTTTAGGATAAGAACAATTCATAAGAAACTATACATTATTTAATAGGTATGACAAAGAACAAGTTTTTATTGTTTGCAGCATTGGCTGCAATGCTTGTCTCATGTGGAGGCAAGAAGTCGTCAGGCAAACCTGATTTTGGTGACAACGAGTATGCTGTGAGAACCATTGGAGCTCAGAGCGCCGAACTCCAGACCACTTACCCGGCTACCATCAAGGGCGTTCAGGATGTGGAAATCCGTCCGAAGGTTTCCGGTTTCATCACCAAGTTGTGCGTCAAGGAAGGCCAGGCTGTGAAGGCCGGTCAGCTTCTTTTCGTCATTGACAACGTGACTTATGCCGCAGCTGCACGTCAAGCTGCCGCAGCAGTCAACTCTGCCAAGGCCCAGCTCAACACAGCCCGCTTGACCTACAACAACAATCTCAAGCTCTTCAAGAACAATGTGATTGGTTCCTACGAACTTCAGTCTGCCAAGAACTCCATGGAAGCAGCCGCTGCAGCCCTTGCACAGGCCGAGGCCAGCTACGTTTCAGCCAAGGAAAACCTCAGCTTCTGCTATGTGACCAGTCCTGCCTCAGGCGTCATTGGTGACCTTCCCTACCGTGTGGGTGCCCTTGTGAGTGCCAGCAGCCAGCAGCCACTGACCACCGTGTCAAATATCAGCACCATGCAGGTGTACTTCTCTATGACCGAGAAGGAACTCCTTGACATGACCAAGACCGCAGGCGGTCTTCATGCAGCCATCAAGGACTATCCTGCCGTGAAGCTTCAACTTGCCGACGGTACCATCTATGAGCATCCGGGCCATGTGGCTACCGTGAGCGGCGTCATCGATCCTACTACAGGTAGCGTGTCTATGCGTGCCGACTTCCCCAATCCCCAGCATCTGCTCAAGAGCGGCGGTTCAGGTTCCATCGTGGTTCCTCATACTTCAAGTTCTGCTATCATCATTCCTCAGGATGCTGTGGCACAGGTGCAGGACAAGCACTTTGTCTACGTGGTGGGCAACGACAACAAGGTAAAGTATACCGCAGTGACTGTTGATCCAAAGGATGACGGCAAAACCTATATCATCACCAGTGGTCTGAAAGTAGGCGACCGTATCGTGGTCAACGGCATCTCTTCTCTCTCTGACGGCATGCAGATCAAACCCATCACCGAGGCTCAATATCAGGAGAAACTGAAGAAGACCGAGCAGATGGGCGCTGACCAGGGCGACCTGCAGAAGCTCAAGAAAGACTTCGGCAAGTAAACTATTCCTACGGAAAACAAAAAAGAGATTAATCCATGAAATTAGATAGATTTATCAAGCGCCCGGTGCTTTCCACGGTGATCTCCATCGTAATTGTCATCCTGGGTGCAATCGGACTTATATCACTGCCTATCGAGCAGTACCCGAACATTGCTCCGCCTACTATCATGGTGCGTGCTTCCTATACGGGTGCCAACTCCGAGACAGTGCTTAACTCCGTGCTTGCTCCGTTGGAGGAGCAAATCAATGGTGTGGAGGGCATGACCTACATGACTTCCTCCGCCACCAACGACGGTTCGGCTTCCATCACCGTGTTCTTCAAGCAAGGCATGGATCCTGACATGTGTCAGGTGAACGTGCAGAACCGTGTGTCTCAGGCTTCAGCCCTGCTTCCAGCCGAGGTTACCAAAGCCGGCGTGCAGGTGATGAAACGTCAGTCGTCTACCGTGATTCTCTTCGGTCTTACTGCCGACGACGACCGCTACGACGATGAGTTCCTTGCCAACTATGCCAACATCAACGTGGTGCCTGCCATCAAACGTGTGAGTGGTGTGGGTGAGTGCCAGTGCTTCTCCCAGAAGGACTACACCATGCGTCTTTGGATTGACCCGGTGAAGATGAAGAGCTATGGCCTCATTCCGACCGACCTTACGGGTGTGCTCTCTCAGCAGAACATTGAGGCCGCTCCGGGTTCTGTAGGCGAGAACAGCGATAACCAGTATCAGTACACTTTCCGCTATAAGGGCCGCCTGAAGACTCCCGAGGAATTCGGCGACATGATTATCAAGTCTACCCAGGACGGACAAACTATCCGCGTGAAGGATGTGGCTCGTGTAGAGATGGGCGCCCTCTCCTATACAGTTGCTTCTGAACTCAACGGCAAGCCTTCTGTGACTATGATGGTGACCCAGACTGCCGGATCCAATGCTACTGAGATTGCCAAGAACATCAAGCAGCTGCTCGACGAACAGGCACAGACCTTGCCTCCAGGCCTTCACTTCGATGTGATGCAGGATGTGACCGAGTTCCTCTTCGCTTCTATCGAGGACCTTATCAAGACCCTCCTCGAAGCCTTCGTGCTCGTGTTCATCGTGGTTTACGTGTTCCTTCAGGACACACGTTCCACCTTGATTCCTCTTATCGCCGTTCCTGTGTCGTTGATAGGTACGTTCTTCTTCCTCTATGTGTTCGGCTTCTCGCTCAACCTCTTGACCTTGGCTGCCCTTGTGCTTGCCATTGCCATTGTGGTCGACGATGCCATCGTGGTGGTTGAGGCCGTACATGCCAAGCTTGACTTGGGCTACAAGTCAGCCCGCCAGGCATCTATCGACGCCATGAACGAAATCTCTGGAGCCATTATCTCCATCACCCTCGTGATGGCAGCTGTGTTCATCCCCGTGTCGTTCATGGGTGGCACCTCCGGTACGTTCTATCGTGAGTTCGGTATCACCATGGCCATCTCCATCGTGATTTCTGCCCTCAACGCCTTGACCCTTTCACCGGCTCTCTGCGCCATCCTGCTGAAGCCGAAGAACGAAGACGGCACTGAGCGCAAGATGTCAATGATAGACCGCTTCCATGCTTCGTTCAATGCAGCTTACGATAAGGTGCAGGGCCACTACCGCAATGGAGTGCGCCGCATTGTGGAGCGTCCCATCATAGCCATTGGCGCTGTGATTGTCGGCATCGCCGTGATGGCTGTGCTGATGGGCAGTACAAAGACAGGCCTTGTGCCTGACGAAGACACAGGTACCGTATTCTGTACTGTGTCAACACCTCCTGGAACCTCAATGAAGAAGACAGAGGAAGTGATGGACCAGGTAGACCGTATGCTTGCCACCAACCCTGCTATCCAGAGTCGTATGCGCATCACGGGTTATAACTTTATCGCCGGCCAGGGTTCCAACCAGGGTACGTTCATTATCAAGCTCAAGTCATTTGAGGATCGTCAGAAGGAAGAAGGTCCGCTGAAGTATATCGGTGTGCACAACCTTGGTTCTACCATGGTGCTTGGTATGATCTACAAGCAGACAGCAGCCATCAAGGGTGCCCAGATTCTTGCCTTCCAGCCTCCTATGGTGCAGGGCTTCTCGGCTACCAACGGTTTGACGTTCTCTATGCAGGACCGTACCGGTGGCGACGTGAACAAGTTCTACGAGGTGACACAGAAGTTCATTGCAGAGCTCAACAAGCGTCCGGAAATCTCCAACGCCATGACCTCTTACGATACACGCTATCCACAGTATAAGATTGACGTTGACGTGGCCAAGTGCAAGCAGAGCGGCATCGACCCCTCTACCGTGCTCACCACCATGCAGGGATACTACGGAGGCATGTATGCCTCTAACTTCAACGCCTATGGCAAGCTTTATCGTGTCTACATCCAGTCGGCACCCGAAGACCGTGCCGACCTGAAGAGTCTCGACAATATCTACGTAAGAACTTCGGCTGGTGAAATGGCTCCTATCAAGGAGTATGTTTCTTTGAGTCGTGTTTACGGACCGCAGGAGATTGACCGTTTCAACCTCTTTACTTCCATCAACGTCAATGCCTCTGCCGCAGAAGGATATTCTACGGGCGATGCTTTGAACGCCATGTCTGAGGTGGCCAAGAACTCTCTGCCTTCGGGCTATAGCTACGAGTTCTCCGGTCTGACCCGTAACGAGCAGGAATCAAGCAACTCCACGGCGATGATCTTCATCCTGTGTCTGACATTCGTTTACTTGATTCTTTCCGCACAGTATGAGTCCTACGTATTGCCGCTGTCAGTAATCCTTTCCATTCCGTTCGGTTTGGCAGGCGCGTTCATGTTCACCAATTTGTTTGGCAACAACAACGATATCTATATGCAGATTGCCCTCATCATGTTGATGGGTCTGTTGGCCAAGAACGCCATCCTTATCGTACAATTCGCTTTGGAGCGTCGCCAGACAGGTATGGCCATTTCGTGGTCGGCAGTGTTGGGAGCCGCAGCCCGTCTGCGTCCTATTCTGATGACCTCACTCGCCATGATTATCGGTCTGCTTCCTATGCTGATGCCTTGGGGCGTAGGCTATCATGGCAACATGACCCTCGGTGCAGCTGCTATCGGTGGTATGCTCATCGGTATGCTTTGCCAGATTATGATTGTGCCTGCCCTGTTCTATATCTTCCAGACATTGCAGGAGAAGATCAAGCCTATCGAGTTTGAGGACGACAATGCCGATGTGGCTACCGAGCTCAAGCAGTACACCAACCCCCTGGCTGCCAACTTCCGCACCGGTGAGGAGAAACAGGCTGGCGACCAGTCAAATCCCAACATGTAATAAACAGCATATAAGATGAAAGTCAAGAATATCATTCCGTTAGCATTCGCAGCTGCTCTGATGAGCAGTTGCGGAATCTACACCAAATATCAGCGTCCCGACGTGAACACAACCGGACTGGTGCGCGACTCTGCATCTGTGTCAGATACGCTTGCCGTAGCCGACACCACCAGTTTCGGCAACCTGCCTTGGCGTAGCGTGTTCACCGACCCGCAGCTCCAGTCGCTCATTGAGAAAGGTCTGGAGTGTAACACCAACATGCTCAACGCTGCCCTCAACGTGCAGATGGTAGAGGCACAACTTCAGGTAGCCAAGCTTGCCTTTGTGCCCTCGTTCACCTTCTCACCCCAGGGTACCATCGCCTCTTGGGACGGCAACAAGGCTACCAAGACCTATTCGCTGCCCGTTACGGCCAGCTGGAGTCTTGACCTCTTCGGCAATCTGCTCAACCAAAAGCGCAGTGCCCAGATGAGTCTCCTTGCAACCAAGGACTATCAACTGGTGGTGAAGACTAAGCTCATTTCCAACATAGCCAACATGTACTACACCCTCCTTATGCTCGACAAGCAGCTTGAAGTGGTCGACAATATGGCGAAACTTGTGAAAGATACTTGGGACATCATGAAGATACAGAAGGAGCTTGGACGTACCAAGGAAACCAGTGTGCAGAGTGCCGAGAGCAATTACTATTCAGTGCTTGCCCAGGCTACAGACTTGAAACGCCAGATTCGCGAGACTGAGAATTCCCTCTCGCTCCTTCTCGGACAGTCCGCCCAGCACATTGCCCGTGGCACCCTCGACGGCCAGTCGTTGCCCGCCAAGTTCTCTACCGGCGTAGGCCTGCAACTGCTCAACAACCGTCCCGACGTGCATTATGCCGAGATGAGCCTTGCCCAGTGCTTCTATGATGTCAACACTGCCCGTTCACGCTTCTATCCCAACATCACTATCAGTGGCACGGGAGCCTACACCAACAGCAGTGGCGCAGGCATTGTCAATCCTGGCAAGATGCTGCTCAGTGCAGTGGGTAGCCTCGTGCAGCCCATCTTCCAGCACGGTCAGCTCATTGCCGGCCTCAAGGTGGCAAAGGCGCAACAGCAGCAAGCCTACAACACCTGGCAGAATGCCGTGCTCTCAGCCGGCAGTGAGGTGAGCAATGCCCTGGTGCTCTACAATTCGTCTGAGGAAAAGAGTCAGCTCGAGGCCAAGCAGGTGGAGAGTCTGAAGAAGAACGTGGAGTACACCAAACTCCTCTTCAACGACGGCAGCAGTACCTATCTCGAGGTTATCACCGCCCAGCAGAGTCTGCTCAACGCCGAACTCTCCAAGGTGGCAGACGACTTCTACAAGATGCAGGCCGTGGTCAACCTCTACTATGCTCTTGGCGGAGGCCGCGACTAAACGTTTCATTATTTTAAAAGCAAAAGACTATGAACAATATAAGTCCACAAGCACATGTAGACCCTAAGGCAAAGATTGGCAACAACGTTACCATCTATCCCTTTGCCTATATCGAGGGTGACGTGGTGATAGGCGACGACTGCGTCATCTATCCCTACGTGAGCATCATGAACGGAACCCGTCTGGGCCGCGGCAACAAGGTGTATCAGAACACCGTGCTCGGCGCCGAGCCGCAAGACTTCAACTATAAGGGCGAAGTGACAACCCTTGAGATTGGTGACGAGAACATCATCCGTGAGAACGTGGTTATCAACCGTGCCACCTATGCCACGGGCAAGACCCATATCGGCAACCGCAACTTCCTCATGGAAGGTGTGCACATCAGCCACGACACCGACGTGCACGACTATTGCGTGTTCGGCTACGGAACCAAGATTGCCGGCGACTGTGAGATTCACAGCGGCATCATCTTCTCATCCGGCGTCATTGTCAATGCCCAGGTGCGCGTAGGCACTGCCGCTATGATTACCAGTGGCGTGCGTGTCAGCAAGGATGTGCCCCCATTCATCGTTGCCACCGACAACCCCGTGCGCTATGCCGGTCTCAACCAGGAAATGCTGCGCAGTCATGGCATCAGCGACAAGGTGCTCAATCACCTTGCCAATGCATACCGCCTGGTGTTCCACGGACAGACAAGTGTCTTCGACGCCGCTATCCAAATCAAGGAGCAGGTGCCAGACGGCAATGCTGTGCGCAACGTGGTGAACTTTATCCAGAGCACAAAGCTCGGAATTATCGGGAAATTGTAAATTTCATACCTATAATTTACTCTGTAGTCGGGGTTGGATGGCTGTGAAGCCTTTCCAACCCCTTTTTTAATGACTGCTTGCCTAACATGTATGTTGTGCCTCCGGATAGATGTAAGGACATTCGTGAAATTCTATACACCAATCGGCGTCCCGCATTAATACCACGTGATTTGCCGCGAAACTGCCTGCTTTCAAATGTTAAAACGAGTGCCCAAAATCCGTCCCGCACTTTGGGCATTCAGTGCCCACGCCGTGGGCATCGATTGCCCAAGTTGTGTGCATCAGTTGAACCAACCCTGGGACTGTGTCTTACTCATCCATTAACAGTGTCTGGCATTATCCATCCTGCAGGCTATCTTTTCTGTCCTCAGGTTCAGCCTGTGCCAGTTGGTCCATGTCGTCAAGACCTGTTTATCCTGTCTTTCTTCCACTTCAATTCATCTATCGTCCTCGTTTTTTGCGTCCACAGACCGATTATTCGGGATTTTTGCCTAAATTTGCAAAGTGTAAACAGAAGAAATACAATGGCAGACAAGAAACTTAGATTTGCGCTCTTCGGCAATGAGTATCAGGCGCGCAAGTCGGCATCCATTCAGAAGGTGCTCGACGTGCTCGGCGAACATGGTGCCGAAATATACATGGATCGCCCATTCTACGAGTTCCTCACCCAGTCACTCGGACTCAAGGTCAGAGTGGCAGGACTTTTCGACGACTACAATTTCGATGTAGACTTCTGCATCTCCATGGGCGGCGACGGCACCTTCCTGAAGACAGCCAGCAGGGTAGGAGCCAAGTGCATTCCCATTGTGGGAATCAACACTGGGCGTCTCGGCTTCCTTGCCGACGTGGGGCCTACTGAGATAGAGGAGGCACTCGACCTGCTCTTTGCCGGAACCTACGATGTGGAGAAGCAGACCATTATCAAGATTGAGGCCGACGGTGAGCCCATTGAGGGCAACCCCTATGCCCTCAATGACATAGCCCTTCTCAAACGCGACATGGCTTCCATGATTTCCATCCGCACCTGCATCAATGGCGACTATCTCGTCACCTACCAGGCGGACGGACTCATCGTCACTACGCCCACAGGTTCCACTGCCTATTCCCTATCAAATGGCGGTCCTATCATGGTGCCTCAGACTGGCACACTCTGCCTCACAGCCGTGGCGCCCCACAGCCTAAACATTCGTCCCATTGTCATTCCCGATGACTGCGAGATAACCCTTGAGGTGGAGAGCCGGTCGCACAACTTCCTTGCTGCCATTGACGGCCGCTCGGAAAAACTCCTCGAAGGCACTCGTGTTACCATCCGCAAGGCTCCCTTTGCAGCCCATGTGGTCAAGCGAAAGGGGCAACGCTATTTCTCCACTCTACGCGAGAAGATGATGTGGGGCATGGACGGAAGGCGCCAGTTCGACATCAAGAGTTTTTAAATAGTACGCACCTTTTCCTTCCCAAGTATAACAATCCATTTCATAGCCGATGGCTTTATTTCGTTTGGCCAACAACCGTTACTCCGCTCGCCAAATCCTCGCATGGCTTTGGCGAGCCTGGCGCGGCAACCGCACGCAAGCCGTGCTCAACGCCTTGATAGGACTTCTTGGCGTGGGCGTCAGCCTTGCTTCCGTGTGGGCCGTGCAGCACGCCATCGACGTGGCTTCGGGCACTCTGTCGGGCTCCATTGCCTGGAGCGTGACACTTATGGCCCTGCTCATTCTCACCGACTTCGCCCTCAATGTGGGATCGGTATGGGTGAAAAACATACTCGGCATCCGCGCCCAGAACCGCATGCAGCAGCGTGTGCTCGACCACTTGCTCCGTGCCCGTTGGCACGGGCGTGAGCGCATGCATAGTGGCGATGTGCTCAACCGGCTCGAACTCGACGTGGCCACTGTGGTGACCTTCCTCACCGAGACACTGCCCAACACGCTTTCTGTGCTGGCCCTCTTTCTTGGAGCCTTCTTCTATCTTTTCTCCATGGATGCGGTGCTGGCCCTCATCGTGGCAGGCATTATCCCATTGTTCGTTCTGGTGAGCAAGGTCTATGTGAACCGCATGCGCACCCTCACGCGTAGCGTGCGCGACTCCGACAGCCAGGTGCAGAGCGTGCTCCAGGAAACCATCCAACACCGCATGCTCATCAAGACCCTTGAGGGTGAACAGCCCATGGTGGACAGGTTGGAGAGCACCCAAAGCCAGTTGCGGAAGCGGGTGGTCAAGCGGACCCGATTCTCCGTGTTCTCCAATCTCGTGCTCAACGTGGGTTTCGCTTTGGGCTACCTGGTCGCTTTCTCGTGGGCTGCCGTACGCATGTCGGCACATACGCTCACCTTCGGCGGCATGACCGCCTTCCTGCAGTTGGTCAACAAGATACAGACACCCGCCCGCAACCTCACCCGTCTGGCACCGGCTTTCGTGGCTGTGTTCACAGCTGCTGAGCGCCTGATGGAACTTGAGGAGAATCCTCTCGAGGAACAAGGAGACCCCATCTCGTTGCCTCGCCCTTCGGGTGTGAGACTCGACAACGTGAGCTACACCTATCCCGGAGATGACCAACCCGTGTTGGACAGCCTTTCTTTCGACTTTGCGCCAGGCACCTGCACGGCCATCCTCGGTGAGACCGGAGCCGGCAAGACCACCTTGGTGCGTATCATCCTTGCCCTGTTGCAACCCGACAAGGGCAAGGCGGTGGCCTACGGCGGCAGTGAGCAAAGGGAACTGTCGCCTCGACTGCGCTGCAACTTCGCCTACGTGCCGCAGGGCAATACGCTGATGAGCGGCACCCTGCGTGACAATCTGCGCCTGGGCAAACTCTCCGCAACCGATGAGGAAATGTATGAGGCACTCCACCAGGCTTGTGCCGACTTTGTAGACAACTTGCCCCAAGGGCTCGACACGCCGTGCAGCGAGGCCGGTGGAGGACTTAGCGAGGGCCAGGCACAGCGCATTGCCATCGCCCGCGCTCTGCTCCGCGACCGTCAGGTGATGGTGTTCGACGAGGCCACTTCAGCCCTCGATCCCGACACCGAGCGGCGACTGCTACACAATTTGCTTGCAGACCGTCGGCACACCGTCATCTTCATTACCCATCGTCCGGCAGTGGTAGACTATTGTGATCAGGTGCTCCGGGTGGAGAAATTGGCGTGAAAAGATAACTCGTTCTTGCGCATCATTCACCGTCCCGTAAGATTTTGCACGCATAATTGTGCGTTTTTCACGGCATTCTCGCAACCAATCGGCTAACTTTGCACACCGAAGACAGAACTAAACTAAAATCAATTATACACGACAATGAACAGAAGATTATTCTCAATGGCTTGTCTTGCCCTTGCCGCTCTGTCGGCTTGGGCAGGTGACAACTTGAAACTGTGGTACCAGAAACCTGCCGTCTACTGGGAGGAAGCTTTGCCTTTAGGCAATGGCCGACTTGCTGCTATGGTATATGGCAATACCGAGAATGAGGAAATACAGCTCAACGAAGAGACCATTTCGCAAGGACAGCCCTACACCAATTACAATCCCAAGGCACTCTCTTCGCTCAAGCAAGTGCGCAAGCTCATCTTCAGCGGAATGGCCGACTCGGCACAGGCAGTGGCAACACGCGACTTCCTGGCGCCCAACTCGAGCAACGGCTGCCGCTACCAGACGGCAGGCAGTCTGCGCATTGCCTATGCCGACCACCAGAAGTGCTCCAACTACAGGCGTGAACTGAGTCTCGACCGGGCACTCTCCACCGTGACCTATCGTGTGGGAGGCGTCGACTTTACCGAGCGCACTTTCGTGTCTCTGGCCGACCAACTCGTCATCGTACGCCTCCAGGCGTCGAAGAAGGGCAAACTCAACTTCTCCACCTACTTCACTTGTCCGCAGGACGTGAAGCGCAAGGCGTCTGCCAAGGGCGGCGTGAAGAGTCTGCGGATGGAAGGCTACACGGGCGGCTCCGAGGCGGTTGAGGGCGGAAAGCTACACTTTGCCAACCTGCTCCACCTGCGCAACACCGACGGCCGGGTGACCGCCAACGATACGGCGCTCACCGTGAAAGGTGCCACAGACGTGACCCTCTACATATCCATTGCCACCAACTTCGTGAACTACAAGGACATCTCTGCCGACCCTTACAAGCGTAATGATGCCTACATGAAGAACCTTCGTCCTTGGGACGAAGCCCTGCAAGCCCACGTGGAGAAATATCGTGAACAGTTCGGTCGCGTGCAACTCGACCTTGGCAATAGCCCATACGAGAACCTTCCAACCGACGAGCGCATACGCACTTTCGGCCAGCATACGGATAACCAGTTGGTGTCGCTCTACTTCCAGTTCGGCCGCTACCTGCTCATCAGTTGCTCCCAGCCTGGATGTCAGCCCGCCAACCTGCAGGGCAAGTGGAATGCTAAACTCAATCCGGCCTGGAAGTGCCGCTACACCATCAACATCAATACCGAGATGAACTATTGGCCTGCCGAGCCAACCAACCTCGCCGAACTCCATTTGCCCCTGGTCAAAATGGTGAGTGAGCTGGCTGAGGCTGGCGCCGAGACGGCACGCAAGATGTATGGCTGCCGTGGCTGGGTGGCTCACCACAATACCGATCTGTGGCGCATGACAGGTGCCGTGGACCGCGGTTACTGCGGCGTGTGGCCCACCTCCAATGCCTGGCTCTGCCAACACCTGTGGAACCGCTATCTTTACAGCGGCGACAAGCAGTATCTCGCCCAGGTCTATCCCCTCATGAAGGGCGCATCCGAGTTCTTTGTTGACTTCATGGTACCCGACCCGACAACGGGCAAGATTGTGGTATGCCCGAGCAACTCGCCCGAGAACGGGCCCAAGCTCAAGAATACCAAGGGACATCTCTTTGCTGGAATCACAATGGACAACGAACTGGTCACCGACCTTTTTACCCATACGGCTGCCGCTGCCGAAATCCTGGGCAAGGACAAGGCGTTTGCCGACACCATCCTCAACATGCGTGCCTATATCACGCCTTTGCGTGTGGGGCGCTACGGCCAGCTCCAGGAGTGGGCGCAAGATTGGGACAACCCCAAGGACCACCACCGCCACGTGTCGCATCTTTGGGCTCTCTATCCCGGCAATGAGATATCTCCCTATCGCACACCCGATGCCTTCAGTGGTGTGGTGAACACCCTCATACAGCGTTCCGACGCTTCCACAGGCTGGAGCATGGGATGGAAGGTGTGCCTCTGGGCACGCTGTCTTGACGGCAACCATGCCTATAAACTCATCAAAGACCAACTCACCCTCGTATCGCCCGAAGAACAGAAAGGGCAGGGTGGAGGCACCTATCCCAATATGTTCGACGCCCATCCGCCTTTCCAGATTGATGGCAACTTTGGCTGCTGCGCCGGCATTGGCGAGATGCTCGTACAGAGCCACGACGGATGCGTGAATCTTCTTCCGGCTCTGCCAGACACATGGAAAGCCCGCGGCGAAGTGAAAGGATTGCGCACTGTGGGCGGTTTCGTGGTGGAAGATCTGCAGTGGCAGGACGGCAAGGTGGTCAAGGCCACACTCCGCTCCACCCTCGGAGGCAATCTCCGTCTGCGTCTGCCAAACGAAGTGAAGTCGTCGGCAAGCCTGCGCAAGGCGGTCGGCGAGAATCCCAACCCGCTCTTCACCACCTACAGCATGCACACGGAGGTGAGCCCGGAAACTCAGACAAACGCTCCTCAATTGGCCCCAACCCTCCTATACGACGTGCAGACACGTCCGGGCGAAGTTATCACTCTCACACTCTAATTACATGGTCCTTCCCGGACAACGCTCATAAATAATAGTGGCGGAAAAGTCGAAAACTACTGTAAGTGGCGGCTTTTCCGCCACTTTTTTCTTACTTTTGCACCTGCAACATTGGTTTTTAAAGAGATGAGACGAAAGAAACTCCTTTTTATTTGCCTGGGCAACATCTGCCGTTCTCCGGCTGCCCACGGCATCATGCAGCAGATGGTGGACGAGCGTGGGCTTGCTACCGAGTTCGAAATAGACAGTGCCGGCATAGGGGCGTGGCACGTGGGCAACCTGCCCGACAGCCGTATGCGCAGCCACGGTCACGGTCATGGCTATACTTTCAACCATCATGCACGTCAGATATGCGATGCCGACCTCGACCGCTTTGACTATATCATCGTCATGGACGAAGAAAACTACAAGGCTGTGAGCCGCATCAAAGCGCGCACTGGCGGTAGGGCAGAGGTCTGCCGCATGGCTGATTATTTCACCCGACATCCGAAAAACGACTCAGTGCCAGACCCTTACTATGGTGGAGGTGCCGATTTTGAACTTGCCATTGAACTCATAGAAGACGGCTGTGAGGGACTTCTTGCCCACTTAACGGCAGGATAGACATGTGTACGGATTGATAGGTTAGTGCACTATATTATAAACGCATATAATAATAATGAGGATAATTTTGCATTTGTGTAAGTCTGAAACTCAAGCAAACAATCAAAACTAAAACTAATATAACAAATGAACAACAACATTACCAAACTTATGTTGGCTGCCCTGCTCACCGGCGGAAGTGTCGGCGCTGGTGCCCAACAGTTGGCGTTTCCAGACGCTGCGGGATGGGGACGGTTTGCAAAAGGAGCCCGTGCAAGCCTTGCATCTGCCAAGGTCTATCACGTGACCAACCTCAAGGACTCCGGTACAGGTTCTCTCCGCGACGCTATCAGCCAACCCAACCGTATCATTGTCTTTGACGTGGCAGGTGTCATCAACATCAATAGCCGATTAATATTCTCCAAGAATCTCTATGTGGCAGGCCAAACTGCGCCCGGTGAGGGCGTTACCGTCTATGGCGACGGCGTGTCGTTCTCGGCTGCCGACAACATCATTGTCCGCTACATGCGCTTCCGTATGGGCCATAAAGGCACATCCGGAAAAGATGCTGCGGGCATTGCCAACGGACAGAACATGATTTTCGACCATTGTTCTTTCTCTTGGGGGCAGGATGAAACATTCTCCATTAACCCCGACGGCAAGGGCTCTCTGCCACAGAACATCACCATTTCCAACTCCATTATGGGACAGGGCTTGATGCCTCACTCAGCCGGAGGCTTGATGCAAAGCGACTACATCACGCTCTACCGCAACCTCTATTGCGACAACTCCACCCGCAACAACAAGGTGAAAGGCATCAATCAGTTTGTCAACAACGTGGTGTATAACTGGGCGAATATGGCATACAACATGGGGGGCGACTCCTCGGGCGACTCTTTCTGCAACATAGAGAGCAACCTCTTCATCAACGGTCCTTCTAAAGGAGGCAACGCTTTCTCTGGCGGTGGCGGTGACGGTGTGTTCAGCTTCTATGGCAACGACAACTGGCAGGACAACAATATGAACGGCGTGTTCGACCCGTTTGAGGTGACTGACTACGCAGCCGGCAATCGTGTGGATACGCCTTACGAGTATCCAGAGTTGCCTAAATTTGAAGGCAAAAGCCTGCTCGAGACTTTGATACCTACAGTCGGCGCATCTATTCCCTATCGTGACCCCAGCGACTGCTACATGATTGACGAGGTGAACTCCGTGGGAAAGAAGGGCGCTTTGATTTCCAATGAAGAGAACCTTCCCTATGGCGCTCCCAACACATGGAAGGTGTGGGGCGGCAACACCCGCATTGATACCGATGGCGACGGAATGCCTGATGCCTGGGAAACGGCTCACGGCACAGATCCCAACAAGGACGATGCGCTCACGCTGGCTGCTAACGGCTACACCAACATTGAGAACTATATCAACAGCATCACGGTAGACGACCGTGATTATTTCCTTCGTGCCCCAATGTGTGTGGAATTTGTTTCCGCCACTACGTCTACCATTAAACTGCAGTGGGCTGACTATACTTACGGCGAGGAAGGCTTTGCCATCGAAATTCAGAAACTGGGCGACACGGAGTGGACGGAAGTGGCACGGACTGAAGCCAATGCCACCTCTTGTACACTGACGGGTCTTCCCGACGGCGTACAATACCTGGTGCGCCTGCGTGCCTTTGCCGGTGACAAATATTCGGATTATTCGTCAGAAGTTTCCATGGCGACCCGTCCTGTTGAGGTGGGAATCATTGACATAGACAGCTATCAGCCCGACTTGACTTGGGACAACACTGCTACCACCTGGGACCTTACCGCCAAGAGCTGGAACAAGGGAGCTGACGCGTTTGCCGACGGCAAGAAAGTGCTCTTTGACGGAGCTGCCAATACGGAAGTGGCACTCAATGAGGTGACCGTTTCCCCCGAGGCTGTAGTTGCCAAAGGCGACGCTGACGTTACCATAGCAGGATCCGGTGCCATTGGTGGTGAAGGCTCCGTGAACAAGGGCGGCGAAGGAACCTTGACACTGAACACCGTGAACAAGTATACGGGTGCTACCGTACTTCACAATGGCACACTCGCTTTCAACACACTGAAGAACGGCGGTGTGGAAAGCTCTCTGGGTGCCAGCACGAACTTCGCGCAGAACTGGGTGTTCGATGGCGGTGTGTATAAGTATACGGGTGCTTCTACCGCTACGGACCGAGCAGCACAAATCAAGCAAGAAACAGAGTTCAATGTGGCTACCAAAGGCTCAATAGTTACAATGAACGGAACTTTTGAGGGTGACGGCGCTTTGGCTTTCAATGGCGAAGGTCAGGTGAATATCGGCACTACCAAGTTCTTCGGTTATAAGGGAGCCACAATTCTCCGTGGCGGGACGGTTTATCTCTCTACAACAGATATTTCCAAGGCGGGCATTGGTTCATCGTCCAAGTTGGTGATGGCTGGTGGTCATTTGAAGACGAAAGGCGAAAACAATGGATACGAAACCTATACTTTCCCGATGGAAATGAAGGCCGGAACCGTTTCGCAATTCTCGCCCAATCGCAATGCCTATCTCAAAAACAAGTTGACAGGTGCCGGTACGCTCCAGCTTAACATACCCTATCTTCGTGAATATCTGACGTTTGATGTGAGCGAGTTTACCGGACGAATTATTGCCAACGGCATTTCTTCAGAAAAAGAAGGCTCGTTGTTCTTGACCAACGGAAAGAGTTTGCCCCAAACAGTGATAGAAGCAACAGGCAATACCCGCATTGCTGAATGGAATACGAATGGTAATATTTCCTTGGGAGGACTTTCCGGAACATCCAAGACTATCTTGAGCGGTTCAAGTAAGAACACGAAGAACTTCAGTTGCACATGGACCATCGGTGGTGCCAACACGGACGAGACCTTCGACGGAAAGATTAATAACTGGTCGGCAGGCGGTAGCGGCTATAAAGGCAGCGTTAAAATCATCAAAACCGGTACCGGCTATTGGCGCTTGACAGGCAGTAATGATTTTGCTGGCGGCACCGTTGTCAATGGCGGTAATCTGATTGTCAATGGCACGAATAGCGGTACAGGCAATGTTACAGTCAATAATGGAGGTATGCTTTCGGGCAAGGGAAGCATTGCCGGAACCGTCAAGGTTTGTAACGGAGCGGTGCTTCAGGCCGGTGACGTGGAAGACGAAGACTATGGAACCAAGCTGACTCTGAAGGGTGCCCTGACCGTGGCAACAGGTGGCAAGGTGAGTGTGCAGACGGATTATACCACCTGCAACACGATTGTCGCCACCAATCCTACACTTGAAGATGGTGCTGTCATCCAAATAGGTGAGGGCGAGTCAGACAGTTCACTCTCTGCAGGCAAGAGCTTCCAGGTGTTCTCCACCGGAGCCACACTGAAGGGTGAGGTGAAGATTATCCCCGCTGTTCCCTATAAGGGCTATTCTTGGGACACAAGCGCTTTGGCCACCGAAGGTGTGCTGAAGGTGATTGACCCGACAGGCATCAGCCACATCGAGGGCGCTGCAGGCTTGAAGAACGTGCAATACTTCGACGTGAACGGCAAGCGAGTGGACGGCGCTTCTGCCGGAGCTACGATTCTTCGTGGCACGGATGCCTGCGGCAAGACCGTTGTCCGCAAGATTATGAAATAATCATTCATAGACATATAGGTATTTAATGGCCCGCCATTGGACAGTGATGTTCGGTGGCGGGCTTAGTTTTTGTACGGAAACGTATATCCGTGAACAATATTATATATATAATGAAGGTGATACGCCGTAACTTTGCCGACATAAGCTAAAACCAGATGACTAAGTTGAACAGATTGATACGTGGAGCCTTCATGATGGCTCTTGTCTTGATGCTGGGAGCAGGCCGTGCCTGTGCTCAGGAGTTGGCGTTCCCTGGTGCCATGGGCTTCGGCAAGTATGTGTCGGGCGGAAGAGGGGGCGAGACGGTGCACGTCACCAACCTCAACGCTTCGGGGCCCGGCTCGCTGGCAGACGCCGTGAGCCGTCCTCACCGCATTGTGGTGTTCGACGTGCAGGGCGTCATCCGACTGCAACCCCACGAGCGCATTGTCGTGGCAGACAGCGTGTCGGTGTTGGGCGAGACGGCACCGGGCAAGGGCATCACCATCTACGGCAGTACCTTCCAGGTGAAAGGCAACAACGTGATACTCCGTTATCTCCGCATGAGGGGTAGCATTGGCATGCCCCGCGGCAAGTGCACCTTCGTCTGCGACCATGTGGACGGACTGATGGTGGACCACTGCTCTATCTCCTGGGGGCGATGGGACAATGCCCACATCAAGGAGAGCCGCAACGTGACCTGGCAGAACTGCATCATTGCAGAAGGAATAGCTCCACAGCGGTTTGGTGCCATTACCGACGAAACAGACCGATGGACGGTGACACGCTGTCTGTGGGCGGACAACAAAAGCCGCAATCCCAAGATGAAATGCGGCATACAGTATGTGAACAACGTGGTGTACAACTGCAACAATGGTGCCGTGGGCGGACACTCCGAACGCAACCACTACCAGGATGTGGTGAACAATGTGTTCATCTCCGGACCTACATCGGAGCACCCCGACACTTACTTCAACCTCTGGACGTCCTCCGACCATCTTTATCAGCAAGGCAATGTGCAGGACTTGGATGTTGACGGCAAGTTCCGACCGCAGCCTGTTACCAATTTCTCCAAGGCAACATTTGTGGACAAGCCTAACTTCGAGCCATTCCCCGAGCAAGACCTGCTCACCGTGGAACAGACCGTGAAGGAAGTGATGCGCACGGCAGGGTGCTCCAAGAAACGTGACCGCCACGACAAACGAATCATCGCCCAGCTCAAGTCGATGGGAAAGAAAGGCAAGAAGATTGACGACGAGTCGCAGGTGGGCGGCATCTGACACAATGCCTTTTCCCTTTTGCCAAACACTATAGGAAACAAAAATTAATCAATATAGACATGAGAAAACTTTTTGTAAGCATCTGCCTGCTGTTCGCCTTGGGTGTCAATGCTCAAAGCATAGACCGCAAGGCAGTGGTAGAGAGAAACAATCCCCATGTGACACAAATGGACTCACTCAGTTCGCTGTCGGTGGGCAATGGAGGCTTTGCCATGACTGTCGACGGCACCGGACTGCAGTCATTCCCCGAGCGCTACAGTAAGGGCGTGCCCCTTGGCACCATGAGCGACTGGGGATGGCACTCGTTCAAGAACCCCGAGAACTACAAGGAGCAGGAAAGCTGGAAATACTACGACTTTGGCCGTGGCCGCAAGGAACCCTATGCCACGCAGGTGAAGGACGACAAGCGTGCCAAGGCCGCCGGCGACTGGTATCGCGTGAATCCCCACCGCCTGCATCTCGGCACCCTCGGCCTTTCTCTGGGCACCGACCCCAAGGCAGTGACGGGCATCAACCAGACACTCGACATGTGGACGGGCGAAATCAGCAGCACGTTCAACTATAAAGGCAAGAAATACAGCGTGCAGACCGTGTGCGACCCTGTGTTCGACATGATAGGCACTCACATCGTGTCTGACGGAAAGATTGCCGTAGACCTCCGCTTCCCTTATCCCACAGGAGGCCACTGCGATGATGCCTGCGACTGGACCAAGGACAATCTGCACAGCACGGTGCTGGTGGGCAAGACTGCCAACTCGGCTACCCTCAAGCGAATCATCGACGCCACGGTCTACTATGTAACCGTGCGTTGGGAAGGTAAGGCCAAAATCAAGCAGACTGGCAAGAACCGCTATCAGCTAGTAGCCGGCGGCAAGGCGCTGAGCCTCACGTGTGAATACAGCGAGCAGCCATCGAAGGCCGAAAAGACCTTCGCCCAGGTGGAGGCTGAGAGCAAGACCTACTGGGAAGGCTATTGGAAGAAAGGCGGCATGGCAGACTTTGGTGCCTGCAAGGATCCACGCGCCAAGGAAATGGAGCGCCGTGTGGTGCTCAGCCAGTATCTTCTTGCCATACAGGATGCCGGTGATACACCTCCACAAGAGACAGGTCTGACCTACAACTCTTGGTTTGGCAAGTTCCACCTCGAGATGATTCTCTGGCACCAGGCTCAGTTTGCCCTGTGGGGCCACCCCGAACTTCTTGACCGCTCCCTCTCCTGGTATTTCAAGGCCGAGGACAACGCACGCAAGATAGCACAGCGTCAGGGCTTCAAGGGAGTGCGCTGGATGAAGATGACCGACCCCGATGCCGGTGAGGCCCCCTCCAGTGTAGGCAGTTTCCTCATTTGGCAGCAACCACACCTTATCTATTTGGCTGAACTTCTCTATCGTGCCAATCCCACACCGCAGGTGCTCCAGAAGTATGCTCGCCTGGTGGATGAGACTGCCGAGTTTATGGGCGACTTTGCCGAATATGACAAGGCGAATGACCGCTACATTCTTCGCGGTTGCATCGCTGCCCAGGAAACATTGCCCGCAGCCACCACCGTGAACCCTCCTTTCGAGTTGAGCTATTGGCACTGCGCCTTGAAGATTGCCCAACAGTGGCGTGAGCGCATGGGCAAGAGCCGCGATGCTCATTGGGACGACATCATCCGCAAGATTTCTCCGCTTGCCTCCAAGGACAGCCTTTATCTGGCTGCCGAGACACAGCCGGATTCCTATACCAACATCAAAATGTTCAGCGACCATCCTGCCGTGACGGGTGCCGTGGGTCTGCTGCCTTACAATAGCAAGCAGGTGAACCTCGACATCATGAAGAACACCGAGAAGTGGATATGGAAGAACTGGAAGTGGGACACTTCCTGGGGATGGGACTATCCGATGATGGCCATGTGTGCCGCCCGCATGGGTGAACCTCAGAACGCAGTGGGCGCCCTGCTGATGAAAGAGCAGAAGAACACTTATCTCGTGAGTGGCCACAACTACCAGGATGGTCGTCTGCGCCTTTATCTCCCCGGCAACGGTGGCTATCTGATGGCTGTTGCCATGATGTGTGCCGGATGGGACGGCTCTACGAATCCCAATCCGGGATTCCCGCAAGACGGCAACTGGAACGTGAAGTGGGAAGGCTTGAAACCTATGCCATAAGACTCCGTATCGCAGGTAAAGAAGTATAGCATGCAGGACGTGCAGGTTCTTCTTTACCTGCGATCTGGTGTTTCGACTCTTCCAGAAGTTGGGTGACACACCCTGCCACTGTATCCGATCGGATGCAAATCATTTTCGAACTGGCTTACGGCCTCTTAACCTGCCTTTTGAAGTTCGTTAATGGCAGACTAACGGTGTGTTAGTGGCAGAGTGACGGTGTGCTAATGGCAGACTAACGATATGTTAGTGACAGACTTGGTCTGGGTCCCACTACCTGGGCACCGAGTGCCACCGCCGTGGGCAATGAGTGCCCAAACTGTGGAACAGATTTTGGGCATTCCTCTTCCTCTCTGTCAAGTGATGGATTGGTGATAGAAGTGATAGATTTTAAGCCATCTATCACTCATCTATCACTCCACTCATCTTGCTCACAGTCAATAAAAATGTGTAAAATATCAAGAAAAGTGATAGATAGTGGCGAAAAAACGAAAAACTTTTCCTGCGCGTGCGCGCGTGTAGAAAGTCGTCAAGCGGGGCAAAAATAGTCAGTAAGCTTGCAGCCAGTTTCACCATTAATCCAAGTCTTAAAACCACAACTATCATTCCATTCACTGGATGAACCTTTTTATTATCAACTTACTTGTACAAACCAAACCAGAAAACAATGAATTGTAAATCTCGAATCCTTGCCTTGATAGCAGGCATTGCCCTGCCCGCAGGTGCAGTGCAGGCACAGTGGGTGACGCCTACCGCCCAAATGGAAAAACTCGACCGTGGCGTGGTAGCTTTCAAAGGAAAAACAAACAAGAACTTTATCAGTTGGCGCCTTCTTGGCACTGACAACCCGAATGTGACGTTCAATGTGTTGCGCAATGGAACTGTCATCAAGAGCGGCATCTCAGGCGTCACCTATTATCAGGACAACGTGTCTACAGCCCAGGAATATCGGGTGCAGACCGTGCTCGACGGAAAGGTGATAGAAACATCACCCGTGGCGACCTCTACCACCGGCTATTATTTCCCCTTAAATCTTGACCGCCCAGCCAGCGGCACCACTCCAGCCGGCGAAGCCTACACTTATTCTCCGTGTGATTGCAGTGTGGGAGATGTGGATGGCGATGGACAGTATGAAATCATCGTGAAGTGGGATCCCTCCAATTCCAAAGACAACTCGCAGTCGGGCTATACGGGCAACGTGTATCTGGATTGCTATAAATTGGACGGCACCAAGTTGTGGCGCATTGACCTCGGCCAGAACATCCGTGCCGGTGCCCACTACACGCAGTTCCTCGTCTACGATTTCGACGGCGACGGCAAAGCCGAGGTGGTCTGCAAGACAGCACCCGGAAGCAAGGACGGTGACGGTAAATACGTGAGTAGTGTAGCTGATGATGCTACCATACAGAATGTGGACAACACCAAGGATTGGCGTTATACATCAGGAAGCAATATCGGCAAGATGGGAGGCGGACAAGAATGGCTCACAATATTCTATGGTGCAACAGGCAATGCCATTCACACCGTCTTCTACAACCCGAACCGTAATGGAGGATTGGGAGGCGAGGCTGCCCCAACAAAGAATTGGAAAGAGAGTGGCACAGATACAAGCTATGGCAACAGGGGCGAACGCTATCTTGCCACGGTGGCCTATCTGGACGGACCCGACAAGAACCCATCGGCAGTGATGGGGCGTGGCTACTATACCTATGCCTATTTGTGGGCTGTCGACTTCGACGGCAGCAAGCTGAAGACCCGTTGGCTCCATGCTTCCGAGTCGAAGAACAAGGTGACCGTGACGGATGCCAACGGTAAGAAGACCACCAACACCTATTATACCAATATGGGCAATAGTGGCAAGAGCTGCACCCTCTATGCCAACGGAAACCACAACCTTTCCTGTGCCGATGTGGATGGTGACGGCAAAGACGAAATACTCTATGGCTCGGCGGCAGTCGACGACAACGGCAGCTTGCTCTATGCCGTAGGTTGGGGCCACGGCGACGCTATGCATGTGAGCAAGCTGATTCCCGACAGAGCTGGCTTGCAGGTGTTCGACGTGCACGAAGAGAGTCCCTACGGTTGGGACGTTCACGATGCCGCCACCGGTGAAGTGCTTTATTATGCTTCGGGCGATAGCGACAACGGACGCGGACTGGCTGCCGACATCATGCCCAACGAACGAGGCTTCCAGTTCTGGTCTTCCAACGACCGTGCGGTGCGCAGTGCCGTGACGGGCGAGTCGGTGAGCGGCGCCAAGAGCCAACCCATTAACTTCCGTGTCTATTGGGGCGGAACACTGAAGGACGACCTGCTGGACGGAACGTCTCTCAAGAACTATGAAGGAAAAGACTATACCCTGTATATGGGGCAAAAGGTGTTGGCTTACGGCCATTCGGCTTCGTGCAACAGCACCAAGTCAACTCCTTGTCTTGCTGCCGACCTGTTCGGCGACTGGCGCGAGGAAATCATCATGTGGGACAACAGCAACTCGAGCACCCTCAACATCTTCTCTTCCAGCGAAACCACCAAGTATCGCATCCCCACGCTGATGCACGACCATACCTACCGTATGGGCATCACGTGGCAGAACACCGCCTACAACCAGCCACCCCATTTGGGCTTCTACCTTCCCGACTATGTGGCTCAAGCCACTGCCATCAAAAGTGTGGATGCCGATGCGGCAGACTGGATAGCGCTTGATGAGGGTGGAGTGCTTCGGGTGGATGTGCCTGCCGGCACACCGGTCAGTGTGGCCATACATGATGTTAGTGGACGCATTTGCTGGTCGAAGACGGTCACTGGCGCACAGAAACTGCAAATTCCAACCTTGGCTTCCGGCACTTACATGTTGAAAGCTGTATCGGGCGGAAATGTGTTTATGCGTAAGTTTTTGAATCGATAATAATTATTAAGGTAATGTATTTAGGTAGAAAGGGCAGACTCGTGAAGAGCCTGTCCTTTCTTTCTTACGCTAAAAAGTTGGTAACAAGTGTTTATTTTCTTGCCTTTTTTCTTGCACAGTATTAATTTTTGTTTTATTTTTGCGCCGTCAAACCTAATCCTGTACCTATTCTCGTGATTCAAGTCTATTGTGTAAAAGTGATAAAGAGAAGTATAAACCAAATACCAATAATAATTATTAAATCTTTATTTATGAGCAAGAAAACCGACAACTTGCATGCTGCAACACACATGTGGGAGGCATTTTCCCAAAGAGTGTTGATGCTGGCGATAATGCTGGTAGTGAGCATGAGTGCTTTAGCACAGTCAAAGACTGTCACGGGTAAGATTGTGGATGCCAATGGCGAACCGGTCATTGGTGCCTCGGCAATCGTGAAAGGTACGTCTATTGGTGGCGTGAGCGACATCGATGGAAACTTCACTATCAAGAACGTGCCCGAGGATGCAACCATTCAAGTTAGTTATGTGGGCTACAAGGCCCAGACCATTTCCGTGAAAGGAAAGAACACCTTAACCATTACTCTTCTGGAAGACAACACCACACTCGACGACGTGGTGGTCATCGGTTATGGTAGCGTGAAGAAAAGCACGCTGACCGCAGCCGTGTCCAAGATGGATGCCAAGGGCATTGAGAACCGTACTCTGGCACGTGCCGAGACAGCCCTCCAGGGCCAGTTGGCAGGTGTACAGGTGCGTACCACAACTGGTGAGCCTGGTTCTGACATGCAGATTCGTGTGCGTGGTGCCGCTTCTGTCAATGCCTCTTCCGATCCTCTCTATGTTGTTGACGGTGTGCCGATGGACAACCTGAGCGGTATCAATCCTGCCGACATCCAGAGCGTCGAAGTGTTGAAGGACGCTGCATCCGCAGCCATCTATGGTTCGCGTGGTTCTAACGGCGTGGTGATGGTAACCACCAAGAAGGGCAAGAGCGGCAAACCCCAGGTCTCCTTCAATGCCCAGTTCGGCTGGCAGCACATGGAGAAGAAACTCGACATTCTGAGTGCTACCGAGTGGATGGAATACCGCTTGAAGTACAACGATGCCTACTATCTGCAGCAAGCCAAGTCGAAGGGCGTGACAGGTGCCAGCATCAAGGACGACAACGCCACCCGTTTGGCAAACCTTGGTCTGACCAAAGCCAACTACAACGTTATTCTCGATAACCGTTGGTTCCAGTATCTTAGCCAGGCAGACCGCGATGCGCACACTTACGATGCAACCGACGAACAGCTCTGTCTGCTCGACTGGCAGGATGAGTTCTATCGCAATGCCGCCATCCAGGATTACAACATCAATGTGGCTGGTGGTAGCGACCGCACTTCTTACATGTTCTCAGGCGGCTACATGAAGCAAGACGGTATTGCACGTGGTACAGGCTACCAGCGCTTCTCCCTCCGCACCAAGGTGGAATCAAAGATCAACAACTATATTACAGTAGGAATCAACCTTGCTCCGACATACATTGTGAACGACGGTTCTGGTATGGCTAATGGTAAGGACTCGCAGACTCACCAGGTATTGACCTCTGTGCCTGTGTCTGAGCCAGGTGTAGGCTACATTACAAATGCCAACGGCAACTCTTACTATCTTTGGGCAGGAAGTGCTTCCAGTCCTACTTATTATATGGATAGCAACACAAACCAAAGCCGCGTAATGAAACTCGCAGCCAATGGCTTCGTGCGTGTGACTCCTATCAAGGACTTGAGCATCGAGTTCACAGGTGCTGCCCAGTACTACGACAAGGATGCCAATGCCTATTACACCACAATGGCTTCCAAGAACTGGGCACAGGGTGAAGGAGCTAAATCTTCTGGTCGTCATCAGACAGAACGTGCGCTCGAGACATTGGTTCAGGCTGTGGCCAACTATAACTTCACACTGGGCAAGTATCACAACTTTAATGCCATGCTCGGTGCTTCTGCCGAGAAGACCAGTGTAGGCTATACCACAGACCAGAACTTCAACGGTCCTTTCCCGAATGATGCCGTTCAAGGCTCCTTCGATGGATCGTTGGTAGGAGTTAAGACCAACACCGTTACAGAGAAGACTCCCAAGAAGTTGACTTCTTTCTTCGGTCGTCTGCAATACAACTTCGACGAGAAGTATATGCTTTCTGCCAGCTTGCGTACTGATGGTTGCTCTGTCTTCGGATCAGACAACAAGTGGGGCGTATTCCCCGCAGCTTCTGCCGGATGGTTGGTATCCAACGAAAAGTTCTTCAAGAACTGGAATCTCAAGTGGTGGAACACTTTGAAGTTCCGTTTGAGCTATGGTGAAACAGGTAACAACAATATCAGCAACACTGCAGCTTATCCTACATTGACCAATACTACATATGGTGGCTTGAGTGGTTACTATGCAAATTCTCTCGGCAACGCTGACCTCGGATGGGAGAAGACCAAGAGTACAGACATCGCTATTGACCTTGCCTTCCTGAAGAACCGCATCCAGTTGTCTTTGGACTACTACACCAAGAAGACCACAGACCTTCTCTATCAGGTACCTGTTCCCGGCGCTTCTGGTTTCAAGACTGTTTGGGATAACTTGGGTGACATTGACAACCACGGATTCGAAATCGAGTTGAACACCCGCAACCTCATTGGTCAGTTCAAGTGGGACACATCTTTCAACGTGGCTTACAACAAGAACGAGGTGAAGTCGCTTGGTGCTGACAATACACCTGTTTACTCAGGTTTCCAGGGCAGCAACTACTCTAACGTGCTGATGGTGGGCAAACCTATCAACACCTTCTATATGTATGATGCTATTGGCGTGTGGAAGAACCAGGCAGAAATCGATGCTTATAGTGCAGCCCACAATGGCACGCCCGTTACCTTCGAGGGCAAGCAAATCAAACCTGGTGATATTCGCTATCGCGACGTTGACGACAGTGGTAATTTCACTGCCGACGATAAGACCTACCTTGGCCAGCCTACTCCTAAGTTCGTGTTTGGTATGACCAATACCTTCCATTGGAAAGACTTTGATGCATCCATCCTTCTCACCGCTCAGACTGGTGGTAAGATCTTCGGTGTGTTCGGTCGTGCCAACGACCGTCCGAGTATGGGAGCCGGTACTAACGTGATGGGTCGTTGGAGAAACGCTTGGTGGAGCGAGGAAGAAACCGGTGACGGCAAGACTCCTTATATCTTGAGCAACACCACAGGTGCCACACTCGATTCACGTTGGCTCTACTCTTCCGACTATCTGCGCATCAAGAACTTGACCATTGGTTATAAGTTGCCAATCAATCCCAAGATTATTTCTTATGCACGTGTTTACTTCTCCGTGGAGAACCTCGCTTGCTGGAACAACTACTACGGCGGTTATTCTCCTGAGGCAGCCAACACGGCATCCAGCAGTTCACCTGGTGGACAGAGCGCAGTGGGACTTGACTACAGTAGCTACCCATTGTCTCGTACCTTCACCTTCGGTATCAACATCAACTTCTAAACCAACCCTTAAAATCTAAAGAATATGTCTAAACTTAGAAATATTATATGGATGGGAGCGTTCGCCTTGGCTTGTGCATCTTGCAGCGATGAATACATGAACACTCCTCCAGCCGACTTGGTTTCATCCGAGTCTTTCTATAAGACAGCCACCCAAGCTGACCAGGCGGTTGTCGGACTTTATGCCGACATGCAGCTGGTAGATTACAATGGCTATCATTTTATGTCTGAGTGCCGTTCAGACAACTATTGGGTAGACCCTCAACCTAACGCTTTACGCGAATATTCGGAAATCGGATCGTTCCGTGCCACATGGACGCTTACAACGTTCAATGACTTGTGGAACCTTCTTTACAAGACCATCTATGATTCTAATATTCTGTTGTCAAAGATTGACGGTGCAGAGTTCAAGTCGGAATCAATGAAAAATCAATTCACAGGCGAAGCTCGCTTTATGCGTGGCTGGGCTTACTTGGAGTTGGCACGTTTCTTCGGCAATGTGCCTATCATCAATCGTCCGGTCACCCCGGCAGAGTCCAAGAGTATAGCCCAGTCCACTCCCCGTGAGGTGTTCGACCAGATGGTTATTCCAGACTTGACAGAGGCTGCCAAATTGTTGCCTGTCAAAAAGAGTTTGGTAGACGCCAACAGCAAATCGGTTGCTGCTTCCGGTCGTGCCGACAAGGTGGCTGCCCAGGCCATGCTTGCCCGTGCCTACATGACATTGGCTGGCTATCCGTTCAACGACGCGTCAGCCAAGGCAAGTGCCAAGACTGTGCTCCAGGAAGTTCTTGCCAATGAAAGTTCTTATTTCGCTCCCAATATGACCGAGTGGAAGAAGCAGTGGATGCCCAGCAGTGACTACTACAATAAGTACACTATCTTTGCCGTGCAGCACCGTCTGAAGGAAAACAATAACTATGTTGTTTTCAATTCAACTCCTGAATTGGCTCCGTCGCGCACATCCATCCGTATGATGGGTAACTCCATTTGGGTTGAGAAGAGTCTTGCCTATGAGTTTGAGAAGAACAACCATGCAGACCAGCGTGGTTTGGGTACTTGCACATTGGAAGAACAAGAAGCAGAGACTAACTATGCAGGCTACGCCAATGAAACAGGTACTTACACTGACGAAAATGGCGTGACACACGATGTGTTGCTGAGAACTATCTGCCAAAAGTGGGTTCCTACCAAGGAAAAGTTGGCTGCTGTAGGCATGTCGTTTGATGAGGGAACACTCACCAACTACTATGACTGGCCTACAAACTTCCCCGTACTCCGTATGGAAGACATGATGCTCCTCTATGCAGAGATTCTTGCCGACGAAGGCGACATCAACGGAGCCATGAGCTACGTGAACAAGATTCGTGCCCGTGCCGGCGTTGACCAGCCTACAGCATCGAGCAAGGAAGAGGCCATGAAGTATATTAAGCGTGAGCGTCGTCTCGAACTGTTGGGCGAGGGCGTGCGTTGGTTCGACGAGATTCGCTATGGCGAGTGGAAGACAGATACTGAGAACATGCTTAACCGTTACAGTAATCCTGAAGGCACCAGCGTAGACTTCCTGAAGAATTACCTCTATCCGATTCCTCAGAACCAGTATAACGCTGTACAGCCCGGTCTCTACAAGCAGAACGACGGTTATTCCATGTAATCCTTTCCGATTGACACAAGTCAATTCAAAGCATGACTCCACGTTGCTTTTGTTGCGCCAAATGTTATTATGGTGCACATAATGGTAACGAAATATCCAAAGAGGCAGACTCCGTGTGAGCCTGCCTCTTTTCTCGTCTATGTGTAGTGGCTAAATTATTTCGTATTTTGTGCCCCATTTTTTGTTGACTTTCCCATGCAAAGTTGTATCTTTGCACCTGTTATTCTTAAATTGTATTCAAGATACATCTTTTCAGGTAACACAAACTAAAATTATTAAACTTATCTTTATGCAAAACAAAACGTTTTTGTATCGACTTTGCTGTGCACTCACGGCATTGTTGGTATTTCCGGCTTTGGCCTTTGCACAGAACATCACCATCACGGGAAATGTGAGTGATGAAGCCGATGTAATCATCGGAGCAACGGTCAAGGCAGTGCCAGGCTCTGCCGGTACAGTGACTGATCTCGACGGTAACTACAAGCTTACCGTTCCTTCATCCACCAAACAACTCGTGTTCTCCTATGTGGGCTACAAGCAGAAAACCGTAGACATTCAGGGCCGCACAACCATCAACGTGAAGATGGAGTCTGCCAACCAGATGCTCGACGAAGTGGTTTCCATTGGTTATGCCAAGGTGAAGCGTAAGGACCTCACTGGTTCAGCTTCTTCCGTATCCGCTTCCGAGTTGGCTGCCATGCCTGTCAACACGGCAGCCCAGGCCCTTTCCGGCAAGGCTGCCGGTGTGAGCGTGGTGACACAAAGTGGTGCGCCTGGTGCCGAAATCAACATCACGGTGCGTGGCGGTACGTCCATTACACAGAGTTCCAAGCCGCTTTATATCGTTGACGGCTTCGAGATGGACAACGCTCTCCAGCAGATTGACATCAACGACATCGAGTCTATCGACATCATGAAGGACGCTTCTGCCACAGCCATCTATGGTGCCCGTGGTGCCAACGGCGTAATCCTTATCACCACCAAGTCGGCCAGCGCAGGCAAGACCAACGTCACCTATAATGCCTATGTCAGCTTCAACAAACTGGGCAAGAAACTCGACGTGCTCGGTGTGGAAGACTATGCACTCTATCAGTATGAACTTCAGACACTGGCAGGCAACGCCGGCAACTTCGCCTCCTACTTTGGCGGCAACGTGGACGATGCAGATTTCTATACCGGTGCCTACGATAGAATCCATTCCGAATATGGCAACCGTGCCGGCATCGACTGGCAGGATGAAGTGTTCGGTGGCACAGGATTCAGCCAGAACCACAACCTCTCTATCAGCGGCGGCAACGACAAGACCAAGTACTTGTTGAGCTATAACTACACAGGCGAAGATGGCATTATGTCGAAGCACGGCTACGACAAGAACAGCATCCGCCTGAAATTGAACCACGAACTGTGGAAGGGCGTGCGCTTCGACTTCAGTACCAGTTTCCAGAACACCATGGTAGAAGGCGGCGGCTCATTGGGCGGCGCCTTGAAGAACACCATTCTCCAACCTGTAACCGGTGGTGCCCGCTACACCAACGAAGAACTTGTCAAGACTGATATCAGCAACGAAATGTCGCTCATCAACAGTAGCTACGACATCATCAATCCTATCCTTACCAACGATGCCGTTGACAACAAGAAGTACACCCGCCTGTTCACAGCCAACGGCGGCATTGAATTCGACTTCCTGAAGGATTTCACTTGGCGAACAGCTTTCAGCTATCAGTGGAGCCAGGTGCGCCAGGACTATTGGGACGACGGTCGCACTTCTACCGCCAAGAACTATGGCGGTCCTTACGGTTACCGCAACAATGACGAGAAATACTCTTGGCAGTTGACCAACACCCTGTCGTGGGGCCACAAGTTCGGACTGCACAAGGTTGACGCACTCTTGGGTCAGGAGACCTATTACACCAACAGCATGAACCTCGACAACGAGTATCACAACTTCCCCAATGCCAACTTCGGCTTGAACAACGTGTCTATGGGTTCTGCCTACAAGTATGGTTCTGGCGTAAGCGAGCGCGGACTTGTGTCCATGTTCGGTCGTGTGTCATACAACTACAATGAGCGCTATCTTCTTACAGCCACCCTTCGTGCCGACGGCTCGTCCAAGTTTGCCAAGGGTCATCAGTGGGGCTACTTCCCCTCAGCCTCTGTGGCATGGCGTGTTATCGAGGAGGATTTCATGAAGAACCAGAAACTGTTCTCTAACTTGAAGCTCCGTTTCGGTTTCGGTACCACAGGTAACGACAACATCGACAACAACATGTACACCACCGACTATTCCGCCGGCCACTATGTGAGTGGCAAGACGGATGTGCCTACCCTGGTGCCGGGCAGCACGCTTGGCAACCCTGTCATCAAGTGGGAGAAGACTACCACCCTCAACCTCGGTCTTGACTTCGGCATGTTCAACGGCCGGTTGAACGGTACGGTAGATGTTTACCGCAACACCTCTTCCAACCTGCTCATCAAGAACCGCATCCCTTCTTCTACCGGTTATTCATACCAGTATCAGAACCTTGCTTCCGTGCGCAACCAGGGTGTTGAGTTGGTGCTCAACTCTGTCAACGTGCGTTCCAAGGCATTCACCTGGACCACCGACTTCAACATTTCGTTCAACAAGTCCAAGGTGGTGTCGCTCTATGGCGACGGTTCAGGCAGCAACTCCTTCATCCAGAACTACGACTCCCGTGTTGACTTCCTCGTGGAAGTAGGCAAGCCGTTGGGTCAGTTCTATGGCTACAAGTATGCCGGTGTCTATACCACCGACGACTTCACCCAGAATGCCGACGGCACCTATACACTGAAGGACGGCGTGGCCTATCTCAAGGGAAAGACCAAGTCCGGCATCAAGCCTGGTGACGTGAAATACGTTACCACAGCCGGTGAGACCGACAAGGACGGCAACCCCATCTGGTCTACCAACGACCGCACGGTGATTGGCAACGCAGCACCCGACTTCACGGGTGGTTTGAACAACACGTTCAAGTATAAGAACTTCGACCTCTCCGTGTTCTGCACCTTCAGCGTGGGCAACGACATCTTCAACATGAGTTCGCAGCGCTTTATCGGTCCTTACCTGCCCAACCAGAACACCCTGAACGTGATGAAAGACCGCTACCACCTCATTGATCCTGCCACCGGTAAGGAGACCACCAACCTGGCACGCCTGGCTGAGCTGAACCCCCAGCAGTATAATGCCGGCACCATGTGGAGCTTGCACTCAGAGAACAAGATCGCTATCACCGATGCCCTTGACTACTACATTGAGGATGGCTCTTATCTGCGTATCAGCACCATCACCCTGGGCTATACTTTCCCCAAGCTTCTCATCAGCAAGATTGGCTTGCAGAGCGCCCGCGTCTACTGCACACTCAACAACATAGCCACCATCACGGGCTATTCAGGCTATGACCCGGAAGTGTCTGCCTCAAGCAGTTCACTGACTCCAGGCATCGACAACTCCTCATATCCAAAGGCCAAGAGCTTTGTTTTGGGTCTTAACTTAACATTCTAAAACGGACAGAAATTATGAAAAGAAAAAACATATATATAGCTGGCTGCATGATGTTCATGGCACTTGCCGGAACATCGTGCCAGGATTGGCTCGACATGCCTTCCCAGTCAAAATACGACAGCGAGTCTACGTTTGGCGACGTGGAGAAGACCGAGTTGGCTGTTGTCGGCTGCTATCCCAATTCGTTCAACCGTGAGATCTACTACCAGTTGGGCATGGGAACAGACGAATGTATCTCTACTGAGGGCGAGACTAACTCAAAGAATCAGATAGGCAACTATGTCTACACCACCTCCAATGCTCCCACAGGTGTGTATAACGCCATGTATTCGAGCATCGAGTACGCCAACAACTGCATCAAGAACCTCGAGACAATGAAGGGAAGTTCCGATTCGGAACAGAAGAAAATCAACCAGTTGCTCGGCGAGAGCCTTGCCGTGCGTGCCATGGACTACTGGAACCTGATTCGTTTCTTCGGTGATGTGCCTTTCGCCACTGTGCCTGTGGTAGACCAGGGCACCTTCGTTTCTTCCCGCGTGAGCCGTGACGTCATCTACGACCAGATTATTGCCGACCTGCAGCGTGCCACCGATCTGCTGGCTTGGAAGAGTGAAGGACAGGTGAGCACTACAGAGCGTTTCACCAAGAACGCAGCCTACGGCATCCTGGCCCGAGTGGCACTCTATGCTGCCGGCTACTCGCTCCGTTGGGACCTCAATACCTATGATGCCTCCACCGTGCAGCTGGCACAGCGCTCTGATGCCAACCGCGTGAAGGAACTCTACAAGATAGCTGCCGACGCCTGCCAGGCTGTCATTGCCAAGAAGGAGAATGCGCTGAACGGAAGCTATGCACAGGTGTTCCACGACCTGCTCACCAAGACCGACGACTCCGAGCTGATGCTCCAGTATGGCCAGTACGGCACCAATGTCAACGGTGCCTCTGTGGGCTACACCATCGGTTCTTTCTGCGACCCGAACAGCATCTACGGCAAGACCGGACCAGCCATGGTGGCCAATCCCACCTACTATTTCGACTTTGCCGACGGCGACACCCGTCGCGACGTGGCTATCTGCAACTATGGCGTGACCACCTTCAATAAGGTGATGAACGTGCGCAAGGCCAACACATTCAGCAACATGACCGCAGGCAAGTATCGTGCCGACTGGGGTGAAAACTCTGGTCTGAAGGTGAACCAGCGCAACATGAACTTCCCCTTGCTCCGCTATTCCGACGTGCTGCTTATGTATGCAGAGGCACTCAACGAGTATAACGGTGCCCCGACAGACGCAGCCAAGGACGCGCTGAAAGAGGTGCGCCTCCGTGCCTTCGGCGGCGACGAGAGCAAGATAGGTACCATTCCTTCCACCTATCAGGAGTTCCGCGATGCCATCATCAAGGAGCGCAAGCTGGAACTCGGCTTCGAGGGTCTGCGCCGTACCGACTTGGTGCGTTGGGGCATTCTCTACGAGACGCTCACCGAGAACAAGGAGAACCTGCTCAAACTGGCGCATCATGAGGCTCCTTATGCCAACGTGCCCAAGTACTGGGCCTACAAGACCTCCATTGCCACAGAGTGGCCCACACAGTTCCTCGCCATCGAGCATCAGGACTATCTTGACCTGACAGACGAGCAGAAAGCCAGTCTAACCGCTGAGGGCTACACCATTAGCGCCATGTTCGACGGTGCTTCCGACTTGAACAACAACGGAAAGAAGATAGCCGACACCGAGGCTTGGATGACCACCAGTCTGTTCCGTGGCCTGGTGAAGAACCAGGTAGAACTGTTGCCACTCAACCAGAGTAGCATCATCGATGTCAACTCAGGCTTGCAGGGTCAGCAGCATCCCAAGTACTAATCCGGCTTGCGAAAATAGACAACACCGACACACATTATATAAACTCTCTTTCAAGGGATATGTCCACACCATGCGGGCATATCCCTTTTTCCTTTCCCGTTATTTCCCTGTAGTAAGTTTTGGACATTCCGATTGGCATTTTTGTGTCGGTCGAAGGTGGGGCTTTCATCAAAGCCTGACCACCCTCTGCTTTGCTAATGGCAGGCTAACGCCTCACTAATGGCAGACTAACGCCTTGCTAATGGCAGACTAACGCCTTGCTAATGGCTGACTAATGTCTTGCTAATGGCCGACTAATGTCTTGCTAATGGCAGACTAATGTCTTGCTAATGGCAGACTAACGTTTTGCCAATGGCAGGCTTTCAGCTTGCTCAAACTGGGCAGAAACCTATCGGGTAGGGTGTTAAGATTGGTGGACGTTGCCTTCCGATGTGCCACACCTGTTTGGCACGAAACTGAAAAAACGCCCGAATAAGTTTCGTATTCCGCCCATTCTCACTATCTTTGCAGAGATTAAACCAAAGACAATACAGGCTTGAAGAGAAATATATTCAGAATAGCATGTCTTTTCGTGGCATTTTTCGCTCTTGCGGCATGCCACCGAAAGACACAAGAGCCCATTAGGAAAGAGACCCCACAGGCTGACAGCACTGCCGGGACCGACTTGGTGACGCTGCCCATAGAGGTGCGGGCCAAGAAGATAACCTTGCAGGACGGACTCCCATCCAACACGGTCAACTCCATGCTTCAGGACCAAAAGGGGTTCCTTTGGTTCGGCACTCACAACGGACTCGTGCGCTACGACGGCAATAAAATGACCGTCTACTGCCACGACAGTCTGCCAACCTCCATTGTGGACAGTCGGGTGAAGAACATCGTGGAAGACAGGCAGTATAAGAAACTGTGGGTCTACACCTCGGCAGAGCTTTTCTCCTGCATCGACATGCACACCGGCAATGCCGACAACTATCTCGGCAACGCTGAAAGAGCAGGACACTATACCAGTTCCAAACTCATAGCTCCCGGCATCATCTGGCTATGGGGCAAGAGCGACGGTGCCCTTCGGGTAGACTACCGCGACGGGCACTTCCGCGTGGAGCAGTTCGACAAGCACAACCTCGGCTCCTCTGCCATCACCCATTTCGACAGCATCTCGTCGCACGAAGTGCTCCTCTGCACCAAGGACAAGGCCTTCGTGCACGATGCCAAAGGCCTGTCGTGCGTGTCGGACGGCTTCGGTTACCAACGCACACGCCCCTGGAAGGGCAGGGTGCTGATGGTCACCGACAAGGGTGCCGTCTACGACCTCTATCACCGCAAGCTCACCTTCATCACCCGCATCAGCCTTGACAAGGGCGAGCGCATATCGGGCGACATGATGCAAGGCAACCGCTGGATAATATTCACCGACCATGCCACATGGACAGTAGACCCCAGCCGGCGTACCGCCAGCCGTTGCAGCGGTGAATGGAACATTCCCGGCGGCAAGGTCTACACCGACAACAAGAACCGCCGGTGGATATACAACAAGACCGGCACCCTGCGCATGGTGAAGGGCAACCGCCTCGTTGCGCTCAACTTGTTGCCCAACGGCGAAACAAACTACATTGACTACGAACGTTTCCGGGTGGTGGAAGACAACCACGGACTCATCTGGATATCCACCTATGGCAACGGCCTCTTCGTGTTCAGCCACGACCTCAGCCAAAGCCAGCACTTCACTGCCGACGAGAAGGGCGAGTCACCCATATCCACCAACTATCTGCTCCGCATCATTGCCGACCGCCACGACGGCGTGTGGGTGAGTTCGGAGTATGGCGGCATCTCCCACATTCAGGTGATGGACAAGGGCGTGGAACGCATCTTTCCCAACGGCAGCGGCCACCTCGACTTCTCCAATGTGGTGCGCATGGTGCGCAAGACGCCCGACGGTGTGATGGTGTCTACCCGCGACGGCTCGCTCTACCACTATTCGCCCGACATGAGTCAGGTGCTCGGCAAGAGCCATTTCGACGCCAACATCTATGCTTTCACCCAAGCCCAAGACGGCACCAAGTGGATAGGCACCCGCGGCAAGGGTGTTTATGGCGTGGAGGGGCTCGACCTCGGCAACCGCAACGTGTTCTGCATGGCAGCCGACAATCGGCAACGCATGTGGATAGGCACCTTCGGCAAAGGACTGAGTGTGGCGACAAGGCACGGCAAGGGCTACCAGGTGAAGACCTTCTTTGCCGACAGCGTGGGACTGGGCGAGGTGCGCTGCATCGTCAACGACCGGAAAGGCCGCATGTGGGTGGGCACCTCGGGCGGACTCGTGGTGTTCTATCCGGACCGCTTTGTGAAAGACCACAAAGCCTACCGTGTGTACCACCGCACCTATGAGATACACGACATGATGCTCGACAGTCGGGGCACCCTCTGGCTTGCCGTGCCTGCCGTGGGACTGGTGCGCGTGGAAGTTGCCGACACACCCGCTTTCAAGACCTACGACAGTAATGACGGCCTGGTGAACAACATGGTGCAGGCTGTCGTGGAGGGTAAGGACGGCAACTTCTGGGTGGCTACCCAACAGGGCGTGTCGTGCATGGACCCCAAGAACGGAACGTTCGACAACTACATGTTCGACGTCAACCCGATGGGCAACGTCTATAACGAAAACTCTGCCGTGTGCCTCGACGACGGGCGCATACTCCTGGGCGGCAACTTCGGCCTCACCCTCATCACTCCCTCGCGGCTCAAGCACATCGATGGTCAGACAGACGTCGTGTTTACCTCTTACCCCTATTCCGACGAAATCAAGCTCGATTACGACAACAATTCCCCCACCATAGACCTCTCCACCCTCGACTATTCCGATGTGAACAACGTGAAGTACAGTTATTGGCTCGAAGGCTACGAGAAGGGATGGAGCACGCCGTCGTCCGTGTCGTGGGCCACCTACAAGAACCTGCGTCCAGGCACCTACCGCCTGCACGCCAAGGCGTGCTATTCCGACGGTGACTGGGGCAAGGAGAGCGTGCTCACCATTAAGGTGAAAGCCCCGTTCTACCTCTCGGTGTGGGCCATACTGCTCTATGTAGTGCTGGCTGGTTTGGTGACGGGCATCGCCATCCGCAGTGTGCGCGAGAAGAACGAACTCAAGAGCCGCATCCGCCTGGAACAGGAACTGACCAAGTATAAGCTCACCTTCTTCACCAATATAGCCCACGAATTCCGCACACCGCTCACCTTGATACAGGGCGCGCTGGAGAAGGAAACCAAGATTATGAAGGCCAACAAGTGGCAACCCGAACTGGAGAAGACCATCCGCACCATGAACAAGAGTGCGCAGCGCATGCTGAGGCTCATCAACCAGCTGCTCGAGTTCCGCAAGATGCAGGCAGGCAAACTGAAGCTTTCGCTCCAGGAAACCGATGCGGTGATGTTTGTGCGCAATATCTGTCAGATGTTCGACGATGCCGCCGAGAGCAAGCACATTGACTACCGCTTTGAATCTGACGAGTCGGCACACGTGATGTATCTTGACCGGCAGAAGATGGACAAGGTGGTGTTCAACATCCTGTCGAATGCCTTCAAGTACACACCAGCCGGCGGCACAATTACCGTCAGCATGCAGTTTGCCGACATGCTTACCATCCGCATTGCCGACACGGGAGTGGGCATACCCGAGGACAAGCGCAGCCAGCTGTTCAGCAGGTTCATGCAGAGCAACTACACGGGCGACAGTTTCGGCATAGGCCTGCACCTTACCCATGAACTGGTGGGCGTGCACAAGGGCACCATAGCCTATGAGGAAAACCCCGGAGGCGGCTCGGTGTTTGTGGTACGCATTCCTGTAGACAAAGGCGCCTACGAGTCTTCCGACTTCCTCGTTGAGAGTAGTCCGATACTGGAAACTCGTGTGCCGGAAACCGAGAAGCCTTCGGCATCTGCCGACGACAAGGCTCAGCGTGCGCCTCTCAACAAGCGCACCATCCTGCTGATAGAAGACGACAACGATGTGCGCGACTTCCTTCTTTCCGAACTGGGCAACTGTTTCGAGACTCTGTCTGCCGCTGACGGAAAGGAAGGACTTGCCAAGGCCAAGGAGAACGACGTCGACTTGATAGTGAGCGACGTGATGATGCCCGGCATGAACGGGTTCGAGGTTACCAAGCGGCTGAAGAACAGTTTCGAGACAAGCCATATTCCCATCATCCTGCTCACTGCCCTTGGCAACGACGAGAGTGTTCTTGAGGGGACGGAGTCGGGTGCCGACGCCTATATGGTGAAGCCCTTCAGTCCGCAGTTGCTCATTGCCCGTATCTTCCAGTTGCTCGACCAAAGAGAGAAGCTCAAGCAGAAGTTCGGCAAGGATCTCGAGTCTGTGCGTTCAAGCATGTGCGCCACCGACCAGGACCAGCTCTTCGTGCGTCGTCTCGACACCATCATCTACGGCCGACTGGCCGACAAGGAACTCACCGTGGAGAAGATAGCCGAACTGTTGCACCTCGGGCGCACCATGTTCTACAAGAAAGTGCGCGGCACCACGGGCTATACCCCCAACGAGTATATCCGCGTCATCCGGTTGCGCAAGGCAGCCGAGATGCTCCGCAGTGGCGACAAGAACGTGTCTGAAGTGGCCTACGCCGTGGGCTTTGACAACCCTTACTACTTCAGCAAGTGCTTCAAAGACCAGTTCGGCATGCCACCGTCGCAGTATAAGTAATCCTTGATAAATCATGAAGAAAACATTGTTATATCTGTCGCTCTTTCCTCTGTGCCTGTGGGCAGGAGGGAGGAGCGACGGCTCTTTCAGGAGAGCCGTCGCCTCGTTTGTACATCCGCAAGACACGTGCCGCACCAAGGTGTGGTGGTTTCATGGCGAGACCGAAACCACGAAGGAAGGCATTACCGCCGACCTGGAAGCCTATCGGCGTGCCGGGGTGGGCGGAGTGGTCTACTACGACCAGGTGCACGGTAAGGGTAGGGGTGCCTTCCCGGCCCTGTCGGCCCCCTGGTGGCAGATGCTGAAGTTTGCCGCCGCAGAGTCGCGGCGGCTCGGCCTTTCGTTTGAGGCAAACATCTCCGACGGCTACGTTGCAGGCGGTCCGTGGATAACACCCGACGATGCCATGAAGCGCCTTGTGGCTACAGAGACTATCGTCAGCGGCAGACAGGTGCTGCGGCAACTGCCGTCGCCCGAAAGCCGATACGGATTCAAACAGGTGGCGGTGCTTGCCGTGCCCCTGGCAAAAGGTACAGCCAAGGACAATCACATGGCGAAACCACTCGTCTCCAGCACCTTGCTTCCTTTCCCTGCCGACTCGCTCTTTTCTCCCGTCAAGTCGTTCTGCACCATTCCCTATCCCGGTAAAGGTAAGGAAGTGCAGGTGGTGATGGATTTTGTCAAGCCTTTCACTGCACGCCACATCACTTACCAAATCAAGGGCCGAGGGAAGAGTGCCACGGTGGCCATGAACATGCCGTCGTTGCCTTCCGCCTCTTTCACTGGCGATGGCTACCAGCCATTGCCCGACATTGGTGAGCTGTGGTGCTCTGATGACGGTTTCCACTACCGCAAGGTTTGTGCTCTGAAACCCAACTATAGCGCGAACTCCGGCGGATGGCATCAGCGCACCATCTCTTTTCCCGAGACCCGGGCGCGGTTCTTCTCGCTCGTGTTTCACGACTGGTCGCCAGTTACCGACAAGAACCGCAACCTCTATATCGGCAACATCACGCTTTCACCTGTGGCGAAAATGAACCTTTGGGAAGAGAAGACGGGCGAATACTCCGAATATACAACCCTTGGCGACACGCCACCCTACACCTCACGAGAAACAATATCGCCCGACAAAGTGGTTGACGTGACCGGCATGGTGGATGCCCAGGGGCGGCTTACGTGGAAGGCACCCAAGGGCGAATGGCTTGTGCTCCGCTTTTGCCAGGTGCCCACAGGGGCCATGGTGAAGCATGCCCGGGCAGACTTCAAGGGCCTGGAGTGCGACAAACTTTCCGTCGCGGCTGCCACCAAGCATTGGCAACACTTTGCGCAGCCCATCATCGACACGCTGCGCAATGCAGGTACGCCGTTGCAGGGCATTGTCATGGACAGCCATGAGGCAGGTCCGCAGAATTGGACGGAAGGATTCGACACGGCTTTCGTCTGTAGGAGAGGCTATGACCTGCGCCGCTATCTGCCGGCATTGGCAGGCTATGTGGTTGGCTCGGTGGCTGAGACAGAGGCGTTTTGCCACGACGTGCGCCGCACCATAGCCGACTTGATGGCCGACAACTATTACGGCACCTTCGACCGCCTGTGTCGCGAGAACGGCATTACGCTGACTGCCCAGGCGTCGGGCAACGCACAGAATATCGTGTCGGACAACTTCCAGGCGAAAGGACGCGTGGCTAAACCGCAAGGCGAATTTTGGGCAAAACACGTGAACGGAAGTTATGACATGAAGGAGGCTTCGTCGGCAGCCCACATCTATGGCAAGCAGATAGCCTCTGCTGAAGCCTTTACCGACGCCACTTATCGCCACTCTCTTGCCGACCTGAAGAGCTTGGCAGACTTTGCCTATTGTTTCGGACTGAACGAGTTTGTGGTCTGTGCATCGGCCTACCAACCCTGGCTCGACAAGCGGCCGGGCAACACTGCCAACGGCAGACAGTATTGTTTGAACCGTAATAATACCTATTGGGAATATAGTCGGCCGTTCTGGGACTACCAGGCGCGTTGTGCCGGAGTGATGAGGCAGGGCAAGCCCGTGGCAGACCTTTGCGTGTACGCAGGCGACGACACGCCGATGAAGATGCTTTCCTACCGTCTGCCAACCATGCCCGAGGGCTACGATTTCGACGTGTGCACCACAGAGGGACTGCTCACGCGGACAACAGCAAGTGATGGAACTATTGCTTTGCCCGACGGCATGCGTTACCGAATGTTGGTGCTTGAGAAGGGTGCCAGGATGCCCTACAAGGCGTTGAGACATATTGCCGAATTGGTGAGACACGGTGTGCCTCTATGGGGAGAACGGCCCGTGGCGGCTACGTTGGCAGACAGAATGAATGATGCCCTTTATGACGCATTGGCCGACAGTCTTTGGGACGCATCCACAGAACAGGGTGTGGGGCATTTCGGAAAGGGTCATGTGTATGTCGGCTTGACGCTGGCTGAGGCTTTGCTGCGGGAAGGTATAGTGCCGGATATAGTGCTCAAGAGTGGTAATACGCCCGACAACAAGGTGTATTTTGCGCATCGCGCCATGGACAAGGCGGATGTGTATTTCGTGTTTAACCACAGTAAGGAAGTGTATGACGCGGCGACTCTCCTGCGCACTTCTCACCGCAAGGTGGAGCGCTGGAATGTGGTGACGGGTGAAAGATTCCTCCTTGATGGGGAGGAATCGGACGGACGACTGAAATGCCGGCTCTCGTTGCAACCCCAGGAATCCTGTCTCCTGGTGGCGGTAGATTCCTCCGACGTGGCGTCGCCCTACGAAGCCAGTGCCCGTTTCCGGCATGTCAAGTCGCTGGAGGGTGCCTGGACCATATATTTTGACAAACAATTGGGAGGTCCCGGAGTGGTCTTGGCAGACAGTTTGAAGGACTGGACTCAGTCGGCAGACAACGGGGCGAAGTATTATTCCGGTAAGGCTGTGTATGAAAAAGTCTTTAGCTTAGGCAAGGACATGCAGGACGTTCCTTTGCATTTGCAGTGCACGCTTGCCAATGGCTTGGCTGCCGTCTATGTCAACAACCACTATGCAGGCACCTTGTGGTGTGCGCCTTACAGACTGGATATGTCTCCCTACGTGAAGAAGGGGCGCAATCAACTGCGCCTTGAAGTGGTCAACTCGCTCTACAACCGAATGGTGGGCGATGCCGTTCATCCCGACAGGCAGACATATACCCAGGCGGTGCCGCCCATCGTAACGGCAGATACGCCACTGGTGCCGTCGGGTGTCGTGGGACGGGTGAACTTGATGTATTAGGACAAAAGGAAGTGATGCCACTGTCATGTCAAGCACCTTCTTGAAAAAGTTGACTTGTTATATTAGAACAAAAGAAAGGCGGCGTGGAATCCATCGGGATTTCACGCCGCCAAGTCTTAGTTGTGTGTAGTTATATTATTTTATGGCCTTTCCGTTTACCTTCACGTTTTTCAGTCGGCAACTGCCGAGGAAGGAAGTGTCCATCTTGCCCTCAGGGTCTTTGGCATTGATGTTTTCAAAGACAAATGAGCCGAGGTCGTACTTCTCTGAGGGTTCCATGCTGTAGAAGCGTTCGGTACTTTCCATGTCGATGTTGCGCATGGTCACGTTGTTTACCTTGGAACGCGGCATGTCCTTACGATCTTTCTTGTCGTAGAATTGAGTCCAGACGCGTGTGCGAATGCCGTAACGGGTGACGCCCTTACAGTTTTCCGCCAACACATTCTCGTAGCGTTGTGGCGTGTCGGGACGCATCTTGAAAAGCAGGATGTTGCTCGTGCCGTTGAACAGGCAGTCGCGGATGATGATGTTGCTCGCGTCGTAACATTCGCTTCCGAAGGTCACGCCGCCGCCAGCCTTCTTGAAGTAGCAGTTCTGCACGATGATGTTGCGGCATGGGCCGTTGCTCGGATCCTTGTCGACGAAAGTTCCTTTGCCGCCCTTGATGCATACGCCGTCATCGTTCACGTTCACCCAACAGCTGTTCACGAGCATGTCCTCACAGGCGTCAATGTCGAGCGCGTCGGTGCTGGGACCCTTGGGATAGCCCTCGGTAGGTGCAAAGATGTAGACACCCAGATACTTCACGCGTTTGCATTGATAGAGGTGATTGGTCCAGAATCCGGAGAATATCATGCGGATGCCGCTCACGGTAACGTCGGTGGAATTGGCTATGTAGACCAGACGCGGACGCAAGGCTTCGAGATTGGTGCACTTGGGAATCACTTTGCGGCGGAGCCAAAACTCGTCGTAGAACTTCAGTCCGTTGCCGTTGAGTGTGCCCTTTCCGGCAATCTTGAAGCCGTTGTTGTGCTCGGCATTGATAAGACCGGCGAAATAGTTGAGCGTTTGTCCTTCCAATCGGGTCTTGATTATCTGGTAGTGGGTGATGGCATCGCTACCCTTGAGGGTGGCCTTGTCGGCAAGCCAAAGGTTGGTGCCCTGCTTGAAGAAGAGTGAGCCCGTGAGATAGGTCCCCTCGGGAACCACCACTACACCACCGCCATTTTTATAGCAAAGGTCGATGACCTTCTGTATTTTCTCCGTTTGCAAAACAGTGGAGTCGTTGACCACTCCATAGTCAGTGATGACATACTGCTTGCCCATCTGGGCGAGTTCTGTGCGGGTAGTGTCGGCAAACCATGTGGAGATGGGCGTGCCGTCAGGGAAAGTTGCTTGTTTGGCTTTTCCGAAAGCCATAGTGCACGTGGCAAGAGCCAGGAGAATGGCGAAAGTCAATTTTCTCATGTTTATTCTTTAATGTGTGTCTTGATAGTGTTAATTATGTTGCAAAGATAATGTACGGGACATACTTCCTACCTTAAAAATTATACACATAAATAAAAAATCATACAATAAAAGTGGATAATTGCCGTATATTTCTTGGCGGATAGATGGCACTTATGCAGGATGGACAGACTGAAACGATGGCTGCGAATGTGCCCGGACATAGTCGTACGGCGCGTGCTTCCACTTGGACAGTCCTTGTGCGAAGAGGGGAATTTGAACCCTAAACATGAAATTTAAATCCTCCTTTCATCGTGTATTCCATCCTTTTCCACTATCTTTGCACAAATTTAAGACATAACGCATGGCAATGAAAAAACTTTTATCTCTTCCTCCCAATTTGGTAGAATGTTTCTATGACCTTGAAAATGCAGGTCGCGACGAATGGTTTTGCACATCAGATCCCATCGGGCACAAGCTTGGTTCCGGCGGCGGAACCACCTGGCTGTTGGATGCATGTTACCGGGATGAGGCTCGGGAGGATGCTTCTTTTGCAGACTGGCTGTCGCGGGAAAAGCGTATTCTCCTGCATGCAGGAGGACAGAGTAGGCGGTTGCCAGCCTATGCCCCTTCTGGGAAAATACTGACTCCGATACCCGTATTCCGCTGGAAACGGGGACAAAGGCTTACGCAGAATCTCCTTTCCTTGCAGTTGCCCCTTTATGAGGAAATCATGAAGAAGGCTCCAGCATCGCTTCACACGCTCATTGCGAGTGGTGATGTGTACATCCGCGCCGAAGAGCCCCTGCAGGAAATTCCCGAAGCCGACGTGGTTTGCTACGGATTGTGGGCAGACCCGGACCTGTGTAAGGATCATGGCGTGTTCGTGATGCGGAGGGACAATGCCTCGCAACTTGACTTCATGCTCCAAAAGCCAAGCGTGGAAGAGATGGGCAAACTTATGGACAAGTTCCTCTTCCTAATGGACATCGGCATTTGGATTCTGAGCGACAAAGCCATCGAACAGATGCGCCGCCATTCCCTCAATGCCAAGGGAGAAATAGACAATTATGACATGTATGGCGAGTTCGGACTGACATTGGGCAATCATCCTGTGCTGAAGGATGCCGAACTGAACGGACTCAAGACGGTCATCCTGCCTCTGCCCGGCGGCAGGTTCTACCATTACGGCACCAGCCGGGAAATGATTTCCTCAACGGTGGACGTGCAGAACCTTGTCACCGACCAGCGTGAAATAATGCTCCGCAAGGCGAAACCTCATCCTGCCATGTTCGTGCAGAATGCACAGGTGGACCTCAAACTGAAACCGGAAAATGCAGACACGTGGATAGAAAACAGCCATGTGGGCAAGGGATGGAACCTTGCGTCGCACAACATCATTACTGGTGTGCCCCAGAACAACTGGAACCTGACCCTCCGTGAAGGCATGTGTGTGGATGTGGTTCCTGTAGGGGAGAAGAACTTTGCGGTCAGGCCCTACGGATACAATGACAAGTTCAAGGGCAAACTTTCAGCCCTGTCGACCACTTATCTTGGCGCACCTTTTAGCGAATGGGCTGTACAGCGCGGCATAGATCTCGGCAGCATTGCCTGTTCGGGAGCCGAAGACATACAGTCTGCCCGCATCTTTGCCGTCTGCGACAATGTGGAGGATATGGGCAAGGTGATACAGTTCGTGATTGGTGAGGACCTGGGCGAAGGCAAGCTTCTGTGGGAGAAGGCAGACAAATATTCGGCAGACGAGATTTCGGCCTATGCCAATCTGAGCCGTCTTGCCTCACAGCGCAAGGCCTTCCGCAAGCAGAACTGGACTGCCTTGGCGGCTAATTACCGCCAAAGTGTGTTCTACCAGCTGAACCTGGAAGAGGCTGCCCATGCCTTTGCCGATGAAGAACTTGCATTGCCCGACGCATTGCCCGACAGTGCCAACCGCATGGAGCGCATCAGCGACAGCATGTTCCGCTCGAGAACATGTATGCTCAAGGGGGACGAGAAACAGGCTCGCGAGTTTGAAGACAAGGCTTTTGCACTGATGCGCGAGGGACTCACCTCGACTATCAGTCATCAACAGTCGCCCCGCCTCTCGGTCTATGCCGACCAGATAGTGTGGAGCCGCAGTCCGGTGCGCATAGATGTGGCTGGCGGTTGGACCGACACTCCACCTTACAGTCTGATGGAGGGAGGCAACGTGGTCAACCTCGCCATAGAACTCAACGGACAACCTCCGTTGCAGGTTTACGTGAAGCCTTCGAAAGAATATAGGGTGACCATGCGCTCCATTGACCTGGGAGCCATGGAGGTGATTAGTTCCTATGAAGAACTCAGTCAATTCAACAAGGTGGGTTCTCCGTTCTCCATTCCGAAGGCGGCGCTGGCCTTGGCAGGATTCCTGCCCGGCTATTGTGCCGAGCACTACGAGAGTCTGGAGCAGCAACTGAAAGCTTTCGGCTCGGGTATCGAGATTACCTTGCTCTCTGCCATACCCGCCGGTTCGGGACTGGGCACGTCATCCATCCTCTCGTCTACGGTGCTCGGCGGATTGAACGACTTCTGCGGATTGGGCTGGGACAAGCATGAAATTGCCGACCGCACGCTCATCCTTGAGCAGTTGCTCACCACTGGAGGCGGTTGGCAAGACCAGTATGGAGGAGTGCTCGAAGGCATCAAACTCCTGCAGACAGAGGCTGGTTGGGCGCAACGTCCTTTGACACGCTGGTTGCCCGAGCAGTTGTTCCGCCAACCGGAATATGCCGGTTGCCATCTGTTGTATTACACAGGCATCACGCGTACGGCGAAAAACATTCTTGCTGAAATAGTTCGCGGCATGTTCCTTAACGAAACGGAACGGCTCGACCTGCTCCGACAGATGAAACAACATGCCCTTGACTTGGCTGCTGCCGTTCAAGCCAACGACTTTGAAGCCTATGGCCGTATGGTGCGCAAGACCTGGAGCCAAAACCAGGCACTCGACGCAGGAACCAATCCGCCGGCAGTGAAGCAACTGACCGATATGATTGACGATCTGTGTCTCGGCTACAAACTTCCAGGCGCTGGCGGAGGCGGCTATCTCTATATGGTGGCAAAAGACCCGGATGCGGCTGCCCGCATACGCAGGGTACTCAATGAAAACAGACTCAACTCGCTGGCGCGCTTTGTCGACATGCGCCTTTCGGACAAGGGACTCGAGACAAGCCGCAGTTAAAACAACAATAGAAGAAACTTTATGGACAATAAACCGAAACTGGTCGAGACGCGCGACGGATACAACTATTTGGTGCCCTTTGTGCTCATCACCACCCTGTTCTTCCTGTGGGGATTTGCCCACAGCATTCTGGATGTGCTGAACAAGCATTTCCAGGACTCCTTGCAAATATCAAAGACCGACTCGGCCTTGGTACAGGCGATGGTCTATGGCAGTTATTTCCTGATGGCACTGCCTGTGGGCGAGATTATCCGACGTAAGGGCTATCGGGCCGGTGTGCTCACCGGACTGGTGCTTTATGGCGTGGGAGCGCTGATGTTCATTCCCGGCAGCTATATGCAGTCGTTCCCCTTTTTCCTTTTGTCATTGTTTGTGATAGGGTCGGGCTTGTGCTGCCTGGAGACGTCTGCCAACCCTTATGCCACCGTGCTGGGAGACATGGATGCCGCAGAACGGCGCATCAACCTGGCTCAGTCGCTCAACGGACTCGGGTGGATATTCGGCCCGTTGGTGGGCGGACTGTTCCTTTTCTCCGACCATCCGTCTGAACGCGACATCGCCATACCTTACACCATCATCGGTTGTGTGGTGCTTTTGGTAGCGGTGGTGTTCACCCGGGTGCGCTTGCCGGAAATATCGCTCGGCGAAGAGAAGGAAGGCAAGGGAACTTCCGGAAGCGGGCGACTATGGAACAACAAATCGTTCACCCTGGGACTGGTGGCCCTGTTCTTCTATGTGGCTGCCCAGACGGGCGTAAACAGTTTCTTCATCAACTATGTGACCGACCTCTCTCGAATTGACGCCCAGACAGCGTCCGTCTGGCTATCGTTCGGCGGTATGGGCCTGTTTTTGTTCGGCCGTATGGCAGGTTCGTGGGTGATGAAGTTTCTTCGCTCCGACCGATTGATGGTGCTTTGTTCCTTGGGGGCCACGGTGGCGATGGTGATAGTATGTCTGACGGGTGGCATTGTGGGCATGTGCGCCCTCTTTCTCTGCTACCTCTGCGAATCTATCATGTTCCCGACCATCTTTGCGCTCGCCATCAAGAAGGTGGGCATGCAGCACACCAAACGCGCTTCTTCCTATCTTATCATGACCATTGTCGGCGGTGCTTTCGCGCCCGTCATCATGGGCTATATAGCCGACCATAGCAACATAGCATGGGGATTCACCGTGCCGTTGGTATGCTTCTTGGTTATCCTGGCCTATAGCATGGCCTATCCCAAATTGTCGAAATAGTTTAGTGCAACTACTCAACGAGGGCTATTCTTTCCGCAGAAGGATGAACCTCGTTGCGTAGTTGCTGTATATAGGGGCTATCCGGAATCGGGATAGCCAGAGGCTGCTTTCAAAGTTCTGGTCGATACTATAACGGCCTGAAAGCTTTGCATTTACTTGGCTTTACCTTTTTGCAGTCTTGTGTGATGCCCTTTCTCGCGCGCACGCACGCGCAGGCAAAGTTTTTCGTTTTTTCGCCACTATCTCTCACTTTTCTTGATATCCGACATTTTTCGGCTGATTGTAAGTGGAATACATGGAGTGATAGATGCGTGATAGATGGGAAAAGATCCCTCACTTCTATCACCGATTCGTCATTTGGCAGGCTCAAGTGGAATGCCCAAAATCCGTCCGGTTGTTTGGGTACACGTTGCCCACGGCCGTGGCAATGAATGCCCAGGCTGTGGGGCCAAGTATAAGTCTGCCACTAACGTCCCGTAAGTCTGCCACTAACGCCCCGTAAGTCTGCCACTAACGTCCCGTAAGTCTGCCACTAACACACCGTTACTCAGTCATTAGCAAATGGCATAAGGACGACCTGTTGGGCTTGTCCGGTTCTAAAGTGGAATTATGTCATTGCTGATACTGTGACAGCAAGTAGTACTATAAATTCCGGGAACGCTATATACAATAAGGTGTATTCCTCTTTGGAATAAGAAAAGCAGGGAAATATTTGCCCATATTGCACAAATGTTGTAATTTTGTGCCGTATTTTTACAAATCAAAGAAAGAAAACAAATGACTCACAATTTATTGAAAGGAAAGCGCGGCATCATCTTTGGTGCCCTCAATGAGGACTCCATCGCATGGAAAGTGGCTGTGAAAGCCGTGGAAGAAGGCGCTACTATCGCATTGAGTAACACAGCAATGGCACTGCGTATGGGAACTATCGACAAACTCGGCGAACAACTCAACGCACCCATCATTGCAGCTGATGCCACCTGTGTGGAAGACCTTGAGAAGGTGTTCGTGGAGGCTCAGGAGAAACTCGGCGGTAAAATAGATTTCGTTTTGCACTCTATCGGAATGAGTCCCAACGTACGCAAGCACCGTACATACGACGATCTCGACTATAACTATCTTCAGAAAACACTCGACATCTCGGCCATTTCGTTCCACAAGATGCTGCAGGTGGCCAAGAAACTGGATGCCATTGCAGAATACGGTTCGGTGTTGGCACTTACTTACATTGCTTCGCAGCGTACATTCTTCGGCTACAGTGACATGGCTGATGCCAAGAGCATGCTTGAGAGCATCGCACGCAGCTTTGGCTACATCTATGGCCGTGAAAAGCACGTGCGCGTGAACACCATTTCTCAGTCGCCTACCGCTACCACAGCCGGCAAGGGCATTAAGGAAATCGAAGGCATGATGGACTTTGCCGACAAGATGTCGCCCCTTGGCAATGCAGATGCTGAAGACTGCGCCAACTATTGCGTGATGATGTTCTCTGATTTCACCCGCAAGGTGACCATGCAGAACCTTTATCATGACGGTGGATTCTCATCAATGGGTATGAGTCTCCGTGCCATGAACCAGTATTCCAAGGACCTCACTCCGTTTGAGGATGAAAACGGTAAGGTTATCTACGGATAATAGTCGACACGTCTGATATATCACATAAAAACGCTTGCCTCTCTTTAACAGAAGGCAAGCGTTTTTGTGTTAACAATTGTTCCTTTTGCGAACAAATGGAGGCCTCAGAAAATGCACACATTATTGCACACTTTCCGCCAAGGCAAGCAGGTTTAAAGGTAATAATATTGAATTTCAATACTTTATAACGTTTCTTTATAATCTTAAAAATTGCACAACCGGTTGCACATGATTTGGCAGTTTGGAATTTTTTTCGTAACTTTGCAACCGAATTAATAAGAATAGTCGCTCTTGTTGTATTGGTAGTGTCTATTCTGTAAGTATAACTGGAGTCCAGAGAGAGGGCTTTTTCATTGATGTTTTCAATGCCTCTTTCGCGAACTTACCCCATCAGTATTCAAGTTCAGGCTCCATAAACAAATAATTATGAGCAGAATTTTAAAAGTAGTATGTTTATTGATTTTTATGTGTCTTCCGTGTGCAGTGTTTGCACAAGATGACGAAACCGTACAGACAACAAAAGGCCAGACCGTGGATTGGAATCCGGTGATGGATGCCATTATCCAGGTGGAAAGCCGGGGAAATGCCAAAGCCGTTTCGGGAAACTCGTGCGGCGCCATGCAGATAACACCCATTCTCGTTGCAGAGTGCAACAACATTCTCAAACGCCGCAAGAGCAAAAAACGTTTTAGTTTGGCAGACCGTTTCAATGTGGCGAAGTCCAAGGAGATGTTTCTCATCATCCAGTCGTTCCACAATCCGATGAACGACATTGAGCGTGCCATACGTTCCTGGAATGGCGGCATGCACTATAGTATCAAGCGCACACAGCGCTATTTTGAAAAAGTGATGAGCTATCTCAAATAATATTTGCAATACAATAATCCAATGATAGGGCCGTTTGTCTATTAGAATAGGCAAACGGCTTTTATTTAGTTTAGAACCAACAAATGAAAAGAAGACTTTTATTGATCGCATGGGCTATGGCTATAGTTACAAGTGCAAATGCGCAAAAGGTGACTTACAAGTCTTTCGCACATTACAACGACAAAGTGGCGGAGTTTGAAGGTATGCGCCCTGTAGACTCTACAGATGTGGTGATGTTGGGCAACAGCATCACTGAATTTGGCGGAGACTGGAACAAAAGGGTAGGCGGACGGCATATCCGCAATCGTGGCATTGCGGGCGATGACGCCATGGGCATCTATCACCGGCTCGTGCAGATATTGCCGGGAAAGCCCAAGGCGATATTCCTGATGGTGGGCATCAACGACATTAGCCATGACCTGACAGGTGAACAGGTGGCGGAACTCTGTCTCAAAGTGATAGAGAAAATTCGCCACGATGCTCCAACCACCAAACTATACGTGCAGAGCATATTGCCTATCAATGAAGGCTTTGAACGTTGGAAAACATTGGAGAATAAGACTGACGTGGTGCCTGCCGTTAACCGCAGAGTGAAAGCCTATTGCGAGAAACAAGGTATAGACTATATAGACCTCTTCTCCAAATTCACTCGCCACGGCTCCTACGAATTGCGGCGAGAGCTTTCTGTGGATGGGCTACATCTCAGTCCACAAGGATATAAGCAGTGGGTGTTTATCTTGAAACGTTATTTCAAGGAGTGTGGTGCGGTAAAATGATTCCGTATTCCGATTTATCCGCCATGGGTAGACTTATGTGACTACATGTCGTTAAACACACATTCTGTATTTTTCTCTTCATTAAAAGAGTGTTAGATGCGTGATAGATAGTGATGGATTTTTGTCATCTATCACGCATCTATCACTCTGTTCAACTTGTTGTGTGTCAGTATGATTATGTAATGATTTGCTCAAAGTGATAGATAGTGCCGATAAAATGAAAAACTTACGTGCGCGTGCACGCGTGAAGGGACATTGAAAAGCTCAAGGTCTATATGCTGTTTGAAGTGGCTGCCGTCTTATCAGGTTTAGGTATAATATTCAAATGGACTTTCTTCCCGGTCATCATATTGCGATCTGAATTTACAATATATAGTGTTACATCAAATTCCGGAAGGTCCCATAATTTACTATGGGTGCCAATAATGCGTCGCAAAAGCCGGGGATTTCGGATTTCTTTGTCCCTGTCTGAAAACGTAAAATCGGCGTGACTTGTTGAACTTCAACTCGTTACGCCGATTATAGTTGCGGAGGCAGGACTCGAACATGCGACCTCCAGGTTATGAGCCTGGCGAGCTACCAACTGCTCCACTCCGC
>CAKPUA010000014.1:0-66603 GCA_934191235.1 uncultured Prevotella sp. | reverse complement strand
CAGACTTACGGAGCGTTAGTGGCAGACTTACGGAGCGTTAGTGGCAGACTTACGGAGCGTTAGTGGCAGACTTACGGAGCGTTAGTGGCAGACTTACGGGGTGTTAATGGCAGACTTACGGGGTGTTAATCTGCCATTAGCAAAGGGAAAGGAGGCAAGAAACTGATAAATAACGGCAACTACAGTTCTCCTGCTTCCACCATCAGCACCACACGCTCGGTCAAACGGTCTGTGCCATTAGGGTCGTAGCCTTTGGTCAGACTGGCACCAAAGGCCCAGGCAAAGGCTTGCCAAAAGCCGGCACGGATGGGGCCAAGAAACGCTTTCACCAAGCCATAGGCTGAAGAGTTGCACTCGCGGTTGACAAGTTTGATAAGCAATTTACCTTGAGAATAGCTCAACTTCTTCATGCGAGGCGTATATTCCTTGCGGATATCTTCCTCTACCTGCTTCATGTATTTATCCTTGGCACGCTTGTTGGGAAGGGTCTGAAGCACGTCGTAGACCTCAAGGATGATGGCGTTGCACTCCTTGGCTATGGGCAAAACCTTCTTCACATTATAGACCAACCGGTTATAGGCAGCCCGCTGACGGGCATTTTTGAACTCAAGGGGAGGGTAGACGTAGACATTATTCATCTGAACATACTGGATGCTGTCGCTGCCCAGCAACACCTTGCCCACCTTGAGCATAGGCACAAAGGTGGGATTGTCCATGTCCACCTCGCGGTCTTCAGGGTTTACGCGGCCCGTGTTGTCGGTCTGAGCATGCACCGTGGCACTACACAGGCACGCCAACAGCGTCAAAACAAATGTTCTTATCCTTGTCATGGCAGCAAAAGTAGTTATTATTTTCGATATGACAAAAGATTTGTAAGTATCATTTATCGGCATTTCATTTATTTTGATTAACTTAGCGCACAAAAACAAAACAACTTCGTGAGAATGAAACTTTGCATCATCGTGCCTTGCTATAACGAGGAGGAAGTGCTGTTGTGGACGGTAGACAGGCTGCGACTGCTCGCCAGCCGACTGCTCAAGGAAACCGACACCCATGCCACCTTACTGTTGGTGGACGACGGAAGCCGAGACAACACATGGGAACTGATAGAGCAGTGCTGTGACAAGTTTGACAACGTGGCAGGCGTGAAACTGTCGCACAACAAGGGGCACCAGAACGCTCTCTGGGCAGGACTGGAACAATGTGTGGAGCATTTTGACGCCTCGGTATCCATTGACGCTGACCTGCAGGACGACGAGAATGCCATCCTCGACATGGCCCGACAGGCACAAGGAGGAGCAGACATCGTGTATGGAGTAAGAAAGAAACGCGACACCGACACCCTCTTCAAACGCTTTTCGGCACAGGGCTTCTATCGGCTGATGCGGCTCGCTGACCCCGAAATCATCTACAATCATGCCGACTTCAGATGGATGAGCCAGCGCGCCATGAGGGCATTGCTTGCCTATCCTGAGCGCAATCTCTTTCTCAGGGGAGTGGTCAGACAACTGGGATTCCGTGAGGGCTACGTGTTCTATGACCGCAAGCCACGCACGGCAGGCGAGAGCAAGTACCCGCTGAAGAAGATGCTGCAGTTCTCCATCGACGGCATCACTTCCTTTTCAGTGGCACCCCTACGGTGGATTACCTACATAGGACTGGCCATGACACTGGTCTCCATAGCCATGATAGTGTTTGCACTCGTTGAGCATAGTCAAGGCAAGACCATCGAGGGATGGACTTCCATGCTCGTGTCGCTCTGGTTTATTGGCGGAGTCATCACAACAGGTGTGGGCATTACAGGGGTGTATATTGGCAAGATATATACAGAAGTGAAACGCAGACCTCGTTATTTCGTAGAAGAAAAACGGAACATATAGCAGAGAACCAACCATTCTCTGCTATATTTTTCCACATACTTAAACCATTGAAAGTCATTTTAATAAGATTATAATGCGCAATTTATCCACAAGTTTGTCAACAGTCTTGTCACTACTCCTTATCCTCTCAGTTGCCGGATGCCGGAACCGAGAGCCGGACAAGCACGCCTCCCTTCATTTTACAAACGATGTGGTGTGCCCTTACACACCGGTGAAAAACCAAGGCAAGAGCAACGCCTGCTGGATTTATGCCATGCTTGCCACCATAGAAAGCGAACACATCAGACGGGGCGACTCCGTGAATCTGTCGCCTCATTATGTCATCTACCAGCAGCTGAGCCAACAAGCCTTGAGACGCTATCTGTCACGCGGCACCATCAACTACAGCCAACGGGGCGTAGCTCCCATGCTCCTCGGACTTATCAACGAGTATGGACTGATGCCTTACGACTCCTTTCACAGCGAAGCCAACATACTGGTGACGAAACGGAAAATGTATCGAGTGGTGGATGAATGTGTGGCTCGGCATACTGGCTTCAAGGCAATGAAAGAGAAAGTGGACGAGTTGCTGCAAAACGAAATAGCACCCGTACCGCCACACGTCTATATGTTTGGCGTGGAATACACGCCACAGGAATTTGCCCATAGTGTGTGCATGCCTCATGAATATGTGGCCATGACGAGTTATCAACATCATGATTTCAACACGATGATAGATTTGGAAATACCTGACAACAAGCAACATAGCAGATTTCTGAATGTGGATATCAACACACTTGTGAACACAGTTGTCAACACCCTCAAACAGGGTTATCCGGTGTGCTGGGAAGGAGACACAAGCGAACCCGGCTTCTCTTTCAAGCGAGGCGTAGCCCATCTTGACCAGGAACATCCTTGCTCGCAAGCTGACAGACAGCGCGACTTCGAACAGTTTCGCACCACCGACGACCACTGCATGGAACTCGTCGGACTGGCACACGACAACCACGGCAAGACTTACGTCATCTGCAAGAACTCGTGGGGCACAGACAATCCCTATGGAGGATTGATGTATATGTCGCTCAACTATCTGCGCAGCAAGACCGTGGCCATAGTTATCAACAATATGCACATCACAAATCAACAATAAAAAAAAACACACAACAATGAAAACAAAAGCCATCATCCTTGACTTCGACGGCACATTGGGCGACACCCAAAGTCTTATTATCGAATCGCTGCAAAACACCATCAAGGCCATGAACCTGCCAGCCCGTTCTGAAGAAGCGTGCGCCGCCACCATCGGTCTTTCACTCTGCGATGCCTTCATGAGCATGTACGGCTTCAACGAGGAAGAAGGAGAAAAGTGTGCAGCCAAATACAGAGAACTCTTTGACCGGGTGAACGTGCCCGGCAGAGTGAAACTTTTTCCACATGTAGCCGACACCTTGTCCATCCTTCACGCCAAAGGCTACCTGCTCACCATAGCCAGTAGCCGCCACAGCCAGACACTCATTCAGTATGCCGACGACTTGAAAATAGCTCCTTACCTATCTTATATAATAAGCGCAGCAGAGGTGAAGAATGCCAAACCTAACCCGGAAATGGTGTTGCGCACACTCGAACACCTGCAGTTGAAGCCGGAAGAAGCCTTGGTAGTAGGCGACGCCACGTTCGACATACAGATGGCTCACAATGCGGGAGTGAAAGCTGTGGGCGTTACTTATGGCAATGGCAAAAGGAAGGAAATGGAAGAATGTAGGGCAGAATGGATAATAGACGACTTCAGCCAACTGCTCTCCATCGTGGAATAACCGTTATTCACAAAAGGTGTGGAAAAGTTCCGGGATAACCTTTATCATAACCATCTCATAACTTATCCATTTATCCACGACCTTCCAAATGCCAAACAAAACAGGGGATATCAACAGGTTTGTCAAGCAGTTTTAGGAAACTTTTCCACGTATTTAGCACGGAAAAAGATATAAACTTATTAACTTTGCACCAAATGGAGAAGATTGTGGATAACACGGCAAGGAGACTGAAAACCAAGAGATAGATATCAGTAGCCAATGAGGATAATCCTCTTTGAAATGTTGACAACCAAACCGCCAAACATTTAGAGTGTTTTTTATCCACTTATCCACGACACATCATACTCCTTATAACTATTTTTTAAGAATAAAGAATAAAAAGATAAATATAATATATGGTTAAGAAAGAATGGGAAGAAAAAGGGTTTATAGATGAACCTGTAGACAACTCACTCGACATTAAGTCTGAGATTCGCAGATTGTGTGAAGAGAAAAACGCCGTCATCCTGGCACACTACTACACCAAGGGAGAAATACAGGAAGTGGCGGACTTCATTGGCGACTCACTGGCATTGGCACGCAAAGCCGCACAAACCGACGCAAAAATAATCATGATGTGTGGCGTGCACTTCATGGCGGAAACCTGCAAACTGCTCAGTCCCGACAAACTGGTACTTGTGCCAGACCTCAATGCCGGATGCTCGCTCGCAGACTCGTGCAAAGCTGACGACTTGAAGAAATTCAAGGATGAACATCCGGGCTACAAGGTGGTGAGCTATGTCAACACCACGGCTGCCGTCAAGGCTCTCACCGATGTGGTGGTTACCTCTGGCAATGCCAAGAAGGTGGTAGACGCTTTCCCGCAGGATGAGAAACTCATATTCGGTCCTGACTATAACCTGGGATCTTACATCAACAGTGTGACTGGCCGTGACATGTTGCTCTGGCAAGGCGGTTGCCATGTGCATGAGCGCTTCTCTGTAGAGGCTATCGTGAAATTGAAACAGGAGCATCCTCATGCGCTGGTCATGGCACACCTTGAATGCAAGGGGCCTGTGCTTGCCATAGCAGATGTGGTGGGTTCTACTGCCGTGATGCTGAAGTATGCCCAGGAACATGACCAAAAGGAATATATCGTGGCTACAGAGGCCGGCATTCTGCATGAGATGCAGCGCACTTGTCCCGACATGCATTTCTATCCTGTGCCGCCAGAAGTCAGCGAGGGTGGGATAGGTTGCTCTTGCAATGAATGTGAATACATGAAAATGAATTCGCTCGAGAAAATCTACAATACGCTCAAGAACGAGTGGCCGTCGGTAGACGTGGATGCCAACATTGCCAAGGATGCCGTCAAGCCGATACTCCGCATGCTGGAATTGAGCTAAAGGGTGAATGTAGCCGATTGGAAAATTACAGGGCGCTTAGAGGTGACAACTGAACAGTTATCTCTGAGCGCCCTCATTCTTTTTACTCTCTCTATTCTTTTATGAAGGCACATCGGCAATTCTCCAAGTTCTGATTGCCGAGAGAGTGTGGTTTGTCAACAGTTTGTGTATAAGTGTTGGCTGTTCTTTTTTCTTCCTGTCACTCCACTTAGCATTCTGTCCTGTCGTCTTCAAGGGGCGAAGGGGATGCATGTGTTGGTGCTCGGGAATGAAGGTTGCTTGATGGTCTATCGTGGCTTTCACAGATGAAGGTGTACTTGTGGATGACAGTACTTAGTGGAAAGGGTAGGGCTATATACAAGAAAAAGGGACTAGCATCACTGCTCGTCCCTAAAAATGCATATAATATAACTTTATAAACTAAACTTGCGATTTCTTTACCGCATAATCCCTTAATGTAATAATTGTGTCTTTTGAAGATATGAAGTGGTATTGTCTTTTGTTGCTGCAAAGGTAGTGTAACAAAAGAAAACAACTGATAATCAATGTTTCATAGGCAACAAAAAATCGTTCAATGTATCATTTGTGTGATACGTTGAACGATTTTTCTCCGTCTGGAAGGCTTTTTCTTGGCTTTAATACTCGCTGGGTTGCTGTCCAAAGTAATCCTTGAAGCACTTGGCAAAATAGGATGGTGAGGAGAATCCTACCTGGTAGGCCACTTCCGACACTGTCTTTCCGCCTTGGCGCAACAGGCGTTCGCCTTTCTTGAGTCGGGTGATTCTAACCAATTCCACGGGTGTTGAGCCTGTGAGAGCTTTCACTTTGCGATACATCTGCACGCGACTTAATCCCAGTTCCTTGCTGATTTCCTCCACACTCAGGTCGGCATCTGCCATGCGTCTGAGCACGATGGCATGGAAGTGGTTGATGAATTGAGTGTCGGCATCGGGGGCTGGCGTTTCGGCAGGTTCGTCGGATGTATAGAGCGCCTTGAGCTGACGGCGACTGTCAAGCAGGTTTTTCACGCGCGCAATAAGCACTTTTCCTTTGAAAGGTTTGGTGATGTAGGCGTCAGCACCGCAGTCGTAGCCCTCCACTTGTTGGTCTTCCATGCTGCGTGCAGTGAGCAGAATGACAGGAATATGGCTGGTGGCGGTCTCCTTTTTCAACTGACTGCACACTTCCAAGCCGCTGATGCCAGGCATCATCACATCACAGATAATGATGTCTGGAACTTCTTTTATGGCTTTTTGCAAGCCTTCAGTTCCGTCTTGGGCACAAATTACCGTGTATTGAGGTGACAGAAGTGAGGTCACATAGTGGCGCACATCGTTGTTGTCGTCAATGACAAGCACGGTGTTCCTTTGCTCTATTGTCTCGTCGGGGTCCGTTATTTGGTCAGTCTTGGAAGGGTCTTCCGACAAACTGACAGGCTCTTCGTCCATGGCATATATCTTTCTGTCGTTGTTGACAGCGTTGTCGTCTATTTCTGTGAGTGGACCGTCCTGCTTGCATGGAATGGTCACTTGAAAGGTCGAACCTTCACCTGGCGTGCTTTCCACTGTCACATGTCCATGGTGCAAGTCGGTGAATGCCTGGACAAGCGCTAGTCCGATACCAGTACCGTTGACGCCACTTTGCACCTGGTAGAAGCTGTCGAAAACATGCTTGAGCTGCTCCTTGGTCATGCCTATTCCCGTGTCCTTGATGGAAAGAGTGAGGTTTTGGTTGTCGGCAGAAGCCGAGAAGGTGATGTGTCCACCCTCTTTCGTGTATTTGATGGCATTGCTGAGAAGATTGTAACAGATGCGTTCCATTTTGTAATAGTCGGCAATGATGGTCACGGGAGAGTCAATTTTCAATTCGAGTGTGAGGTTCTTTCTTTTGGCTGTCAAGGCGAATCCGTTCATCCAGTCGGTAATGGCTTTACCTATATTGAACTGGGAGAGCACCAGTTGCATCTTTCCGTTCTGAACCTTCTGGAAGTCCAGAATCTCGTTGACAAGCCGGAGCATGACATTCACATTCTTGCGTGAGAGCAAGAGCAAGGCGCGTTGCTTGTCGTTGATGGTGCTGTCGGCAATGAGCTGCTCTATCGGATCGGCAATGAGTGTGAGTGGTGTGCGGAACTCATGGCTCACGTTGGTGAAAAATTTCAACCTCGCGTTTGACGAACGTTCGGCCAAGCGGCGCTTGAACATGATATTGCGGTAAACCATCAAGAACATCACCAACAGCATGATAATGATAACAAAGAACAATAGTAGGTATGTGCGTTGATGGCTATACTGTGTGAGATAGCGGTCAGCTTTGTCGTGCATCTTGAACAGACTGTAGTATTGCTTGTTCAGTTCATCAGTCTGCACGTTGACAATATCAATGTTTTCCTGACTGATAAGTGCTCCTTTCAACGGGTTTATCCTGTGGAATGGCTCGTGGTTAAGAATGGTCATGGCGAGTTGTATCACCAAATCGCCACGGGTGGGATAGATGTAGCTGGCGTCCAATCTTCCGTCGCGCACGTTGTCCACGCCTCCTCCAGGCACAGGCAGTCCGTCCACACCTATATAAGTAATGTGGCGTTTGATGCCTTTTTCTTCCACCACATTCCGTGCGGCAATGGCCATGCGGTCATTGTGGGAAAACACGCAGTCGAAGTCCACGCCACTCTTCAGGACGCTGTCCATGCAGAGCCGTGCCGACTTGGGCTGCCAGTCGCCGTATCGCTGTTGCACTATTTTCATGCCGGGATAAGCTTGCAGAGCTTCGACAAATCCTTGATGACGTTCGGCTGATGAACTGGAACCTGGCAAACCTAATATTTCTACGATACGTGCCTTGCCTCCGGTTTTCCGGGCCAGATAGCGCCCCAATTCACGTCCCACGTTCACATTGTCTGCACCAATATAGGCCGTGTACTTGTCAGAGTTGATTTTTCGGTCCAGTAAAACAACAGGTATGCCTTTGTCGTAAGCTCGCTCAATGGCTGGTGTGATGGTGTTGTTTTTGTTGGGAGAGATGATGAGCAGGTCCACACCTTCCTTGACAAACTGATCTATTTGGGCAGCTTGTCGTTTGTCGCTTTCGTTGGCTGAAACCAACTTTACCGTTAGATTGTCGTAAAGGTAAGCACTGTTGATAATCTCATCGTTGAGTTTTTCCCTCCATATATCCTCACTGCATTGGGACACACCAATCCTGTATTTCTTCTTTTGGGTGCATGCGGTTGTCAAGAAGGAACACAAGATAACAAAATACAATACTTTCTTCATTCTTTCTTATTTGTCGGCAAATGTACTAAAAACCATTGATTTTGGCAAGATAAAAAGGCCTAAAGGTGGTTAAATGGCACATTTTTTGTGCAAAAGAGTAAATATTGTAGGCATAATGTTTTGTTTATTGATAATAAAACATTAACTTTGCAGCGTGATAATTGTAGTAAATCAAACTAAGAAGGCTAAATTAATAACAAAATATAAATAGTGGATAACTTTTTCGTTTGTCTGATGCGGCGAACGGGAAAGGTCATTCCTATAAATGATTGAACTGTGTTAGGGTTTTATATAATATGTGTTGGCAAGGAGCGGACCGTGATGGTTGGTTCCTTGCTTTTTCTTTTGTTTCCATTTTTCAACACACTTGTGGTGGTTGAGCATGCTGGTGTGTGAGGGAAAAGAGGCTGGTGACACAGACAATAAAGGCGGCCTGTGTCATCGTTATGATCGACAAGCCGCCTGAAAATCTATTTCTCTTTGGTTGTTATTTTTCGCTATAGAGGGTCTGTATTACCGTCTGTCCTACGGCTTCCAGTGTGTTTTTGTCTAGATTGAGCATGTCGTCACTCACTGTGTGCCATGTGGGACCGAAGGAACTCTGCTGGCAATCGGGATAATAAGGTATGATGTCAATAGTTGGAATCCCTGCTTTTTGGTTGACAGGAATGTGGTCGTCGGTGATGGCACCGCCTTCATCCTGCTTGAACATACTGCCGAAACCTGAGATACGAGCTGCATGCCACACTTTATCCACAATGTGTTGTGCATATTTCTTAGACATGCTCTCCTGGTAGAAAGTGGCACCTTGGCCGCCTACCATGTCGAGCAGAATACCGAAGCGGGCCTTGTAGTTACCGCGAGCTTGTTCTGCCCAATATTGTGCTCCGAGTGCCCATGAGTTTGGATCGTCCTGTGTCCAATAAGGCGTGCCATAGTCTTCGGCGTCAAAGCAAACGAAGTCGACACCGATGTCCAGTTTCTTGTCTTGTTGCAACTGTCTTGCCAATTCAAGCATAACCCCTATACCACTGGCACCGTCGTTGGCTGCCATCACAGGCTTGTGGTGATTGGCTGAATCAGGGTCGTTGTCTGCCCACGGACGACTGTCCCAATGGGCACAGATAAGAATACGTTCTGTGGCTTCTGGTTTGTAGCTGGCAATGATGTTGGTGCACTTCAGTTCTTTTCCGTCCCATCCTTTGATGGTAGTCTTTTGTTCGGTTACTTTGCAACCGAAGCGATGGAACATGGTGGCAATCCACACACCGCACTTTTCATGGGCGTCGCTATTCATGACTCGAGGACCGAACTTGCACTGTTGCCGGCAGTATTCAAAGGCTGAGTCCGGATTGAATTTGGGTCCGTTAATTTGCACGGCCAATGAGTCAAGACTCTCAGTGTTCACTTTCTTGTTGCTTTTGCACGAGGCGCAAGAGCTAATGATAATCACAGCTATTATTACAGATGAAAGGGATGTCAATATCTTCATGTGATTGCTTGTATTTTTTGTTTTTTATTTTTATATGCTTTTGGCGGCTTGTACTTGAGTCATTACGCGGAGCCAATTGCCACCCCATATTTTGGCTATGTCGCGTTCGCTATATTTGCGGCGCAGCAGTTGAAGGGTGAAATTGATGAGTTCCGAAGCGTCGGCAATACCTTTTACGCCTCCGTCACCGTCAAAGTCGCTTCCTAATCCTACATGGTCTATGCCCATAATACTGATGGCGTGTTCCAGATGCTTTATGGCATCGAGAATGGAGGCTTCTCCTTCTTTGCACAAGAAACCATGGTAGAGAGTGGTTTGTGCCACACCGCCATGTTTTGCAAGAGCACGTAGCTGGTCGTCAGTGAGGTTTCGTGGCACATCGCAAAGCGCTTTGCAGTTGCTATGTGAGCAGACAATGGGTGTGCGACTAATCTCCAGTGCATCATAGAAACTCTTTTCACCACCATGGCTCAGGTCTACCATAATGCCACAGTCGTTCATCTCTTTGATGACTTTTTCACCGAAAACACTAACTCCATTGTGGGTATTGCATCCGCGAGCACTGTCGCAGATGTCATTGTCTCCATTGTGGCAAAGAGTTATATACACGATGCCTCGTTGTGCAAAATGCTTTACGTTCTGCTCTTCGTGTTCAAGAGCCAGTCCGTTCTCAATGCCGAGCATGATACTCTTGCGGCCTTTACGTTTGTCTTCATAGAGGTCGGAAGGTGTACGGGCTATGCTTACGTATTTGGAATTACGCGATACGATGTCTTCAATCTTGTCAAAGATGAGATCAGCATAAGCCATTGGGCCTGCTGCTGGGAGTGGTGCTATATCAGAAAACTTCTCGCCCAATTTCGGTTGAGGAAGATAGGCAACCATGGTTACGGCATCTTGCCGTCCGTCATTCATCTTGTGCAGGTCGTAGAGAATGCGTGTATCCCGCTGTTCAAAGTGGATGCCTTGTGGAAAGAACATAGGAGTGTCGCAGTGAGTGTCAAGGGTGAGGATGCGCTTATGGAGGGATTTTGCCTGCATGAAGAGTGAAGCTTGCTCTATCAACCAGGCAAATAGCTTGCCACCATTTGCTTCCAGCCATTCCGGATGCCACTGTACACCCATGATGGGCTTGTGCTCACTACTTTCTATTGCTTCTACTACACCGTCGGCAGCCTTGGCGGTGGCACGCAAGTGCTTGCCTGTGTCGCCTACAGCCTGGTGGTGAAACGAATTGACAAATATTTGGTTGGAGTCATATACCTGATGGAGTATGGAATTTTCCAAGATGTTTACAGAATGTGTTGTTTCATTCCGGTCAGCATCCTGAGAATGTTTGATGGTAGGATTGGCTATGTCTTGAATGACCTTGCCGTCAAGAGCCATTGCTATGGTCTGTATGCCTCGGCAAATGCCGAGTATAGGTATTTGTCGGTTATATGCCAAACGGGTAATGAGGAGCTCCGGCAGATCACGTGTCTTGTTGATGTTGTGGAGTGTGGGCAGTGGCTCTTCGCCTGCCCACAGAGGATTGAAATCACCGCCGCCGGTGAGCAGTAGTCCATCAATATGTTCCAAAGTATTGATGATAACATTCTTGTCGGCTACTGGCGGAATGAGTAATGGGGTTCCGCCTGCCTTGACCACTTGCAGGTAGTAACGGTCTCGCAAGGTGGCGTCACCGTCTGTAAAATTGGTTGTTATGCCTATGATGGGTTTGTGTGGGGCTTCCGGATAACTGCTGTATATCTCGTCGAGATGTGCTTGCAGATGATAGTTTTCCATATAATAAAGGAAATGTTTTTATCGAAAGTGGCCATCATGCTTCCTTTGTTGAAGGTGGCATGATGGCTGGGTATAATACGTGTGTATTAGTTTTCTTCAATCTTCACCGGCACTTCGCGCTTGATGCTCTGTTCGAGAGAGATGAGTGTCTCGGTAGAAACCACGCCAGGTATGGTCTGCATCTGATTGTTGAGCAAGTCCATGAGTTGTTCATTGTCGCGGGCATAAAGCTTGGCGAGCATAGTGTAGGGACCTGTAGTGAAGTGACATTCCACAATTTCAGGAATATGCTGCAGGCGTTCTACCACCTCTTTATACATACTTCCCTTTTCGAGGATAATGCCTACGTAAGTACAGGTTGTATAACCAAGGCTCTTGGGATTTACGTCGAATCCGCTGCCGGTGATAACCCCATCTTCAATGAGATGTTGCACACGTTGGTGAATGGCTGCACGTGAAACACCACATTCTGCTGCCACGTCTTTGAAAGGAATGCGTGCATTCTGTGAAAGAATGCCGAGAATCTTCTTGTCGAGATTGTCTATTTTTTCCATGTTTATCTTATTATTTATTGTTGTTAGCTTGACATTGGTTAGCAAAAGTATACATTAAAAATGGAATAGACAACAATTTGGCATTAAAATACGCTAAATGTGCACATTTTACTTGTTATGTGTAATGAAAACAAAAGAAGTTACCGCCTTCTTGTCGACGATAACTTCTTTTTACTTATTAAAAAGTTGCATGCTTACTTTTTGCTCTTCTTGGTTGGTTTCTTGCTTTTGCTGTTCTTCGCAGAATCATCTGCCTTTTCTGCAGCAGGTTTGGGATCGCCTATGCATACGAGTTCCACCTTGAAGATAAGGGCAGAATAAGGCTTGATGTCGCCACCCATTTCTCGGTCGCCATAGCCCAGTTGGTAGGGGATGTAGAGTTCCCAAGTAGAACCTACGGGCATCATGGTGAGAGCTTCTGTCCATCCTTTGATAACTCCATTCACGGGGAAGGTAGTGGTCTGAGGGTTGCGTTTGTAAGAACTGTCGAACACTTTGCCATCCACTAGTTTGCCTTCATACTTCACGGTCACGCGGTCGGTGTTCTTTGGAGTTTCTCCTTCACCTTTCACAATCACCTTGTACTGAAGTCCGTCGGCCAAAGTCTGCACACCTTCCTTTGTCTTGTTTTCGGCAAGGAATTTCTCTCCTGCTCTGCGGTTGTCACCATACAGACGTTCCATTTTGGCTTGCTGTTCAACCTCGCGTTGGTGTTTGAAGAAGTCTTGTGCTTCGCGCTGTTCGAAGAGGGCGTGGTCGTTGTCAAGACTGGCGAGGAAACCTTTGATGAGCAGGTCTGCATTGATGGAATCTGGAGTTTCCTTAAATTCGTTCTTGGCACCGGGAATCATTCTTGTTTTCAGCATGTTTGCCACTTGAAAACCAGCTTCGTAGGCTTTGAATTCCTTCTTGTTGCCATTCGTGAGAGCTTCTTTAAGTCCACGCTTGAAGTCGTTCAACGTGGTGCTGTCCACGCCAGCCTGTTGCTTTAGGAAAGGCATCAGACCATCGGTCATGGACATGCCGGCAGCGTAGCTCAGTGAGTCTGAGGCTGACTTAAGTGTTGTTCTTTCCACGGGAGCTACCACAGCCTTGGTCTTTTTGGCTCCCTTCTTCACGGGCTGAAGTGCCCACATTGAAGATGCGCCCACCATTAAGGCGAGCGCAAATGTCATGAATTTCTTGTTCATTGTTTATCGTACTATCAATTTACTTCTCGATAGAAAGTACCTGAATTTTGAAAATCAGTGCAGAGAAAGGCTTGATCTGTCCCATGTCGCGCTCCTTATAGGCTTGGTCGGCAGGAATGTAAACTTCCCATGTAGAACCTACAGGCATGTGGGTCAGTGCTTCTGTGAATCCGGGAATCACTTGGTTGGCACGCATGGTGGCAGGTTCTTTGCGGGCGAACGAACTGTCGAACACCTTACCGTCAATGGTTTTGCCCTCGTAGTTGAGTTTCACCATGGATGTGTCAGCAGGTATGTCGCCTGAGCCTTCAGTGATAACTTTGTAGCAAACGCCGTTGGCGAGTTTTTTCACACCAGGTTGCTTGGCTACATTTGCCATGAATTTGGCGCTTTTTTCCTTGTTGGGACCATATTGCTTCTCCATGCTCTTTTGCATGATGGCCTGTGATACGCTCTGTTCAATCATGCGTGCCTGGTCAACGGTCATCTTGGTGTTTTTGCCTGTAGCACCGCTGATGAATCCTGCAATGAGGTTACGGATATTCAGTGTTTGGGTTGAGTCGCCTGCAAAAATCTGCTTGCTGGCGTTCTTCTGCATCATGGCAAGCTGCATGCCGATGCCCACACCTACGTTATAAGCGTTCTTCTTCTTGTCGTCAGCGCTCAGTGCACCGTCAGAAATACCCTTTACGAATTCATCCATGTAAGTGGTATCTACCTCCATACGTGTGAGATATTCCTTCACACCCTGTGCCTGATCAAGACCGAAAGCGTAGCTCAGTGAGTCAACGTCGTTCTTCATGTCGGCCTTTGGGGTAGAGTTGCCGCAAGAAGAGAGGGTTGCGGCGCTGATAGCCAAAGCGGCTACAAAAGTCAATTTTTTCATTATCGTTGTTGTTTTCTTGAGTTCTTAGTGTGTGGTTAGAGCACTTCGATGAGTTCCACGTCGAAGATGAGTGCTGAGAAAGGAGGAATGGATGTACCGGCTCCGTGCTCTCCATAACCCAAAGAGTAAGGAATGAAAAAGCGGTATTTTGAACCTTCTGTCATCAGTTGCAGGCCTTCTGTCCATCCAGCAATCACCTGATTGAGTGGAAACACGGCAGGCTCTCCACGCTGAATACTGCTGTCGAACATAGTTCCATCGATGAGCATACCTTCGTAGTGGCATTTTACTTTGTCTGTGGCCTTTGGCTTTTTGCCTGTACCCTCGTTGAGCACCATATACTGAAGACCGCTTGGCAGGGTTACCACGCCTTCTTTCTTGGCGTTGGCTGCCAAGTATTCCTCACCAGCCTGGCGTGCTGCCTTGCCTTTTTCAGCGGCTGCGGCACGCTGCTTGGCTTCCTGTGCCTGGAAGAATTCCTGTACTATCTGCTGTGCTTCCTGGTCGGCTACCTTTGGCTGGTCGCCTGCCAAAACGTCTTTGATAGCCTGAGCGAAGTCGTCAATATTCAAATCTGTGGCTCCCATCTGTGAGAGTTGGCGACCGATGCCCAGTCCCAAGGCGTAACTAACTTTGTCCATAAAAATGTTTAGTATTTATATATAAATATTTGAAATGTGCTGCAAAGATAATGCTTTTGTTCCATAGAGTGCTTGCATTTGCGGAAAAATTGCTATTTTTGTATTTAATTAATGTGGAGAAATTCCTATGAAAAAGAAAATTGTGTTTCTCACCGGCGCAGGAATGTCGGTAGAGAGTGGGTTCAAGACTTTCCGTGGCAGTGATGGCTTGTGGGAGAATTATCCTGTGGAACAGGTTGCTACACATGAGGGATGGGAGCGTGATCCGGTGTTGGTCACCAAATTCTACAATATGCTGCGCCGCAAGCTTTTTGACGCAAAGCCCAATGAAGGCCATCGCCTTATAGTTGAACTTGAGAAGTATTACGATGTGACGGTGGTGACACAAAACGTGGATAACTTGCATGAGAAGGCTGGTTCCACACACGTGATCCATCTTCACGGTGAACTGGACAAGGTATGCTCCAGTCGTGACCCGTATAATCCCCACTTCATCCAGACACTTACAGAGCAGAATCCTGATGTTGTACCAGGCACCAAGGCTGGCGACGGCACTTTGTTGCGTCCGTTCATCGTGTTCTTTGGTGAGAATGTGCCCATGATGGATCCGGCAATGGCTGCCGCCGAGCAGGCCGATATCTTTGTCATCATTGGTACGTCGCTCAATGTTTATCCTGCCGCCGGATTGGTACAATATGTGCCCTACCAAGTGCCAATTTACCTCATTGACCCTGAAGAGGTGCGCACGGGTGGTAGTCGTCCTGTTACTTTCATTCAGAAAGGAGCCAGTGAAGGCATGCAACAGTTGTTTGACCAATTGGTCAGAGAAATATAAGTCTTGGGTATAAGCGTTGACAGTGCATACGCCTGTGTTGGAACACAAATGACGGGAGCAACCTTCATCATTTCCTGAACTTATGTTTCCCTCTAGCGTGCGCGCGTACGAATTGATTTTTCACGAAATATCCATCATCCATCACTTTTTTCCGTAAACATTACACATAATAGCTGACAATATGTGAGTTACTTTGAGTGATAGATGAGTGATAGATGTTTTTTATCTATCACTCATCTATCACTCAAAAAGAGAACTATTTCTTTGCTTGCCGATACTCGGATGGAGTCATGCCTGTAGACTTTTTGAAGCATTTGGTGAAGTATTTGGGATCGGTGAATCCTATGGCATAAGCTATTTGAGAGAACGATTCGTTGCTCTTGGTGATAAGTTCTTCCGCCTTCTGTATGCGGATGTGCTTGAGAAATTCTACAGGTGTCATGCCCACCTTAGCCTTCAGTTTGCTGTAGAACACGGAACGACTCAGGTTGACAGCCTCTGCCAGTTCTTCTATTTTAAGTTCCGAGTTTCCCACATTATTTGTCAGGAAGTCCATCAGTTTCATCATCATTTGTTCGTCACTGTCGAGTATTTCCGATGGTGGCAGGTGGTAGATGTCGGCTTGTTCCTTTGTCTCTTCGGCTTTCTCTTGAACCTGTGTGTTTCGGTTGTTGTACTCTTCAAGCAATTGGTTCACCTTTTCGTGGAGCAATTGTGTCTTATTGCGCATCTCGTAATAGCGTTTCACGGCATAGAGAATACCAATTAAGATAAGCACATACAGTATCTTTGCCCAAATGGTTTCCCAGAATGTCGGTTGTGCGTAGATTTTGAGCACAGCTGTGTTTTCAGTCCATACGCCGTCACCATTAGTGCTGCGCACCAGTAGTTTATAGTGGCCTGCAGGGAAATTGTTATAGGAAGCACTATGCAGATGACTGCCCAAATAGTTCCATTCCTTGTCCACACCTTCCAGTTTATAGGCGTAGCGCACCATATAGTTGTTGTTGTAGTCGAGAGCGGCAAAGTTGATGTTGAAATTCCGCTTGTCGCTTGCCACACGGAGTTCCGGTACGTTGAGAATGGGGTGTTCTCTCTCTTCGCCCTGATACTGTATGCTGGTAAACACTATCTTGGGCACGTATGAACTGTTGCGTATGCTGCTGGGATTGAACACCACCACGCCACCAAGAGCACCGAAAGTGATATTTCCTGTCCATCTGTTCACATCGGGTTTGGCTTCCGACAGTTCACGGTTGTCGCCAAGATAATTGGGTCCGAACTGCTGTAGTTTCCGTGTCTTGGGGTCATACACCGATATGTCGCTTTCGTGGCAAATCCACAGTCTGCCCGACCGGTCTTCTACCATGGCTTGTGCCATACCTTCGGTGCCGTTTGCCATACTTGTGTTGACGGTGGAAAACTTTAGGTGAGGTTGCAGCAAGTCTCGTGATTCGAGTTCCTGCAGTCCGCCACCTTGAGTGGAAACAAAGATGCGTCCGTTGCGCATCACGCAGGTTTGCATCACGTCGCCTGTGGCGAGGGTCGTGGTGTCGTTGTGATCGTAGAATTGTCCGAAGTATTTTATCTTTGAAGGATTGGTGAATCGGGTGGAGAATGTGACCATGCCTGTGGCGGTAGAGAGAATCATCACTCCCTGCCTTGTTTCTATAAATCGGCGCACTCTGGGGAACTTGTCAGCAGGGTAGCTGTCGAGTCCACCTTGTGTGGCAGAAAGAAAGCGTAGTCCGCCATGCTGTTCGTCAATTAGGTTGATGCCGCCACTCCATGTGCCCACCCAAATGTGCCGGCGGGAATCCTGGTAGATGTCGAAAACGTTGTCGTTGCTCAACGAATAGGCTCCACTGTTTCTATAATGTGTCATGGTGTTGCCGTTGAGCAGATAGATGCCGTTGCCACGTGTTCCTATCCATATACGCCCTTTATGGTCTTCAAGAAAAGTCATCACCTTGCTGTCGGTGAGGCGTGCTGGTGTCTTGCTCAGGCTGCCTGCAGCAGTGAGAAATCCGAGTTGTTCCTTTTGCTTCCCTAGCACGCACACGTAGCCGTTGGCGGTGCCTACAAGCTGGTTGCCGTTGTGCAGGGTAAGCACGGAACGCACTTCACTGTCTTGATTGTCAAGAGGAGCATAGCGGAATTGGCGATATTTGAAGTTAAGCAGTGCCAGGTCGTGGTTGCCGGCTATCCACACATTGCCCTGGCTGTCCTTGAACACCTTTCTGAGGGTCATAAAGGGTGGGGTAGAAGTTCCTTGCAGTCGTAGAGGGTAGGGGTGCAGAGTCTGTGTGTGCTCGTCGTAATAGCAGAATGAACTGCTGTGGGGAAGCAACCAAATTGTATGGTTGTTGTCTTCATGGAACAATATGGAACCGTCATCCAATGAGAAGTGGCTTTCTGAACTTGTCTCGTTTATCCACTTCGTCTTGAGGGTAGTCATGTCGAGCATGGTTACTCCAGGCCCTTTGCCGAATGCCCACACACGTTTTTTGCTGTCCAGATAAATGTCGTCCACTTCCGGGTATGGCTGGGCAGGATTCTGCACGGATGTCAGATGATGGCTGCCCGTCTGCAAATCGTAGATGAAGATACCTTGATTGGTACCTATCACGAGGCGTTGGTCGCCCATGGTGCGCACTTTGTTGAAGATGAGCCGAGGGGCGTTGACCAACATTCTTGCCTTTTTGGTATGCTCGTCAAAGACGGCGAGTGTTCCTTTCTTTGAGTAGAAATATATTTTGCCGTCTATGTTGATCATGTTGTCAAACCTGCCGCTTACCACAGTTTTGGTACCGTACAAGCAGATTCCCTTGTCAGTGAACACCCATTCCCTGTCTTTGTCGTCAACAGAGACACGTTTTATCTTAGCGCCTTTTAAGGGAGTCTTTTCAAATGTGACTTTTTCCAATCCTTGTGACTGAGCCACCAGGTTTCCGTCCATCTTCCATCCCACTTGTCCGTTGTCTTCTGACAGGGCCCATACTGTACCCTTGGCACCGCGCATAAACTTGCTTGAGGTCAAGTTGATTCCGTATTTTTCCTTGGCCAATCCCGACACGTCAATAAACCGGCACAGTCGGGTGTCGAACATATATATGCGTAAGTCATAGGTTGTGGCCCACACATTGCCGTTCCTGTCGGCATAGAGGTGGAGCAAGCGGTTGGTGGTCAGCACGCGGCTGTTGTCGCGCATGTCACGGAAAGATGTAAACTGGTAACCATCGTAGTAGCAGAGACCGTTCCAGGTGGTGAACCACATGAGGTGGTTCTTGTCTTCGGCAATACCTGAAATGACGTTGCCCAACAGTCCGTCGCGTATGTTGAACATGCGCATCTCGCAATAGGGTTGAGCGAGAAGGCGTGACATGAAACTTAGGAAAAAGAGAAGTATCGGTATTCTAATATTTGTCATTGGTAAAGTGCAAAAAGCTTTTTTATTTCACAAAAGTAAGCGTTTTTGTTGAAACGGCAAAGAAAGAGAGCCGAAAATAACGGGTGACTGTCATTTAACAAAGTTTAGATACACTTTCTTCTCGCTTGTAAGAGAGAACTCCTATCTTTGCATCGGATAGGTGGCAGATTCGCAACAAGCGACGCTCTTTCTTGTTTTCCATCATCGTTGACGAACCTGGCTCCACCGAACAAATTAAATCGTTTACCCTAAAAACAAACATTGTCATGACACCAAACGCTGACCACACTCCGCAAGCCATTAGTTGGGACCAACTGCTCGACTCTATTTCCTCTGCCTCTTCACATCCCGACGATACTCAGTGGATGATTTACCGCTATATGAGTCAGAATCTTGCATCGATGGATTCCATCATGGCACGTACCCTGCTGTCTGCCTACATCAAGTTGCACCGTCCGCAGCCTTCTGCGCTCAATTCCTGCATGCTGGTCATGGCGGTGAAGGTGAGCAAGGCGCATGCCGACTTCCGGTTTCCGCAATTCCTCCAGGCATGGGGTTATCCCCAGTGTCTTACGGAAGAAGACAAACAGTCACAAAAGGGAAAGGACGGAAAACAATATCTTTCGCTTCACGAGAGAGTGGAACGTGCACGCTTGTCCTATATGCTTCATCATCCCGAAGAAGGCTGGGAGGGTTGCAAGGATATAGTCAGCATGTATGCCGTAAAGACATTTGAGAAACTACAAAACGGGCGCAAGTGCCGCTACGTGAAACTGGTAGGCGCCGATGGTATGTCGTTTGTGGCAGACAGTCGGCAGTTTGGCTGTAAGCCATGGGAAATTACCGGGCGGATGTATGATGTGCTCGTTCGTCAGTCGAAGCAAGGCAACGGACGGGCGGAGGAAATAGTGCCGTCGGCCCATAGCGTTGCCGATGTGTTTCCCGTGGAAACGGGCTACGTGGAAGGCATTGACGACAGTCATGGCCATGTGCATGTGTTTGATGCGCAGTCACGTCATTTTGTGGCTGGCAAGGAAACCTTGCATGTAAGGGGTGTTGAGAAAAAGTGCTTTATCCGGTTTTGCCCGATTATAGCTCAGGGAGATCCTTTCAAGTCGGCAGCTGTGGTCAATGTGTTGCCTCGTGACGAGGGGCGACAAACCTTCGGTGCGTATGAAGCCATGGTGGAATATGTCAATGAGCAGGAAGGATACTTGCGCTATCAGCTTGTTTCTTCTATCAAGCCTACTCCCGAAGGTACCATCACCGAGGATGGTTTTGCTTCGCTGTCCTTGTTGTCCGAGGACAATCGGAAGGCCGTTGCCGTGGGCCAGCGCGTGTGTCTTACGCTCTTCCTCAAACGCGGAAAGGATGGCGTGAAGCGCAACCATGTGGCGGAAATCTATTAGGGTGAGTACTTTTGCCTTCGCTATGAACAAAGCAATCCTCTCCATGGCCTATATAGTTAAGGTTGTGGAGAGGATTGCTTTGTTTTTTATTTCACTCTGGATGTTATCTTGTTGCGTATGCCCTTCATGCTGACCAGGAATGCCTTGGCACTGCCGAACTTGAGGAACATGTCCAGGCGGATGGGGATGTGGTTCTGGTCGTCGGTAACATAGAAGCGTACCAATTCCTTGGGCTTGCCGTCGTTATAGTCGATGTAGGAAAGCTGCAGGCAGCGATACTTGTGACCGTCGTCGGCCTTGACGGTGGTCTTGCCCAGATAGCGCATCTGTTCGGTGTCCACGTTCTTGCCGTCTGCCATGGGGAACTTCACCACATAGCCTTTCTTCCATCCTTCTGGATTGAACGAGCGGGCACGGAGAAACATGTTGAGCATGTCGTAGATGCAGTAGTCGTAGGTGCCCTTCTTCCACTGGTGAGTGCCGTCGTTATACTGGCGGTGCTGGCGTATGTGGCATTTGCCGTTGGGATAGCTGTAGAACACTTCATCCACTGTGTAGCGTTTGCCTTCGCGTGCTCCCTTGCGGAAGTAGAGGGGGGCCATGTCGGTGGTGGAGTAGCAAAGCAGCGTGTCGCGAAGCACGAAGAAATCGTCTACCTTGCCGTTGCCGCGGGTGGTCAGACTGGCGCGGTAGGCAGGCTTGCCGCCATAGCGACTGGTGACGGTATACATGGAGGCGGTACCCGCTTTCACCCACACAAACTTCCAGTTGTAGTAGAGGTTGTAGGTGAGAAACTCGTTGCCGCCAAAGGCGGTATTGCGGAATGTGCACTGGGCTGCTGCCGAGAGTGTGCCCAACAAGATGATGGACAACAGGATTGACTTGAGATGTTTCATATTTTCGGGATGTATTGAATTCCTAACTTGCGTGCCCGTTCGGCGTTGCGGTGCTGCACGGACTTCTTCTTGTCTGCCTTCTGTTTGGTGATGGCCGACGGTTTCTGCTGGCATACTTCACGTGCAGTGGGATTCCACGTACGGGTTACATCCCACTTGGCTTTGCACTCCAACTTTTCCGGATAGTAATACACGGTTTCCGCTTGCCGGTGTTCGGCATAGCACCCCGTGTCCCAGATGCCGTTGCGGTTGGCGTCGATAAACATTCGGGCATAGTAGGTGCCGGGCTTCAGGTAGAAGAGTTCGGCGGTGCCGTTGCTTGTCAGCACCTCCTTGACCACCTTGTCCGACTGGTCGAGCAGCTGCACCACCACGGCAGTGTCTGCCATCTCCGGAAGGTTGAATATCAGTGTGGCGTATTCTTCCTCGCTGCCCACCTTGAACCCCTGCTTGTAGGGGTTCGACACTTTGCCGTAGATGTCGGTGAAGGCGGCGGAATCCACTTCCAGACTATATTCCACTCCGGGTTTCCATTCTGCCATGAACTGGTAGTGCCGCCCCGTGGAGAGTGTGTCTTGGCGGAATACGAAAGGTGCTCTGTACCACAAGGTGTCGTGCTTGGCATAGAGATGCAGTTTCATTGTGTCGCATCGAGCCAGGGGCGACGGCATGGTGATGGATATGTTGCGGTCGGGGTCGAGCACCGACGGAGCGTCATATTTCACGTCGAGCGGTGTCGCGGGATATTCCTTTTCGAAAGGCATACCGTCTTTCTCCAGCTTTTCCTGTTTTTTCTTCCACTTCTCGTAGTCTTTCTGCTTGTCTTTCATGCGGCGTTCGTAGGACGTCTTGGCAAGCATCTCGGTGGTGTCGGTCTGCCACACGAGGTTGCCAGTGGAGTCTGTCATGAGATACTGGAGCTGCATGCGGAGTGTGTCCTGGTTGACCAGGAGCGTGTCGCGGAGCCAGTAGGTGAGCGTGTCGCGCTGTGGGGTGGCTTCAAGGATGAAGGCATCCTTTTCGTTGAAGTTCAGTCCCTTGATGCGGGGCAGTTCCTGGTTGCCGTAGCTGAAGTAGAGACTGAACCGGTCGGGGTTGGCGCGTTCGGTCTTCAGCAGGTAACGGTCGGTTTGTTTCTCGGTAAAGGCCCGCAGCACAATGTCGTCGGGCAGGAAGTGGGTGTAGTTGACGCGCTTGATGGAGTCGATGCGCAGTGAGTCGCGCCAGATGGTGTCCTGTCGCACGTCGGGCTTGAAACTTGGGGTGAGCACGTCCGTGCTGAAGGCGAGCATCTCGCTCTTCTGGCTGTACATGTAGTTGCCGTCCATATCCTGCAAGGCATAGACCTTGTAGTTGCCGGGCTTGATGCCCTTGATGATGAAGATGCCGCGGCTGTCGGTGCGTGCCACGCGGAGCAGGGGCTTGGTGGTGAAGGCTGAGTCGGCAAGGTCGCTGTAGAGTCCTACGAGGATACCTTTGACAGGCTCCAGGTTGCTGGCGTCGAGCACGTGGCCCGACACCTGGAGTGTGTCTATCTCGCTGCCCGTGGAGAAACTGTAGGTGTAGTTGCCCAGCGGGTTGCCCTCATTGTTGTCGGAGATGGCGTCGGAGAAGTCGATGGTGTAGGTGGTGTTTTCCTTGAGCGAGTCCTTGAGCGTCACGCTGATGCGCTTGCCTTCAGCCTTGATTTCCGGTGCTTCCATCTGTGGAGGCGACACCACCACTTTCTCGGTGGCATTGTCCATCTTGATGTATTCGTCGAAGTTGATGTACACCTTGCGTTGCTTGGCGCCTACACCCTTGTCGGCTGGCGTACAGCCCACAATGCGTGGCGGAGTCTCGTCATACCATCCGCCGTCGGGCTGTCCCATCTTGGCGCACGAGTAGAAACTCAGCAGGAGCATCAGGGCTGTGAGGAAGCCGAGGCTTCGGGATATGTTCGGTCTGTTGTTGTGCATGGGTATTGTTTAATGGTGAAGCAGGGAGGTGGAGAGCCTTGCTCACTTCAATTCTTCTTTCTTTTGGTTCATCTTCAGCAGTTCGTCGAGGTTCTTGCGGCTGTTGGAGAGTCGGGGCACCTTGTGCTGGCCTCCCAGCTTGCCTTTACTTTTGAGCCAGTCGTTGAAGAGTCCTTGGCGTGCCACCACTATTTCGAGGTGCTGCAGGGTGATGTCCTTGTAGCGCTTGGCCTCGTAGTCGCTGTTGATTTCCTGCAACTTCCTGTCGAGCAGTTGGGCAAACTGCTGCACGTCGGCGGGTTGCTTGCTGAACTCTATGAGCCACTGGTGGCGACACTTGGCGTTGTCGTCCATGTAGACGGGTGCTGCCGTGTATTCCTGCACTTCGGCACCAGTCTGCTGGCAAGCGTATGCAAGCCCTTTCTCGGCATTGTCGACGATGAGCTCCTCGCCGAAGGCGTTGATGAAGTTCTTGGTGCGGCCCGTGATGACAAACTTGTAGGGGTCTTTCTGGGTGAACATCACGGTGTCGCCGATCATGTAGCGCCACAGTCCGCACGAGGTAGAGATGAGCATGGCATAGTTCTTGCCGGTCTCGATGCCCCAAAGCGGAACCACGGTGGGGTTGTCGGTGCCGAATTCGTCCATAGGGATGAACTCGTAGAACACGTCGTAGTCGAGCATGAGGAGCATGGCAGAGTCGGTGGGGTCGTTCTGCAGGCCGAAGAATCCCTCGCTGGCATTGTAGGTTTCCATGTAGTGCATGTCGCTCTTGGTGATGAGGCGCTCATACTGCTTGCGGTAGGGAGTGAAGGCTATGCCGCCGTGGAAGAACACTTCCAGGTTGGGCCACACCTCTTCCAGATGCTGCTTGCCGGTGAGTTCCATGACGCGCACCAGCACGGAGAGCATCCACGAGGGCACGCCGCTCAGGTTGGTCACGTTCTTGTTCAGGGTCTCGTGGGCTATGCGGTCGCGCTTCACCTCGAAGTCGGAGAGCAGGGCAGTCTGCTTCTTGGGCACGCGCACCAGGTTGACCAGCGGGTTGATGTTCTCTATGAGGATGGCGCTCAGGTCGCCCACCAGGCTGCCCGACACGTTGTAGTTGGGCGAGTGGCTGCCGCCGAGAATCAGTCCCTTGCCGTCGAACATGCGGCTCTTGGGGTTGTTGCGCAGATAGAGCGCCACGCAGTCGCGGCCGCCGGCATAGTGGATGTTGTGCAGTCCCTCGTCGGAAACGGGGATGAACTTCGACTTGTCGTTGGTGGTGCCCGACGACTTGGCATACCATTTCACGGTGCCCGGCCAGAGCACGTCGCGCTCGCCGTGGCGCATACGGTCTATGTCGCCCTTGAGTTCCTCGTAGGTGTTGACCGGTACGTTGCGGACAAAGTCGTCGTAGGTGCGTGTCATGCTGTAGAGGTGGTTGCGTCCGTATTCGGTGTCCTTGGCTTCGTCCACCAGTCGGGCGAGCACCTGTTGCTGCAGTTCCTCGGCTCCGTGAATGTGCTTCTGGAGTTCGCGCTGTCGCTTGAGGAACGCTATTCTTGCTATACTTGTTAGACTCATCTTTATAATAGGTGTATATCGTTTAAGCCTACAAAAGTAATGCAAACTTTTCTAATACCTTTGGTTTTTACTTAATTTAAGTTTCAAATACGCTTTGATGCGTGTTGAAATTACCTGTCTGCGTGCAGAAAAAGATGTTTCAATGGCAGAGTAAAGGTGTGCTAATGGCAGAGTAACGGAGTGTTAGTGGCAGACTAATGCACTGCTACTGGCAAACTAACGGCCTGTTAATGGCAGAGTAACAATACGCTAATGGCACATTAACAAACTTTTCATAGTGGTGAAAACATCCTCCAGTCACTGATTACATCCATGAAAGTCAGTTTCCCGGTTCATTCGAGATGGGGAGTAATATTTTAAAATTCGTGTTTCGGGTAGCAAATCAAGGCGGGCTGAAAGCCCAGTCTGTACCCAGCCCAGGACAAGCGGAGCGACACCCTGGGTAGCATGATCCGTACGTACGCCCTGAAAGGGGTGAAGTAGACTGTAACACAAAGAGTTACATTGGTTTTTACACCTATAAAGTGTGATTTATATAGTATGTTTAATTAAGGTGTCATTCCAGGACAATGGAAATGTCGTTCGGACTTTGAAACAAAGAAAAGAAATGAACAACGTAGCCTTCAGCGAAACAGACAACAAGCAGGCAACGTAGGGAAGAAGTCGAAAAATCTTTCACAATAATGTTGTTAAAGTGGGTTAAAAAACAACAAGCGTTGATTTATTTTTATATCTTTGTGCCAATTTCCGTGAGGAAAGACCTAACTAAAAGATTTAATGAAAAGGCAATACCTAATTTTAAAAAGGCAACCTAACTGAAATTTATATATAACAATCAATATCCAAAACAAAACTAAACTAAAACAAACGTTATGTATCAACAACTCAAGAGGGGCTTTATGGCCTCACTATTGCTAGTCGTTTCCTGTGCCATGTTTGCGCAGAAAGCGATAAAGGGTACAGTGAAAGACTCTCACGGCGAGCCGATGATTGGCGTGAGCGTCATGGTTGGTGACAAGACCGGAGCCATCACGGATCTCGACGGTAACTTCACCCTCAACAACGTGGCGCCCAACTCGGTGCTCAACATCTCTTATATAGGATATAAGAAGAAGTCGGTCAACGTGGGCAACCGTTCCAGTGTTGACATTGTACTCGAAGAAGACAAGCAAGACCTTGACGAACTCGTGGTCATCGGTTACGGCGTGGTGAAGAAGCGCGACCTCACCGGAGCCGTGGCTTCCCTGAAATCTGACGACATGAAGAACGTCGCCACCAGCAACGCCATGCAGGCCATGCAGGCCAAGATTCCTGGCATGGACCTCCAGCAGTCGAGCGGTGAGTCGGGTTCGGGCGTGAGCATCAACCTGCGTGGTGCCCGTTCGCTCCTCGCCTCCAACGACCCGCTTATCCTCGTTGACGGTGTGGCTTACGGTTCAACACTCGATATCAACCCGTCCGACATTGAGTCTATGGAAGTGTTGAAGGACGCATCGTCTACAGCCATCTACGGTACGCGTGGCGCCAACGGTGTGATCATCATCACCACCAAGCGCGGCAAGGCCGGCAAGACCAAGGTGGGCGTGAACTTCTACAATTCGTTCAACAGTGCCACCCAGGCTGCCCACTCCATGTATGGCGACCGCGAGGTGCAGCGACTCATGGACAGGACTATCTACCAGCAGTGGATTAAGGGTGGCGACCTGAGCCTGGAAGCCTATAACGCCATTGCACAGGGCATCACCGCAGAGTCTGTGCTCGACCAGTCATTGGCCGACGGAACATCCACACTCGACATCTATAACGACAAGTCGTACACCAACTGGGGCGACCTTATCCTCAAGAACAGTACTTCACAGAACATCGAGGTCAACGTGACAGGCGGTAACGACAAGACCAACTTCAACGTTTCGCTCGGCGCCCTCTACGACCGCGGACTGATGAAGAACGACCAGATGGACCGCTACAACGGCAAGGTGAACATTGACCACAAGGTGAACAAGATGGTCAAGGTGGGCACCAGCCTGCTCTTCACCTACAAGAACTGGAACCGCCGCAATTCCGGCGTCTACAGCCAGGCCATGAAGATGACCACCATCACTCATCCTTATCTCACAGACGGCACCATCAACACCAATCCTAATCCATGGTATGCCAACCACTGCTCGCCGTTGCTCGACGACGTGGACGGTGCCTACCAGAACAACACCGAGTCTACCCGCTTCTTCGGCAATGCCTATGTGGAACTCACACCGCTCAAGGGTCTGAACCTCCGCTCCATGTTTGCCGTAGACCGCAGCGACTCCCGCAACGGTCTTTACCAGGACTATATGAGCCAGTCACGCTTTGAGAAGCCTACCACTTCCTACATCAAGCAGACAAGAAGCAACACCACAAGTCTCACTTGGGACAACACCATCAACTACAATACCACCATCGCCAAAGACCACGACCTGACCTTCCTCCTCGGTCATGAGCTGACCCAGACCGTGACAGAAGGCAATGTCATCGAGGGCGATGCCGGTGCCACACACTACTACAAAAGCTCCTTCTACGACCTGTCGAAGATTCTCACTCCAGTTACCACCTCTTCCTATGTGAAGACAAGCATGCTCTCATTCTTCGGCCGCGTGAACTATTCCTACGCAAGCAAGTATCTGCTCACCGCTTCTCTCCGTGCCGACGGTTCTTCCACACTCGCCAAGGGCCACAAGTGGGGCTACTTCCCCTCAGTGGCTGCCGGATGGAGACTCATCGAGGAAGACTGGCTCAAGGACACCAAGTGGCTCAGCAACTTGAAGCTCCGTGCTTCTTGGGGTCTCTCGGGCAACGCCGCCATCGACGCTTACTCAACCCTCGCCACTCTGAGCACCAACACCTATTATTATTATCTCGGCGGTAAGGACGTGGCAGGCAACATTCCAAGCTCTATGGGTAACTCTAACCTGACTTGGGAGAAGACCTCTTCGTTCAACCTCGGTCTCGACTTCGGATTCCTTAACGGACGCATCAGCGGTACAATCGACTACTATTGGAACAAGACCTACGACCTGCTCTTCTACAAGACCGGTCCGGCTTCTTCCTTCCCCAACATCATCGACAACATCGGCAAGACCAAGGGACAGGGTCTGGAAGTGTCGCTCACCACAGACATCGTACGCACCAAGGACTTCGACTGGACTGCCAACTGGAGCTATTCTCACTTCAAGGACGAGATTACAGAGCTCACCGGCGGCGTGAACAAGTATGTTTCAGGCACCAACGGCCTGTTCGTGGGCAACCGTGTCAACGCCTTCTATGACTACCGTGTAGACGGAGAATGGGGCATCGGCGAGTTCGACCAGTATGTGGAGGCCTACAAGGCACGCCACGACGGCAACGCTCCCAAGTTCGCTTCAGGCTACGGCACACCCGGTTCGCCCAAAATCTGCGACAGCAACGACAACGGCACCATCGACGCCGAAGACCGTGTGCTCTACAACAAAGACCCGAACCACGTGTTCGGCATGAACAACACCTTCACCTACAAGGACTTCTCGCTGAGCGTACAGCTCATGGCACGTCTGGGCGGTTACATTGCCTACGACATGAACAAGCAGCTCAACTACGAGTCGGCCAACTGGGGTGACATTGACTATTGGACACCTTCCAACCAGGGTGCCAAGTTCCCGAACCCAGGCTTGAGCGACAACAAGCTCTACTCAACCTACACTTCTGCATTCCTCTACGAGAAGGCTGACTACCTCAAAATCAAGGATATCACCCTCTCTTACAACGTGCCCGCCAAGTGGCTCCACACCATCGGCATGAGCAGCGCACGTGTCTACTGCTCGATGAAGAACTTCATCACCTGGAGCAAGATAGACAACTATGACCCGGAGCGTGGCGGAAGCATCGCCTTCCCTATGCAGAAGCAGGTAGTTCTCGGATTTAATGTAGTATTCTAAAAACATTGCAAACAACATGAAAACAAAGATATTATTGATGGCTGTAGCCTCTTCCATGATGATGGGTCTCACCACCTCTTGCTCTGACTTTCTCGAGGAAGACAACAAGGTGGGCACCACAGCCGACCTTACATACAGCACACAAGCCGGTATAGACGGACTTGTGGCCAACTGCTACACCTTCGCACGCGGATGGTATGGCAAGGAAGCAGCACTCGGACTCAGCGAGATGGGCACCGACCTCTTCTATTACGGCTATGACAACAAGCAGAAGTCGCTCCTGAAATACGACATCACGCCGGCTGCTCTCGAGAGCAACAACTCGGACAATCCCTGCCTGGACCAGTACTGGGAACTGTTCTACAGTGCCACAGACGTGTGCAACAATGCCCTCAAGTACGTCAACGAGGCTTCGTTCCTCTCCGAGGCACAGAAGCAGCAGTATCTGGCTGAGGCTTACTTCATGCGCGCCTTCTACTATTTCCACATGGTGAACATCTGGGGTGCCGTGCCCTATAACGATGCTCCTGTGACGGCGCAGAACATGACACCGACCCGTATGCCAGAAAACGAAGTCTACGGAAAGGTGCTCAACGACCTCGATGCAGCCATCGACCTGTTCGACAAGGCCAAATACAACACCAAAAAGGAAGGACGCGCCAACTACTGGGCTGCCAAGGCCATGCGCTCACGCGTGCTCCTTTATGCCGCATCATGGTTGGGCGGACAGCTGAACCAGACCGTCAAGGGCGGCAACTACGACGGCAAGGGCAAGGAAGACCTTTACCGTGCCGCACAGGCAGACGCCGAGGCAGTCATCGGTGCCACCGACTACGCATCGCTCTACTCAAACTATGAAGATGTGTGGGACATGAACAACGAAAGTTACAACACGAACAAGGAGGCCCTCTTCGGCATCACTTACTCAAGCGATCTGACCACTACGGCCAACTGTATTCCTTATCGCTTCCGTCAGGAAGACGGCAACCCCATGTCCTACAATGGTCTGATTACCCGTACCGGATACTCCCGTGGCGGTAGCGCCATGCTCCTCATGTTTGTCAGCATGTGGAACAACGGAGCCGACGACCTGGGTGGCAACGGCACCAAAAACACTTGCGTGTTCGTTCGTGCCAAGGACAGCAAGTCGCTTACCATCACAAGTAAGAAGACAGGACAGCCGGTGGAAGTGGCAGAGAAGTACTCGCCCTATGGTCGTGGCTTCACTCGCTATCTGCCCACCACTCACCTCTGGAAACTGCTTGAAGCTCACAAGGCTACCGACCAGCGCTGCGAGGCCACGCTGCTCGATCACTACGACATAGCCTCGCCCGACCTTTCGCAGAATGCCGAGCATTATCCGTTGCTTCAAGACACAGCCATCTACTACTGCCCGATGGACGGCAACTCGCCCGAGGGCAAGAAGATGGCAGCCTATGCCCACAACCGCTACCGCATCCAATTCATGGCTGGTGGGGAAATTCCGGTCTATACATCCATGGATGATGCCACCGCTTTGCCTACGGAAACTGCCGTGAAGAGTTCTTCCTATGATGCTGATGACGAAGCATGGGGTGTCAAGAACAAGAAGTCAGGCTGGCGTCGCTACAACAACTACAAGATTGGCGGCTGGTGCTCCTTCCCGGGCTTGAAGAAGTTCCTCGACAACAGATACAACCCTTCCTATCCCACACACGACATCTCCAGCCGTGACGCCATCGTGATGCGTCTGCCCGAGATGTATCTCATCAAGGCCGAATGTCAGTTGGCTCTCGGTGATGCCGGTGCCGCCATGCAGACCATCAACTCTCTGCGCTCGGTGCGTGCCAAGGCAGGACAGGACAACACGCTGAGCGGTAACGCCACGCTCGACACCATTCTCGAGGAGCGTGCCATCGAACTCTGCGGCGAGCAGATGCGCTGGTTCGACCTGAAGCGCACAGGCAAGCTCTATGAGTATGTGGAGAAATACAATGCCCAGGCATCGCCCAACATCAAGAAAGACACCAGCAAGCACTATCTCTATCGTCCTATCCCACAGAACGAGTGCGACGCTGTGCAGAACTTCACCACAGAGCCTAACAGCACTACAGGCTTCTGGCAGAACCCTGGTTATAACTGATACTAAGCATATAACTATAACTTCTTTCGGCAGGAGACGGCCTCACACATGCAGGTTCCGTCTCCTGCTTTCTTTTTCCCCGCGGGGTGGCGGATGGTGAGTGGCAGGGTAGGCGTATTAAAATAATGTTACAACAGCATGAATATTTTGCTATTGCGGCATATTATTCATAACTTTGCAAGGTCAACATTGCCAATATTGTATTTATGGAACAAAAACATTATCTCAAAGGATTGACCGATGCTGAAGTCTTGGAGAGCCGCAGACTGCATGGCGAGAATGTGCTGACACCGCCTGCCAAGACTCCTCTGTGGAAGCAGTTCATGGAGAAATTCGGTGACCCGCTTATCATCATTCTTCTCGTAGCCGGCTTGCTCTCTGTGGGCATATCTTGCTACGAATATTTTATACTCAAAGACGGTGCTACCGTCTTCTTCGAACCGATAGGCATATTCGTGGCCATACTCCTTGCCACAGGCCTCTCGTTCTACTTTGAAAAGAAGGCCGACTCTGAATTTGCCATCCTCAACCAAGTGAACGACGACGAGCCTGTGGAGGTTATCCGCAACGGTAACACTACTACCGTGCCCCGCAAGGACGTGGTGGTGGGCGACATCGTGGTGCTCAACACCGGCGAAGAGGTGCCTGCCGACGGCGAACTGCTTGAGGCGGTGGCACTCAATGTCGACGAGTCCTCGCTCACGGGCGAACCGATGTGCCACAAGAGCACGGACGAAAAAGACTTCCGCAAGGAAGACACCTATCCCACTAATCACGTGATGAAAGGCACCAAGGTGATGGAAGGACATGGCATTTTCCGTGTGCTCCAGGTGGGTGACCAGACCGAAAACGGCAAGGTGTTCGTGGCTGCACAGATAGACAACAGCGTGAAGACACCTCTCAACGAGCAGCTCGACCGTCTGGGCAAGCTCATCTCCAAGGCGAGTTATCTGGTGGGCATCGTCATTGTGTTGGGCAGAGTGCTCTTCTATATGCTTCATTCTTCCGGCTTCGACACTGTGGAATTCATAGCCTATTTCCTCCAGACCATCATGATAGCCGTGACGCTCGTAGTCTGCTCCGTGCCCGAAGGACTGCCTATGGCGGTCACCCTGAGCCTTGCCTTCAGCATGCGCAAGATGCTGAAGACCAACAATCTGGTGCGCAAGATGCATGCCTGCGAGACGATGGGTGCCACCACCGTCATCTGTACCGACAAGACGGGCACGCTCACCCAGAACCAGATGCGCATCCATGCCACCACCTTCTCACAGATGCTTGCCGGCAATCCGGCGTTGAAGAGCATTGTGGAGGAGGGCATAGCCGTCAACTCCACGGCGTCCATCGACTTCTCCGCCGACAAGCCGCAGGTGCTCGGCAACCCTACCGAGGGTGCCCTGTTGCTTTGGCTCTATGACAAGGGCGTGGACTACAGGCGGCTGAAAGAGAATGTCAAGGTGTTGGCAGAAGTGCCTTTCTCCACCGAACGCAAGCACATGGCCACGCTGGTGGAATCGGGCGTGGAAAAGGGCAAGAAGATTCTCTACGTGAAGGGAGCACCCGAAATAGTGCTCGGCATGTGCCGTGACGTGGAGGGAAACACCGGACGCAAGGAGATAGAAACCCAGTTGCTCGCCTATCAGAGCAAGGCCATGCGTACGCTCGGCTTCGCCTACCAGGTGGTGGACGACGGCGACAAGGCTATAGAAGACAACAAGGTGTGTGCCGACCGCCTTACGTTCATCGGCGTGGCTGCCATCTCCGACCCGGTACGTGCCGATGTGCCTGCAGCTGTGATGGAATGTATCGACGCTGGCATTGCCGTCAAGATTGTGACGGGCGACACGCCAGCCACAGCCAAGGAAATAGCTCGGCAGATAGGGTTGTGGACTGACACCGACACAGACGATGCCATCATTACCGGTCCTGAGTTCGCAGCTCTCACCGACAGTGAACTGCTGCATCGTGTGGAGGGCATCAAGATTATATCGCGTGCCCGGCCTATGGACAAGAAACGGCTCGTGGAGACCCTGCAGAAGCTCCATCATGTGGTGGCTGTGACGGGCGACGGCACCAACGACGCACCGGCACTCAAGGCAGCCCAGGTGGGATTGTCCATGGGCGACGGCACTTCCGTAGCCAAGGAAGCGTCCGACATCACCATCGTAGACAACTCTTTCAGCAGCATAGGCAGGGCCGTGATGTGGGGCCGTTCGCTCTATCAGAACCTGCAGCGGTTCATCATGTTCCAGATGACGGTCAATGTGGTGGCATGCCTCACGGTGATGGCAGGTGCCTTCATGGACACTCGGTCACCGCTTACCGTGACACAGATGTTGTGGGTAAACCTCATTATGGACACCTTTGCCGCCATGGCACTGTCCATACTTCCGCCTACTGAGCGCGTGATGCGCGACAAGCCGCGCGACCGCAAGGCATTCATTATCAACAAGTATATGACGTGGAACATCATCGGGGTGGGCATCTTGTTTTTCGCAGTGCTCTTCGGGTTGCTCCACTTGTTCAACCTAACGGACGTGAAAAGCCTTGCTGACCTGCCGTCGCTCCCGTTGGGAGCCGACAACGGGCTTTCGCCTTATGAACAAAGCCTCTTCTTCACCATCTTTGTGATGATACAGTTTTGGAACATGTTCAACGCCCGCGCTTTCGAGACAGGCCGCAGTGCGTTCCACTTCAAGGGATGCCGGGGCTTTGTTACCATAGCCGTCTGCATATTGGTCGGTCAGGTGCTGATTGTCCAACTTGGCGGCCCAATGTTCAACGTGGTTCCCCTTCACCTCACTGACTGGCTCATTATCATAGTCTTCACCTCCGTTGTGTTGTGGGCAGGCGAAATCATAAGGATGTTTACAAGATAGTTTCTTTAGCGGAACAATATTGTTTTGAAACGATAACCAAACAGCCCGGGGCAATGCCCCGGGCTGTTTGGTTATCGCTGTATTGTAAAGAGGTGAAGACAGATGAAAGTTTTCTAACACCTCAAACGCTTATTTCAGTTTGGGCTTCAGTTCGTCCGGCGATTCTTTGGTGAACATGTTGACGGCGGGTGCCTGCTTCTCGAAAAAGTCGCGGACGGTCTGTAGGTCGAGTGTCAGGGCAGGGCGGAAGCTGTCGGAGCCCATGTATTCGAGGACAGACTTGCGCATCTGTCGTGCCACGAGTCTGTGGGCAAGGTCTGAACAGAGGTCCATCGTGGTGATGAAGAGCTTGCCTTTCAGCACATTGGCCTCGACCACCATGCCGAGCTTGCGGCTCACGTGCCAAGTGTCAATAGGCTGGATGGGCGACTGATAGTCGGCAGGAAGTTCGCGCAGGTTCATTACCTGTGCCTTGTTGACAAGTTCCCACCAGTTGAGATTGCTCCAGTCGTCGGTGGGGAAGTCCTTGAACATGGGGTGCTGCCGGTCGATGGTTACGCCTGTGGTGTGTGGCGGACGCATCTTGAACCAGCTGGTGTTCCAGAACACGGGCATATAGGTCTGTTTCACGTCGCTGCCCAGCGTTATCTTGCCTGCTGCCATGAGCAGCACCTTGCCACCCTTTTCCAGTGTGCCCAGTGCCGTGCGGTCGAGTGTGTCGGTGATGTAGATGTCTTTGCGTTGCGGCATCTCCACAACGGACGGATACACCCAGAAGTCCCATGAGTTCTCTATGGGATAGTTATAGTCACTGTTGGCTGCCACGGTGTTGACGGTGAGGGTGAGTTTCACAGGGCTGTCCAGTTGGGCAAGCTGCCACGAGATGTTTCCCAGCGGGATGTTCTTGCCCACGGCGATGTCTTTTGTTGAGAGTTCGCCCGAGGCATACACCTTTTGCTGCCCGTCGCAGATTGTGTAGGTGGTGTGTGCCCGTTGCAGGGGTTCTTTGTAGGCATTATACATTTCCACGCCTACCTGCAGGGTGTCGGCATTGCTGTAGACGAACTTGGGGAAGCGTGCCAACGGGACAATGGGTGAGCAGAACTGGCGCCAGTCCCTTGAGGTGCAATAGCCTTTCTCGCGCCAGAACACGTTGAGCACCCCCACCAGTGCGGTGCCCTGGCCGCTGTAGTCGTTGAGGCCGAGCAACTGGAATCCCGCATAGTCCTTGGTGCGCAGGTTGCGCTCTGTCTCATACTTGTAGGCCAACGTCTGCAGCTTGCCGCTGGCATGGAGAAATCGCTCTGCCTGCGAAGCCATGCCGTTGTCGCGCAGCAGGTCGGCAAAGATGTCGAAATTGCCTGCCTTGTAGACGCCCGTGTATTGCTGCCGCTCTTTCAGGTCGGGGAAGGCACACCATTGTCCCTGCTCATGGCTGATGTAAGGCTCGTTGATGGCGAAGGTGATGGGCTTGCGTCCTTTTTGGGTGAACTGTTCGATGGCAGCCTGGTAGTTGTCCGTGGATTGTGGGGCACGGTCGTTCCAGTCGAGACCGCGTGCGCCGCCCTTCACGTGGTATTGGCTCTTCGGGTCGAAAGCCCATCCTCCACCTACGGATGCTCCGCAATAGAGCCGGCGGTCATCGCCTGTCTGTTTCCAATAGTCCACGAAGTCGCCAACCCATTTCACCCAGTCGCCGGCAGGTTCGTTGCCTGCTGCGAGCATGCAGAAGGATGGATGGTTGCCGTATTGTTCCACCATGCGCTGCGTTTCCTGCAGCAGATAGTGGTCAATGGCCATACCCCTGCCGAGTTTCACCCCGTGGTTGGGCCACGATGGGCCTTCAGGCTGCAGATAGAAACCCACGCGGTCGGCAGCCTCGAAAGCCGCTTCAGGAGGGCAATAGGAGTGGAAGCGCATCATGTTCAGTCCATACTCCTTGCACTTGTTGAATATCTTGGTCCATGACTCCACGTCGGTAGGAGGATAGCCTGTCAGCGGGAAACAGCAGTTGCCCACCGTGCCGCGAACCCATGTCTTTCTGCCGTTGATGAAGAACTGGCGTCCTTCGGCGGTAAACTGGCGCATGCCGAAGTTCACCTTGGTCTGTTCGCCGTTCATCTCGGCAGTGAGTGTGTAGAGGTTGGGAGTGAACTCGTCCCACAATTTCACGTCGTCGCCCATAGGCAAGAGCAGTGACAGGGTGTCGCCCACAAAGCGCACCTTTTTCAGCAAACGGCTGTCGGCTCCGTTCAGCCCGCAAGACAATGTCACCTCATGGCGCTCGTTTTTGCCTGCCGTGACCAGTTCCACGCGAATGCGCTTCTTGTCCACGTCGGGATACACCTGCACGTTTTTCACGTAGGCGGCAGGTCTGGAGAGCAGTTGCATGCGGCCCACCACACCGTTCCAGTCGCCCTGTGTCTGGTCGGTCACGCTGTGGCTGTCTTGTCCCACGCACACGTTTTCTATGCCGTTGTACACTTTGAGGGTTATCTCGTTGTCCCTGCCGAAGACCACGTAGGGAGTAAGGTCAAATTCGTGAGGCACGCTGAGCGACGAGTCGCGGCCCGCCACTTTTCCGTTCACCATCACGGTAGTCTCAATATGGGGGCGTTCCAGGAAGAGCAGCACTCGTTTGTTCTTCCATACCTTGGGCACAAAGACCGTGCGTCTATACCAGGCATTGCCCACGTAGTGCTTGCCGGGAGTGAGGAAGAAGGGGAACTTCATCTTGCCCGGTTGACGATATTTCTCCATGTAAGGGTTGTGATAGTAAGACGAGTCATAGAGACTGCTCACCCATTGGGTGTTGACAGTTACCTCGTTGCCCTTGCTGTTGGTGAGCATGGATCCGGGCAGAGTGACCGTATCGTCATATTTCGGGTTGTTGCCTGTGGCAAATTGCCATTTCCCGGCAAGGTTGATGGCAGGGTTCACGTCGCCCGTCTTGGGTGAGGCAAAGCCCAGTGAGGCCGTCCACAGCAAACAGGCGGAAAGAAAAGATGGTGTAATGAGTGAATAGTTCATAAAGGGTTGATTGGCTTTTATGGTTTGGATAGCGTAGACAGTACAAACAGCTACCGGGCGCAGTGAGAACTTGCTTTCAGATGGCAGAGTACCGTCTATCTTATGCAAAGGTAGTGGAAAAAGAAGACAACACAAAATAAAACGTTGTGCATGTTCTGTTATCAGCGAAATCAAATGGGTCGGTTGCAACTTGTTAGTGGCAGAGTTACGGAGCGTTAGTGGTAGAGTTACGGAGCGTTAGTGGCAGAGTTACGGAGCGTTAGTGGCAGAGTTACGGAGCGTTAGTGGCAGAGTTACGGAGTGTTAGTGGCAGAGTTACGGAGTGTTAGTGGCAGAGTTACGGAGTGTTAGTGGCAGAGTTAGGCTTGGTACCACAGCCTGGGCACTCGATGCCCACGCCGTGGGCATCGAGTGCCCAAACAGTAGGACAGATTTTGGGCATACCACTTGAACTTAACGAGTGATGGATTGGTGATAGATGTGATAGATATTAAGCCATCTATCACTCATCCATCACTCCACTTATCTCGCTTACAGTCAGCGAAAAAATGTTTGATATCAAGAAAAGTGATAGATAGTGGCGAAAAAACGAAAAACTTTTCCTGCGCGCGTGCGCGCGTGAGAGGAAATCATCGAACAAAGGAATACCTCAAAAAAAGAAGGAAGACCATTTCGTATTTCATTTGTTTGCATTACCTTTGTACGCAACCATTCATATAAAACCAATGCACACAATCACCACAATTCTTCTTGCCGTCATGCTGTCGGCCTTTGTTCAAGCAGCTTCTTCTAAAACCATCTTTGTGGCACCCACAGGCAACGACCAGGCACGTGGTACACTCACCGACCCGCTTGCCACCCTTCCCGGTGCCTACCAAATGGTCTCACCGGGCGACACGGTCTATTTCCGTGGCGGAACATACCATGTCACCGACGGGCAAATCATGAAGAACATGCGTTTCATGGCCTATGTCTTTGCTTTGGAGAAAGGTGGAACGGAGCAGGGGAGAACCTGTTTCATGGGCTATCCCGGAGAACGGCCCGTGTTCGACTTCACTGCCCTGCAACTGGACGGCCGCACCCGGTTCGGTGCCTTCTATCTCGGTGCCGACTATCTGCATCTGCGCAACTTCGACATTGTGGGAGTGCCCGTCAGAGTGAAGGGACACACCCAGTCGGAATGTGTGAGCGCCCGCAAAGGGTCGCACTGCATTGTGGAGAACATAGCCATGCATGACGGTATGGCCATCGGTTACTATCAGACAACCGGTTCCCACAACCTGGTGCTCAACTGTGATGCCTACAATAACTACGACAACTACTCCGAGGGCTTTTACGGCGGCAACACCGACGGCTTCGGCTTCCACCTTGAGTCGCCCGACTGTGTGGGCAACGTGATTCGCAACTGCAGGGCATGGCGCAACTCCGACGACGGCTTCGACCTGATACACTGTGCGGCTCCCGTAGAGATAGATCATTGTTGGGCTTTCTATAATGGCTACCAGTCTGCTGCCGACCCTCACGACATCCATACCTTTGAGCGTGCCGGCGACGGCAACGGGTTCAAGAGTGGCGGTTGGGGCATGCGCAGCCATGCCTACAATTGTCCGTCGCCAGCCCCTGTGCACCACATCCATGATTGTGTGGCATTCCATAACAAAGCCAACGGCTTCTATGCCAACCATCACCTGGGCGGCAATGTCTGGGAGCGCAATGTGGCGGCAGACAACCAGCGCGACAACTTCAATATGGTGAACCGTCAGGGCAGGTCGGTAGCGGAATGTGTGGATGTGCCGGGCTATGGCCATGTGCTCACGGGAAACGTTTCGTGGCGTCCCCATAAGGAGCACCTTTCCCAGTGCAATCTCAAGAAGTGCACGCTTCGTGACAATCAGTTTGGAGTGGACAATGCCGACAGCTTGCTGTTCGCATCTGTCAACCCTTCCGATGTCTTTGTTCCCCGCAATGCCGAAGGCTATCTGCCCGACATTCCTTATTTGCAGGTGAAGCCCCGGAAGAGTGAGCTTTCTGCCCTCGACTCCACTCACTTTGACCGTTACTGGAAGGTGGAATCAGAATCAGACGACTTTCGCGTGTCCTTTGAGGGAGACACGTGCGAAATAGTTGCCCCCAAGGGACTCACCCTGTGGCGCAAGGAGAAGATGAAGGCAGGTGCTACCGTGGAATATGATGCGTTGGTGACCGGCGACCGGTTGAGCGACATGAACTTCTTCTGGATGGCATCCGACCCGGAAGCCAAGAACATCTGGAAGCGCAGCCAGTGGCGAAAAGGCATTTTCAACCGCTGCTACACGCTGCAGATGTATTACCTGGGTTATGGCGGCAACAGCAACCGCACTACCCGTTTCCGTCGTTATCAAGGCAGTGAGGAGGCTGTGGCCGACAAGGCGCAGCGGCCAGCCATCGTCAAGGAATACACCGATGCTGCCCACCTGCTTAGGCCGGCTCACTGGTATCATGTGAAGATTACGGGCGAAAAAGGACATGTGCGGGCGTTCGTAGACGGCGAGTGCATAGTGGACTACACCGACGTCGCCCCATTGGAAAGCGGATGGTTTGGTTTCCGCACCACCCATTCCAGAGTGAAGATAACCCGCTTTAAGGCATATTGACGGCCAGAATCTTTAGTACACAACAAGTCCCACGATGCCACTGACCAGGAGAATGAGGATGGGGTTGGTCTTGCGGTAGCGGGTGAAGTAGAACGCCAAGGCAAACATCACAACGCTCATGGACCAGAGCCATGGCGACTCCTGCGGAGAATTGAAGTTGTCGCGGTTCATGAGCAGCAAGGCTGCTGCACCAATCAAGCCAATGATGGCAGGACGGAGGGCGGCAAACACATCTTTCACTATCTTGGAATCCTTATGCGTGATGAGATAGTGGCTGATGAGCAACATCAGGATGAAAGGCAACCAGATGATGCTAAGCGATGCCAATACAGAACCCAACACGGCAGCCCACTCGGGATAGCCTTGGTGAAGCACGGCGGTGTAGCCGGCATAAGTGGCGGCATTGATACCGATAGGACCCGGTGTGGACTGGCTGATAGCCACCATGTCGGTAAACTCAGCATTGGTCATCCACTGGTTCTTGATGACCACTTCGTTGTGAATGAGCGACAGCATGGCATAGCCACCGCCAAAGTTGAACGTGCCTATCTTGGTGAATACGTAGAATATCTTGAGAAACAGTAGCATACAATCTTACTTTTTGAAATATTTTCCATATAGCCAGCCTCCTATGCCGGCTATGATGATGATATAGATGGGCGAAACGCCGAGCAGGGCTATGAGTACACAGCAGACGACGGGAATCCAGAAATTGTAGCGGTTAATGTTGGCACTCTGAGCCATTTTGAAGCAGGGCGCGGCAATGAGAGCCACCACGGCAGGGCGTACACCGCGAAAGAATTTCGCCACATAGACATTGTCGCGGAACGTGTGGAAGAACATGGCTATCAGCAGGATGGCTATGATAGAGGGCAGGGCAATGCCCAGTGCGCCCACGATGCCGCCCCATACGCCGCGGAGTTTGTAGCCGATGTGGCTCGCCATGTCAATGCTGAATATGCCCGGTGTGGTCTGTGCCACCACCATGATGTCCATGAACTCCTGTCGGTCCATCCAGTGGTTCTTGTCGACAAACTCCTGTTCCATGATGGGTATCATGGCATAGCCTCCACCCAAGGTAAAGGCTCCAATCTTGTTGCAAGTGAGGAAATATTTGAGTAACATATTTATTTGTTGTAGTCTTGAGGATTGAAATTCTTGTCCTTGAAGCAATAGAAATACACGGTGTCGCGGGCATCGCCACACTTGCCGTCTGTCTTCATGTCGAGCGTGAAGCGGTAACGGCTCTTGTAGCGGTCAAGAAACTCCTGGCGGTCATGAGCCGGCAACATGACAACTCCGTCGGTGGGGGTGGTCACGCGGTCGTGCCCGTCAATGCTGTGTCCGTTGCGCCTTCCTTGCTCAAACTGCCCAATGATGTCGTCCGCATAGAAGTTGGTGCAGAAAAAGTGCATCATGTCTACGCTCATGTAGGAGTAGACCTGGGTGCCGGTGTAGCGTTGCACCACTTGTTCCGCCAAAGCCCTGTCAGACTTGAGGTTCAGCACATGGGGCAGGATAACGCCGTCGAGAGCTATATATATGGAAAACACGCCGATAAACATGTATTGCATCAAGTGTATTTCAAACCATCGGTCGCCTTTTGTCAGCAGGAAACGCCAGATGGAGAGACCTGCCGCTATGGGCATTAATGCCAGTACCACTTGCCACCAGCAGGAGCGGAACATGCCCACGGCATGCATCATGGCGATGTTGTCGGCTGCATGTTTCCCGTGAAACATGCTGTCAGGCAACAAGTTGGACCCCGTGGCAAAGACGGCAAAGGTGAGAACGATGGCCAAGGTTGCTATGAACCCGGCATAGAACTTCACGACTTTTGCATGATGTCTCACCAGATACACCATATATTCAGCCATGAGCCAAGCCATGAAAGGATAGATGGGGAGCAGATAGACGCTGCGCTTGCTTTTTGGGATGCAATAGAACACGAAGACAACCACGAACGAGAGCCAGGTGAAGAGTTCCACGCTCTCCATGTTCCGGAAACGGCGCAATCGCATCCCAAACTTCCTCCAAGGTGCTACGATGGCCCCGAGAAGCATGAGCAGTGTCCAGGGCAGCCAACCGGAAATGACAGTCAGGAAGTTGTAGGTGAAAGGGTGTACATGGGAGTCGTAGCTCATGGAGCCTGTGAAGCGTCCGAAGTTCTCGTCGTAAACCAGGGAAAGGAAGTTGTCTCCCCCTTGCTGCCAGGCTGCTACATACCACAGGGCAGGCAGGATGAGCGAGAGAAGTCCGAAACAAATCATCTGCAGCAGGGTGCGCCCCAACCGCACACCACGAAGAAGCATGAAGATGCCCATGACCAGGCAGGGCAGCACAATGCCCACAGGCCCTTTGGTGCACGCTGCACCACTCATGCAGAGTACAGCCCAGACAGGCACCCCTCTGGCGCCCCATTCAAACCACCGGTAGAGCAATAGCAATGCTCCTACGATGAGGGCGGTGAGCACCATGTCCACACGGCAGTTCATGCCGGCACGGTGCACCTCGAAGGCCGTCAGCGTGAGCAGGGCAGTAACAAAAGCCGTGTACTCGTTGCCCCGCTTGTGGTAAAAGGCATACACTCCCAAGGTCATGGCTATGAGAGCCACGGCAGACGGGAGGCGTGAGGTGAATTCAGTTACCTTTCCTCCGATAAGGGAGAAAAGGGCTATGAGCCAGTGGAAGAACGGGGGTTTGTAGGGAATGTCGCCGCCGTTGTTGACAGGCAGAATCCAGTTGCCTTCCTTGAGCATTGACAGTGCTACCACAGCCTCGCGCGGTTCGCCTTTGGAGTTGAACTCTGTTAGGCAGAGAAACGGGATGATGGTGAGCACGGCAATGAGCAGCAATGTTGCCATTCTGTTGTTTGTCTTCATTACAAATGATAGTGTGCGTTAGTATATTGGGCACAAAAGTAAGCAAAATCACCGATACAGGCAAAAAAACATACTTCCGAATTTCCTCCCACAGCTCTATCGTGCGGCAGTACAGAGCGATTTTGCGGTATATTTGAATGTATGTCAATAAAATATTGTAACTTTGCACATTATAGGTGGCAACCAGTTTCTTGGAGGCGGAACACAACGCCTTGCTTGCCAGGATTCAGAAACAAAAACAACAAGATACAAATGGAATACAACTTTAGAGAAATCGAAAAGAAATGGCACCAGCAGTGGGTCGAGAACAAGACCTATCAGGTGACCGAAGACAAGACGAAGAAGAAGTTTTATGTTCTCAACATGTTCCCTTATCCATCGGGCGCCGGTCTTCATGTAGGTCATCCGCTCGGCTATATTGCCAGCGATATCTATGCCCGCTACAAGCGTCTGAACGGCTACAATGTGCTCAACCCTATGGGCTACGATGCCTATGGACTGCCCGCAGAGCAGTATGCCATCCAGACCGGACAGCATCCCGAGAAGACCACAGTGGAGAACATCAACCACTATCGTGAACAGCTCGACAAAATAGGTTTCTCTTTTGATTGGGACCGTGAGGTGCGTACCTGCGACCCCAAGTATTATCATTGGACACAGTGGGCATTCCAGAAGATGTTCAACTCTTTTTTCTGCAACAAGTGCCAGAGTGCACAGCCCATTGACAGACTGGTGAAGCATTTTGAGGAGAAGGGTACTGAAGGCATTGACGTGGCACAGAGCGAGGAACTCTCGTTCTCTGCTGCAGAGTGGGACGCTTACGACGACGTGAAGAAGCAGCAAGTGCTGATGAACTACCGCATAGCCTATCTCGGCGAGACCATGGTCAACTGGTGTCCCGGCTTGGGCACTGTGCTTGCTAACGACGAGGTGGTCAACGGCGTGAGTGAGCGTGGCGGCTATCCCGTTATCCAGAAAAAGATGCAGCAGTGGTGCCTGCGCACATCTGCCTATGCACAGCGTCTGCTCGATGGTCTCGACACCATTGACTGGACCGACAGTATCAAGGAGACCCAGAAGAACTGGATTGGCCGTTCAGAGGGTACTGAGGTTGAATTTGCCGTGAAAGACAGCGATGTGAAGTTTACCATCTTCACAACCCGTGCCGACACCATGTTCGGTGTCACCTTCATGGTCTTGGCTCCCGAGAGCGAATATGTGCAGCAGGTGACTACTGCCGACCAGAAAGAGGCTGTTGAGGAGTATCTTGCCTATGTGAAGAAACGTACTGAACTCGACCGTATGGCCAACCATAAGGTGACGGGTGTGTTCTCCGGAAGTTATGCCATCAATCCCTTCACGGGTGATGCCATCCCCGTATGGATTTCAGAATATGTGCTTGCCGGCTACGGTACAGGTGCCATCATGGCTGTGCCTGCTCACGATTCCCGTGACTACGCCTTTGCCAAGCACTTCAATCTGCCTATCATTCCACTTATTGAGGGCGCAGACGTGTCGGAAGAGAGTTTTGATGCCAAGGAAGGCATCGTGACCAACTCTCCTGTGGCAGGCCATGCCAGTCTGGATGGTTTCTCTCTTAATGGATTGACGGTGAAGGAGGCCATTGCCGCTACCAAGAAGTTTGTTACCGAGAAGGGTATTGGCCGTGTGAAGGTGAACTACCGTTTGCGTGATGCCATCTTCTCTCGCCAACGCTATTGGGGCGAACCATTCCCTGTATACTATAAGGACGGCATGCCGCAGATGGTTCCCGAAGAGTGCCTGCCACTCGAATTGCCGGAGATTGAAACCTACAAGCCTACCGAGACAGGTGAGCCTCCATTGGGCAGAGCCAAGAAGTGGGCTTGGGATGCGGAGAAGAAACAGGTGGTGGACAAGAGTCTGGTGGACAACAAGACCGTGTTCCCGCTCGAACTCAACACTATGCCGGGCTTTGCCGGTTCTTCTGCCTATTATCTGCGCTACATGGATCCGCACAATGACAAGGCACTGGTGAGCAAGGATGCCGATGAGTACTGGCAGAATGTAGACCTCTATGTGGGAGGTACGGAACATGCCACAGGTCACCTCATCTACTCACGTTTCTGGAATAAGTTCCTCTTCGACAATGGCGTGAGCTGCAAGGAAGAACCCTTCCAGAAGTTGGTCAACCAGGGTATGATTCAGGGTCGTTCCAACTTTGTATACCGCATCAACTCGGACGACCACTCCAAGGCTCCTGTCTTTGTGAGCCTCGGACTGAAAGACAAGTATGAAACTACACCTATCCACGTGGATGTGAACATTGTGAGCAACGATGTGCTCGATGTAGAAGCCTTCAAGGCTTGGCGTCCGGAATACAACAATGCCGAGTTTATTCTCGAAGACGGCAAGTATGTCTGTGGATGGGCTATAGAGAAAATGTCGAAGTCTATGTTCAACGTGGTCAATCCCGATATGATTGTGGAGAAATATGGTGCCGACACCTTGCGTCTGTATGAGATGTTCCTTGGTCCGGTTGAAGCCAGCAAACCCTGGGACACCAATGGAATAGACGGTTGTCACCGTTTCCTTAAGAAGTTCTGGAACCTCTACAACGAAGTCGACGACAAGGAAGCCACTGCCGAGCAACTCAAGAGTGTGCACAAACTCATCAAGAAGGTGAGCGAGGATATCGAGAAGTTCTCTTACAACACCTCTATTTCCGCATTCATGATTTGTGTCAACGAGTTGCAGCAGCTCAAGTGCCACAACAAGCAGTTACTCACCGACATGGTGGTGCTCATTGCTCCATTCGCTCCGCATATTGCCGAGGAACTCTGGCATCGTCTTGGAGGTGAAGGCAGCGTATGCGATGCCCAATGGCCCAAATGGGAAGAGAAGTATTTGGTGGAAAGCCAGATGCAGCTCACCATTTCGTTCAACGGTAAGGCGCGTTTCCAGATGCAGTTCCCTGCCGATGCCGACAACCAGACCATTCAGGACAGTGTGATGGCCGACGACCGCGCCAAGCACTACATGGAAGGCAAGAACGTGGTGAAGGTCATCATCGTGCCCAAGAAGATTGTCAATGTGGTGCTGAAATAACAGTTTAAATACAGTTCCGTGGATGTGATGCGTCCACGGAACTCATTATCTATACACCTTATTATATATTATACCCATGTTCAAGAACCAAGCATTATGGAACGAGATTAAGGATTATCTGATGATAACCTTCGGTCTTTTGCTCTACACCTTCGGCTGGACAGTATGGATGTTGCCATATTCCATCGTGACGGGAGGTGTGACAGGTATTTCCGCCCTTATCTTCTATGCTACGGGAGTGCCTATTTATCTGTCTTATTTTGTCATCAATCTGGCCCTGTTGATTGTGGCACTGAAGGTGCTTGGCTTCAAGTTTATGGTGAAGACCATTTATGCCATCTTCATGCTCTCGTTCTTGCTGTGGCTGGCACAAGAATTGTTGATGCGACCCGACGGAACGTTTCTGCAGGTGCTTGGCCCCGACAATCCTTTCATGTCGCTGCTTATCGGTACGGCTTTCACAGGTTCAGCACTTGCCGTGGTGTTCCTCAACAATGGTAGTACGGGTGGCACGGACATCATTGCCGCTGTGGTCAACAAGTACCACAACATCTCTCTGGGCAACGTGCTGATGGCGATAGACATCTGCATCATAGGCAGTTCGCTTCCCGTATTCGCCTCCAAGTATGGCTTCGACCAAGGCTTGAAGATGATGATCTTTGGATTCAGTGCCATGATAGTGGAGAATTTTGTGCTCGACTACGTGATGAATGCACGTCGCGAGTCGGTGCAGTTCATGATATTCTCGAAGAAATACATGGAGATTGCTGATGCCATAGCCCGCAAGATGGATCATGGTGTGACCATCCTTGATGGTCACGGATGGTACACGGGGCAGGAAATGAAGGTGCTTTGTATATTGGCGAAGAAACGTGAAAGCGTGAATATATTCCGTCTTATCAAGATTATAGACCCAAATGCCTTTGTCAGTCAGAGTTCTGTAATCGGTGTGTTTGGGGAGGGCTTTGATCCCATCCGTGTCAAGGTGTCGGAGAAGCATCGTGAGAAACTTGCCAAGCATCCGGCAGTAGAACAACAATAAAGAACAGGAACAACAATGAAGATTGTATTTGCAACCAACAACAAGAACAAACTTGCCGAGATACGTGATATCCTCGGTGGCGATTTCGAGATTCTCTCACTGAACGATATCGGTTGTCATGACGACATTCCGGAAACTTCCAACACTTTGGAGGGCAATGCCTTGCAAAAGGCACAGTATATATCCAAGCGCTATGGCATGGTGGTGTTTGCCGACGACACAGGACTCGAAGTCGAGGCCTTGGGCGGTGAACCGGGCGTCCACTCTGCCCGCTATGCCGAAGGGACGGACCACGACAGCGAGGCCAACATGCGCAAGTTGCTCGCCAAGTTGGGTGATAGCGACCAGCGTCAGGCACAGTTTCGCACGGTCATAGCTTTGATACGCAACCAACCCGACGACATTGTAACCTTCTTTGAAGGAAAGGTGGAAGGTGAAATCATCCGAGAGAAGCGTGGTGACAGTGGTTTCGGCTACGACCCCATCTTCATGCCCAAGGGGTACGACAAGACTTTTGCCGAATTGGGCATGGAAGTGAAAAACCATATCTCACATCGTGCAAAAGCTGTCGAAAAGTTAGTATCCTATCTCAAAAGTCTTAAAAAGGTGCAGTAAATTGCGCCTTTTTAAGAAAATATCCCCTATTTTGCTATTTTCTTCCCCCCTATACACCTGTTTGTTTTTGTAAATTTGCAGTTGGAAACAAATCAATACGCTAAAACCAACATGCTTATCAAAAGACTTACATGGGCATTGCTCCTTTCTGCTGCAATGTTGCCAGCTTCTGCTGTAACGAGAGAGAAGACACCAGCCTTCCCCGGTGCGGAAGGTTTCGGCCGTTACGTCACGGGTGGACGTGGCGGTGCTGTTTATCATGTTACTTCGCTTGCCGACGATGGTTCCGTGGGAACATTGCGTTGGGCCGTTGGACAAAAAGGAGCACGTACCATCGTGTTCGATGTGTCGGGAACCATTTTCCTCAAATCCGAACTTGCCCTTACGCAAGGCAATGTGACCATTGCCGGACAGTCGGCTCCTGGCGATGGTATCTGTGTGGCAGACTATCCTTTCACTATCAAGGCCAGCAACGTTATTCTTCGTTACATGCGTTTCCGTCTTGGCAACCGCCAGGTAAAATATCATGAGGGCGATGGACTGGGTGGCATGGACCAGCAGAACATCATCGTTGACCACTGTTCCGTGAGTTGGAGCATAGACGAGTGTCTCTCCGTCTATGGCTGCAAGAATCTCACCGTGCAGTGGTGTCTGGTTTCGCAGAGTTTGCGCAACGCAGGTCATGAAAAGGGGCCTCACGGTTATGGAGGTAACTGGGGCGGTTCGGGTGCCACCTATCATCATAATCTCATGGCGCATCACGACTCTCGCGTTCCACGTCTGGGTCCCCGTCCGTCCACACAACTTGACGAGCGCATGGATTTGCGCAACAACGTGTTCTATAACTGGGGTGGCAACGGATGCTATGGTGGTGAAGGCATGAACGTGAACATCGTCAACAACTACTACAAGCCGGGCCCCTACACCTTTACCAAGAGCACCGGCATTCAGCAACGCATAGCCGGCATCGGCATCCGCACTTCGGAATATACCAAGCATGATTCCGATAATCCGAATGAATGGGACAAGATGTGGCACGTGTGGGGCACGTTCTATGTGAATGGCAATGTCAATCCTGCACAAAAGAACCTGACTGCCGACAATTGGACTTACGGCATCAAGAACCAGATAGACAACAGCAAGTGCGACTACACGTTCAACAGCACTGTTGAGGCACAGATGAAACTCTCGGCTCCCATCAACTTTATGGGAGTGACTACTCATTCGGCTGAGGACGCCTACAACCGCGTGCTCGACTATGTGGGTGCCAGCCTTCACCGCGACGATGTGGACAAGGTGATGGTGAGCGATACCCGTAATTGTGCTGCCACTTACACAGGTGGAACGAGCAACATGTATGGCATTATCGATTCACAGGACGACCTCAAGCCCAAGAATGCTTCTGCCGATTGGAGTCCGTGGCCTACGCTTAACTCCACAACCGCTCCAAAGGATACGGATGGCGACGGTATTCCCGATGATTGGGAGGTAGCTCACAGTCTCGACCCCAACAATGCTGCCGATGGCAAGGAGAAGAATGATGAGGGCTACACCAATCTTGAAATCTATCTGAACAGCATTGTGGCAGACATTACCGCCAAGCAGAATGAAGGCGGTACTTTTGAAGGTGCTACAGAAGAGGAGGAAGTAAACAATGAAGTGACGGAATACGTATTGTCGAATGCCAACTATACGGGAAGTGAAAACACAACCTATTTGTTCGACAATGGCTTCAGCATATCCAATACAGGAGGTAAAGGGTATGGCGCAGGCAAGAACGATTGTTTCAAATTCTCTTCGGGTTCTACCAATTACACATTGTCCATTCCTGACGGCATTCAAATCAACAAGATTCAAGTGACGGGCTACAGCAACTACGACAAGGATGCTTTCTTGGCAACATTAGGAGAGGAAACTTATGGCGAAACCTATAAATTCCCTGGTAAAATAGACGGCGAGCTTCAAGAAGTATCCCATGAAATCACACTGGGTACACCAGCCACCAAGTCCCTGCTTATTAATTTCCAGGGAACACAGGCTGTATGCAAGTTTGTTCTTTATACTTCCCAAGCAACTGCCATCAGGAACATCTCTGCCGACAAGAATCGGGAAGATAAATTCTACACGCTCGACGGAAAGCCGGCTCCTGCCGGTTACAAGGGCGTAGCCATCAAGAACGGCAAGAAAGTAATTATCAAGTAATCACATATTTAATCAACAATCATCTTTTATGTACAAATCAAAACTAACAACAAGGCTCGGACTCCTCTGCCTGTTTCTTTTCACTGCGATAGTGGCAAAGGCAGACTTCCGGGACATCAAGGTGGATTTGACGAATGGTGGACTTCTCACTTCTGAGGAACAATCCGCCAAATCAAGTGTCACCTTTGGTGTAGCCGTTGCAGCCGACGGTAGCGTGAGCCGTGTGGCAGCAGATGCGGCAGATGCCAATGCTGTCATCACATGCAAATTTCATTCAGCGGACCATGGTATGCAGAACTTCTCTGCCACCGTTCCTGTGACAGGTCCCGTAAAGATTACTTTCGGTTCCTGTGCTTGGGGCGGCAACGTGAGCGTGAAGAACGCAGCCGGCACTGAGGTGGCAACGATGAACACCAACATCGACAAGTGTTACCATGGCGACAAGGCGAACAACGTGGTGTCATGCTTTTACAAAGGCACCGATGCTACCACACTGACTATTTCCGGTGGCAGCTATGTGCCTTACTTTGCAGTTGAGGCAGCAGACCCTGCCGACTTGAAAGAAGAGGTGAACGTTACCTACAGTTTAGGCAGTGTGGAAGCCGAGGGCATTGTGCCCGCGGCAGAAAAGGTGGAAGTGGGTGCCAACTATACGGTGCCCCTCAACCGCACACTCTATGTGGCAGGCAAGACGCTCACTGCATGGACAGACGGTACCAATACCTATAAACCTGGTGAAACCATCACGGCTCCTTCGGCAGACGTGACCCTCACTCCTGTATTCACGGACAATACCAAGAACCTCGCTGACCGCACTGCGCCAGTGACCCTTCTCTTTGATTTCCAGCGCAAGAACGGTGCACCGCTCCTCGCTTACCAAAACAAGACCGGTATCTATGTAACGCAAGCCAAGGTCGATGATACAACTATCGACGTGAAACTTGACTTCGACACCAACAACGGTGGCAAGATTGCCAACGGCAACTGGACAGACTGGGCACAGATGAACTCTGGAACGAAACTCACCGTACCATCAGCCAAGGGTGCTGTGGTTACTGTTGAAGCTTATTCTGCTCCAACCACTACCACTATTGACGGACAGACCGACTATACTGTCAACGGAAGTACCATCACCTATACCGTGGGCAGCAAGGCTGAGACCATTGACATTGTGATTGGTGACGGCTCCTATTACAGAACCTTTAACATCGTGCTCCCCGTAGTGGTGGCAGAGGGTGGCAAGACCTACACCAACGAGGCTGCCAAGGTGGTGTTTGCCATGAACGACAAGGCAAATACTGGCGTCAACGTGGCAGAACCAACAGACGCGTTTAGTACAGTAGCCTTTGACAGTGGCGACTGCACAATAAACGGAACGACAAAAATAACCAATCCTGATGGTAGCGATACAGGTATAACAGGTATTAAGTTCAGACCGGCAGGAACAACAAAAGACCTTACCTGGTTTGTTCGTCCTGCTGTAGGACTCACATTCACCCCAACCAAGGTATCTGGTTACGTAAATCGTTGTGGAACAGACGCTGGTAATGGTATTGTTGTCACCGCTCATAAGGAGAACGGAGAAACTGTTGCCCTTGGTACTTACACCGCATGGCGTCAGGGCAAGTCAACATCGGACAAGGATTACGACAAGACTGCTATTGCAAAATATGAGATTACCCTTACCGCAGCCCAGCAGGCCCAACTTGCCGGCACCGATGGTTTCTACCTGACTTCGGCTGTTGGTGTTGGTAGTGCCAAGGATGGTGCTTTCGGTGAAGTTACTATCGAGGGAACTGTCAACGGCACCATTGAGGCTGTCAACAAATACACGGTTGCACTCGTTGCCAATTCCGCAGAGGGCGGCAATGTTTCTATCTATCCGAAGTCTGACGAATATATCGAGAACGATGAGGTAACTGTTACCGCAGAAAAGGCCTTCGGCTACAAGTTCATCAACTGGACCGACAAGGGTGGCAATGTGGTCTCTACAGAAGCCAAGTTCAAGTACACCGTTACGGAAAACCAGACGCTGACAGCCAACTTCGAGAAGGTGAACGCCTACGCTCTTGACATCAAGGTGGAGGGCGGCGCTAACGACTATATGGTTTCTCTATCACCTGCCGCTACTGTTGTGAACGGCAAGAATATGTATGAGGAAGGCACTAAGGTGACCATCACTGCTTCTTCCAATCCTATCTTCACCTTTACTAACTGGGACAATGGCGAGACGGCATCCGAGATGCCCGTCGTGATGAATGAGAACAAGGCGTTCACCGCTTCTTATTCTGCCATTGACTATATCGTTGGCTGGGACTTTGTCAAGGGTGGCAATGTGGGTCGTGCGGCCGACTTTGCCTCTGCCGACAACGATGCCGTAAGCCTCGTGATGCGCAACGAAGCCGGTGACGAGCAGGGTTGGCTCGACAAATGCCAGGCCAACGGCGGCTATGAAGGCCGTCCGGCTGCTGTCAACTGGCGTTCAGGCGCAAGCAATGGTGATGTGGGTCACTACTATTGGCAGACCTCATTCAACGCATCTGCCTTTACCGACATCAAGGTCATGACCGCCATGGCATACAATTACAATGCCTACCAGCGTCAACTCGTGGAATACTCTCTCGACGGCGAGAACTGGAAGTCTGTGGGAGCTATTAATATTGATGGCGAGAAGAAATGGACCGATGTCACCTTCTCACTGCCTGCCGAGGTGAACAACCAGTCCAAGGTATATCTCCGTTGGAAGAGCGACAAGACATCTTCTATTGACGGCACTGCATCCAAGAACGACGGCATCGCACTCGGTGCCACCTATATCACCGGTACACAGAAGCTCGTTGACGACGGCACGGCTCCCGTGCTCGTAAGCTCTGTTCCGGCCGACAAGTCTACAGGTGCTTCTGCCAACGGCAAGGTGGTGCTCACCTTCGACGAAAAGGTGAAGCTCACAGCCAATGCCAAGGCTACTATCGGCAGCATGGAAGTGACACCCGTGGTGAGTGGCAAGATCGTTATCTGCGAATACAAGGGGCTCGACTACTCTTCCGACTATAAGTTCACCCTCTATGCCGGTTCAGTGAGCGACCTCACCAACAACACCATTGCCAAGGACATTGTGGTCAACTTCCAGACCAAGGTGAAGCCTGCCGTGACCAAGGGCGCATACGACTTTGTTGTTCCCGACGACGGCACGATTACAGAAGCTCTTGCCGCTGCCAACAAGCGCGGTGCATCGGCCACCGACCGTTTCCGCATCTTCATTAAGAACGGCACTTACGTGTTCGATTGCAACGGCACCACCACAGGCGGTGATGGCAAAACCTACGACGATCCTCGCTCTTACCTCACTGCACCTTATGTTTCCTTCATTGGCGAGTCTATGGAGGGTGTGATTCTCACCAACAAGACTCCTGCTGCCACTTGGGACAATGGCTATGGACCCGCATGTCCGCTTGAGGGTATCGGTCAGGGCGATGTGCTCATCATCAAGAAAGACGGTCACGACGCCTACTTCCAGAACCTCACCATCAAGACCTCTATGGGCGATTCACACGGACGTGACATTGCACTCAACGACCAGTCTAACCGCACCGTCTTCAAGGATGCCCGTCTTTGGGGCTATCAGGATACCTACGTGTCCAACAGCGATGCCGGCAAGTTCTACTTCGAGGGTGGCGTCATTCGTGGTCGCACTGACTACCTTTGCGGCAAGGGCGACGTGTTCTACAATGAAGTGACCTTGCAGCAGTGCGGTGGCGGTGGCTATATCGCCGTACCGTCAAAGCCCAAGAAGTATGGCTATGTGTTCAACAACTGCTATATCAAGAAAGAGACCAACGATGTGACCTTCTATCTTGGTCGTCCTTGGGGCAAAGGCACACCGACAGCAAGTTTCATCAACACCAAGATGGACGCCGCTCCTGTAGGCGAAGGATGGGCTGAGATGAGTGGTGGCTGGCCTGCACGCTTTGCTGAGTATAACTCCTACCTCACTTCTGGCACACAGCTCGACCTCAGTGGCAGAAAGAAACTCTTTGGTGCATACAAAGATGATAACAAAGTGGAACAACCTGCCACGCATCCCAACGATCCTGTGCTCACCCTCGACGAGGCGAAGAGCCTGACGCTTCACAACGTGATGGGACAGGACGACGACTGGGATCCGACGGCTCTCACCGAGCAGGCTTCGGCTCCTGCCAATGTGAATCTCTCCGGTACAACCCTCACTTGGGACAACAGCAATTACGTGTTCCTTTGGGCTGTCTGCAAGAACGGCAAGGTGACCGCCTTTACCACCGAACCTACTTATATCGTTGACGACGCTTCTGCACAATGGAGTGTTCGGGCAGCTAATGAGATGGGCGGACTGAGCGAAGCCACAGCCGTGGCAACAGGCATCAGCAATGTTGGTGCCGACAGCAGCGTGAAGTCTGTACGCTTCTTCAACATGAAGGGCATGCAGGTGTCTGCCGACTGCCAGGGTGTCATCATGAAGGTGACCACCTACGACAACGGTACCACTACTACCGAAAAGATCAATAACAAGTAATACTCTTTAGTAGAGGAGCCAAAGGCGCCGAACTGGTGAACCTTTGGCTCCTTTTTCCAATTCTAAATTCATGCACTATGAACAATATTCGTAAATCCCTGTGTCTGTTGGCTCTTTTGGGGCTGAATATGACGCAGGCCCATTCGCAGGAACAGCCTGTGCAAAAAGCTCTCTATGATTTTGTCGTTCCCGACAACGGAAACTTTAAGGCTGCGCTTGCCGCTGCCGACAAGCGCACAGACACCACCAAGCGCTTTCGCATCTTCATCAAGAAGGGAAACTACGTCATTCCTGCCAACCCCAAGAAAATGATAGAGGGCACCGATGGCAAACTCTATCCCAGTGCCACCACCTATCTCTCTTCGCCCAATGTTTCCATTATCGGTGAAGACCGCGACCAAGTGGTGCTTGTCAACACCGTGCCCACCAACTATGTAGCATCAAAGTGGGGACAGCAATGTCCGCTCGAGGGCATCGGCAGGGGAGATGTGCTCTATCTGGAGCCGACGGCCCGCAACACTTATTTACAGGACTTCACCCTCAAGAGCGGCATGCCCGACAAGACGGGCCGCAACATCGTGCTCAACGACAACGGCGACAAGACCGTCTGCAAGAACATGTGCCTGTGGGCTTTCCAGGACACCTATGTGTCGCACAACGAAAACAGCCGCTATTATTTCGAGGGTGGCGTGCTCCGCGGTCGCACCGACTTTCTTTGTGGCAAGGGCGACGTATATTATAATAAGGTGGACTTGCTCGTGAGCGATGCCGGCTATATTGCCGTGCCGTCAGTGCCGCGCAAGTATGGCTATATCTTCCAGGACTGTGTCATCAAGGACGGTTCCGCCAAGAAAGACATCAACAAGCGCTACACTCTCGGCCGTCCTTGGGGTATGGGCACGCCGATAGCCCTGTTCATCAACACCACAATGGAGGTTATACCTTCCGATGTGGGCTGGAACGAGATGCACGGAGGCTATCCCAAGCGTTTTGCCGAGTACAATTCGCATACCACCGACGGCAGGTTGGTCGACTTGAGCCATCGCAAGTTGGGCTACGAAGCCTTTGACAAGCATGCCAAGGCGGACGACCCTCAGACCCATCACATGGAATATAACTATCCTGTACTTTCCAAGGATGAGGCTGCCCAATACACACTCGAGCGGGTGATGGGAGGTGAGGATGGCTGGAATCCTACGGTGCTCACCCATCAGGCTCCCAAACCTCAGCACGTGGTGCTCAAGGGCAAGAAGCTCACATGGGCAGACAACTCCCAGGTGCTCCTCTGGGCTGTATGCCAGAATGGCAAGGTTATTGGTTTCACCACCAAACCGCAGTTCACCGTCAAGAACACCAAAGCAACCTATGCCGTGCGTGCCGCCAATGCGATGGGCGGTCTCGGAGACCCCGTCACGGCAGAATAAAGGTTGTGTCTTTCGGATAAGGGAGATGTGCAATGTCTTTTTCCCGATTATAGAGAGCTGACCTTTGTTGCATCATGCCACTTGGCATGGTGAGTGGGCTGAAAGCCCCAGCGAGTATTTAGTCCAGGGTGACGTTTTGCTTACCATAGACTAAGTACCGGCTGAGGTTTTCAGCCCATTTATTGTATAATCACTCAAGCAAATAATTACAAGTTTCGCTCCGAATTACTGATGAATCTTTAATGAATTTCTTCTGATTTTGTTTGTCGGTATAAATATATTGTATTACATTTGCATACATAACATTTTAAATACATTAAAGATATGGCAACAACAGTAACACGTATACCAGCATCCTTCAGATTTCAAAGCACCTTGCTCGATGAATTAAAGGAGCGCGCCAAGGCGAGCAACCGCAGTCTCAACAACTATGTGGAGAGCTTGCTTCTCAACGTCCTGCATCCTGCAAGTGAAAAGGAAAGTACCATTTCGCCGGAACTACAAGCGCACATCGATGAGGCTCGTGAAGAGTACAAGAAAGGTGATACCCTTCATTTTGAATCTTTGGAGCAAATGAATAATTGGCTTGATTCGTTATGATTTATAGTGTCGATTATTCTAAAGGTGTACAGAAAGTAGTGGAAAAGTGGAAAAAGTCGAACCCTACTTTGTATAAGAAACTCAAGCAAGTCTTGAACAGCATAGTCTTGACACCTCGTATTGGCATAGGTCATCCCGAACCTCTTGTAGGCGGCAATGACGTAACCTATTCTCGCCGCATCGATGCACATCGCCGGATCATCTATGACATTTATGACGACACCATCACCATCCTTGTCATCGACATCGATTCGCATTATAACGACAAGTAGTGTCGTGTTGAAGCAAGTCTTCTGAGCTATATGGACTTTTTGCAGACCATGGCGTGCCGCCTACTGTCACATCTGCTGCCTATAATAGTGAGCGGACTGAAAATTCCACCTTTCCATAGTCCAGGGTAAACGAAGCGACACCCTGAGTAGAAAGCAAGCTTCATCACGCCCTGTAAGCGTAAAAGTAACGTTAACTATATGTGTTTCCGTCTACTTTTGCTCTTGCAGGGCGCACTCGTTTCCACATGCCTGTCCAAGAGGTCGCTTCGGCTTGTCTTGGGTTGGCTACAGGCTAGGCTTTCAGCCCGTTTTTGAGTAATTGTCGTTTGCTCATCGTGAGTGTGCCGTTAGCAGGATATTACCCTGCCACTAACGCATCATTACTCTGCCATTAGCTTATCGTCAATGTGTCATTACTACAATATTTTCACTGTGTGAGGATGCAATAACTCCCCTCTCCGTTATTAATAATCGTGCGAATATTATTAAAATGTCACAAATACAATTATTCTTGGGCGACCGATGCCCAACGATGCATCGGTCGTCTCCTTTTGCCCATTTGTAGGCAAAAATGCGGCAAATAAGGGATTTTACGCTCGTAAAAATGAAATATTCCACCCCTATGCAACAATTATTCCCCCCCCCAATTCTTGAATAAGGATTAATTTTGCAACCGATAAAGTAAATAAAAGCTAAAACCAGCACCGAGAGGTGCAACCGACAACCAAACCAAAGAACATAAATTCTCACTTTAATAAACTTAACTAAAACCAAGTTAGCATGAACAAAAGCAAATCATCGAATGCTTTCACCAAGATGCTATGCTTATTGCTTCTACTTTTGTGGATGCCAATTTGCGGAGCTTATGCTCAAAACATTCTTGTGAAAGGTACTATCCTCGACTCGCAGAATGAGCCGGTGATAGGTGCTACAATTCAGGAAAAGGGCAACAAGACGAATGCCGTTTCCGACATTGATGGTAACTTCCAGATCAGAGTTGCCAAGGGTGCCAAACTCGTTGTTTCCTACATCGGTATGGAAACAGCCGAAGTAGCAGCGTCCGACAAGCCCATGACCATCAGACTCCAGGACAGCAAGCAGACGCTGGACGACGTGGTGGTTGTGGGTTACGTCAGCAAGGCCCGTAAAGACCTCACAGGTTCTGTGGGGTCCGTGAGTGGTGCCAAACTGGCTGCCGTTCCTGTGTCGTCAGCAGCCGAAGCCCTCCAGGGTAAGATTGCCGGTGTGCAGATCACCACTGTCGACGGTCAGCCGGGTGCCGACATCAATATCCGCGTGCGTGGAGCCACGTCCGTGACCCAGAGCAACCAGCCTCTGTTCATCGTTGACGGTTTCCAGGTGGACAACATCAACGATATCCCTTCTACCGATATTGCTTCCATCGACGTATTGAAGGATGCCTCCCTCACCGCTATCTATGGTGCCAAGGGTGGTAATGGCGTTGTGGTGGTAACCACCAAGTCTGCCAAGGCAGGCAAGGTGCAGGTGGGCTTCAACGGCCGTCTGAGCGTTTCATCGCTGTCTCGCTCCATGGACCTGATGAACACCTACGACTTCGTTGACTATCAGTATGACCGTGCTGCTGCCAATGGTAACCGTTCTTCATGGGCCAAGCCTTTCCGTGGCAACTTCGGTAACCCTAAGGACTTGCCTCTCTATCGCAATGAGGCTACCAACGATTGGCAGGACGAAGTGCTCGGCAACAATCCGCTCAACTACTCTGCCAACGTGACTGTGGGCGGCGGTAACGAGAGTACACGTTTCAACCTCTCTCTCACCCAGTCTGAGGACAAGGGTATCATCATGGGTTCCGGCGTTCGCCGCACCAACATCAACCTCAAACTCAACACCAAGATCACCAAGAACCTCGAGTTCACCTACAACCCCAAAATCACTTATCGTCGTGACGAAGGTGCCGGTGGCGACAACATCGGTTCAGGAGGTCTCATCGACGTGCTTCGCTATCGCACCACTGCCGGTCTGCGTGGCTGGGGTTCTTACGAGGAAATGGAGAATGCTGCCGATGCCAGCAACTTCCTCCTTACCAACCCTGTCAACGATATCCAGACCAACACTCAGAAGAAGCACTCTTACTCCATTGTGAACCAGTTTGCCTTGAAGTGGACTCCCATTAAGGGTCTCGTGCTCCGCACTGAGGGCAACTACAACATCGGTTTCCGCGACACACAGCGCTACTACGGTTGGCAGACCAGCACAGCCCAGAAGGCCCTGCACCAGTCTCGTCCTGTAGCCCAGCTCACCAAGCGCACCGCTGAGTCCTATACCTGGACCAACACTGCTACCTACGACTTCACCTTCAAGGAGAAGAACAACATGTCGTTCCTCCTCGGTCAGGAAATCTATCACAATCAGTACAAGGAGAACAAGCAGAGTGCTCACCTCTTTGCTATCGACATCGACGCCGAGACAGCCCTCAACAACATGGCGCTCGGACAGCCTTATGCTGAAGACACCTATACACGGCGCTCTACACCAGACCGCACGGCTTCCTACTTTGGTCAGGTTTCTTACAACTACGACCACCGCTATCTCCTCTCGGCTACGTTCCGTGCCGATGGTTCCACCAAGTTTGCTCCCGGCAACCAGTGGGGTTACTTCCCCTCAGTGTCTGGTGCTTGGGTCATCAACAAGGAGAAGTTCATGAAGGACATCAAGTGGATTGACCAGTTGAAGCTCCGTGCAGCCTTCGGTCTTGCCGGTAACAACAACATCGATGCTGACCTTTGGCGCTTCCTCTACAGCACAGGAACCACAGGCGGTCCAGGCTTCAACGAGGCTACAACCGGTGGCGAACTCTATTATGGCACGCCCAGCAAATATCCTAACAAGGACATCAAGTGGGAGACCACCATTACCCGCAACTTGGCGCTCGACATCTCGCTCTTCCGCAACCGCTTGAACATCACTCCCGAAATCTACTGGAACACCACTCGCGACTTGCTCTACGAGTCTACTATCCCCGGCGTGTCTGGTTACACCAAGCAGATGCAGAACATCGGCCGCGTGGCTAACAATGGTTGGGAACTCACCGTCAACGGTGACATTCTCCGCGGTAAGGACTTCGTGCTTAGCGGCAACTTCACCCTCGGTCACAACAAGATGACCATCAAGAAGCTTAACGCTACCGACGGTAACACACCTCTTTATAATACAGCCAGCCATTGGAAGTCATCACTCGAAAAAGACTATGTGATGCAGGTAGGCGGTGAACTCGGTCTGTTCTATGGCTTCGAGTACGACGGCCTCTACACATTCGATGAGTTCAGCTATCCCACTTCAGAAGGTTTCCAAGCTACTCCTAACAAGAAAACCACTCTTAATGGTCTGCTTATTGGCGGTACAGCCACCGATGGTGACGAAGATGGTAATGGCGGTGTCTACGCTTCTTCCAACTCGGGTTCTTCTACCCTTCCCGGCAAGATTCGCCTGAAGGACAGAAACGGCGACGGACAGATCGACGAGAAAGACATGACTGTTATCGGCAACACCAATCCTAAGTGGCAGGGCGGTTTCGGCATCTCGGGTCAGTGGAAGAACTTTGACTTCACAGCCAACTTCACCTACATGCTCGACTTCGATGTTTACAATGCCACAGCCTATGCGCTCTCTTCTTCAACGAAGAACCAGAATGACTTCTACAACGTTTATTCCAAGTTCGCAGGCAATCGCTGGCGCTACACGGCTCCTGCAGGTATGGTAGACGGTGACGGCCACAACATTGCCGGTGAGACCCTGTACAAGAACACTTATATTGAAAATTCACTCAACCTGTACAGAAACCTCAACGCCAATACAACCTTGTGGAACCCTGCCGACGTTATTACCAACGTGATGAATTCTTACTTCGTGGAAGACGGCTCGTTCCTTCGCTGCACCGACGTGACCATCGGCTACACGTTGCCTCGTTCCATCATGAAGAAGATTGGCATCGAGAAGATTCGTGCCTACGTTTCCGCCTCCAACCTCTTCATCCTCACCAGCTACTCTGGCTACGATCCTGAAGTTGACGTGCAGTCTGGCTTGACTCCTTCTATGGACTACAACCGCTACCCACGTTCGCGCACCTTCTCTTTCGGTCTCAACGTAACATTCTAATTGAATCACTAAAGAAATCTGAACAATATGAAAATCAACAAAATATTTATCGGTGGACTCGCCGTGTTGTCGTTGACTGCTTGTAACGATTTCCTCGATGTTGACCCGGCATCAAACGCTGTCAGCAAGGAACTCGTCTACAACAGTGCGAGCGAGGTGGACAAGGCACTCAATGGTGTCTATGCCTCTCTTCTCTCCAGCGAGAGCTTCGGCAAGAACCTTTACACCACATTCCAGCTTAACAGCGACGTTGACTTCGTGACCAAGACACAGGAAACTGCCGCAGGCAACGTGCCCCAGCGTTTCGACACCCGTGCTGATGCCAGCAACGTCAACAAGTTGTGGAACAATCTCTATGCCGGTGTGGAAACCTGCAACGAATTCATCAACGGTCTGGAAGACTCCAAGATATATGCCCAAAACATGAAGAGTGTCATCGAGGGCGGCGAGAATGGCGGTGCCACCACCACCACTGAAGTGCCCGACGTGACCGACCTCACCCAGAAGATGGGCGAAGCCAAGGTGATTCGTGCCATGTTCTATCACGAGTTGCTCTCTTATTGGGGTGACATTCCGTTCACCTTTGACGGTACCGACAAGACAGACAATTTATATCCTGCCGTGACCGAGCGTCAGAAAGTCAGCGATGCGCTGATTAAAGACTTGGAGGAGGCAGCCAAGTGGATGAAGTCTGACCAGGACGCTACGCTCAATGCTCCCGAGCGCATTTCGCAGGAAGCCTGCTATGCCATGATCGCCCGTCTGGCTCTTCAGGCTGGCGGCTATTCGCTCAACCACGATGCCGGCGATACCAAGAACTACAAGATGACTCGTCCCGACAACTATAAGGACTACTATCAGATTGCCCGCGACTATGCCAAGAAGGTTATCGATGCCGGTGGTCACGCCCTGACCAAGAGCTATCGCCAGGTGTTCATCGACGAGTGCAACTTCATCACTACCAAGGGTGACGATCCTATCTTCGAGATTCCTTTCACCAAGGAGTATAGCAGTGCCTGGGGCTACAGCCAGGGCCCGAAGAGTGAGGTGGACGCTACCGAAACTACAGACTTCGACAACTCTCCTTGGGGTAAGACCAACGCCGATTCGCGCTTGTCTCGTTTCTACGGTTATTCCTTCGCCGAAGGCGATGCCCGTCGTGACTATGTATGTGGTCTTTGGGGTTACAGCAACCAAGGTCTTCCTTCCATCGCGATCGACTACACAATGTACAATAACAAGTGGTCTAAGTTGTGGAACACGGTGGGTTTGGGTAAGTCTACCACCGACAACACGGGTATCAATTTTGCTTATCTTCGCTATGCCGATGTACTCCTGATGTTTGCCGAGGCAGAGAACGAGGTGAACAACGGCCCTACACAGGATGCCATCGATGCTGTGGAGCAGGTGCGCAAGCGTGCCTTCGAGAATGGAGGTGACTATCACCTCACTTCTGCCCAGACAGATTCCAAGGAACATTTCCTCAAGGCTGTGCTCGACGAACGCAAGTTTGAATTTGCCGGTGAGAACATGCGCTGGAAAGACCTGGTTCGCAACAACCTCTACAGCGAGACATTGTTCTATACTTTCTTGGGCTATTATGCCGTAGGCGAGAGCCAGATTGGTTCTTCACCTTTCATGGATCTTATTGAAGGTCATGACGGCATCAGCTATGAAGGAATCAGTGCGGCTTCCGACATCTATTATTTCCTCGTCAAGGATAATGTAGGTGAAGCTAACTTCCCCAACACAACACTTAAAAAACTGTATATCGTTAACCCGTGGAACGCTGCCAGCAGTTCCGTTACTTCAACTGCACCAGACAAGTATCTGGAGGCACAAGGCTTGAACGACCGATACACAGCCATGACAGCAAAAGACATTACAGGTCAGTCTAATGCCGCCACCAAACTGGCATGGGGCACCAAGACCTTTGCATGGGGTACAGATGCTGGATTGAAGAACGAGGTGCTCTATTCTCTCTACGGCTTTGTTCGTGGTGATGAGATGAATAACGTCCGTGTAGTAGACAACAGCGGTGCGTCGGTAGTCTTCAATGTTGACAACAACAACATGGAGAACAATCTCCGCCGTCTGCCTGCCGTTCGCTATCTGCTCCCTTATCCGCAGGAGGCCATCGCACGCTCTAACGGAGCTTACCAAAACTACTACGGATTCTAAGCTATTCACAATTATAGAAAGGCAATAATACAATGAAAAAGATACTATTATATGCAATGGCGCTGATGACCATGTTCTCGTTCTATGCTTGTACGGACGACAGCATGGGCACAGAAGCCAACAGAGACAAGCTCTTCCGCCCTACCTTCCGTTGCGACAACAACACTGGTAAGGGCGACAGCGATCCCTACAACAGTACGGTTACCGACCTCAACAGTGTGCACCTCTATTGGTACACCGTTGACGATGCAGTAGGCTACGAAGTGAAGTGGGCTCTTCAGAACTATGTCGCCAATGGCGAAGACGCCTGGATTGAAACCGAAAACGGCGTGAACGGCAAGAGTCTTGCCGGCCACGAAATTATCAAGGATCCCAAGCAATTCGACTTGCTCATCGAGAATCTGAGCTATCAGACAGACTATCGTTTTGCCATCCGTGCTCTTCACTCATTCGACCTGAATGACCCGAAGAACTCCGACTGGTATGGTTATGGCAATGGTCGTGAGTGGGCCGATTGGTTCGGCCTGCAGACTGGAGCCCGTTATGATGTGCCTTACGTTATCCAGGTGAGCGATATCACCAAGACCTCCATGAAGGTGCGTGTCAATCGTAGCATCAAGGACTACTCGGTAGACGAAAAGGCCATCTTCAACGAGCATTTCCATGTTACCAACGACATGGTGAAGATCGACTACCTCACTTTCACCGCATCGCAGTCTACTCCTAATGCCACCGTAAACCCGACCTACGTTCACTACGACATTCCTGAGTCTGCATGGAATAGTAACGGTGTGGCAGAGTTCACCATCGACGGTCTGTCGGAGAACTCCGTCTACAACATCGATGTTTGGGACAAGGACATCGCTGTGGCTGTAGATGCTTGCTACAACTCCATGATGAAGAGCACCAAGGGTACTCCGGGTGCACCTATCCTTATCAAGCATGTGGAAACTGCTGTCGACACCATCGGCAAGGGTACAACGGACGAGACACATGTCGACATCTCTTCTTACCACTCCATGAAGCTCGACAACATCATTGACTACTACATGCAGGATGTGACAACAGCCGAGAACCAGCAGTTCTATCTTGAGGGCGGTAAGGCATATCACTTCACCAGCAATCCAAGCCTTTACAAGGGCTTGACGATCCGCACCAATCCCGAGGATCTGAAGCAGGGTAAGCGTGCCACTATCTACTTAAGTGGTATGATGACGCAGAACGGCACACCTCAGACCTGCAACTTCATGCTCGGTCGTCAGCCTAATGCGGGTGAGAACTCTACCATCACGCTCGATATCGACTCCGTGCGTTTCATGGATATCGACTTCAACGTGCCACAAGCCACGAACTTCGGTGACCAGACGGAAGGAACGGCAAAAGCAGTTGGTAACTACTTCATGAACATGTATTCCAATGGTATGGGTATCAACGTGCAGCACCTCGAGTGGAACAACTGTACCTTCCAGGGCATTGTTCGCGGATTCTTCCGTATCCAGGGCTCCAACGACTTCTACATCCACAACCTGAAGATGATCGACTGTGTTCACTATAACAGTGGCTATTATGATAACAATGGTGGTGGCTATGCCTACATCTTTGCCGACCACAACGGTAAGCCTAAGTCGAACATCCTGGAGAATGTGGAGATTAGCGGCAATGTGTTCTACGACAGTCCTAAGGGCTCGCTTATCACGGACAATAACCGTAACCTCACATGGGATGCCTCCGTACGTTGGAATGTCAATATCCATAACAACACGTTCGTCAACTTCCAGACTCGCAGCACCAAGTCGGCATGGATGAACACCCGTTACATTCCTGGAGGTTCCAAGTTCAAGGTATACAGCAACATCTGGATTCTCACCAAGGACGCCAAGGACGCGAAACGTACCATGTGTGCTCTCGGTTGGGATGCCCGCATCATCCAGGGTGGTGACAACAGTGGCAAGGCCACGTTCGACATCTACAACAACTGGACTACCAATGACGACTACCTCACTAACGGTCAGCCGTTCTCGGGCAACGCTTTCAATGCTACTTCAAATGCTCCCGCCAAGTGGTTGAAGACCTTCCAGGAAGAAGGCGTGGCAGACATCTACTATCCTCACGGACAGGATGAACTCCAGGTGAAGTGCTCTACGCTGAAGGCTACCGACCTGATGGTCGCTCCTAATCCACAGCACTTTGTGGGTGATACCGCAGGCAAACTTGACCACCATACCGACACGGGTATTGACGGGCTCTACTACAAGCAGACTGATGCCGTGAAGAACTCTGATATCTACAAGAGTGGTGCAGGTGCTCCACGCCTGTTCAACGGCAAGTAATTACATGTAAATTCACTTAAAGAATCATACGACTATGAAGATATTCAAATTTGTGGCAGCAGTCATTGCGCTCATCGCCATGACATTCTCTTTCAGCAGCTGCTCTCGCGAGCTCGACCCAGACAATCCTAACGATGGCAAGGGTTGGTATCGCTGCGAGATAGCCATCGACAATGCGGGAAGTCTCAACGAGGAACAGCAGTCGCTCCTCTCCAACACCATCGATGTCACCATCGGCTTGGACAAGAACGAGGCGCACCCTTACACCTTTATCCACGAGGCCGACATGCGCACCAACTACAATAAGATTGTGGCGCTCAGTGCTTCAGAGAACGACATCATCCAGAAGATCATCGTTCCCGTGGCTAACGAGACAGGTGTGAAAGACTTCACCGTGAAGTTTGTGTTCCAGCACAAGACAACAGTTACCAACAACGAAGGTCAGACCGAAGACAAGGTGGAAGACCTTCAGACCGTAGTCTACAAAGCATCCGACTACGTGCAGTAACTCAACAACGATTACATCCGCTCGGGTGGTCATCACCCGAGACGGTTGTAGTGGATTCAGAACCTAATTGTATTAGATAGTTTAAAATTTTAGTTAGGTATTAATTATGAATCGGCGGCAGACTGTGTGAACAGTCTGCCGCTTTCTGTAAATAGGGTAGGGCACCAGTCTACATTTGCACTACCGTCCAACATTTCCATTTTAGAATTGAAGAAGAGCATGTGCAGTCTATCTACATTTTGTATGTCCAGTTCCGCAGAAGTTGTAGGTGCGTTAGTCCTTTTTTTGGATGAGCTATACCATATTGCACACATACATAAACTCATTTTTTCCAAAATATCTATCACCTATCACTCTTTGATTATTTCTATACATATTTCTATTGAACGTGAGTAGTATATGTTCTTTCAATGTGGAGATATCTATCACGAATCTATCACTTATCCATCACTCATCCCTCACTTTCGTTCCAAGTCCATCGTGAGGTCCCGCTTCAATAGCAATCCGCCCGAATAGAAACCTCAAGTCGTCCGTAATGCCCAACGCCTGCTCCGCAGTTTGGGCAATGAGTGCCCACGGCGATGAGCAGCTCATTACTCGGCCATTAGCGTTGCGTTACTCTGCTATTAGCGGTGAGTAAGTCGGCTATTAACAGGTCGTAACTCTGCCACTTACGAAGTCTAAGTCTACGACTTACATGAGCTTAGTCTACGACTTGCGGTATGTACCTCTGCCACTTGCGTGCAAGAAGTCTCCTTTTTTCAGAGTGATGGATAGTGATAGATAGTGATGGATAAAAACCATCTATCACTCATCTATCACTTGCCTTAACTGACAGACTGCCAGCTGATATATGTAAGAAATCCAGTAAAAAGTGACAGGTGATGGATAATTCGTGAAAATCAATTCCTGCGTGCGCGCGCGTAGGTGTGTAGGAATAGGGCAGAAGAGCAATTATGTCGGCAGTCCATCCAGTTGTAGGAACGTATTGATGAAGCCCGATATTATCCTTGCACCAGTCCAGTGGGCTGAAAGCCCTTCCTGTCCCCAGCCCAAGACAAGCGAAGCGTCACCCTGTGTACCGGAGCCGGCCACGCACGCCCTGCACGGGCAAAAGTAGAGTCGCCAATCAGTGTGTTCAGACTATTGTGCACGTTACAGAGCCGGGATTCCCGCCACACAGCC
>CAKPUA010000013.1:0-74209 GCA_934191235.1 uncultured Prevotella sp. | reverse complement strand
CAATTATAGGTTATAAAGCCACTTTTGTATACAATGCGAAGGACGATTCGTTTTATGCTCTATATGTACACGACAGGGACAAGGCTGCAAGATTTTATGAAGAAATTAAAGACCAGATAGATTCGGAGATGATGATGTTTAAAGATAAGCCACAAATTCAGACAATATTGGAAGATTCCGCTGTAGAATCAAACCTTTCTCCACTGCTTTATTGTAGGAGGAACGAAGAATGCGCATATAAAAGGAACTGGTGTTATTGCACACTCTCAACACGTTCTTAAGATAAGCTTCGAATGCTTGAATTTCTTCAGCATTGATTTCACTGAAGGCAATGTCCCTGTTTTCTCTGAAACGCATATAGGTGTTGAGTGTTGTCTTGTAATGTTGCATGGTGCGGTACTGTCCGTTCTTCAATAGCTGAGCAATGACAGTGTTCATGAACTGGAATAGCGTCTTCTTTGTTTGATTGTTTTTTGCCATAATACTTGTTAATTGATGATAGTTATATAATACTCAAGTTTTAATTTTAGTATATGGCCTTCAGTTCGCTATCCATGCAAAGCAAGTAGCAATATCTGGTATTGCTGCAATTTATGACCTCCCGAAAAGAAAACAGGCAAAGACCAGACATTTCAAAGTCTGAACTTTGCCCGCAAATATAGTTCTGGGGGAAAGATTATACTGTTTGATGATTGATACAGATACCCAACTTGTACCACTCATAGAGCTTATGAATACCCTCGTCGATATCCACCTTGTGATGCCATCCCAGACGGTGAAGTTTGCTCACGTCAATGAGTTTGCGCGGCGTACCGTCAGGTTTGGATGCATCCCATCTCAGCTCACCCTGGAATTCTATCTCTCCGACCACCTTTTCTGCCAACTCACGGATGGTAAGTTCCAGACCGGTACCCACATTGATATGACAATTGCGCACCTCGGGATTGGCAAGGTCGAAAGTGTCCTTGAAGTCTACATTGAGCAGCACATGCACACTAGCATCCGCCATGTCCTCGCTCCACAGAAACTCACGGAGCGGTGTACCCGTGCCCCACAACGTCACAGCCTCGGAAGTGATGCCGAAACGTGCCAGTTCTGTGAGTATTTCTTCGTGAGTGTTTTGGCCATTCACGCCCTCCACAGGACGAAGGTTGAGATCGTGTTCCACTGCCTGCCAGTCGCCTTTGTTAAGGCATTTGGCAAGATACACCTTGCGTATCATGGCTGGAAGAACATGACTATTCTCCAAATGGAAATTGTCGTTGGGGCCATAAAGGTTAGTGGGCATCACGGCCACATAGTTGCAGCCATACTGCAAGTCAAAACTCTCGCACATCTTCAACCCAGCTATTTTGGCAATGGCATAAGGTTCGTTGGTGTATTCCAAATCAGATGTAAGCAAGGCGTCCTCCTTCATGGGCTGTGGAGCCATGCGCGGATAGATGCACGTGGACCCCAGAAACAGCAGTTTCTTTACTCCGTGACGATAGCTCTCGCCTATGACATTCTGCTGAATCTGGAGATTCTGATAAATGAAATCAGCCCGATAGTTGAGGTTAGCCATAATGCCGCCCACATGGGCAGCGGCAAGTACCACAGCATCTGGACGCTCCGCATCAAAGAAAGCCTTCACAGCCATAGGATCGAGCAAGTCGAGTTCCTTGTGGCTTCTGCCAGTCAGATTTGTATACCCACGTTGGAGCAAGTTGTTCCAAATGGCAGAGCCCACCAATCCATGGTGCCCTGCCACATAGATTTTTGCATTTTTGTCTAACATATCACCAGCCATAAATTACTCAGGCATTTGTGCCTTCAGATAGAGTTTCTTGACAAACTTCTTGTCATGTTCCACCATGATGCGCACCAATTCATGGAAACTTGTCTTGGTTGGATTCCATCCCAATTCTGTCTTGGCTTTCGTAGGATCGCCCAGCAACTGTTCCACTTCGCACGGACGGAAATACTTGGGGTCTACCTCCACGAGCACCTTACCGGTTTTCTCGTCGATGCCTTTTTCGTCAACGCCCTTGCCTTCCCATCGCAGGCTGATGCCCAACTCGGCAAAAGCGAGAGTGGCGAACTCACGCACGGTATGCATTTCACCTGTAGCAATGACAAAATCTTCTGGTGTGTCGTGCTGAAGAATGAGCCACATGCACTCCACATAGTCGCGAGCATATCCCCAATCACGCCGAGCATCGAGGTTGCCGAGATAAAGTTTGTCTTGATACCCCTGTGCTATACGACAGGCAGCAAGCGTAATTTTGCGTGTCACGAAGTTCTCTCCACGCCGTTCACTTTCATGGTTGAAGAGAATGCCGTTCACACAAAACATACCATAGCTTTCCCGATAGTTTTTGGTAATCCAAAAGCCGTATTGCTTTGCTACACCATAGGGTGAACGGGGATAGAATGGCGTAGTCTCACGCTGGGGCACCTCCTGCACCTTGCCGAACAGTTCGGATGTAGAAGCCTGATAGATGCGGCATGTTTTCTCCAAACCGCAGATACGTACAGCCTCAAGCAGACGGAGAACACCTACGGCATCGTCTTCTGCCGTGTATTCGGGCACGTCGAAACTTACCTTCACGTGGCTTTGCGCCGCAAGATTGTATATTTCGTCTGGCTTCACTTCACGGATGATGCGGATGAGCGAAGACGAATCGGTCATGTCTCCCCAATGAAGGTTTACCAACCGCTCTTTCTTCATGTCTCTCACCCACTCATCCAAATAAAGATGCTCTATGCGTCCGGTATTGAAAGAGGACGAACGGCGCAAGATGCCATGCACTTCATAACCCTTGTCGATAAGATATTCGGCAAGGAAAGACCCATCCTGCCCAGTGATGCCGGTGATGAGTGCAGTTTTCTTAGTCATAGTCATTACAGGTATTTTATAGTAAGTAATATAGTATTGATATCCGAGTCTTAGTATAGATTGTTAGAGTTGAAATGTTTTTATTGGTTGCCGGAGAATTGCTTGATGCGCTGTTCCTCCGAAAGTTTGCAAATGAGAAGAGTGCCGTTTTGCTCAGCCACGATATAACCATCGAGTCCCTGAATGACAACTTTCTTCTCCTGTGTAGTGTGTACAATGCAGTTGTGCGACTCGTAGAGCGACACATTCTGTCCTATTACGCCATTTCCGTAAAGGTCTGTCTTGGTTTGGGTGAGGAGTGAACCCCATGTGCCAAGATCACTCCATCCGAAGTCTGACGGGCGCACAAAGATTTCTTCCGCTTTTTCCATGATGGCATAGTCTACCGATATGTTCTCACATTCGGCATAACGCTCGTCAATGATGGCTTGTTCTTCCGGTGTACCATAGACAGGCATCAGGCTCTCAAAGAACTTGCTCATATTGGGCTGGTATACACGGAAAGCATTGACGATGGTACTTAAACTCCAGATAAAGATGCCCGAATTCCAAAGATAGCTTGGGTCCTTGATATATTCTTTCGCTGTAGGGAGGTTGGGCTTTTCGTGGAAAGCATCCACACGAAAGATGCCCTTGTTGCGTGCACTGCTTGAAGCGAGGTCGGCCTGTATATATCCGTAGCCAGTCTCCGGACGCGTAGGCTTGATGCCAAGAGTGACGATGGAGTCACTCTCTGACGTGAACTGAAGACATTGGGTAATGACTTTTCGGAACTCAATGGGGTTGGTCACCAAATGATCACTCGGAGTAACCACGATGTTGGCATGTGGGTCCACCGACTTGATGCGCCAACTCACATAGGCTATGCAAGGAGCCGTGTTGCGACGGCAAGGTTCACACAGAATGTTGGAAGCGGGCACCTCTGGAAGCTGTTCACGCACCGTGTCAAAATAGCGCTTGTTGGTCACCACCCATACATTCTCCGGCAAGCAGATGCTCTCAAAACGATCGAGGGTGAGTTGGAGGAGGGAACGCCCTACTCCAAGCACGTCAATGAACTGCTTTGGTTTTTCTTCCGTACTCATGGGCCAAAAACGGCTACCTACGCCGCCTGCCATAATCACTAAATGATTGCTATTTCGTGCCATAATTCATTTCCTTTAAATTAATCTTGTTCGCAAAGTTAGCAATAAAAAGCGGAAAAAGGCAGCAAATTGCCGCCTTTTTCTATTGAATCTTGCAAATCCGCAAGTTTTTGTTCTTTATCAGAATGGTTAGAGCACTTTTCCTAATGCCTCCTTCCAAGCAGCATAGGCTGAAAGATAGGCGTCACGGTCCTTCTCACAAGGTTCAATGACGGCAAGTTTCTTGAGTGTAGCAAAAGCCTCGTCATGGTCCTTATAGATTCCACACCCCATACCTGCGCCCTTGGCAGCACCCACACTGCCGTCTGTATCATAGAGTTCTATGGTAGCACCGCTCACTCCGGCAAGTGTGTCGCGGAACATGGGAGAGAGGAACATGTTGGCCTTTCCGGCATGGATCTTGCGTATGTCCATTCCCATGTGCTGCATTACTTCCATGCCATAGCAGAAGCTGAACACGATGCCTTCCTGTGCGGCACGCATGATGTGGGCACGATTGTGCTTATTAAAGTTGAGTCCGTGGATGGAGCAACCCGTTTCCCGGTTTTCGAGTACACGCTCTGCGCCATTGCCGAAAGGAATGACACTCACGCCTTCACTGCCAATAGGAACATTGGCTATAAGGTCGTTCATCTCGGCATAGGAAATACCTTCTGGTGCCACATTGCGGCGCACCCAGGCATTGAGTATTCCTGTTCCATTGATGCAAAGCAATACGCCAAGACGCTCTTGCTCACAGGTGTAGTTGACGTGGGCAAAGGTATTGACACGACTTTTGGAGTCATAGTTTACATCGCCCAGCACGCCATAGACGACACCGGAGGTTCCGGCTGTTGAGGCTATCTCTCCCGGATTGAACACGTTGAGGCTCAATGCATTGTTAGGCTGGTCGCCGGCTCGGTAAGAGATGGGGGTTCCTTCCTTTAGACCTGTCTCAGCGGCAGCCTGGGCCGACACTTGTGCCTGCACCGAGAAGGTGGGCACTTGATCTGCCACAAGACTGTCATCTATGCCATAGTAATCGAGGAGTGAGGTGGCAACTTTCTGTTCCTTGAAATCCCACAGGATGCCTTCACTCAGTCCACTCACAGTGGTATTGATTTCGCCAGACAGTTTCATGGCGATATAGTCACCGGGAAGCATGAATTTGTCTATTCGCTCATAGTTCTGTGGCTCATTGTCCTTGACCCAAGCAAGTTTGGCGGCAGTGAAGTTGCCTGGTGAGTTGAGCATGTGCTCAAGACAGAACTGCTCGCCGAGGTCTTTAAAAGCCTTCTCCCCATAGGAAACTGCGCGTGAGTCGCACCAGATGATGGAAGGGCGTACCACTTGCTTGTCCTTGTCGACGCAAACCAATCCATGCATCTGATAGGAGATGCCGATGGCTTTGATGTCTTCGCCCTTGGCTCCGGCATCCGCCATGATTTTGGCAAGACTGAGTTTGGCATTGTTCCACCACATCTGCGGGTCCTGCTCTGCCCATCCTGCCTTAACGGCAGTGATAGGTGCCTCGTGTTCGGGATAGAATGCCGAGGCCACACACTGGCCGTTCTCGGCGTCAACAAGTGAAGCTTTCACAGAAGAGCTTCCGATATCAAATCCTAATAAGTATCTTTTTGCCATAGTATTTAGTATGTTTTCGGTGTTTCAAATAATACGTGTACATGTTTCCTTTCACTTGAACGAAATTCCACTAAATTGCTTTTATGGAAAACAAGTAGAAAAAAGGAACTACTGACAAAGTATCCAAAGGAACAGGTCGGGGTGGTTATGGGGGTGAGCACTTGCGGTCAAGTGAGTCTGTAAAAGTGCATCGGGTCAGTCGAACAAGGAAAGTGACTTGTCTTCGGGCACAGGCGCTACAGAGTCTTCCTGCGAGTCCTCTGTGAACTGCAGCATCAACTGAGAGGTTTGCCTGGAGTTCATGTTGAGCCGATAGATTCCTTTCTGTCCCGTATGCTCAACCATAGAGTCCCCGCCCTTGCTGTTGCGCTGCAGGAAAGAATAGACATTGCGTGCCACGGACTTGATGTCCGTATTGTCAAAAAAGCTGTTGTTGGCATTATACACGTGCATGACTATCTTGCGCACAGAGAGTCCCTGCGTGCCTGCCTCCTTGAGAATTTTGATGATATCCTTGTCGTAATTCATAAAAAGTGAAAAGGAGGACCGGCAAAAACCTGCCAGTCCTCCATTATGGTTTCCTTGGCTATTTCAAGTTTAAGCCAAAGTGATGAGTTTGCCGTCGTCCTTGATTTTACCCTCCTTGAACAACCAGCCCATACCAAGAAGCACTTCTTCTTTAGTGATTTTGGCTTCCTTGGCTATTTCTGCCACACTGAGAGCCTTACCTGCGGTAGACAATGCCTGGTAGACATCACCTGCTCTAAAGCCTACGTTCACTCCGTCCACTGCAATCTCTGCTTTCTTGACAGCTGGTTTCTTGGCGGCTGGCTTTGCTGCTGCCTTCTTGGGAGCTGCAGCTGTTGTCTTCTTAACTGTTGTTTTCTTTTCTACCATAATCTATAAAGTTTAATATTATAAATTCTCTAATTTCAAATTCTTTATGGTGCAAAAGTAATCTTTTCCAGCTTAAATGGCAAAGAAAAGTTACAGGAAAATGGCATTTTCTACCATAATCCTGTAACTTATCGTTTTTTCTTGACTTACGTCAAGCTATCGTCTTATGTTTACTCTTCACTCAAGTCTACCTTGAGGTGCAGTTCGTCGAGCTGTTTGGGGTCAAGTACACTCGGCGCGTCGAGCATCACGTCACGGCCGCTATTGTTCTTGGGGAATGCAATGCAGTCACGGATGGAGTCGAGTCCGGCAAGGATAGACACGAATCGGTCGAGACCGAAGGCAAGACCAGCGTGTGGCGGTGCTCCATACTTGAATGCATTGATAAGGAAGCCGAACTGTGCCTCGGCACGTTCCTTGGTGAAGCCGAGTATCTTGAACATCTTTTCCTGCAGCTGGCAATCGTGTATACGAAGGCTTCCGCCACCTACTTCCACGCCGTTGCAAACGAAGTCGTAAGCCTTGGCACGCACTTGCTCGGGGTGTTCCTCAAGCAATGGTATGTCATCGGGATTAGGCATTGTGAAGGGATGGTGGGTTGACATGAGGCGCTGCTCCTCGTCGCTCCACTCAAAGAGCGGGAAGTCAATAATCCAAAGACAGCAGAATTTGTTCTTGTCGCGCAGGCCGAGACGGTCGCCCATCTCAAGACGGAGCGAGCACAACTGAACACGTGTCTTGTTGGCATTGTCTCCACTAAGAATGAGTACGAGGTCGCCATCCTTGGCTCCCATTTTTTCTTTCACTTCCTGAAGGGCGGCAGCATCATAGAACTTGTCCACGCTCGACTTCACTGTGCCGTCGGCATTATACTTGATATAGACGAGTCCCTTGGCACCCACCTGTGGTTTCTTGACAAATTCCGTGAGTTGGTCAAGTTGCTTTCGGGTATATCCGGCACAACCCGGCACGCAGATACCGCCAATGTATGCAGCATTGTCAAACACGGAGAATGTACCTTTCTTGAGCACATCCATGAGTTCCACAAATTCCATTCCAAAGCGAAGGTCCGGCTTGTCCGAACCGAAACGACGCATGGCCTCGTGCCAGGTCATCTGCTGGAGTTTGGCGGGAAGTTCCACGCCGCGAATCTCCTTGAACAGATGACGTGCCATATCCTCGAAGAGATTGATCACATCGTCTTGGTCAACGAAACTCATCTCACAGTCTATTTGGGTGAACTCGGGCTGACGGTCAGCACGCAAGTCCTCGTCGCGGAAGCACTTGGCTATCTGGAAATAGCGGTCAAAGCCAGACACCATCAGGAGTTGCTTCAGTGTCTGAGGGCTCTGAGGCAGAGCATAGAACTGTCCAGGATTCATGCGAGACGGCACCACAAAGTCGCGGGCACCCTCTGGAGTAGAACCGATGAGCACAGGAGTTTCAACCTCGATAAACTGTTTGGAGTCGAGGAAGTTGCGAATAAGAATGGTCATACGGTGACGAAGCTCCAGATTCTTGCGAACCATGGGGCGGCGCAAATCGAGATAGCGGTATTTCATGCGGATGTCGTCGCCGCCATCTGTATTGTCTTCTATGGTGAAAGGAGGAGTGAGACTGGGGCTGAGCACCACCAGTTTCTTGGCTATTATCTCTATTTCTCCTGTAGGGAGATTGGGGTTCTTGCTTTCGCGTTCGTTCACGACGCCCTCCACCTGTATGCAGTATTCACGGCCGAGGTGGTTGGCCTGGTCGCACAGGTCTTTGTCGTCTGCCTCATTAAACACGAGCTGCGTGATGCCATAGCGGTCACGAAGGTCGGCAAATGTCATGCCACCCATCTTGCGTGTGCGCTGCACCCATCCGGCAAGGGTCACTTCCTTGCCCTTATCGGAGAGTCGAAGCTCTCCACATGTCTTTGTCCTGTACATATTTATTGTATGGTTATATTTTATCTTCGTGCAAAGGTATATCTTTTATCTTGAACTACAAAGAAGTATTATGGAAAAGTTGAAAGTGCATCCACATAGCCCACAACGTGTCGAAGAGAAGCCCGTCTATCATATCCAAGATGTCGTTCCTATGGGCATGAGCCCTCAAATGAAGGGCGTTGTCGTCTTGGCGCCTTGCCGGATAATCGCTCTTCACGCGCACGCGCGCAGGAAAAGTTTTTCGTTTTCTCGCCACTATCTATCACTTTTCTTGTTATCCGACATTTTTCTGCTGTATATAAACAAGATAGATAGAGTGATAGATGCGTGACAGATGGCTTGACATCCCTCACATCTATCACCGATTCGCCGTTCCGTTTGTCAAGTTCAAGTGGTATGCCCGAAATCTGTTCTGCTGTTTGGTCACTCGATGCCCACGGCAGTGGCAATGAGTGAACAGGCTGCAGAGCCAAGTCTAAGTATGCCACTAACGCATCGTTACTCTGCCATTAGCGCATCGTTACTCTGCCACTAACAAACTGCAACAGAACAGTTTCATGACCATATCCGGGCAGGAAATGATTGGCATACATTCGGAGGCTGCAACATCAGGCATCAATTCCAAATCCGGAACGACCATCATTCCGCCACTGAGACGATAAACATCACCTCAATTCCCGAAGGGCCCTATTATTTGAAGGTGTCACGACACCCTTAAAATAAAAACGTTGATTTTATTTTATATTCCGTCCTTTTACACTAACTTTGCACTGACTATATAAAACCGGAAAAGGAAATGTTGAATTTAGACAATTTCTACAAGGCTCGCTATGTGCTGAGCAAAATCATCAGGCGCACCGACTTGGTGCACGCTCCCAAGATCAACCCCGAGTGTGACGTGTATCTGAAACCCGAATGTCTGCAGAAGACGGGGTCATTCAAGATTCGCGGTGCCTACTACAAAATATCGCAACTTTCAGAAGAGGAGAAACAGAAGGGCGTGATAGCCTGTTCGGCAGGCAACCATGCACAAGGTGTGGCGCTCGGCGCTACCGCCATGGGCATCAAGTCGCTCATCTGCCTGCCCGAAGGAGCACCCATCAGTAAGGTGGAGGCTACCAAGCGGTTGGGTGCCGAGGTGTGCCTCGTGCCGGGTGTCTACGACGATGCCTACCAAAAGGCGCTACAACTGCGCGACGAGCACGGCTACACTTTCATCCATCCTTTCGACGACGAGAATGTCATCGCCGGACAAGGTACCATAGGTCTTGAACTGCTCGACCAACTGCCCGAAGTGGAAGCCGTGGTGGTGCCGGTGGGCGGCGGCGGACTCATCTCGGGCATAGCCTATGCCATCAAGTCGCTCAACCCCAAGGTGAAAGTCTATGGCGTGCAGGCAGCCGGTGCGGCAAGCATGGTGGCAAGTCTGCACGACCACAAGCAAGAGAAACTCGCCAGCGTGTCGACCATTGCCGACGGCATAGCCGTAAAGGAACCGGGTGCCACAACGTTTGACGTGTGCTCCAACTATGTGGACGACATCGTGACGGTGAGCGAAGACGAGATATGCGCAGCCATCCTCCACCTCATCGAGAGCGAGAAGATGGTGGCCGAGGGTGCCGGCGCGGCAAGCGTGGCTGCCGTGATGTTCGGCAAGGTGCCGGTGAAGGGCATGAAAACGGTGTGTGTGGTAAGCGGCGGCAACATCGACGTAACCATCCTCAGCCGAGTCATCAACCGGGGTCTGGCCAAGAGCGGACGCATCTGCACACTGACCATAGAACTGGCCGACAAGCCCGGACAGTTGGTTAAGGTGTGCGAAGTGATAGCCAACATGGGTGCCAACATCATCAGCGTGCACCACGAGCGCAACACGGCAAGCAAGAACGTGACCGACTGCGTGCTCCGGCTGGCTGCCGAGACCAAGAATCTGGAGCACGTGGAGGCCATCAAGCGTGCTCTCATCGACAATGGCATGAAGATAAGAGAAAACATTTAAACATAAACTTTTAAAACAACAAGACAATGGAAGCTATCCACACAGAAAAGGCTCCTAAGGCCATAGGTCCTTACAGCCAGGCAATCAAAGTAGGCAACATGGTATTCGCCTCAGGCCAAATCCCCGTAGATCCAGCCACAGGCGAGTTTGCCGAGGGCGGCATCAAGGGACAGACACGCCAGTCGCTCACCAATGCGCAGGCCATCCTGAAAGAGGCCGGCACCAACCTTTCCAAGGTCATCAAGACCACCGTATTCCTTTCAGACATGGGCAACTTTGCTGCCATGAACGAGGTCTACGCCGAGTTCTTCCAGCAGCCCTACCCTGCACGTTCGGCTGTGGCAGTGAAGGATCTGCCCAAAGGCGCACTCGTGGAGATAGAGTGCATCGCTGAACTGTAAGGCGTTCTGCCCATAAAAGAACAAGGAGTGAAACGATTTGAACTTCATGTGTCAAATTCTTTCACTCCTTGCTTGTTTATACCAATGTTCCGCAGCCCCTTGTCAGAAGCCGTATGGATTCATCTCCTTGTATTTCCGGTTGAGTTTGTCTTCTATTCCCTCTGCCGTAAACTCCCCGTTCACATCCTGTGCCTTGTCGGGCTCAAGTTCAAGCACCTTCTGCATGTCTTCCGCTGCCGCCTGGCTCTCGCCACGCTCATAGCGGATGGCACCACGCTCCTTGTAGGCTTCCAGCCGGAATGGATTGGCATCGAGCACCTTGCCGTACCAGTCCACAGCCTCGTCCTTATGGCCCAGACTGTTCTCCACTCTGGCCTTAAGCAACAGGGCATCTTCCGATTGCGGAGCAAGTTTGAGCAGGGTGTCGGCATCAGAAGTGGCGCCTGCCTTGTCGCCCATCTTGAGTAGCGTTTCGCTACGGAGCAACAGGGCATCCGCATAGTCGGGAGCCACCGAAACGGCCTTGGTGAGCATGGCTATGGCATTGACCACATCGCCCATGCCAAGGCACGACTGGGCATAGAGGAAATTCACCTCTGCATTGTCACGGTCCATGAGCATCGCCTTCTCGGCTGCCTCACCCATGGCCTTGTAGTCTTCCATCATGTATGCCACACGCGCCATCCTTACAAACACCTGAAGGTTGTCGGGACATGCTTCGGCAATGAGCCGCAACTGTTCGTAGGCATCAGCCGGACGGCGTAGTGCCACGTAAACTTGCGACAGATAATCACGCGTCTCAAGATCGTCCTTAATGTCGAGGGCATGGGTGAAGCACTGCACGGCATATTCAGCCTCGTGGCTGCGCATGGCGCGAACGCCATCATATTTCAGCACGTCGAAGTCGCGCTCTGTGCGGGTAACGGGTTGAGAGGTGGCGGAATTGTCTTCATCCGACTTGATTCCGAAGAGTTTCTTGAACAGGTTCATTTCTTTTTCTTTTTGTTTTTGCTTGTCAACTTGTCAAACACCTTGCCGGTCATCACGTCTGTGCCTTGAAGCTTGGCCCAGCGTTGGGTGTCATTCACGAACTCCTCGCCAGGCTTGCGGCTACGCACAAACACGTAGCGTTGGTTGATGTAGCCCTCGGCACCGTCCTTGGCGAGCACATAGCAATACAGGGTTTGTTTGTAGGAAACCACCTGTCCGCCTTGCTCTTCAGTGGTGGTGAGCCAATCAGTCTGGGGTATCACGCATGAAACAATCTCGGCAGAGGGGTACTTATTGAGCAACTGCGTGCCACACTCGTTGCGCATCTCGCGTCCGTCAGTTCCTTTATACAGGTTGACGTCATAAACCGGCATATAGTAATTGCCGTCGACAAGCACCTTGTAGTTTCCTTCCTTGGAGAAGAGGCCGTCGGCAGTGTAGCTCACCTCGTCCTTGACCTGTTTCCAAAAGCGCGCCATCTTGCCGGCTATGGTCTGCTCTTTAGCCGTGTCGGCAGACTGCGCTTGGGCAGCAGTTGCACTGGCAAAGGCGGCAAGCAGCATGAATAGGGATGATTTCATAGGCTTTGTGTTTCTGTTTTATAGGAATGCAAATTTAGGCAAAAATATCGGATGGTGCAATTTCTTTCACGCTAATTTGGTAAACATTGTACATCAAGCCTTAAAAAGGCTGAATATTGTTTGCGTTTTCCTCATTTGGAGTTATCTTTGCACAAAGACCTTCTAAAGGAAATGGTTATGAAAAGACATATACTCACACTCTTGCTTATACTCGCGGCTCTCACACTGGCCGCACAGGACAAACGCCCAAAGCGGTTGCCTGGCACCAATATGATTACCACGCAGCCACGCCCCATCACCAGCTACGAACGGACTGACGGTTTCCTGGCTGCCCCACTCCATCATGGTGAGCGCATTGAAACTTCACCCAATGACATACCTGCAGAAGCGACTGCAGCAGACACAACCACGCTTCATCTGCCCGCTCTTGACAATTCCGGAAGGGTGCACCCCCTGGGTCGATGGCCCATGTCGTGGTGGGGCGGATATTCCAACTGGGACCTCCATCCTGGCCTCAACGTGAACGTGGGGGCTTCAGTGACCACTACGTTTGGCAAAGGCGGACTGAGCGGAGCGGGTTTCGCCCAGCATCTCTCGATGATGTATGCCGTGCCGCTCACCAAACAGTTGTCGCTTGCAGTAGGAGGCTACTTCAACAACATGGACTGGGGACGGATGAGTTGCCGACAGGCTGGCATCAATGCCGTGCTCGGCTATCGCTTTGACGACCATTGGGAGGGCTACATTTATGCCCAAAAGAGCATTGTCGGACAATCCAAGTGCGTGCCTTACCCACTCATGGACCTCGGTAATATGGGCGACCGCATCGGTGCTGCCGTGAGATACAACTTCAGCCCTTCGTTCAGCATACAGGTGAACGTGGAAGGGTGTAGGCAACCAGCATACCAAGGTTTCCACACTTGGGATGACTTACCTTCCGGAAACAGAAAGCGACCATAGCATTCCATCCTTTTTTATGCTCCTATCCGGTATAGGGGAAGGCTCCTCATGCCATAAAACATCGTCTCCATGGTAAGCTGACCGAAAGCCGAAACCGTATGTAGCCCATGACAAGCAAAGCAGCGAAAACGCTTTCAGCCCGTTTATTATAGGCAAAAACTCAGGAAAGGAAAGCCACACTCTCATTCCATACAGCCAGTTTTTGTTTTGTCTTACGCGCGCATGCGCACGCACGTAAAATTTTTCAAAACCATCTATCACCTATCACTTTTTCTTGTGTTATTACACTTTCTATCTGATTCTATGATGATTACATCGAGTGATAGATGAGTGATAGATGGAAAATATCTATCACTTTTCGCCCAAAACGAGCATATAAACGGTATGACAAGGTACACGTCAGCAAATGTTAAAAGGATTGCCAAAAACAGCCCCAAGATTTGGGCAGTCGATGCCCACGCCTTGGGCACTCATTGCCCACGGTTTTGGCAACCGTAAGAACCTGCCGTTAGCCACGTGCAACTCGGCCGTTCCGTTATGCCAACGGCAATGGCATTACCCTCACACTCAGGCATCAACAATGAACCACAACCCTCATAAAACAAGAATTCCAAATGACACCACGTCATCTGGAACCCTTATTTTGTAAGTCTATTGTCTATTCAAATCGTTACCTGAATATGCTTACAATCTTAATACCTAAACTAAAACCTGAAATCCTAAACAAAATCAATCTTTACCTAAAACCAATAACCAAACTAACAATCTTTATTTACCTAAACTAAAACCTAAACTTTTACTTGTTTTCTTTTGACACTGCAAAGGTATGACGAATTTCTGTGTGCGCAAACAATTATTGGGATATTTACTCAAAACAGGCCTCTTTATTGATATATATCAAGCATTGTGTGCGCACACAACATATTTTTTCTTTGATTTACATTCTTTTTCTACGAGTTGTGAAAACAGTTAATCGTGTGTTAACATGGAGTGGATTGGTCGGAGTTTAGTAACTTTGCACCATAGATTAAATAAACAACACAAAAACGATGAAGAGAATAGACCAAGAAATACTCCACATAGCTGTACCCTCAATCGTGAGCAACGTCACCGTTCCGCTATTGGGACTGGTCGACGTGACCATTGTCGGCCACATGGGCAGTGCCGCCTACATAGGCGCCATAGCCGTGGGAAGCATGATATTCAACGTGATTTACTGGGTGTTCGGGTTCCTGCGCATGGGCACAAGCGGCATGACATCGCAGGCTTACGGAGCCCGCAACTGGCAAGGACTGTCACGGTTGCTCGTGCGGGCACTCACGGTTGGCATCGGCGTAGGCATGTTGTTCATCGTTCTCCAAAGTTTCATCAGTCATGGCGCCTTGGCTCTGATGCATCCCACACCCGACATTCGCCTCTACGCAGCCGCCTATTTCGACGTGTGCGTGTGGGGAGCACCAGCCATGCTCGGGCTATACGGACTCACAGGATGGTTTATTGGCATGCAAAACACCCGACTGCCCATGATAGTGGCCATTTTCCAGAATGTTGTCAACATTGTGGCAAGCCTCTCCTTTGTCTATATAGGAGGCATGAAAGTAGAGGGAGTGGCACTTGGCACACTCACCGCCCAGTGGTCAGGATTCTTGTTGGCAGTCCTAATGCTTCGCCTGCGCTATCGAAGACTGTGGGTCTATATGCGCCTTGGCGCGCTAAAGGACCGGGCTGCCATGTCACGCTTCTTCACCGTGAACCGCGACATTTTCCTGCGCACACTTTTCCTGGTAGCAGTCAACCTCTTCTTCACCTCGGCTGGTGCCCGGCAAGGAGCGGTCATCCTGGCGGTCAACACGCTGCTTTTCCAACTGTTCACTCTCTTTTCCTATGTGATGGACGGATTTGCCTATGCCGGTGAGGCTGTGGGCGGCAAATACTACGGAGCGCACGACGGTGAAGCGTTCCATCTCACCAAACGACATCTTTTTGCTTGGGCTGTGGGACTGACAGTGGTTTACACCTGCGTGTATCACTGGGGCGGCGAATCGTTTCTGCACCTGCTCACCAACAACGATGGTGTGGTCAAAGCCTCGCTCGCCTATCTGCCATGGGCGGTATGCATTCCCATGGCAGGTTTTGCAGCCTTTGTGTGGGACGGACTCTACATCGGCATGACTGCCACGAGAGGCATGCTCATTTCATCGGTTGTGTCGGCCGTGGCATTCTTTGCCGTGTATCTTTCTTGCTCGAACATCATGGGCAACCACGCTCTTTGGCTCGCCCTCCTGGTATATCTAGCCATGCGGGGAATCGTGCAGACCATCATTGCGCCCAAGGCAAGTTGACCCGCAAGCCATCATTCCTTGGCACAGCAAACAGATAGAAAGCGGAAAAGAAGGATTTCCTGCAACTGCCGCAAAGGAATAGAAAAAGGTGAAAGGAAGCCGGCTGAAGTTTTCTCCGGTTTCCTTTCACCTTTCTTTTCAGGGAAGAAACAGAAAAGGGACTAACCTTGTTTCAACTCTTCCTTCAGGAATCGGGCAGTTTCGCCCTTCCCGCCTGCCACAATCTCCTCGGGTGTGCCGCTTGCCACAAGGCGTCCGCCTTTGCGTCCGCCTTCCGGTCCCATGTCGATAATATGGTCGGCGAGCTTGATGACGTCAAGGTTGTGCTCAATGACCACTACCGTGTTGCCCCTGTCTACAAGGCGCTGAAGCACTTCCATCAGTATGCGGATGTCTTCAAAGTGAAGTCCTGTAGTGGGTTCGTCAAGGATGTAGAGCGTCTTGCCAGTGTCACGTTTGCTCAGTTCGGTAGCCAGTTTCACACGCTGACTTTCGCCTCCGGAAAGCGTTGTAGAAGGCTGCCCGAGCTTTATATAGCCCAGTCCTACATCCTGCAGTGTCTTGATTTTCTGAAGAATGGACGGCACGTTGGCAAAGAACTCCACCGCCTGGTTGATGGTCATGTCGAGCACGTCTGCAATGCTCTTGCCTTTGTAGCGCACCTCAAGGGTCTCGCGGTTATAGCGTTTGCCGTGGCACACCTCACAGGGCACCATCACATCCGGCAAGAAGTTCATCTCTATGGTCTTGTAGCCGTTGCCGCCACATGCCTCGCAGCGTCCGCCCTTCACGTTGAAAGAGAAGCGTCCAGGTTTGTAGCCGCGTATCTTGGCTTCCGGCAGCCCTACGAAGAGCGAGCGGATGTCGGAGAACACGCCTGTATAGGTAGCAGGATTGGAACGTGGCGTGCGCCCCAACGGCGACTGATCCACGCTGACCACCTTGTCTATATTTTCCAGGCCTTCCACAGACTTGTATGGCATGGGGTTCTTGAGCGAGCGGTAGAAATGCTGGCTGAGTATGGGCTGCAGAGTTTCGTTGATGAGAGTTGACTTGCCGGAACCGCTCACACCGGTGACCACAATCAGTTCACCGAGCGGGAAACTCACGTCGACATCTTTGAGATTGTTGCCCGAGGCGCCATGCAGGACGATGGCCTTGCCATTGCCCTTGCGGCGTGTTTCGGGCACTGCGATGGTGCGCTCGCCATTGAGATACTGGCTGGTGAGGGTATGCTGGGCAAGCATTTCCTGTGGCGTACCCTGGAACACCACTTCTCCACCCTTGCGTCCCGCCTTGGGCCCTATATCCACTATGTAGTCGGCATTGAGCATCATGTCCTTGTCATGCTCCACGACGATAACCGTGTTGCCCAAGTCGCGCAGTTCCTTCAGACTTCGTATGAGCCGTTCATTGTCGCGCTGATGCAGTCCAATTGATGGCTCATCGAGAATGTAAAGCACATTGACCAGTTGCGAACCGATCTGTGTAGCCAGGCGTATGCGTTGGCTTTCTCCACCTGAAAGTGTGGCAGACTGGCGATGGAGTGACAAGTAGTCGAGACCTACTTCGAGCAGGAAGTCGACTCGGGTGCGTATTTCCTTGAGTATTTCGGAAGCAATCTTCTTCTGTTGTGGCTCAAGATGCTCCTCTGCCTCATCGAGCCAAGCACGGAGTTCGGCAATGTCCATCTCTGCCAACTGCGCTATGTTCTTGTCCCAAATCCGGTAGCTGAGAGCCTCACGATTGAGTTTCTGCCCATGGCAGTCGGGACATTTCACCGTAGTGAGGAACTGTTCGGCCCACTTTTGGTTAGAGGCACTGTCGTCATAATCCATCGCATTTTGCAGGTAGGCCACCAACCCATTGTATTCCGTGAAATAGTCCGAATTGGTATGCACCAGCGACTTGTCGATCTTCACCTTCCCCATCGTGCCGGTCAAGAGTTCGTCGAGGGCTTCCTGAGGAATGTCCTTCACAGGAGTTTTCAGCGAGCATTCATAGGGAACAAGAACAGCTTCCATCTGCCAGAAGATGAGTTGGTTCTTGTATTTGCCCAAGGGGGCTATGGCTCCTTCGCGGATGCTGAGTGAAGGGTTAGGGATTACCTTGTCCATGTCTATTTCGTCAACATAGCCAAGTCCCTTGCACTTGGAGCAGGCTCCTTCCGGAGAGTTGAAAGAAAAGATGTTTGGAGCCGGGTCTTTGTAGGCAATGCCCGAGGTGGGACACATGAGGCGTTTCGAGAAAAACTTCGCCTCACCGGTGTCATTGTCCATGACCATGATGAGTCCGTCACCCTGCTTCATGGCTGTGGCGACGGTCTTGCGCAGTCTTTCCTCATCTTTATCCTGCACGGCGAGTCTATCCACAACAAGTTCAATGTTATGGTTCTTGTAGCGGTCCACCTTCATGCCGCGTTCTATATCCTTTACCTCACCATCCACACGAACATAGAGGTAGCCTTTGCGGCGCAGGCTCTCGAAGAGTTCGCGGTAGTGTCCCTTGCGGTTACGAACCAACGGAGCGAGAACAAGAATCTTGCTGCCGGCATAGTCGTGGAGAATCATCTCCACCACACGTTCCTCTGTGTACTTCACCATCCTTTCGCCCGTCATATAACTATAGGCCGTGCCGGCACGGGCAAAGAGAAGTCTGAGATAGTCATAGATTTCCGTGGTGGTTCCTACCGTAGACCGTGGATTCTTGTTGGTGGTCTTCTGTTCTATGCTGATAACCGGACTCAAACCGGTTATCTTGTCCACATCAGGACGCTCCATGCCGCCAAGGAAGTTGCGGGCATAAGCCGAAAAAGTTTCTATATAGCGGCGCTGGCCTTCGGCAAAAATGGTATCGAAAGCCAATGACGACTTGCCGGAGCCTGAGAGACCCGTGATGACAGTAAGCGAATTGCGGGGAATGGTCACGTCCACATTCTTGAGGTTGTGCACGCGCGCTCCCCAAACATTTATCTTGTTGTCTTCTTTCTGCATGATATTGATATTACTCTTCCACTTGTCCGTTCGTCTCGTCGTATCCGCGGAGCAGGTTCACGTCTTTCTTGATGTTATACGTCTTGCCGTCGGCACCCTTCGCCTTGACCAGGCAGAAGTAGACTCCCTGTTTCACGTCCTTTCCTTTGAACGTGCCGTCCCATCCCGTAGAGGGGTCTGTCCAATCAAAGAGTTTCTGTCCCCAGCGATTGTATATATAAGCATGAAATTCCGTGATACTCTTGTAGTCGCTCTTGGGCTTATAGATGTCGTTGATGCCGTCACCATTAGGCGAGAAGGCATTGGGCATTTCAAGTTTGCTCTCGCTGATAGTCACACGTATGGGACCCATTTCCTGCCAATAGTCTTTGGTATAGGATATGGTGTCTGTGCCGTGAACGAAGACAGCATAACACACCACCATGTGGGTGCCACTCTGGTTGAAAGTGTATTCCGTGTCCTGGTCATAGCGCACCAAGTAGGGAGAATCCTCACTGCCTTGGGTGTAGAACCTCCATTCGTAGTGAGCCTCATAGTCGCCAACGTTTTCCGGATTGGCACTAAGACGTGCCGTCACGGGTGCCGAGCCGGAAAATTCTGTCGATGTGTCTTCATTGCCATCGGGGTCGGTAAACACTGCCGAAGGCGAGATGGTGGGCACATCGTCAGCCCAACCAACTGCGGTGAAAGCCACAAACAATAACAGGGAAAATATCCTTTTCATTTTATCTCAGTTGTCGTGAATTGAAAGACACACAAGGCAAGCCCATGGCAGGGGAACGTCCCCTATCTGTCGTCTGCGTGCCTATATCAGCTTGCAAAGATACGCATTTTCTCCATACAGATGTCCAATCTCGGCAGAAAAGTTACCCCGAATCACGAAAATGGAAACGTCAGCGCCAATTCGCCGTAGACCTTTAGGTCTTGTTCAAAACTTTTTTATTACCTTTGCCACCAAATATAAAGAAACGATGAACAAGACTTTAAGATATTTCATGGCGCTTGCACTGGTCTTCTTCGCAGTAGGCTTGCAGGCACAAACCTCGAGCACCAAATGGCGCGAGGTGCACAAGGTGAAGAAAAAGGAAACCATCTTCGGCATTGCCAAGAGCTATGGCATCACCATCGAAGAGCTCATCAAAGCCAATCCGGAGATGAACAAACAGGGCTATGAGCTGAAGAAAGACGACTACATCTTTATCCCTTATCCCACCAGCCAAACTTCACAGCCGCAGGCAAAGTCGACTGCCAGCCAACCCCAAGCCAAGCCTGCAACTGAGGCACAAGGCCAAGACATCCGTGTAGGTGTGATGTTGCCGCTGCACAACGTGGACGGCGACGGCCGGCGCATGGTGGAATACTACCGCGGCATGTTGCTCGCCTTTGACCAGCTTCGCCTTCAAGGCTACCACATTGACGTCCGTGCCTGGAACGTGCCACAGGACGCCGACATCCGCAGAGTGCTTCTTCAGGAAGGCGCCAACAAGTGCAACATCATCTTCGGACCGCTCTACTCGTCTATGGTCAGCCCCTTAGGCGATTTCTGCAAGGCATACGGCATCAAACTCGTCATTCCTTTCTCCATCACAGGCAACGAGGTGGCACAGAATTCCAATATCTTCCAGATTTACCAGCCACAGGCCCAGTTGACGGAGAGTGCTATCCGTGCTTTCACAAACCGCTTTGCGCAATACCACGCAGTGTTCATCGACTGCAACGATGCAACAAGCGACAAGGGCTCGTTCACCTTCCCTCTCCGCAAGCAACTGGAGGCTAAAGGTATCAGCCACAGCATCACCAACCTCAATTCTTCCGAACCCATGTTTGCCAAGGCGTTCAGTAACGAGAAGCCTAACGTGGTAGTGCTCAACACAGGCAAGTCGCCACAACTCAACGCAGCCTTTGCCAAACTGTCAAAACTCTCCGGCGTGCGAATCTCACTCTATGGCTACACGGAATGGCTGATGTATGAAAAGTATGACCTGCAGAACTTCTTTAAATACGATACATACATTCCTTCCACCTTTTATTATAATGGCGGATTACGCGACACCAAGACTATCAACATCAACTACCGCAACTGGTTCAAGGCCGACATGATGGAAGCCTTGCCACGCTTTGCCCTTACAGGCTACGACCAGGCCATGTTCTTTCTCCGCGGCTACCGCGAACAAGGCAAGAACTTCACTGGTGCCAAGGGAGCATTGGGCTACAAAGCTCTCCAGTCACCCCTCCACTTCAAGAAAGTCGGCAACGGCGGCTACCAGAACGAGAGTTTCCTGTTGGTACACTACACCCGTTCGGGCAATATTGAAGCCATCAATTACTAACATCCACCATTCATGAATAATAAGTCAGCAACGCTCCGCACACTTCTCGTGGCAATGCTTTTCGCTACATGTGCCACTCTTCAGGCGCAGATAGGAAGCCACCGCAACGATCTCAGCGTGGGCGTCAACGGAGGCTATGTGATGAACTCCGTGGGCTTCGACCCGAAAGTACCCCAAAAACAAGCGGGTGGAATCACGGGAGGACTGTCCGTGCGTTACGTCTGCGAGAAATACTTCAGTACCATTTGCTCCATCCTTGCCGAAGTGAACTATTCCCAACTGGGATGGAAGCAGAAGATTCTCACCACAGAAAACCAACCAGTAGTGAACCCTTCCACAGGCTTGGCGGAGGAATACCAACGAACCATTAACTATGTGCAGATACCTGTCTTTGCCCATCTGGCATGGGGCAAAGAAAAGAAAGGCGTGCAGTTCTTCTTCCAAGCAGGCCCGCAATTAGGAATCTTCCTGAACGAGAGCACCAAAGCCAACTATCCACTTGATGCTCCCGCCACTGACCTGCGCTCCAACACCATTACCGCCCAGGAGACCATGCCCGTGGAGAAAAAGATAGACTACGGCATAGCTGCCGGCTTGGGCATTGAACTGAGTTTCCCCAAAATAGGACATTTTCTTCTTGAAGGCAGATACTACTACGGACTCGCCAACATCTACGGAAACTCCAAGCGCGACTACTTCGGGAAGTCGAACAATGGCACGGTGAATGTGAAACTCAGCTACCTCTTCGACATTACAAAGACAAAAAACTAAACATATAAACCATAAAACTCAAGACAAATGTTTGAAAACCAACCGAAAGGTCTATGGACCTTAGCACTCGCCAACACCGGAGAGCGTTTTGGCTACTACACCATGCTCGCAGTGTTCGCACTCTTCCTCGGTGAGAACTTCGGCTTCGATGCCGGAACGGCATCCGAAATCTACACATGGTTCCTCACCGCCGTTTACTTTCTTCCGCTCTTCGGAGGTATGGCTGCCGACAAGTGGGGCTACAACAAGATGGTCATCATCGGCATCCTCATTATGTTCCTCGGCTACCTTTTCCTGTCCATTCCACTCGGTGGAGGCAGTGTTGCTGTAGCCGCCATGGGAGCCGCCCTGCTGCTTGTCAGTCTTGGCACAGGTTTCTTCAAGGGAAACCTTCAGGTGATGGTGGGCGACCTCTATAACGAAAAGCGCTATTCCGCACAGCGTGACTCGGGCTTCTCACTCTTCTATATGGCCATTAACATCGGCGCCCTCTTTGCCCCAACAGCAGCTACACGCATCATGGCATGGGCGCAGACTTCACTGGGCTACACAAAAGCCGACTCTTACCACTTTGCATTTGCCGTGGCATGTGTTTCGGTCATCGTGTCCATCCTCATCTACTTCCTTGGTCGCCCCACCTACAAACAAGTGCTGACTGCCGATAAGAAAAAGGAATCGGGCACGAAAGAGGTTCAGGAAGATGAAATGAGTCCTGCCGAAACGAAAGAGCGCATCGTGTGCCTCACACTTGTGTTTGCCGTGGTCATCTTCTTCTGGATGGCTTTTCACCAGAACGGACTCACGCTCACATGGTTTGCCGATGAGTTTACAGCCCGTTCAGCCACCGGTGTGACAGGTATGGAGTTCAGCGTCATCAACCTCGTGTGGTGCATCTTCATGGTATTCGGCATCTGCGGCTTGCTGTCTGGTGGCTCCACCAAGTCAAAGATCATCAACGCTGCCCTCATCATAGTGCCCGCAGCCATTCTCGTCTACACGTACATAGAAAGCGGTTCAGATGTTGTTGCCATTGACGCGCCCATCTTCCAGCAGTTCAACCCTTGCTTTGTGGTTGCTCTCACACCTGTAAGCATAGCCCTCTTCGGATGGCTTGCACGCAAGGGCAAGGAGCCCAAGGCTCCCGTGAAGATTGGCCTTGGCATGCTCGTGGCAGCCTGTGCTTACCTGCTGATGACCGTTTCAAGCATCGGTCTCCCCGCCACAAACCATCCGGAACACGTGGCCGACGTAAGCCCCAATCTCCTTGTAAGTACATATCTCATCCTCACTTTCGCAGAGTTGTTGCTCTCCCCCATAGGCATTTCTTTCGTCACCAAGGTGGCTCCTGCCAAGTATAAGGGAATGATGATGGGCGGTTGGTTTGTAGCCACAGCCCTCGGCAACAAGCTTGTTTCCATCCCCGGCCACATGTGGGATATGCCTCTACCCGTTGTATGGGGCACACTGATGGTTATCTGTCTGCTCGCCGCCCTCTTCATCTTCTCCATTATCAAGAAGCTGAACAAGGTGAGCTAAACAGTTCGCAGTGTCGCTCAGCAGGCACAAACCCTAAAGATAGCCGTACCGCACATCTGTCTTGATGAACGGTACGGCTATCTTTTTTCATGCCCCAATTACATAAACTTTATCCATAATTATATAACAGCAAGTAGCAACGAAATGAGTAACTTTGCACACTGAAAAGATAAAGAATCAAAGGAAATGATAGAAAAGAAGAACTTGCCTGTGCTCGGCATGGGATGTGCCGCATGTTCGGCACGTGTGGAAAAAGTGTTGCGGGGTAGCCACGGGGTATCCTCAGCGGCAGTGAGTCTTCCCGGCCGTTCGGCCCTTGTGGAGTTCGATCCTGCCATCGTGACGCTCGCCGACCTCAAAAGAGAAGTGCAGGCTGCCGGATACGACCTGGTGATAGACGACACGGAAAGCGTGGAACGCATAGAACGACATTCCTTACGCCTGCTTCAAGCCAAGGTAGTGGCTTCATGGATATTTGCCGTGCTTACCATGTGTATCTGCATGGGATGGATAAAAATCGGAAGCAGGAACGATGCCGACCAAGTAATGCTCATTCTCTCGCTTCTCAACATGGCATGGTGCGGCCGACAGTTTTTTGTCACGGCTTGGCGGCAGTTGCTCCACGGCTCTGCTTCCATGGACACACTCGTGGCGCTCAGCACAGGAACCTCGTTTGTATTTTCCGTGATATGTACTTTCTGGGGCGACTCTCTTTCCGTCCGCTATGGCATTGGCACCTGCACCTACTACGATGCATCGGTCATGATCATCACCTTTGTACTCACGGGCAGACTACTCGAAGAGCGTGCCAAACATTCCACGGCATCCGCCATCAAGCATCTGATGGGGCTCACGCCCAAAACGGCCCGCCTGGTTACAACCGACGGAATCATTGATGTGCCCATCGCTTCATTGGAGCGAGGAGATGAAATAGAGGTGAAACAAGGAGAGAAAATAGCTGTCGACGGCACGGTAAGCGACGGCGAAGCATGGATAGACGAAAGTATGATAAGCGGTGAACCCACTCCCGTGAAGCGTGTACCAGGAGCGCGCGTCTTGGCAGGAACCATGGTAAAGAAAGGAGAACTGCGGTTCCGTGCCCAAAAAGTGGGACGCGACACCATGCTTGCAGGCATCATCCGCATGGTACAGGAAGCCCAGGGGTCCAAGGCACCCGTACAGCGACAGGTTGACCGGGTGGCACTTGTCTTCGTGCCTACAGTGATGGTGTTGTCAGCAATCACCCTTGTGACGTGGCTCACCTTAGGTGGCATGGCCGCCATGCCGAGGGCTATTGTGTCTGCAGTGGCGGTACTTGTCATTGCCTGCCCATGTGCCATGGGACTCGCCACGCCTACCGCACTCATGGTTGGTATGGGCAAAGCAGCCCAAAACGGCGTGCTCATCAAGGATGCCGTGGCTCTCGAACACCTGCAACACGTCGACACACTGGTCATCGACAAGACCGGAACGCTCACTATCCCGCGCAAGGACATAGACTTCCAGCACGCCGACCACCTTGCGCCCGAAGAGCGGGAGACACTCAAGCCTCATGCCCGTGAAGCCATAGAGGACCTGAAGAAGTTGGGCATTGACGTGTGGATGATGAGCGGAGACAAACCCGAGGCAGCCCGCTACTGGGCAGAACAAGTGGGCATAGAGCACATGAGAAGCCAAGCACTGCCTCAGGACAAGGAAGACCTGGTGCACCGTCTTCAATCAGAGGGGCACCGTGTGGCCATGGTAGGCGACGGCATCAATGATTCTCAAGCCCTGGCACTTGCCGACGTGAGCATTGCCATGGGGTCGGGCACCGACGTAGCCATGGACGTGGCGCAGGTGACGCTTATTGGAGACGACCTGCTGCACATCCCTGAAGCAGTACATCTGTCACGCCACACCGTTCACATCATACGTCAGAACCTTTTCTGGGCGTTTGCATACAACACCATCTGCATCCCTTTGGCTGCAGGTGTGCCCGCCATATTCGGTTCTACCCTTCAGATTACCCCCATGTGGGGCAGTGCACTTATGGCTATGTCGAGCGTGAGCGTGGTGCTCAACAGTTTGCGACTGAAGCACAGCCGTTAAACGTGAAGTCTCGATTAAAGGCGAGACTTCCGTTTTCCTCATACCATTTCAGAGCGTCAACTCAACCACCTTGTCTATGTCTGTTGGTGCATGCTCGAGCGTAATGACCACTCCACCCTCCACGCGACTGACCTTTACCGCACGGCGAGTCACAAAGTCGCAGGCACTTCTCACCTTGCGCGAACCAACGGGAAGGAAAAGCGAACGATCCTGCAGATTGAGGATATGCACGAAGAGACGATTGCCCTTTTGGGTGGTCACGCCCCAATCATGCGGCGGCACGATACCGCCCCGAGTGCCATAAATGGTTTCTCCATAAGTGTGCATCCATTCACCCATTTCCTTCAACCGGTCGAGGGCGGTAGCCGGAAGCTCTCCGTCCGGCTGGGGACCGATGTTCATCAACAAGTTGGCGTTCTTGCCGGCGGCATTCACGAGATAATGTATGAGGGTCTTGCCCGACTTATAGTTTTGGTCCGTTATCTTGTAGCCCCACATGCCGTTCATAGTTTCACAGGTTTCAAGGGGTAGTCTGCTAATGTCCTGTCCCGACAATCCCGCCTTGTTCTCACCTGGCAGATCACGCTCGAAAATCTGGATATCCTCACCTTCGAAAGGTGTCTGGTGATGGTTGTTGCCCACCAGACAACCTGGCTGCAGCCGATGGATGAGTGCATACTGCTCAGGCAGTTGCCAATCAAAGTTCGGGTTTTGGTCTTGATCCCACCATCCGTCGAACCACACGGCACCAATCTTTCCATAGTTTGTCAGCAGTTCAGTGAGCTGGTTGTTCATGAATTGGTAATAGCTTTTCCAGTTTCCCTGGGGATTGGGACGCCCTGTTCCACGTCCCGTCCGTCCCCACACGGCATCCTCGCGTTGCCAGTCGATATGAGAGTAATACAAGTGGAGTCTTATGCCCTGCTTGTGACACTCGTCAGCAAGTTCCTTGAGAATGTCACGCCGGAAGGGAGTGGCATCCACGATATTATAGTTTGAATAGCGGGTCTTGAACATGGAGAAGCCCTCGTGGTGACGGGTAGTGAAACATATATACTTGGCGCCGGAAGCCTTGATGGCTGCCACCCACTGGGCAGCATTGAAATTCGAAGGATAGAAGCCACCGGCAAGTTTGGCATATTCCTTGTAGTTCAGGTTATTGTTGGTCATAGTCCATTCGCCCGTAGCGAGCATGGAATAGAGTCCCCAATGAAGGAAAATTCCAAACTTGTCGTCCTGGAATTCCTGACGTGAAGCTATATTCTCTGCCGTGGGCTTGTAGTGTGGAGCAGTGGCATTGTCCTGGGCAAAAGAAGCTGAAGAGAAAGACAGCGACAAGAGCACTGAAATAAAGTACTTTTTCATACTTGTTAAGTTTATTGATGATTAATGGGACAAAGGTAACCAAAAAAGAAGAACCGGGAAAGAACACACTCATTTTTTATTATATACCCTCTTTCACCGAGTCTTTGCCACAACGGACAGAACCCGGGAATGAAAAAATAAATAACGGCTTTTTATTTTCTATTCCACTCATTTGCACTATCTTTGCATAGGACAGGCGGCACTCGGCAATCCGAAAGAATGCTTTCATCGCTTTCGCTTGCACTGTCATTGCAAACATATAACAGACGAAAAAAGTGGCAAACAGCCTAAAGAAAAACTTTATGAACAGACTCTTACGTACGATAACATTCCTCGCTATCTTGCTTTTCACTACGACAGCACAAGGAGTTCCCAACGACCGGCACAACCTGATCGACCTGCCGCAAGGCACCATAGAGGGGCATCTCGCCAATGGCCTACGCTACATCATCCTGCCCAACACTCACCCCAAGCATAACTTGGAGATTAGACTTGTGGTAAACGCAGGAACATTGCAGGAGACCAATCGGCAGCGAGGCAGCGCCCACATGGTGGAACACATGGCCTTTAACGGCTCCACTCACTTTCCAGGCAGCTCATGGACGTCCTATTTTGAAAGACTGGGCATGGTTCCCGGCCATGACCTGCATGCCACTACCGGCTTCAACCACACGGTCTACCAACTGTCCCTTCCCGTTGCCGACTTCGGCTACCATGTGATAAGCAATTCACTGTTTGCTCTCCGCGACATCATCGGAAGTCTCAGTTTCGACCCCAAATATATGGAAATAGAAAGGAGAACCATTATCAATGAAACAAGAGATGTCCCGTCACTCGACGACGAATTACAGGACTTGAAACTGGGCAAGGGCAGACATCTTCACCGCAAGCCAATAGGCACAGTACAGGAAACAGAGCTGCTCACCCGAGAGGAGGTGCTCAAATACTACCACAAGTGGTACATTCCACAGAACGTTACACTTGTAGTGGTGGGTGATATGGATGCGGTCGACATGGAAAAACGCGTGAAGACGGTGTTCGGAGAACTTCCAGCCGGAGATCACTCCATTCACTTGAAATACCCCCTTACCTACCGCAAGGGATTCACCCTCGCCGAATCCGTAGACACCACGGCAGCCCGTTCACGTCTCACCTTTGCCATTCCTCATCCTTCCACCTCCACTAGCAATGTGGCTACCGCTGCCGAAAAAGAGCGATGGAGTCTGCTCGTCACAGCCATTGACAAGCGTCTGAAAGCCAATCAAATAAATGCTTCCATTGTCGACAAGACCGTCATGGACGGGAAAAACATGTTTTTCATCTCGGTGGAAGGTAACAACAAACGCATCATAAAAAGCTACATGAACAGTGCGCTGCTGACACTAAACACCATCATACAACGTGGATTCTCACCTGAAGAACTTGCCGACAACATGACCGAAAAACTGCGAACCATGCGCGTAGACACGACAGGCACGGCTTCAGCCATCTGGTGTGACTACCTAACCGACTATGCCCTCCGCGGCAACCTTCCCGTCACTTCCTCCGATGACATGGCGCGCATACGCGACATTGTGGAGCACACCACAAGTGCTACCCTGCAACGCATGCTCTCCGACCTGCTCAACGACAAGCATCTGTCTGTACTCGTAGCCTACCGCAACCACAAAGGCAGGCGTGACGCCTTCAACGAGCGACACCTGCGCCACGTGTGGCAAGGAGGAATGAAGGCACACACCCGTACTTACCGATACCAGCGCAGGCTGGAAGCCATGGAACGCCACATGAACCTACCGCCGTGCCTTTCTGCCACGCATGCCTATGTCTCACCCGCAAGTGCTTTCGAACATACTGAAATCGGAACCACGGAATATTTGCTCAAGAACGGATTGCGCCTGATTCTCCGCCGCACAACTGATCGTGACAGCACGCTCCACATGGCTATCCTTGGCCGTGGCGGATATGCCGACCTTGACCCGCACTCACGCTTGCTATTGATGGACGCTGACAAATATGTGGACATGGGCGGGCTGCAAAACGTGCCTGAGGACACGCTGATAGACGTGATGCAGACTGACAACCTCACTATGAACATCTCCATAGGCGACTATTGGCACCAACTGAAGGCCACAGCACCTTGCTCCAAGCCACAGCTGCTGATGAATATGGCTTATGAAAAGATAACCGCACCCGGCAGGGCATACGAGAACTTCGACAGATTGCGCCAGGTGGAAAAGGACTGCATCTTGCACGAAAGCGAACTCCACCAACTCCGGACGCTCGACACACAGCGCATGCTCATCCAGTGTATCGACTCCATTGCCCGCGACACACCGTCGACGGAAGGGTTGAAACACACGGCGGAAGACCTCGACCAAATGGATCTCGACCACATCTGCGACTGTTACACACGTCTCTTTACCGACCCCGAGCACACATCCATCATCTTCACCGGCAACTTCGACCAAAAATCCGTGCTCCGTGCAGCCGCCAATACCTTCGGCAGACTCACATCTTCCAATATGGGGGCTTTCACAGACAAGCCTGTCTACATTCCTGAGATGAACTTCAAAAAAACATTTCCCAACACGACAAGCGCCCTAACCGAACTTCACTATGTGTTTCCCGGAAACTACCTGCCCGAGCTCAAGGAGTCTGCAAAACTTGCCATCATCAGGGGCTTGCTGCAACAAAGACTGCAACAGCGACTTGAAAAACAACTGAAAATAGCCAGTTCGCCAGAGGTGAAACTATCGAAAGCCGGATATCCACAGCAAAAGTACCACTTCCTTGTCAAGGTGACAGTGCGCAACGAGGACAGACTAATTGCCGACAAGGCAGTGAGAGAAACAATCCGTGAACTGCAACAGATACCCGTTGCCCCAACCGAACTGCAACAGGCTAAGATGAATTTTTTGGTGCAAAGACGCAAGTTATTGGCAGACAACGCTCCCATACAGTGGCAGGAAGGCCTTGTCACACTCCTGCAAAACGGCGAAACACTCGCCGAGCTCAACCGTTTTGCCCAATACTTGAAAGCCATCACACCGGCAGACATGCAGCAGGCCTTCACTCTCTATCTCAGTCCTGAGCGCATGGCACTCATCTGCAAGGGCATGACTGTGGAATAAGCAAATCCCCTCCAAATCATAGAACTTGACTTGGAGGGGATTTTTTATATCCTTAGTGAATGGGCTTCTACTCCCACTCTATCGTTGCTGGTGGCTTGGAGGAGATGTCGTAGCAAACGCGGTTGACACCTTTCACCTTATTGATTATCTCATTGCTCACCTTCGCCATGAAATCGTAGGGCAGATGGGCCCAATCGGCAGTCATGGCATCGGTAGAGGTCACGGCACGCAGTGCCACGGGATGCTCGTAGGTGCGCTCGTCGCCCATCACGCCCACCGAACGCACGGTGGACAGGAGCACGGTGCCTGCCTGCCATATCTGGTCGTAGAGCGACACCTCAATCTCACCGTTCTGCATGTCGGCCGGCACACCGGCTGCCAGCACACGGCGGGCTTCTTCACCGCTCAGGCGCACCTTGTAGTCGCGCAGGCCGCGGATAAAAATGTCGTCGGCGTCCTGAAGTATGCGCACCTTTTCGCGTGTGATGTCGCCCAGAATGCGCACAGCCAGACCCGGACCGGGGAAAGGATGACGTGTGATGAGATGCTCGGGCATGCCGAGCGAACGGCCCACACGGCGCACTTCGTCCTTGAAGAGCCACTTCAAAGGTTCACACAACAGGAGGTTCATCTCCTTGGGCAGACCGCCCACGTTGTGGTGACTCTTGATGACCTTGCCCGTTATGTTGAGCGACTCGATGCGGTCGGGATAGATGGTGCCCTGGGCAAGCCACTTGGCGCCCGTTTGCTTCTTGGCCTCGGCATTGAACACCTCCACGAAGTCACGACCTATTATCTTGCGCTTCTGTTCGGGGTCGGAAACGCCTGCCAGGTCGGCAAAGAACTTTTCCGAGGCGTCAACGCCAATAACGTTAAGTCCCAGTCCCTCATAATCGCGCATCACGTCGCGGAACTCGTTCTTGCGGAGCATGCCATGGTCTACGAATATGCAGGTCAGGTTGCTGCCTACGGCACGATGGAGCAGCACGGCAGCCACACTGGAATCCACACCTCCCGAAAGGCCGAGAATCACCTTGTCATTGCCCAACTGCTTGCGGAGTTCTGCCACGGTGGTGTCTACAAACGAGTCGGCACTCCAGTCCTGCTTGCTTCCGCAAATGCCTACCACAAAGTTCTTGAGCAACTGTGTGCCCTGAAGCGAATGGAACACCTCGGGGTGGAACTGCACGGCCCAAACGGGCTGCTTCGTGGAAGCATAGGCTGCAAACTTCACGTTGGCTGTTGAGGCGATGCACTCATAGCCTTCAGGAATGGCTGTGATGGTGTCGCCATGGCTCATCCACACCTGCGAATTTTCCACAAAGCCCTTGAAAAGCGGGTTCTTGGCATCGAAATGCTCCAGGTTGGCACGACCGTACTCACGTGAGTCGGCAGCCTCAACACGTCCGCCCTGGGCGTATGAAAGATACTGCGCTCCGTAGCAGATGCCGAGCACCGGCAGGCGGCCGATGAACTGGCTGAGGTCTACCTTGAAGGCTTCCTTGTCGTGCACCGAATAAGGCGAACCGCTCAGGATGACTCCGATAACCGAAGGGTCGTCCTTGGGGAACTTGTTGTAGGGAAGAATTTCGCAGAAGGTGTCGAGTTCGCGCACACGACGGCCAATGAGCTGCGTGGTCTGCGAACCGAAATCGAGGATTATAATCTTCTGTTGCATTTTAATTATGTTGTTTATTGGGTTTGTTCTGTTGTTGCTCACCATCCAGTTCCGACAGGAATTCCTCGGCTTCGGCAAGCGTGTCGAGCTTGCCCACGTCCATCAGGCGGAGGTCGGGCTTGAAAAAGCCACGTATGTCGGCACGGGCGCAAGCCTGAAGATAGAAGTCGATGATGCCGAACTTTTCAGGGAACGCGTCCATTATAGGAAACAGCCGCGGCGAGAAAAGGTGGATGCCTGAGAATGCGTAACGGCGACAATGCGACGGATCAAGATGAGGATAAGGGGAACGCACTTCGCCTGTCTGGACATTGGTCCAGCCCACCAGTCGCATGTCGTCATCGAAAAGCAGATAGCGGGAGGTGTGGCGTTCGCTCACCAAGAGGGTTGCATCGTGCTCCTGATGAAGATCGTAAAAGCATCGGAGGTTGACATTGCTGAGTATGTCAACATTGTGGATAAGGATGGGCAAGTTGGGGCGAAAGAGTTGCTGTGCGTGGCGGATGCCTCCGCCCGTGTCGAGCAAATGCTCCGACTCGTCTGAAATACGCACGTCAAGACCAAAGTCATGAGACTTGAAATAGTCAATGATTTGACCGGCAAAGTGGTGCACGTTGACCACCGTACGACCGCATCCCGCATCCTCGAGCCGCTGCGCCACATGGGCGAGCAGAGGTTCACCGCCCACAGGAACAAGTGCCTTGGGCATGGTGTCGGTGAGCGGCTTGAGCCGGGTGCCGAGCCCGGCTGCAAATATCATTGCTTGCATAGCATTGTCGTGTGTGTGTGCCATATCCAGCTACAAAGTTACGACAATAATTTGAAATAGCGTCACATTAGACCTAAAAACATGGAAAAGTATGTTCTTTCAGCCTGTAACTTCATGAAATGTTATTCACAGTCACCGACATTGCGGTTTTCAGGATTACGAAAATTCACGACAAACGCCTACCATGATTATGGCAACCGTACTCCTAACATGGAAATACGGGGCAACCTATTCTGACAAACGGACATACAGAATATCACTCAGCAGCACTTCTTGCACCTGGTAGTGACACAATAAAGAATGGTTAGTGGCCGACTTACGGACGGTTAATGGCAGACTTACGGATGGTTAGTGGCCGACTTTCGGACGGTTAATGGCAGACTTTCGGACGGTTAATGGAAGACTTACGGACGGTTAATGGCAGACTTACGGATGGTTAGTGGCAGACTTACGGACGGTTAATGGCAGACTTACGGATGGTTAGTGGCAGACTTACGGATGGTTAGTGGCAGACTTACGGATGGTTAGTGGCAGACTTACGGATGGTTAACCATGGTAATACAGCCCAAAAGTTGGAGTTTTCGGAACTGTCAAAAGCATTGAGGGCACCAAGCATTGTGCCGTTTTGCAGGCTTGAACAATTTTCCGCCTGCTTTCCATTTGTATATTTCTTTACAAATTCACACTTATCCATTCGTTTTCTATCCGTCAATGCGTTCCAACCAGCAATCCAAGCCCGAAGTAATAATCCGGCACATAAAGTTGACCCAAATCAAGAAACCATAAGTCATTTGGCTGTTTCAACAGAAATTAGTACCTTTGCAAGGATTTAGGAAAAACAAAAAACACAATAAAGAAAATGTTGAAGGAAAAAGCAGGAGAAGTGGCAGGAAAGGTGTGGAACTACCTGCACGAGAACGACAACCAAACCCTTGAAGCGCTCAGCAATGCCATTGGCGAGAAAGACGAGAACCTCTACATGGCTTTGGGATGGTTGCTCAGAGAAAACAAGATTGTTGGCGATAACGGCATTTTGAACCTTAGATGAGTATTTAAAATTCATTAAAAAAAGTACGTCATAAGCTCCTACAGCGACTTATAACGTACTTTTTTTGTATCTTTGTGCATATTTTTTATCAACTAACAAGCACACAACAACAAACTATAGATGGACCATATACGCAACTTTTGCATCATCGCACATATTGACCATGGCAAGAGTACACTTGCCGACCGCATGCTCGAATACACAAAAACCATTAAAGTGACCGAAGGGCAAATGCTCGACGACATGGATCTGGAACGCGAACGCGGCATCACCATCAAGAGCCACGCCATCCAGATGGAGTATACAACAGGCGGCGAGAAATACATACTCAACCTTATCGACACTCCGGGACACGTGGACTTCTCCTACGAGGTGTCAAGAAGCATTGCCGCCTGCGAAGGTGCGCTGCTGGTGGTAGACGCCACACAAGGTGTGCAGGCACAGACCATCTCAAACCTGTATATGGCCATTGACCACGATTTGGAAATCATTCCCGTCATCAACAAGATAGACATGCCAAGCGCCATGCCCGACGAGGTGGAAGACGAAATCATTGACCTCATCGGCTGCAAGCGCGAGGACATCATCCGGGCATCTGGCAAGACAGGAGCAGGCGTAGACGAGATACTCGAGGCTGTGGTGAAACGCATTCCCCACCCCAAGGGCGACGACAAGGCTCCACTCCAGGCACTCATCTTCGACAGTGTGTTCAACTCGTTCCGCGGCATCATTGCCTACTTCAAGATAGAGAACGGATGCCTGCGCACTGGCGACAAGGTGAAGTTCTTCAACACGGGTATGGAATACACCGCCGACGAGGTGGGCGTGCTCAAGATGGACATGGTGCCCAAGAAAGAACTGCACACCGGCGAAGTGGGCTACATCATCAGCGGCATCAAGGACGCCACCGAGGTGAAGGTGGGCGACACTATCACCCACATAGCACGTCCGTGCGAAAAGGCCATAGACGGATTCCAGGAGGTGAAGCCCATGGTCTTCGCCGGAGTCTACCCCATTGACCCGTCGGAATACGAGAACCTGCGCGCTTCGCTCGAGAAGTTGCAACTCAACGATGCTTCACTCACCTTTATGCCCGAGTCATCGGTAGCACTGGGGTTCGGTTTCCGATGCGGCTTCCTCGGTCTGCTCCACATGGAGATTATTCAGGAACGTCTCGACCGGGAATTCAACATGGACGTCATCACCACCGTTCCCAACGTGTCGTATATGGTCTACGACAAGCACGGCGGCGTGAAAGAGGTGCACAACCCTTCCGGGCTGCCCGACCCCACCATGATAGACCACATCGAGGAGCCTTACATCAAGGCAAGCATCATCACTACAGCCAACTTCATCGGCCCTATCATGACACTCTGCCTCGACAAGCGTGGCGAACTGATAGATCAACAGTATGTGAGTGGCAACCGCGTGGAACTACACTTCATGCTGCCGCTTGGAGAAATCGTCATCGATTTCTACGACAAGCTCAAGTCAATCTCCAAAGGCTACGCTTCGTTCGACTACCACATCGACAGTTTCCGCCCGTCGAAGCTTGCCAAGCTCGACATTCTGCTCAACGGAGAACCTGTAGACGCCCTGTCAACCCTTACCCACCAGGACAATGCCGTCACCTTCGGCAGGCGTATGTGTGAGAAACTCAAGGACCTCATTCCACGCCAGCAGTTCGACATAGCCATCCAGGCAGCCATCGGTGCTAAGATTGTGGCACGCGAAACCATCAAATGCGTGCGAAAGGACGTGACCGCCAAGTGCTACGGCGGCGACGTGAGCCGCAAGCGCAAGTTGCTCGAAAAGCAGAAGAAGGGTAAGAAGCGCATGAAGCAGATAGGCAACGTGGAAGTGCCGCAGAAGGCTTTCCTCGCCGTACTGAAACTCGACTAACCAACCTGAAAACTTGAACGATATTATGAAAGAGATGCAGAACACAACACGCGACATCGCTCGCGAGCTGGCACGAAAGTACAGCACCATGACGCACGACGAGCTCGACATTCTCGAGAGTGTGCTGGTGCCCATGAAGTTTGCCAAGAACGAGATGATTCTCAAGACGGGCGAAGTGTGCCGCAACATTTACTACATAGACCACGGACTGATACGCCAGTTCTACTTCAAGAACGGCAAGGAGGTCACCGAGCACCTGGGCGTAGACCACTCCATCTTCATGTGCATCGAGAGTCTGTTTCGCGAAGAGCCTACACGACTGCAGGTGGAGGCTCTCGAACAGACCGTCATCTATGCGTTGCCCAAGGAAAAGCTCGAAGAAGTGGCTCTGCACACCGTGAACATACAGATTCTCTACCGCAAGATTCTGGAAGAGAGCCTCATCCTCTCGCAGATTCACGCTGACCTGGTGCGCTTTGAGAGTGCACAGGACAAATACAAGAAGCTCTGCAAGAACTCGCCGCAAATCGTGCTGCGGGCACCTCTGGTCTACATTGCCAGTTATCTGCAGATGACACCAGAGACGCTCAGCCGTGTGCGTTCAGCGACACTTATAGAATAAGAAACCGATGAAGAAGTTATTACTTGCCGTGCTTGCCGTGACTGCTCTCACGGCGTGCAAGCACGAGAACATGGAGGACCGGGCCTATAGGGAGGCGCGCGACTTCACCCGAAAGTACTGCCCCACTCCCGTGAGAGACTATACGCGCACGGACAGCATGGCGTTCGACCCACAAACACGCACACTGGTGTACTACTACTCACTCATGAACGAGGCCGACAATGAGCGCGTCATAGAACTCAACAAGGACAAGATGCACCAGAACCTGCTCAACGGACTTATCAATGCCACCAACCTGAAGGCATACAAAGACGCATCGTTCAACTTCAGATATGTATATCACTCAGGCAGCAACCCGCAGAAGATACTATATGAAGCCACTTTCGCAAAAAAGGATTACGGCATATAGATGCCGCAATCCTTTTTTGCTTTCTTATGATTAGGGTAAGCGTAATGGCACATGCCCGACTTTCCACACGTCATCCGCAGACAATGGTTGCCTTACCTCTACCCTACGCAGCCCTGCCTTTCGTTTTCTCAAGACGTGAGATAAAAAGTAGGGAAACTGTTGTTTTACAGAACTACATTTCCCCCACGATTACTCTTCAAGGTTTCTTTCCTCAGCAGTCCGCTTGAAGCCAAGCAACCGCTCATAACCCTTGGCAGCGTCTTCAACGATAACCACATAGTCGTGGGCGAGGAGCCGGGCTGGTACTTCAAAGCGTTTCTGCTTGCCGTCCACGCTGTCCATCCCCTGCAAGGGCAACACCTTGCCGTCTGTAGGGTCGTAGACCATCAGTCGCTTTCGCTTGCCCGAAATTCTGGTCAGGTCTATGAGCATCTTCCTGCCCGTATAGTTGTAGAGGAGCATATAGTCCTTGCCTCGGGTGGCGCACACGCGGTCGTGTTTCACGCCATTCTCCACCAGCACGCTTTGGTCGCCCACACGCTCAAAATAAGGGAAGGCGAGCATCAGCGACTTGAGATGCTTCATCTGCAGGAAGCCCGGTGATTTCAGGGCTTCATACCAAGGTTTGATGGAATCGGGCGCACTGTAGGCAGGACTAAAGCCGGGCTTGTAGAACTGCATCAAGGCACAATGGCCATAGGTGTGACCGCAAGAACCGGCAAACACAGACCAGTAGGCATAGCGACGCACGTCCTTGGCACGCCAATAAGGGCCGTAGGGCTCATGAAGTCCCTGGGGGATATCCTCATAGCTTGGCTCATCGTCAAGGGTAGGCTTGACGGGGTTATACTTGAAACAGGAGTCCACATACATCCAGTTATCTTCCTCCGTGTTGTCCGGAATCGGATAGTCCTTGTTGCCCATGCGCTGTCCGTAGCGGCGGTGTCCGCTCTGAAACATGTTGAAATCGAGCCATTCACGATTGTTGAACCAACGGGCAGAAGTGCAGCGCCCGCGGGGATGATAGCTCATCAGATGGTTATGGTCGACAGCCTTGATGCTGCACGCCAAGGCATCCCACACCTCCGGATGTATGTCGCCCTGTATGTCGCCACCCATTATCCATATAATGTTGGGACAGTCCTTATACCGTTCTGCAAGAAAAGAGCCATACGCCTTGGCTTGTGCCTCGTTCATATTGCCAGCCTTCACGTTGCCGCCCCATATGCAGACCATACCTACGTAGATGCCGAAACGCTCGGCCGTACTGACTATGTAGTCGATATGGTCCCAATAGGTGTAGCGGTCTTTCATGTTGTGGAAAGGTTCAAAATTGAATCCGTCGACCAGTGACTTCTCACCATAGACATTGAAAGAGGGTGTACTGTTCATCACCTGAACCTGCACCATGTTGTATCCGTTCGTGGCAGCCTGCTGCAAGTAGAAGGCTGCCTCGTCGCGGTCAAGCCGTTCGGGCAACAGCCATGCCGTTTCTCCGAGCCAGAAGAAGGGAGTGCCATTGGCGTGCTGCAGGTAGCGGCCGTTGTCCGACACCTGCAACCGTCCGTTCTTCCAAGGACGATCAAAGCCTGAGGCAGCCATCGCAACTAACGACAGATGGCAGAAAGTGAGCAATAGAAACAGTCTGTATTTCATGTTACCGATGTGTCAAAGTTATTTTGTCTTGCAGGTCAACTGTTCCACCGTTTCCACCGTTACCTTGTCTTCGTCAATTTTGCTACGGTCAAGGCCGAACACTCTGACAAAGAAATCGTAAACCGCCTTGCGCTTGTTGGGACCAAAGTCGTGGCCCTCGTCAGGAAGATGCACGTTTTCCACCTTATTTTCGGCGCCATAGAATCCGTAGATTCGCTTGACAAAAGGATACTCCATGTAGGGAACCGTGTGAGTCCAGTCACCTCCGTCGCTGATAATGAGCATGGGCTTGGGGGCGAAGGTAGCGGCCAACTCAGGGTTGCACGTGCCGCCACAAGCCAGCTGGATAGGCATACCACTCTCACAGGGGCAACCGCCATCGAAATGGCTGGCAAGATTAACCGTAGGACACATGGCGGTGTAGCGGTCGTCAATCGTGGCATAAAGCACAGACTGCGTGCCACCGCCCGAAGCCCCATTCACGCCAATGCGTGCCCGGTCGATATCCTTGCGGTTGGCAAGCATCCAGTCGAGCAGCACAATGCCGTTCACGGCCTGCATCTGGTGAGCCTTGCTGGTTTCGTGGGCAGCCTTTCCCACTTCACCCTCCGACTGTCCCCATCCGTACAAATCCATGTCTACACAGATGGCACCCATACGGGCAAGAGTGCCCAGGCGTTTCTGTTGCACGTCAAAGAAACGGCCTGCCTGGAAATGCCCCATAGGACACATGATAAGCGGGTGTTTTCCCTTGGCTGCAGGGGTATATATTGTTCCGAAAACATGTTGTCCGGGCAATGTCTCTATGCAAATGTTCTGCACGGTGTAGCCGTCATATTTGCGCACGGAAGAGAGCACGGCTTTCTTATGTACAAGCCGGGCGAGTATGTCGTCGACGTCCAACAACCGGCGCACTTCCCTGCGCAGACTGTCACGCCGCGACTCCCATTGCTCCTTGTTGCTATACTTGCCGCTCAACCAATCCAACATGGCCTTTCCCTCTTCGTCATGGCGCATGGGGTAACGATACTTGCGGATGCGATAGGTTCTTGACTTGCCGTTGCCGTCAACAAAGTAGTTCAAGTCGAGCGGAGCAAGGACATTGCGCAAGCTCTCCTCCAAGGAATAAGGACGAAGACGGAAGTCGGCATAGGTTATCTTCATGCCGGTCGTGTCTACACCCGTGTATTTAAACTTCACATGGTAGCGTTTCTGTAAGCCGTCCATCACATCGTGAAGCGACTTGGCATACTGGTTTTCAAATGTACATTGCGCCTGCGATGCCAAAGGAACCATAGCACAAAGCAGCAATGCTTTCATCTTGTTCTTCATATACTATCTTGTTTAATTATGTATACTATCTTGTTTAATTATGAATACCGAAATCAGCCTGTTGCTGCTCCACCTCGCGCAGCAACTTTTGCTTTTCCTGTTCCGACACTTTCTCCTGTTGCGTCGCAGGCGTGTTCTCGGTCTTTGTCATGCTGTAAGCCTTGGCCACTTCCGTTTCATCGTAGCACATCTTTTCTGCACAAGGCACACTATTGATAACAAGTTCGGTGTCGGCCGGAGCATGCACACCGGGATAGAGCACACGGGCATGGATTTTGACGGCACCAGCCTTGCAGGTTGAGCGCACAAGAACAGGAGCCGATCCCCACTCCACAGCACGTGGATTGGCACTGTTTTCGGCGCCGCCCACAATCTCGCCTTCTCCTTCCACCGAGAACACGATGTCTTCCTTAGCCAAACGGCGAACATTGCCGCTGTCGTCAGTTACTTCTGCCACCACTACAACAAAGTCAGACCCGTCTGCCACAAGGTTCTTGCCCATGGTATCAGCATAAAGACGGAGTTTCGTACTGCGCCGTGAAGGCATACGCTTGTCTGTACAGACCACCTTTCCGCCGACGATTCCCTCAGCCACAAGGTTCACCTTTTGCCAAGATTTCTTGTTGTAACTATAAGAACGGGCGTCCATAAAGTGCCACACATCCTTGAACACAACGGGTTTGTTGGGCATGTGATCCGCCTGATGTTCTACAGGTAAAGTCCAGCTTTTAGCCCCATCATATATACTTAACCGCACGGAATCGCAGTTACTGTAGACAGTTACGTCTGGCTCAGACGATGGTGTCATTTCATGCATCATATAGACCATTGGACCACTCTCCACCACATCACTCTTGAACGTGGCAGGCATCTGGCTGTGGAACAGGTAATAGGCATACTTCTTTTGGCGGAAAGCATCGTAGATTCCACCCCAGAAAGGATCGGGATGATAGCCGCGCTGATGGTCGAAAGGATGCCACTGACAACCTCCAATGAACTGTCCTTTGGTGTGATACATCAAGTCGATGGTTTCCGTCAAGGCTTCTGCCTGCACCTTCATGGCCCGTTCGCCCCAACTGCGGCTGGCACGGTTCATGGCATTGTGGGCATACCAATCGTCCACATACTCTCCGAATTCTCGAGTGAAGATGCACTGCCTTGGTGCGTTCTTCTTGTCTTCATCAACAGGCCAGCCATACACAAGGTCATAGTTGTCTCTTACTCCAGCCGAGTTCAAGTCGGCTGCCGACACAGGCCGATAGGCAAAGGGGTATTCTTCCTTGGTCACCTGCAGTGCATCAAGGGCGAACTGCTTGGGGAAGTGGGTCTCGTTGAGAATTGGTTCCCACATCAAGACGGATGGATGGTTGCGGTCACGACGTATCAAGTCACGTGTGTTCTGCTGCACCATGGCTGCAAACTTGGGGTCCTTGTTCCAGAACTGCCACCCGGGAGTGGCGACTATAACGAAGAGTCCCAGTTCGTCGCAGGCATCCATGAAGGCAGGATCCTGAGGATAGTGGGCCGTGCGGACTATCGTGAAACCGGCATTGCGCAACCTTAGGGCGTCACGCCACTGCTGACTATTGGGCATGGCATTGCCCACATAAGCGAAGTCCTGATGACGATTACCGCCTATCAACTGATGATAGCGCTTGCCGTTCAACCAGAATCCGTCCTTGCCCTTGAATTCAAACGAACGGATGCCTATACGCGTCACGCCGCCGTCAAGACAGTTTTTTCCCTGGACTACACGTGACTGCAAGCGATAGAGATAAGGAGTCTCCGGCGACCACAAATGAGGACGACGCACCTTGAAACGTTGCGAAACGCTTTTGGTTTCTCCTGCCTGGAGAACAATGGAGGAAGAGGCAAAAGCCACGCGCTTGCCGTCCATGTCTGTCAGTGATTGTGTCACCTTAACTGCCGAAGGCTTGTTGCCCGCATTGTGAACTTCCGTATTGACATAAACATCGGCATTGTGTTCCGTTATATTTTCATAATGAACGAACACGCCTCCACCCGCCACCTTGCCAGCATCGATGGCGTCGGTGATTGCCACCTTCGACTTGGCTATCATCCACACGTCGCGGTAGATGCCTCCATGATAGGCAAAGTCGAGTGCCACCTGCGGTTTGCCCGGAGGATAGCTGCCGTCATCGCTGTTGTCTGCCATGACAGCTACTACACATTTCTCACCGGGTTTCACTCCGCAATCCGTCAGTGAAATGTTCACGGGAAGGAAACCACCCATGTGTTCCTTCACAAGTTTCCCGTTGACATAAAATTGCTGTTTGCCCATAATGGCTTCAAAATGCAGGGTTACATCCTTGCCTGCCGTTTCCTTGGGCATCACGAAATGCTTGCGATACCAAGCCTTGCCCTGATAATTACGACAACCGCTTGCCTCGGCCGGTTCAAGTTTCACACAATGTGGAGTAGCCACAACCTGCCATTGGCTGTCGTCGAAGCCTTTTGTCTCTGCGCCTTTCACGTCTCCGAGACAAAAGCGCCAGCCTGGGTTGAAGTTCCACACCAAACGGCCGCTTCCATCCAGCTGACCAAAGCCTGCTACTGAAGTATAGACATCTGCACCCTTTGCCATAACACAGCAAAAGAGTACCAAAAGAGTTGTCAGAAAATGTTTCATAGTTGCTCAATACATAAATGATAACTTTAACAGGTCAATTACTTTACCCATACTTTCTTGCCGTGTGTCACCACTACGCCCTTATGGGATTTGTCTGTGCGCTGTCCCTTGATATTATAGACCTGATTGTCCTTCTTGTCGCCAAGGCGGACAGCCTTGATGCCCGTAGGCACGTTCTCGCTGTCGAAATATGACCCTTCGCCCGTGAGGAAGAGCTTTACATTGGTAGGCTTGGCGGAGATGCTGCACGTGTAAGAGTAGTTGTAGGTCTTGCCGGATATGGTGGTTATAGCAGCCTTCATGTTCAATGACTTGTCTGTTGTGTATTCCACCGTCATCTCGACGAGAGCATCGTTCATGTCTTGCTTGAATGTGCTCCAGTCAAAATCATGCGACAAGCCAGCGGCATCGTAATCAGTTCCCCAACCAAAGGCGTCATTGCGCAGCACCAAGTATTCCTTGTATCCATTGTTGGCACGCTCATAATTGTTGCACGCCACGAGAATCCAGTTCTTGTAGTTCTCCTCCATATTGCTGTGGTTGCGGAATTTCAATTGCAGTTTTCCGCCTGCAGCGAGTTGATAATAGCGTTTGGAAAAGTTCTGCCAAAAGCCGAGGTCTGTAGTCTTCAGCTGTGATTCCGGATAGAACACTGGCATGGCATCCGTCGCATCCTTATCTACCTTCAGGGTATAGACCTTTTTGAAACTCTCGTCTTCCTTTGCTACGGTTAGCGTCATGGCCACCATTCCCTTGCCCTTGACGGCACCTGCATCCGAAAGGATGCTTGCATCACTCGATTTCCACGTTACTGTTGTTCCCAAATAAGACTTTGCCTGAGGTGTGGTATGCGTGGAAAGAGTGGCTCCGTCGGAGTAAGGAATCTCCTGTCTGTCATAGGTGTAGGCAATGGCCGACTTGGTTTCAGCCTTGCTTGCCCATATCTCTTGTTGACGGGTAAAGTTGTTCTGTCCCAATGTGGTGCTGCCGCTTGAGGACGAGACGGCGGCTATACAAATGGCAGGTATATCGGTGTAGTCAATGGTCTGACGTAACAAAACGCCCCGATAGTCTACGCCTGCCAGCGTCAAGGTGATGAAATCGGTGCCGGCCATGCGAGTCCAACTTCCCTTCTTGTTTCCCGTCACTGTTCCATCAGCGGCAAGGGTAATGTTGACTGGTTTCTCATAAGCGCGCCCAGGTGTGTTCTGGTCGTATTGATGAATGATGAGTTGGTAGGTTCCGGGAATTTCATCATTGTCTATCGATGCTTGCTTGGCTATCTGTTCGTTGGTTATCGTCTCTCCGTCAAACTCGTAGGGAGCGGCTACCAGCCAGCCTTCGTCATTGAGGAAGAGTTGGTGGACACGCACCTCATGACCTTCGCCGCCATCGTTGAAACGGGTGTGGTAAACCACGAACGAACGTCCCTCCTTGTCGGTAAAGGCGGAATTGTGACCTTGCGCAATTTCGGGCGACGGCATGGTCTGCCACTGATAACCGCCCATGAGCAGCAATCCGCGGTAGTCTTTGGCGTTGCCGTTCTGGCTATGATAATTCAACACATATTTGTCTTGGTAGATGGCAGAGGTGCCACAGGGGTCTACAAAAGGTCCGGTAGGAGAATCGGAACGGAACACCCGCATCTGATAACCGCCTGTGCTCTGCAACTCACCATAGCTCATGAACAGGAAGTAATACTTGCCTATTTTCTCTATGTAACTGGCCTCGCCCGACACATAATAGCCACCGGCTATTTTCTTGCCGAAGTAAGGGTCGCTGGTACAGTTGGCATTAGCCGAGCCTGGCATAGCCTGCTGGCCTTTCACTTCATATCCGAAGGTGTATGTATAATCACGCAGACCGTTTTCCTTGTTCAGACGAAGCATGAATATGCCGCCCGACCATGAGCCATACGACATCCACAGATTGTCATCGTCATCATAGAACACGCAAGGATCAATGCAATTGGGCCAATAGGTGCCCCAGGAACCACCCACCTTATAGCGTGCCGGGAGTTCCGTATCGCCCGTAGCTATAGTCAGGTCTGTCTGTTTCCAATCGTCTGTCTTGGTGAATCCATTATGATCGTAAGTACCTTGGAATCCTGAGAATACTACCGGGCCTTGATATTGCCAAGGTCCTTCAATGTTGTCGGAAACAAAGCACACGATACTTGAGCCCCATTTGTCGCCATTGAGACTCATATACATGCACCATTTTTTCATCGTCTTGTTCCATATAACGTCTGGTGCCCATTGATTTCCGTTTACCTTAGAATCCTTGAACTGCCAATCGTGAGCATTGAAATTACCAAACGAAACTTCCTCTCCCTTGTAGTTTTTCACCTTCTTCACAAAGTGTGTGGCGTATGCATTGGCATAGTTTACGAGTTGCCCGTCAGCATCGGCAAAGAGACTTCCCGTCGCGCCGGCTACTTCCTCACCGGCACCAAAGAGCGTCCACTTTTGGTAATGGTCTGCTGTAGTAGTCTTTCCTCGCCCCAAATGTGAGCCATAGATATAATACTGCACGTTCTTGGGATTTGTGATAGAATCAATGACAATGGAAGGGTCATGGCACGAAACACGTTGTGGGTATGCCTTGTAATGATAGTTAAAATCGCCTGTCTGAAGTCCTGTTTGTGCCAAGGCTGGCATCACAGCCATGCACAGAGATAGAAAAGTAAGTTTCATTCGTAAAGGATTGATATGTTGTTTTTGCTCCGACAAAGTTAGTGGAAAATTCTGACTATACGAAGAAAATAAGTGTATATTTGTCTTATTGAAGTTTCACTTTAGGCATAACAGGTTAAAACAGGAACAAAAGCATCAGATTATTTCTGGTTTATCCGAAATGAGGAGTGATTGTCGGAGGCTTTGTATGACTTGTTATAAAACGAACTGAAGCCCCGCATTTATTGGGTATTGTCCTTTTGTTGCCTTGGGGAATGGTGGCTTCTCACGCGCGCACGCGCGCAGGAAAAGTTTTTCGTTTTTTCGCCACTATCTATCACTTTTCTTAATATCCGACATTATTCGTCTGAATGTAAACATGATAGGTGGAGTGATAGATGAGTGATAGATTGTATAATATCTATCACTTCTATCACTGATATGCCATTCGTCAAGTTCAAGTGGAGTGCACAAAATCTGTCCTGCAGCTTGGGCTCTCGTTGTGCACGGTGGTGGCAATGAGTATCCGGGCTGTGGAGCAAAGCACAAGTCTGCTACTAACGTTTCGTAAGTCTGCCACTAACGCATCGCAAGTCTGCCACTAACACATCGCAAGTCTGCCACTAACACATCGTAAGTCTGCCACTAACGCATCGCAAGTCTGCCACTAATACATCGCAAGTCTGCCACTAACGCATCGTAAGTCTGCCACTAATACATCGCAAGTCTGCCACTAACGCATCGTAAGTCTGCCACTAACAATATCGTAAGTCTGCCACTAATACACCATGGCAGGGCTGTTTGGTAACAGTATTTGGTTCGGTTGGAATTTACATTCTCTCAGATACAGAGCGACATCAGGTGTCATTAACAATTCCGGACAAGCCTTGCCTCTCCCCTTACCTCGGCTGAAACCAACATGTATATTAGTGGGAAAGGAAATAAAAAGGGCGATAAACGAAAAAGAGAACCCACATCCTCACTAAGGACGCAGATTCTCTTTCTTATACTTGAAATGCTATTGCTTTACTTGTACTCTTCCCAGCTCTTGATGTCAATGTCTTCAATTTTCACCGTGCAGAAAGCGGTAATGAAGGCACTGGCCAATCGGGGATTTGTAATCAGCGGCACATTAAGGTCGATGGCAGCACGCCGAATCTTGTAACCATTCGACAGTTCGGAAGCGGTAAGGTCCTTAGGAATGTTCACCACCATGTCTATCTCATGGTTGTGGAGCATTTCCAATGCCTTGGGGGCTCCGCCTTCCGCTTCTTCCGAAGGCCACAGCACACGCGTATTCTCAATGTTATTCTCCGTGAGATACTTGCTGGTGCCGGCTGTAGCATAAAGCTTATAGCCATGGTTGACAAGCATACGGGCCGCATCGAGCATGTCGGCCTTCTGCTTGGCACTACCTGTTGACAACAGAATAGTCTTGGCAGGAATGCGCTGGCCCACGCTGAGCATACTCTTCAAGAGTGCGGTGTTTGTATCGTCGCCCAAACATCCGACCTCGCCAGTAGAACTCATGTCGACACCCAAAACGGGGTCTGCCTTCTGCAGGCGGTTGAAAGAGAACTGGCTGGCCTTGATGCCGACATAGTCTAAGTCGAAGAGATTCTTCTCCGGCTTCTCCACTGGCAAGCCGAGCATCACGCGGGTGGCAAGTTCGATAAGGTTGATCTTGAGAACCTTGCTCACGAATGGGAACGAACGACTGGCACGGAGATTACACTCAATGACCAGGATATCGTTGTCACGAGCCATGAACTGGATGTTGAAAGGACCGTTGATATGGAGTTCCTTGGCTATCTGTCGACCGACGCGCTTCACGCGGCGCACTGTCTCGACATACAGTTTCTGAGGCGGGAACTGGATAGTAGCGTCTCCTGAGTGCACGCCGGCAAACTCGATATGCTCGGAAATGGCGTAAGCAATGACTTCACCATTCTTGGCCACGGCATCCATTTCTATTTCCTTGGCATGCTCTATAAACTTGCTCACCACCACAGGATGATCTTCGCTCACATTGGCAGCCAACTGCAGGAACCGCTTCAATTCGTCTTCGTTGGAGCATACGTTCATGGCAGCACCCGAAAGTACGTAGCTGGGGCGTACCAAGACAGGGAATCCAACACGGTCGATGAACCGGTCAATGTCTTCCATGCTCGTAAGCGCACTCCATTCCGGCTGGTTGATGCCGTTATTGGTCAGCATCTGCGAGAACTTGGCACGGTCTTCAGCATTGTCAATGTCTTGAGCCTTAGTGCCAAGGATAGGCACATGCTGCTCGTCGAGACGCATGGCCAAGTTATTAGGAATCTGTCCGCCAGTAGACACGATAACGCCGTGAGGCTGTTCCAAATCTATAATATCGAGCACACGTTCGAAGGTCAATTCATCGAAGTAGAGACGGTCGCACATGTCGTAGTCCGTGCTGACAGTCTCCGGATTGTAATTGATCATCACCGAGCGCCATCCTTCCTTGCGGATGGTGTTGAGAGCCTGCACACCACACCAGTCGAACTCTACGGACGAACCGATACGATAGGCGCCGGAACCAAGCACGATGATAGAACGATGGTCGTTCTCAAAGGTGATGTCACTCTTTACTCCTGCATAGGTCACATAGAGATAATTGGTCTGTGCAGGATACTCGGCGGCAAGCGTGTCAATCTGCTTGACTACCGGCACGATGCCGTAGTTCTTACGGAGATTGCGCACCACGAGTCCAGCCTTTGCCATGCTGTGGAGTTCCTGTTCCAGTCCAACGGCACGAGCTATCTGGAAGTCTGTGAATCCATAAACCTTGGCCGTGCGGAGCAATTCCTTGTCGAGCGTGTTGATGTTGCAGCGCTTCATAGCCTCATCGATATCGATGATGTGCTTCAGTTTTTCAAGGAACCACTTGTCTATCTTGGTCAGTTCATGTATGTCGTCCACCGTATAGCCTTTGTGCATGGCCTTGGAAATGACAAACACGCGCTTGTCGGTAGGCTCACGCAAAGCAGCGTCGATGTCGTCTATCTCAAGTTCCTTGTTCTCCACGAATCCATGCATGCCCTGGCCAATCATGCGGAGGCCCTTCTGGATAGCTTCCTCAAAGTTGCGGCCAATAGCCATCACCTCACCCACAGACTTCATGGACGAACCGAGTTCCTTGTCGACACCACGGAACTTGCTCAAGTCCCAGCGTGGAATCTTGCACACCACATAGTCGAGGGCAGGTTCGAAGAAGGCGCTGGTTGTCTTGGTCACAGAGTTTTTCAACTCGAACAAGCCGTAGCCCATGCCCAACTTGGCGGCCACGAAAGCCAACGGATAACCCGTGGCCTTGGAAGCCAAAGCAGAAGAACGGCTCAGACGGGCGTTAACCTCAATGACACGATAATCCTCGCTCTTGGGGTCGAAGGCATACTGCACATTACACTCGCCCACGATACCTATGTGACGGATAATCTTGATGGAAAGCGCGCGAAGCTTGTGGTATTCACTGTTGGTGAGGGTCTGCGACGGAGCAATCACGATACTCTCGCCCGTATGGATGCCCAGCGGGTCGAAGTTTTCCATGTTGCAGACCGTAATACAATTGTCATAGCGGTCGCGCACCACCTCATATTCTATTTCCTTCCAACCTTTCAAACTCTTCTCCACCAAGACTTGGGGAGAGAACGAGAAGGCCTTTTCAGCAAGTTTGTTGAGTTCTTCCTCGTTGTCGGCAAAACCCGAGCCCAATCCGCCGAGTGCATAGGCTGCACGGATGATGACAGGATAGCCCAATTCTGCGGCAGCCTTACGGGCAGACTCTATGTCCTCGCAGGCTTCGCTCTTGATGGTCTTCACATTGATTTCATCGAGCTTTTCCACAAAGAGCTCACGGTCCTCCGTGTCCATGATGGCCTGCACGGGTGTTCCGAGCACCTTCACGTTATATTTTTCGAGCACACCGCTCTTGTAGAGCTCCACGCCACAGTTGAGGGCTGTCTGCCCACCGAACGAGAGGAGGATTCCGTCCGGACGCTCTTTCTCGATGACACGTTCAACGAAATAGGGCTGTACTGGAAGGAAGTAGATTTGGTCTGCCACACCTTCGGAAGTCTGCACCGTAGCGATATTAGGATTGATGAGCACCGTCTTGACGCCTTCCTCACGGAGTGCCTTGAGAGCCTGCGAACCGGAATAGTCGAACTCGCCGGCTTCACCAATCTTCAGCGCACCCGAACCGAGGAGCAATACTTTCTTTATATTTTGGTCTTTCATTCTTTTCTATTACTTTAATGTTTCAACGAACTTATCGAACATGAACTCCGTGTCTACAGGGCCGGAGCAAGCCTCAGGGTGGAATTGTGAGGAGAACCAAGGATTGGTCTTGTGCTTGATGCCCTCGTTGGAACCATCGTTCATGTTGACAAACAACTCTTCCCATTCGTTGCCGAGAGTCTTGGCATCCACGGCATAGCCATGGTTCTGGCTGGTAATGTAGCAGTGGTCTGTGCCGACCATGCGAACCGGCTGGTTGTGTGAACGGTGACCGTATTTCAGTTTGTATATTTGGGCGCCGCCTGCCTTGGCGAGCAACTGGTTACCCATGCAGATGCCACATATAGGTTTGTTGCTCTGACTCATCTGCTTGCGGATAATGTTCACGGCATCTTCGCACATGTCTGGGTCGCCAGGCCCATTGGCCAGGAAGAGTCCGTCAAAGTCCATTGCCGTGTAGTCGTAGTTCCACGGCACACGAATCACCTCGACGCCACGATTGATGAGACAACGAATGATATTGTTTTTCACGCCACAGTCCACGAGTACCACCTTTTTGCCGGCACCTTCGTTATAGCGGATGATTTCCTTGCAACTCACCTGGTCCACGAAGTTCACTCCTTCGTAGTTGGCCTGTGGCACATTGTCGGGTTCGTCATCAAAGAGAATCTTGCCCATCATCACACCATGCTCGCGGAGCACCTTGGTCAGTTCACGCGTGTCAATGCCAGTGATGCCCGGCACCTTCTCTCGCTTGAGCCAGTCTGCCAAACTCTCCACGGCGTTCCAGTGGCTATAATTCTCGCTGTAGTCTGACACGATGATTGCCGAGGCATAAATCCTGTCACTCTCCATGAACGTGGCTATGCCGTTGGGTTCAATGGTAAACGGTGGAACACCATAGTTGCCCACCAGTGGATAGGTTAGCGTCATCAACTGACCCGCATAAGAGGGGTCCGTAAGGCTTTCCGGATAACCCATCATGGCCGTGTTGAACACCACCTCACCGGCTACCGGTTGGTCATAGCCAAACGACTTGCCGTGAAATTTCGTTCCGTCTTCCAATACTAATGTTACGTTTCTCATCTCTATATAGTTTCGAGTATATCTTTTGTTGGTTATTTCATGTCGTAGTATTTCTCCACATAGTTGATGAAGGCCTGGTTACAGAGCTTCATGCCACCCGGTGTGGGATAGTCGCCCGTGAAGTACCACTTGCCCTTGTGGTGGGGGATGGCTGTTTCAAGTCCTTCTATTGACTGGTAGACCAGTTCCACGGGTGTAGTCATGCCTTCTGGACGCAACATCTCCACTATCTTCTTGTTGATTTCATCCACCGTGAAGGGCTTGTAGATGGCCTGTACACAGTTTTTCATCTCTGCCTTAGGCTTCTTCAGTTCCTCCTTGCACCTGCGGTAGGTGTCTTCCACAAGGTCGAACATGCCACGCTCGCGGATAAGTTCGATGGTGGCACGGAACACGCAGAACTCTTCCAGGCGAGGCATGTCGATGCCGTAATAGTCGGGATAGCGGATCTGCGGACTGCTGCTCACCACCACAATCTTCTTGGGATGCAGGCGGTCGAGGATTTTGAGGATGCTTTCCTTGAGCGTAGTGCCGCGCACGATGCTGTCGTCGATGATGACGAGGTTGTCCACATGGGGTGTCACGCTGCCGTAAGTGATGTCGTAGACGTGCGAGGCAAGGTCGTTGCGCGAGTTGCCTTCCGTGATGAAGGTACGCAACTTGATGTCTTTCCATGCCACTTTTTCACTGCGTGCATAGCGGTCAAGGATTTTCACGAGTTCTTCATGCGTAGGCATGTGTCCCAGGTTCTCAATGGCTTTCACCTTCTCGTCGTTGATATAGGTCTTGAAGCCCTCGAGCAATCCGTAGAAAGCCACTTCTGCCGTGTTGGGAATGAACGAGAACACCGTGTGTTCCGTGTCATAGCCCACAGCCTTGAGCACGTTGTCCGTCAGCTGGAAGCCCAATTTCTTGCGTTCACAGTAGATGTCCGTATCGGAACCGCGGCTGAAATAGATGCGTTCAAAGCTGCATGCCTGGTTACCGCGCTGTGGTATGATTTCCTCAATGGAGCACTCGCCGTTGCGTTTCACGAGGAGTGCGTTACCGGGTTTGAGTTCCTGAATGTCGTCCTTGTCGAGGTCAAAGGTGGTCTGGAGCACGGGGCGTTCGCTGGCGAGCACCACGATTTCATCGTTTTTGTAATAGAACGCCGGACGTATGCCCCATGGATCGCGCATGGAGAACATCTCTCCGCTGCCTGTCAGTCCGCACATCACATAGCCGCCGTCGAAGTCTGTCATGGTTGTCTTGAGCACATTGCTCATCTTAACATGGCTGTCTATATAGTCGGTAATGTCCGTACCTTGGAGTCCCAAATCCTGTGCGTCGTTGAAGTTCCGCTCCACCTCACGGTCAAGCCTGTGGCCCATATATTCGAGCGTGATGTAGCTGTCGCTGTAAATGCGCGGGCACTGCCCCATACTGGTAATCTTGTCGAAAATCTCGTTGATGTTGGTCATGTTGAAATTACCGCACAGGCAGAGATTCTTGGCGCGCCAGTTGTTGCGGCGCAGGAATGGATGAACATAAGAAAGGCCACTCTTTCCGGTAGTGGAATACCGAAGGTGGCCCATATACATTTCACCAGCAAAAGGAAGATTCTTCTTAGCGAAGTCGGCGTCGGCAAGTTGCTCTGCGGTCAAACCCTTATAGTTAGACTGCACAGTACCGAAGATTTTAGTGATGGCATCCTTACCCTCGGCACGCTCACGGAACATGTATTCGTTTCCGGGAACTGTGTCAAGCTTTACACAGGCCATGCCTGCGCCTTCCTGCCCACGGTTATGTTGCTTCTCCATCATGAGATAGAGTTTGTTCAAGCCGTACATCCATGTGCCGTACTTGCGCTGATAGTAATCCAGTGGTTTGAGCAGCCTCACGAGCGCCACGCCACATTCATGCTTCAATGGTTCCATTATTATCCTTTATCTGTTTGTTGTTTGTGTGCTATTCTACCGTGACCGACTTGGCGAGGTTTCGCGGCTGGTCCACGTTCTTGCCCTTGCAGATGGCTATATGGTAGGCCATGAGCTGCAACGGAATGGTCGAAACCAACGGTTCGAGACATTCCATCACTTGAGGAATCTCGAGCACTTCGTCGGCCACATGGCTGATGGTCTTGTCGCCCTTGGTGACAATGGCTATGACCCTGCCCTGCCGTGCTTTCACTTCCTGTATGTTGCTCAGCACTTTCTCATACATGGCGTTATGGGTGGCTATGACCACCACCGGCATGTCTGAGTCGATAAGGGCGATAGGCCCGTGCTTCATCTCTGCCGCAGGATAGCCCTCGGCATGGATGTAGCTGATTTCCTTGAGTTTCAATGCTCCTTCGAGCGCCACGGGATAGGCAAAGCCGCGTCCCAGGTACAGGAAGTTGCGGGCATAGGTGAAGATTTTGGAGAGTGTCTGTATCTGTTCGTTAAGTTTGAGCACTTCCTTCATCTTCTCGGGAATAGTGCCCAGTTCTGTCACGATTTGCTCATATTCCGTCTGGGACAGCGTGCCCTTGGCCTTGCCCAACGCAAGGGCAAGCATGGTCAGCACAGTCACCTGGCCGGTAAATGCCTTGGTGGAGGCCACACCGATTTCCGGTCCCACGTGAATGTAGGAACCGGTGTCCGTGGCACGGGCAATGCTGGAGCCCACCACGTTGCAAATGCCGTAGACAAAGGCACCCGACTTCTTGGCCAGTTCTATGGCTGCGAGCGTGTCGGCGGTCTCACCACTCTGCGAGATGGCAATCAGCACGTCGTCAGAGTTGATGACAGGATTGCGATAGCGGAATTCCGAGGCATACTCCACTTCTACAGGTATGCGACAGAAGTTCTCCAGCAACTGCTTGCCTATCAAGCCAGCATGCCACGAGGTGCCGCAAGCCACGATGATGAAGCGCTTGGCGTTGAGCAACTGCCGACGATAGTCGATAACGGCACTCAGCACCACCTGCTTTGCATCCTGAATAACACGACCGCGCATACAGGTGGCGATGCACTGGGGCTGCTCAAATATCTCCTTGAGCATGAAGTGCGGGTAGCCGCCCTTCTCTATCTGGCCGAGGTTCAGATCAACGGTCTTCACCTCGGGGTTCAGTTTCACGTTCTGAATGTTCACCACCTTAAGGTCCTCGCCACGGCGAAGCACAGCGATGTTGCCGTCTTCCAGGTAGACCACCTTGTCGGTGTATTCCACTATTGGAGTGGCATCGGAGCCGAGATAGAAGTCGCCATGCTTGCCAATTCCCACTACCAGAGGGCTCTGCTTGCGGGCAGCAATGATTTGCCCGGGTTCACGCTTGTCGAGAAGGGCGATGGCATAGGCACCGATGACCTGATGAAGGGCCAACTGGACGGCAGTGAGCGTGTCCAGGTTTTTCTTCACCTGAATGTATTCTATGAGTTGGACAAGCACTTCCGTATCCGTATCCGACTTGAAAGTCATGCCCTTTTCTATAAGTTGCTTCTTGAGTTCGGCATAGTTTTCGATGATGCCGTTATGAATGATAGCCAGATTTCTGCTCTGTGAGTAATGAGGATGGGCATTGACTGATGAGGGAGCTCCGTGAGTAGCCCAACGTGTATGGGCGATGCCGATGGTGCCACTGACATTCTTGTCTTCACAATAGTGTTCCAAGTCGGCCACCTTTCCTTTAGTCTTATAGACGTTCAGGTCACCATTGTCATTGATCATTGCCACACCGGCACTGTCATAGCCACGGTATTCCAAACGCTTAAGTCCTTTGATAAGAACAGGATAAGCCTGTTCATTTCCTAAGTATCCTACGATTCCACACATATATAATAGAATGAGCTTTTTACAACACAACTGGGGAGTGCGGTCACGCCCTCCATGTTACAACAACTTTAAACTCTGCAAAAATACGGCTATTTTTCGACATTTCCAAATCTTTATCCATTATTTATATAAAAAACAAGACTCTTCCACAAATTGGAACAATACATGATGTAGCAGTGTCTGAATCAACGCAAATCACTTCTGAACCTGAATTCAGCCATCAAGTCACCCGTTTGCTGTGTGTTAATGGCAAACTAACGGGGCGTTAACGGCAGACTTACGAGGTGTTAACGGCAGACTTACGAGGCGTTAACGGCAGACTTACGAGGCGTTAATGGCAGACTTACGAGGCGTTAATGGCAGACTTACGGGGCGTTAATGGCAGACTTACACTTGACCCTACTGCTTGGGCATTCATTGCCCAGACCGTAGGCATCGATTGCCCAAACCGCAGGAATGATTTTGGGCATGCCTCATAAGCTTGAAAAATTGACGAATAAGTGATAGATGTGATAGATGTTTTGCCATCTATCACGCATCTATCACTCCACTTATCTCGCTCACATTCAAAAGAATACTGTCCGATATCAAAAAAAGTGACAGATAGTGGTGAAAAAACGAAAAACTTTTCATGCGCGCGTGCGCGCGTAAGAGAAAACATCCAGAGCGGCGGTAAGAGAACAAGGTCAAGTCTCGCATGCGGCACGTGGATAGACGTACTCAACCATCCATGCTGTCACCCAAGACCTCACTTAGCTCACCTTGAACCAGGTACCACCGGTTGGTCTGTCTTTTATTGCATTAATCCCGAATTTGCCATAACGACCATCGCTCCCAATCCCGAGCAGGCCAGAAAAAGATATCCCCGTCCGCAGAGCGAACGGGGATATGCTTGTGTTTCGACTACAAATCGTATTAATAGAACTTGAAGTAGTTGCGTGCGTTGTTGTAGCTGATGTCTTCCACCATACGGGCAAGTGCTTCCTGATCGTTGGGCAGCAAGCCTTTCTCCACGTCGTTGCCGAGCAGATTGCAGAGCAAGCGGCGGAAATACTCATGACGAGGATAGCTGAGGAATGAACGTGAGTCGGTGAGCATACCCACAAAGCGTGAGAGCAAGCCGAGCACTGAGAGTGCATTCATCTGACGTGTCATGCCGTCAAGCTGATCATTGAACCACCAGCCTGAACCAAACTGGATCTTGCCTGGACAAGAACCATCCTGGAAGTTGCCGAGCATAGTGGCGATAACCTCGTTGGCACATGGGTTCAGACAGTAGAGGATAGTACGTGTGAGCTTGTGCTCAGCGTTCAAATGGTTGAGGAAGTGGCTCATGGCACGTGCTGTGGTGAACTCGCCGATAGAATCGAAGCCTGTGTCAGGACCGAGCTGGTCATACATCAAGCTGTTGTTGTCGCGGATGGCACCATAGTGATACTGCTGTGTCCAGTCGCTGGCATAGTCCTGCTCTGCCATGATGGTGAGGATGCAGTGTTTGTACTTGCGCACCTCGTCGTTGGAGAGCTGCTGACCGCGCATGGCTTTCTCGAAGATGGTCTCAATCTGAGAGTCTGTGTAAGGCTCGTCATAGAACTCCTCGATGCCGTGGTCTGAAAGGCGGCAACCGTTCTCATGGAAGAAGTCGTGACGCTTCTGGAGGGCATCTACCATATCCTGGAACTTGTTGATGTCAACGCCAGCCACCTCACCGAGCTTATTCACGTAGTCTGCGAAATCGGGTTTCTCGATGTTCATGGCCTTGTCAGGACGCCATGCAGGTATCATCTTGATTTCGAAACCACTCTCGCGTGTCTGCTTGTGGTAGCGGAGATCGTCGATAGGATCGTCTGTCGTGCACACGCATTCCACGTTATAACGGCGCATGAATCCACGGGCTGTGTATTCGGGCAACTGAAGTTTTGCGTTGCACTCGTCATAGATTTCGCGGGCTGTCTTGGGGCTCAACTGCTTGTCGATTCCGAAGGCAGTCTTCAGCTCGAGGTGTGTCCAGTGATAGAGAGGGTTACGGAAAGTATAGGGCACTGTTTCTGCCCACTTCTCAAACTTTTCCCAGTCGGTGGTATCCTTGCCTGTGCAGTACTTCTCGTCTACGCCGTTAGTACGCATGGCACGCCACTTGTAGTGGTCGCCGCCGAGCCAAAGCTCTGTAATGCTCTTGAATTTGTGGTCGTTGGCTACCATCTCGGGGATGAGGTGACAATGATAGTCGATGATAGGCATCTTGGCCGCATGATTGTGGAAAAGGTCCTGCGCAGTCTTGGTTTCAAGCAGGAAGTTTTCGTCCATAAATTGTTTCATCTTATTTTTTGTTTTAAGAGTTATTTAATATTGTCTTATCCTAAGATTATTGCAAATGCAAAAGTACATCATTTTTTTTGTATTCACGGATTTTTAAACTATATTTGCAAAACTTTTTTACGCAAACGATGTCGTACATTCATTAAAAAGCACACAACATGAAGAATCAGCGCACAGGAAAGGTTTTGCTCATCTATACCGGAGGAACCATCGGTATGGGGTGCAACCCGCACACGGGAGCTCTGGAGCCCCTCGATTTCAATCATCTCATCAGCAGACTTCCCGAATTCAAGCAGCTTTCCACAGGCGTAGACACCTACCAGTTCAACCCCATCATCGACTCCAGCGACATGACGCCCCGTCTTTGGGCGCAACTGGTACGAATCATTGCCGACCGCTACGACCTTTACGACGGGTTTGTCATCCTCCACGGCACCGACACTATGGCTTATACGGCGTCAGCCCTCTCCTTCATGCTTGAAAACCTGACCAAGCCCGTCATCCTAACCGGCAGCCAGTTGCCCATAGGCCAACTGCGCACCGACGGCAAGGAAAATCTCATCACCAGCATCGAGATTGCCTCCGACTACAAGGCTGACGGCACGCCTCATGTGCCAGAAGTGTGCATTTACTTCAGTGGCAGGCTGTTGCGCGGCAACCGCAGCACCAAGCAGAATGCCGACGGCTTCGAAGCCTTTTCCAGTTTCAACTATCCCGACCTTGGCCAGGCTGGCGTGGACATCCGCTATAGCGACCACCACATACTCACGCCGGATTTCACGCGGCCCATGATTCCCCACTTCGCGCTCGACCCCAACGTAGTGGTGTTCTCTCTTTTTCCCGGCATACAGGACGACATCATCCGCCACGTGCTCGATGCGCCCGAACTCCGTTCCATCGTGATGCGCTCGTTCGGCAGCGGCAATGCGCCACAGAGTCCTTGGCTGAAGCGCATCCTGAAAGAGGCGACCATGCGAGGCGTGACCGTGGTGAACATCAGCCAGTGCATACGTGGCACAGTGGTGATGGACCGCTACGACACGGGCTACCAACTGAAAGATGCCGGTGTGCTGAGCGGATACGACAGCACCGTGGAGAGTGCTGTCACCAAACTGATGTACTTGCAGGCCGTATACAGCGACCCCCGACAAATCAGAAATGCCATGGCTCGCCCATTGGCAGGCGAGATTTCTATCCCTTCATAAAGCAAAACCTTTCACGCACATAGTTGAAATACGCACGTGAAAGGTTTTACATTTTCCATAGTCAAGAGAAAGTCTCTGTTTATGGTAGACTGTAAGCGGAAATGGAATAGCCCGAATGGTCTGTAAGGGTGTAAAGAGACTTGTCGTCTTCGCTTACTGCCAATGTAAACGTGGGAGCATTCAACGTGTAAACCGCTTGCAAATCGCCATTGTAATCATATTTGTATACCTGTTTTCCCGTAGGCATTGGCGTGCTGAAATTTTCTTTTTCCCCAGAGTATAGTGCATAAACATATTTGTCAGATATAGCCAACGCCAGGAAACCCATACCTTCAAGATTGTGATAATCGTTACCTTTGACACTGTAGTTCAACGGTTTCACTACGGCATCTTTTTTATGAGTTAGCCTGTTTCCCTTGATATCATAGAATCTGACAACTCCTGCCGCAAAAGAAATATTGACAAGAAGGGTCTTGTCTGGCGACACCATTGACCGGCCATAATTGGCCTGTGCGTTAACCATTTTGTTCTTGTTTGCTTTCACGGGCTGAAGATAAGTGCCATACGAGCCAATGACTTTCAAGGAATCGTCAAGCAGTTCAAACTTATTGTTCTCAAACAATCCCATTGCGGCGTATCCCCCTTCCAATCTGTTTACACCATAATAACGGCCGTCGGACTTCATTTTTACAATAGTTGGCATAGTCTTCTTACCATTTGCCGCATCTTGAAAATTATATGTCAGCAATCTTTTCTTCACCAAGTCATAAAGATTGATCACATTCTTACCTTGAATTGTTGTCACCTCTGCTATGGGTGCTTCCACAAGTTCGTCAGTACCATTTCCCTTGGGAGACATATATCCCAATGTCTTACCTGTTTCAGCATTCCAAAGACTCACCAATCCGCCGGTGCCCTGAAAATCCACAATCACCAATACGCCATCCCTACATTGCATGGAAGTCGGCATGCCTAAAGAAGTTTTCATCACACGTGAAGGGGTCAATGGAACTGGAGTTACATTCTTCCGAGACTTGTCGCAAGAAGAAAATGACAGCATAAATAATACTGTCATTGTAAAAGACAAAAACTTTCTCATTCTACTGTTCTATAAAAATAATGATCTTTGTTGCCCGATGTACAAATACGTGTCAAATACAATTTGCAATCTGCATGTTCACTTTCAGACAAAGCCTCTACGTTTTCCATAAACAAATCACTTTCGGCACCGGAATTTGTCCGATTAGAAAAACACAATGCTGCACCACCAATGAGTACTGCAATAATGACTAAAAAAAAACATTTTCATGTCAAAAAGAATTAAGTTAAACATTAGTATGATACACTCCGACAAGCCATCATGACTACACGAAGTAAATCTGCGACAAAGATATGAAAGAAAAAGAGAATAGTCGCTACCAAAACGAGACAAAATATTATCAAAACGAGACAATATTCATTTATTGATTAGTCTGGACTCGGAATGGATACTAAAATCCTGCATTGATTTGTATGGAGAGCGAACGAAAATCCCAATAGTTTAATATTGTCACTGAGAAATATTGTCATTCACTGAACATCTGCAATAATCGCAATTAGCTGAAACTCTCGCATGATCCGATTGCTAATGTGAACGTAACGGCTCCACATTTTGAACATAGCACTTACAAATACAAAGATGCCCGACCTGTAATAGGTGATAGTTACTTTGGAGAAAACCATTTCATGTATATGTGCAAAAAAAAGTAATTTATTGAAGTCAGGATAGCTGTTATCTTCTTCGTTTTACATTTAACGCCAAAGGCAAAAGAAAGACGATGACAAAGACGGAAAAGAGCAGTCCACCCACTACACCTGCCGCAAACGACAGCCAGAAAGGTTCCGCCTTTTCGCCATCAAAGAAAAACGGCACCAAACCAAATACCGTGGAAAGAACAGTGAGCAACACTGGGATGATTTTATGGTTATACGCCTTGACATATAAAGTCAACTCTGTCTGCCGGTTTCCATGTTTGCATCTGCACAGAAAATGGTATTCATTTAACACGTAGATTGCCGAATTGACAACAATGCCTGCCAACATCACCATCGACGCCAAACCGCCACTCCCAAATTCCAGCCCTGCATATCGAAACGTCAAGAATATGCCGATGAAAGAGAAAGGAATAACAGAGATAATGACAAACGGCATGCGCAAAGACTCGAACAGAATGGAACAGATAAAGAAAATTACAACAACTACTACACCTACGATCCAATAAGGAGCCTCCTTATCGTTCTTTGACGAATACACAGGATTTCCGCAACGGTAACCCATGGGCAACGTCTTGCTGAAACTGTCTGTCACTTCTTCCAGATAGTTGGCTGTGTATTGATAAGAGCCCAACACATTGAATTCCACAGACAACACATACTCCTGGTTTTTCTTTTGAATGTAATTCTGAGCAGCACGCTCGCGCACGCTCATCAAGGATGATGTCTTGAACTCATGATCTTTTCCACTCACATACGAATGGTCTATATGCCAATTGTCAAACTTGTCAACCTGCACGGGATAGAGAACCACGTCTTTCAAGCCGTGACCATCATCATAGGTACCCACTTCCGTCGGTTGCAACAAATTAGCCAAATCCGAATGGACCTCATTGGGGCCAACACCGTAGACAGACATTCTTTCCCAGTCATAATCCATGTAGAGTTCATTCTCTTCCAAATCACGGTCTGGCGATTTCACCTGCAAGTCACGCACTCTATTGTTTTGTGAGAGCATCCGGCACAAGTCGTCAGCATAACGAGCCACATAATCATAGTTATAGCCCGTAATCCACAATCGGCTGCTGCGATGCTGAAGATTCAACGAATTGCTAAAGCCCATTGGGCTCACGCCATAGACAGCCCAGTCGGCACCGCCAATGCCTATCAACTTGCTTGTCACCTCCTGTTCGATGCGGAATGGAACCCCTGTGAACTGAACAGAATCCAGGAAATCCACATCTATGCGAGCCCTGCGCCCATTAATGCTGGTAACAAAGCGTTTAATCTCTGGATAACGTTTCAGTTTGTTCTCCACCTGTACCACTTTTGCGTTTAGTTCAAAAGCTGTTCCACCCTGTGGCACTTCCCCCACGATGTGTAAACTCAACGGCTCATCGTGCCCTCGTTCGGCCACATCATCCAAATGGTCAATGAATCCCTTCAGCGTGCAGCCGAACCCTGCCACTACAACAATTGCCACTATCCAACGCCCTCTCCGAACCAGCTGAATGTAGTTCTCATAGAACCTGTTCCACATCAATATCCGTCTCAACGCCTTCATAGACCGTCCTTGTCGGCTGCTATAGTGAAACACCTCTACCAATACGGGAACGAACCACAATGCGACCAAAAGCGAAACCGACAAATTAACGCAAATGATACGCACAAAGTCGTAGAGGTCATCTTGCCACTCTTCTGGCAGGAAAACAACAGACACCAATGAGCCTATCGTGGTGAGCATAGCAGCCAAGATGGCGAGAAAAGCCTTGCGGTTTCTGTAATAGCCATAGTGGTCTGCCATGACAATAGTGGCGTCAATAATAAGCGACAACGACACTGCCATGCCTGCCATGGAATATACATGCAACCGTAGATGCAATAACCAATAGACGACAACCGCCAGCAACAGGTTGAGCGCAAGCGACAGACTGACCACTGCCAAATATTTCCAACTGCGGTTGGCTATCCAAACGAAAAGCAACAGGATAACAAGCGACAGAAGTGACCTGCCGACAAGGTCGGCCATCTCTGTCCGCTCCTCGGCAGCAGCATCAAAAGCAAGAGTCAGATACATTCCCTCCGGAAGACTTTCAGCCAAGCTGCCTACTGCCTTACGAATAGAGGACGACAGGATAATCGCATTGGCATCACCGGCCACTTCCACGTTCACATTCACCGTGTTAAGTCCATTAATGCGGTAAAATTTGTCCGGATGGCGCCGCTTTAAAGTCTGCTCTACAATGTGGTTAAGATAAATAACCTCTCCGTCTTGGCAGGTTACGGGAATCTCGGCTATGGGTATGGCGCCAGCAGCCAAGCACAACGTACGGCGTTGAGCCTTTCCTGTAGCTTCGTCAGTCGTCACTTCACCCACCACATTTTTCCGTCCGGTGAAGTTTCTGACGGCATTGGCTATGTCAGCCGAAGTTAGTCCATAGTTCCGAAGGACCAATGGATTGTATTTCAACTCTATGTAATAGTCTTCCCCACCCGACAGTGTCACATTCTTCACTCCGTCAATTTGGCGGACCCTATCCAAGAAGCCATGATTCAGATATTCCCCTATTTTGTCCTCTGCGAGATCGGCATTTACGTTATATGTAAGAAGTAGTTTGCGCTCTTCTTCGTCATCATTGACCACTTCGCCGCCTGTCAACACGGGATATTCAACCCCACGAGGCAGCCTTGAATAAATCTGCCGAAGAAGTGACGACATCTCGAACCTGACAGAAGAAACATCAATGCCCTCCTTCAATAGAATCTTGACGCGCCCTCGTCCGGCAAAAGATTCCGAGCTGACATCTTCCACTCCTCTTACACTCGACATTGCTCCCTCCACAATCGAGGTAACACTGTTCTCCATCACCTTGGCCGTAACACCACGCCAACGCAAATCCACCATAAAAGACTTGCCTTGACGAGGCGGAGGATTCACGCCAATGTCTATCCTGGGTAGCAACGCCACACCCACAATAACGACCATGGCCATGAACAGACACACGACAAAGTTGGAAGGACCTTTCATAGCTATTGGCGTTTATAGATGAAATAATAAGTCAGCGGAATGAAGAACAACGAGACAAAAGTGCCAACAATCATTCCCACCACAATGGTCAAAGACAAGGGGAACTGCAAATCGGCACCCATGGAACCACGCGAGAGAAACGGCAACATGGCAAAGACGGTGGTGGCGGAAGTCATCACAATGGGACGAAGCCGCTGACTTCCGGCCTCCATCACGGCTCTTAACAAAGCCTTGCCTTCACGACGTTTTCTGTTGATCGTATCTATCTTAAGTATCGAATCATTGATGACGATGCCACTCATAACAACCAAACCAATCATAGACATGAGGTTGAGCGACTCGCCCAAAGCCCAAAGCAAAGCCATGACGACACAAGTATTGATGACCATCTCTGAGAGTATGATTAACGGCTGAATCAAACTTTCGAATTGGGCAGCCAGGATGAGATAAAGCAGTGTGAGAGCAACCAGCAAAACGACAAAAAGTTCTGTCACAAGTGCTCTGCTCGAAAAATATCCACCAACATAATCCACCCGCAAATCATTCCGCGTCTGCTGCAGACTGTCGGCATAGGTCATCACTCCACGTACTTCTGCAGAAGGAGCGTCAATGCACAATGGATAATAATCACTCATTTCCGAAGCATAGAGACTCTTGTAGTCCTTTACCACCGAATCCTTCAACAAATAATCTATCGGTATGTCTACCCTTTGACTATTATTCACTGTTGAAGCCTTGATGGCATCCCAATCCATGGCCTTGTTGCCTACAATCACGGGGACAGACCGTTCGCCATTGCTAATCTCAAGCATGCTATTGGTGCCTGCAAGTTGTTTGAGTCGGGAAAGAAGTGAGACATACGACACGCCATAAAATGCCATGTTGCCCACATCGACCCGACACACGATGTTGTCTGCCAACTGCACTTGAGGTATATGGATGTGAGGGAATCTGTTTTGCAACTTCTGCTGAATGTCGACGGCAAGTGTTACAGGCGGCCTCTTGTCATCGGCATTCTTTATTCTCAAAACCAAATCATGCTCTTGAGTGTTCAATACCAAGTCAAAGGGATTGCCCACAGTTTCAAAGTTCACGGAAGCAAGCGGATAGTGGGTTCGGAAATATGCTGAAATGGATTTCTGTATAGAATCCAACTGCCCTGTCTCACAGCATTTTACATAAGCCAAGGCTTCACAGCTTGTCAAGTCCTGTCCATGAGAAAGGACAAATGCCTGAGAACCCGCCATGGAAGAAGTAGTCTTCACCTTTCCGGCTATCCCCTGCATCACCCCATTGATGCGGCGATCATTTTCCTCTTCTGTAACACCTTCATTCCAGTTGACCCTCAACTGCATATCGTCGTGGGAGAGTTGGGGCATACGTTGCTTGTCAATCAGCCCATAGAAAACAAAAACGCCAGCAACAGCCAGACCAAAGAAGCCAAAGCACAAACGCTGATGCCGCAGCACAGCACAGGATATCCGCTCATGCCATTTCTGCATTTCTGCGTCCAATCGGCTTCCATTCCAGAAACAATAGGAACGTTTCCGATATATGGTAAAAAACAAAACCGGCACAACGGTCATCGCCACAGCCAACGACACGACAAGCGACACACTAATGCCGACCGACATATCGTAGAACAACTCTCCTGCCAATCCACTCAAAAACATCAAGGGAACGAAAACAGAACAGGTGGTAAGCACCGAACTGAGCATCGGAGTGAACACCTCACTCGTGGCAAAACACACTGCATGTTCCAACGGCAGACCACGTTTCCATTTCTGCACAATATTATCGGTCACGATAATGGCATTATCCACAATCATGCCCACTCCAAGAATAAGCCCGGAAATGGATATGACGTTGAGCGTGATGTTTGTCAAGCGGAATGAAAGCAAGGTCAGCAAAAGTGACAAAGGAATGGTAAACGCCACGATCAGCGACAATCGCCAACTATGAAGAAAAACAACCAGCACAAGGCATGTAAAAAGGCATCCCGCCAAAAGATTTCCCTCAAGATTGTCCAACGAATAGGATAGTAGGGAAGTCTGATCACGAGTGATAGAGAAATCTATTTGCGGATACATGCCACGCAAGTCGGTGAGAGCCGAATCAACACTCTCTTTCAAGTCTGCCATCCGGGCATCACGCTGCTTGACAACCGCCATAGTCACGGCAGGTTTCCCATCATGCCGCACCCAGCCTTGGCGAATACCAGACTGAACTTCCACGGTACACAAGTCTGCAAGTCTAACCATGCGTCCGCCATGATTGATACAAATGTTTGAGATGTCGTTGGCCGTCAGCAACTGAGCATCAAAATGCACGTTATAACGAAACTGGCCATCAACAACAGACAATGCTTCCAGCCGGATATTGTTGTCGGTCAGTGCCTGTTCTATGTCAGAAGTGCTAAGGCCCAGGCTCCTGCATATTTCATTGTCGGGCGTAACCATTATCTGTTCACCCATCATGCCACTCATATCCACCATAGCCGTCTGAGGCAACTGCTCCAAGCGCCTGCGTACCACATTGACGGCAACATCAGACATGTCTGAAAAGTGCTGCGCCGAAGCGTGCACATTCTTTAGCGTCATGTCAACATAGAAAGCCGGAATATCTGAGACACTTGTTTTCATCACCTTGGGTCGCTGCATATCTTTGGACAATGAAGCCATCGCCATATCCACTTTTTCATTCACCTCGATGGTCAACAAGTCCATTTGACTTCCGGGAACGAAATCGAGCGTAATTGTTCCTGCATCGGCACGAGCTTCCGATTGCATGCTTTCAAGTCCGGGAAGTTGAGACAGCCTGCCACGCAGCAAACGGAGTGAACGATCTTCCACCTGACTGGCTGCAGCTCCTGGCATGTCGACCAGTACCTTTACCTGAGGAACATCCACATCGGGAAGCAAAGACACAGGCAGACGATAGGCTGCCAAAAGGCTCAACACAACCATAGCCAAGACGATCATCATGACTGCTATAGGACGATGGATGATGTATCTAATCATTTGCATCAGTGTTTCTTCAGTTTTACCGGAGTACCGTCAGCCAAATTCTGGTTGTCCGAAATAATGACACGCTCTCCTTCATGCACATGAGTTTCCTTGGCTGCGCAACCCGTTATGGCATAGTGTGTGCTGTTGGCATGCAGAATGTCGACATAAGTCCAAACAGCTTCAGAGTCGGTCACTTCAAAAATGACATGATAGCCGTCACGTTCCACGACGGCTTGTTTCGGCACCACAATCATGTTCGGGATTGTCCGTTCCACTATCACCTTCACATTCATGCCATCAATCAACTGTGAATCCGTGTTACGCATCCTGGCCCTTACTTTGACAAGTCCTTTTTCATCCACCAACGGATTGATTTGCAAAATCTTGCCAGTAAAGACCTTCCGGTCATCCACAAAAGGTATTATCTTTACGGTTTCGCCAAGCATTATTGACTTGAGTTCAACCTCAAGCACCTTGAATTCCACATCGAAGAAAGAATCATTGATCAGCTTGCCGAACTTTTGTGCCATTTGGAATGGTTGACACTCCATGTCGGCAATTCTGCCGGCAAACGGTGCCCGCAATTCGCAGTCTGCCAATGCAGCCTTAGCCTCAACCAACTGCATTTGTGCTGACGTATAGCCCGAAATGAGTTTGGCCCGATTCATCACATCAGACGGAATATTGGCATCCATGCCTCCATAACCAAGGCTGATGAGTTTGTCCGCAAGGGCGATGCGCGCATTCTCCAGGTTCCGCTCGCATTTCCGCACTTGCAACAACCGGTCGCGCTTATCGGTTACGGCGAGCAACGTGCCCTTGGCAACCCTTGATCCGTCATGCACATAAATTCTGGTAACCACCCCTTGTGAAGGGAATGAAATTTCACTGCGAGAGATTGCCTGCAATTTTCCATTACACACCAACTGTAGCGGAAACGAAGATTTGTGCAGAGTCATGGTCTCAACTTCTGTCTCTGTTTTCACCTCGGCAGCATTGCCCATTTCCCGTGTTTCCTTTTTCTTATTGCATGCCATACAAGCAACGAGAATCAATATATAAAGACATTTTCTAATCATCATACCTTGCATTTAGAAGTTTATTGTAGTCTGCTGTCAGTTTTCCTTTGTTTTGCCAGTCGTAAAGGGTAACCCGTCGCAACGTATAGTAATCCACCCAATAGGTTTGCAACTGACTCACATATTTGGATTTGGCGGTTTCCGCTTCCTGAAGTGCCGTATTCAAATCGGTCACCGTCACAGTTCCCGATTCAAACCTGCGTCGTGTCATTTCATAGCGTTCTGCTGAAATGTCACGGGCCCGTTGGGCTGTCCGGCAGAGTTCAGCCTGATAGGCAAACTGCAGCACTTGCTTGCGAATATCCTGCAAATATTCCTCGTGCTCCTGCTCCACCTGAACCTTGGCCAACTGAAGGTTAGCCTCTGCGGTATGCACCTTTCCCTTGCTGACGCCCCAATCGAAGATGGGCAACGTGAGTGACACACCAATCAACTCGTTGTCACGGAGATTGCGATAAGCTCCTGTGAAACGAGAATCAGTTTTATTGAACCCCAATTCACTTCGCAGTTGCACTTGTATGCCTTTTTGTGAATGAGCCTGAGCCACGGCTTGCCGGGCTTTCAGCGTGGTGAGGTTCTGAGTCGTGACATGCGAAGAATTGGCCAGGGCATAAGCAACGGCATCATTGACATTAATCACTATGTCTGGGATTTGGTCGGGTACGGCAAGTTCCACTCCTTCGTAATCAGAAAGGCGTAAATAGGAGAATAGATAAAAGAGTTGGTTATCCAGGTTGAGTTTGCCATTTGTCACCGCCAATTTGGCATTTAAAACAGAAAGTTCCAACTGGAGAATATCACTCTTTGTTATGGTGCCGAGCGAGAATCTCTTTTGGGCCATCTCATAAAGTTTTTGGAGGTCGTCATAATTTTTCACGCTTTGCTTGTAGTCTGTCTGTGCCGATACGACGTCGAAATAAAGTTGCGTAGCTTTGACGGTCACACGTTCCATATCCTCAAGATATTCTCTTTGAGATATTTCATATTCCACAGGAGCGGTCTTCTTACGCCATTTCAAAGAGTTGTACGAACGCAGCGGTTGGGTATAAGTGATGCGTAGTGGTTGGGAATTATAGGTGGTCATATCGTAATTGAACTGATCGAGCCTGTACAAATATGACTGCAACGAAACCGTTCCGCCCAATCCCGGCAGTTGTTGGTCGACAGAGAGCGTCAGACTATTGGTCAGGGAATTGTTGTCAACATAATTGATAAGGCCATTGTCTGCATTGCGTGTCTCAACCTTGGAATGGTCAAAGTTCAGCAAACTGCCAGACAAGTTGACCGACGGCAATAACTCAGCCTTGAAAGAACGGAAACTCCAATAGTCTGCCACAAAGCGGAAACGGGCAGACTTGGCATCATACGATCTTTTCTTGGCTATATCAATCACCTCACGAAGTGACAAATATCTCGATGTCGGAAAGCATGGCAAAGAAGACAACAATGCCAACGAAATGGATAATAGAAAATTAACGTTTTTCATATTGTTCACATATTTGTTTGGCTTCCGTTTTCATCTCACGAACAGCCGGTGACGAAACCTTTTCACGAAAAGCGGCAACACGCCTTGCCATACGATGACAAGCCTCTCGGTTGCTGCACGTTTCATAAAGTTTCATTAGTTTATAAAGCGGATAAAGACGATTGGGAACCATCTTCAGGGCATGTGTATAACATTCCTCGGCCTGCTTGAATAACGACAATCCTGCATAATTATTGCCCATACAGACATAAAACATCGGATCTGCACTCACCATTGTCCCCTGCTGCAACATGGCATTACTGTCATTATAACGTTTGGCCGACGTGAGTCCCTTGGCGAAGTCGAACAGAAAATCAGGACAATCATTGAGCATCGGCAACAAGACATAATAATCCGACAACAAATTGACGCTGCCTATTCCATCTAGCCCATAGTAAACTTCAGCGGCATTAACCCGACTTCGGATCTGTCCTTCCGAATACGCACTTACCAGTACAGAAGCAACGGCCACACCATAAAATGACATTCTTGCAGGAGCGATTCTGTCTGCCGACTCACTCACGGAATAGGCTATCATGGCAACAAGAAGTAAACGATAGGGAAGAAGCTGGAACGGATAGGAAAACATGGCAAAGACAAGCAAAGACACCAAGCCATAGCAGAGCGGCCCTGCCACCACAAGCAAGCGGCGCACGGCAACACAAAGGACTATCAACAGCAAAGAAATTCCCAAAACGCCCTGTTCCACCCCCAGTGTGAGATATTCGTTAAAAGCATTGTCACAAACTCCTGCCACAGAGTACCCCCAATTATTACAGGTCCAATAACTGACACTTGCATCGACGAAAGCTTGCGGAAAACTGCCCAGCCCTCCTCCAATCAGGAAATGTTCCTTAATTGCCCGGATGGAAATGTTCCAAATCAATAACCGTCCATCTGCCGAACCCGACTTCGTCAGGTATAAAACGACCACCAAAGCTATCGGTACAGGAAGCCAACGCCAATATTTTTTCAGACGTTGCCAGTTGGCCACCAATACTACACAAGCAACCGCCAACATGGCAGCCCTACTGAATGTAAAGGCAATCAAAACAAGCGACAACAATAGTAAGGACTTCCCGAGCCACACCAACCTGCAGTTCTGTTTATTCTTTTTGCAATAAGCGTAACACACACCAAAAGCCACAGCCAATATGGCTGAATAAGGGCCTGGATTCAAGAAACTGCCGGTAACGGGATAAAGAGCATGCCTGCTGGTACCGCTTATCAACTGTATCACTCCCAATCCAATTTCATAGAGAGCCAGCAAGAGTATACCTACAGAAATGTAATCGGACGATATGTGCCTCAAAGAAAAGAGCATGCGTAGCATGACATAAAGACAGAGCATTTCAACTTGCCGTAGGCATACCGTTGCCACAGGATTTCCATGGCCCGTGTAAACCAATACAAATTCCATAAGCCCCCATCCCAATATCAACCAGTCAATGTTCTTGAAAGAAAAGGTACTGCATTTCACAAGATAGGGAATCCAACACAATAGCAAAGAGCATGGCAAGACCAACGCAAGGATACGTTCGGCGGCACTCCATGAGGAATCCACATCAAGTGCAGCCAAATACAGCAACAAGCCCAACACAATAGTTTGTGTGCATCGAATGAAAATTATAACGCCTTTCCTATTCTGTTCCATCTTCTTTGTTGAGTTTCCACATCTTTAGAATCTACGATTCTGCTAACGATACCCACGATATAGGATTCCGGTACTGGACCCTTGTAACGAGAGTCGTCGGAGTCAAGCACATTATCGCCAGCCATAAAATAATAGTCGTTACGGAACCTGTGCCAAACCAACCGTTTCTTGCCCACCATAACCAAGTTCCTTTTCCAGTCAATTTTGACAATCGTCTTCAGTTCCCACTCCAACAAGACCTTATACATAGTTGCTGTTCGAGGAGACATCCACATGACATCACCCTTTCTTGGCACATAGTATGGCCCAAAATTGCGTATGGTCCAATCGAAATGTTCATCCTTTGGCAAGGCTCGCAAACATCGCTTGTCAACAGTACTGTCTGGCATAACCGAAAGTTTTTTCTGCTCGGAAACAACTCCCAATGTCCCCATGTAATTGTTGTTGACATACAGGCCATTTATAATCGAAATGGTGTCACCGGGCAATGCAACACAACGCTTGCAATAGACATCATTGATAACAAACCGGACTTTGCGGTGATGGTTATATCTGTTGAACACCACAATATCATTGTGTTTGATATGTCTCCATCCTCTTGTTCTGAAGCTCTGTAATTCGATGCCTTCTTTTCTGAAATGATAGTCTGTATAAATGCGTGCGCCCATCAAGGTCTTGTTGACTACAATTTCGTCTCCGGGCTGCAAAGTCGGCATCATGGACGAAGTGGGTATATGAAACCTATCGACTAAGAAAATGCGGCATAACGCATAGAGTGCGATAAGCATCACCACCAACGCCATACATTTATAAAGCTTACTTCCAATCACTACGCATTGATTTTTAATCTATTAAAGTGGACATTCACCACCAAACCTGCTTTTTATTTTCATACGTAAAGATGCGCACTTCCTCCCCTTTTGTCACATCTGTAAGACGGAACAGGGCATTAGTGGGCATATTGCTATAATCAAGACTAAAACCTTTAGCCCGACGGCAAGAAATAAGTTTCCATTGCCCTCCTTCATAACATTCCAGATTATAGACATCACCGGGAGAAACATAGTTGTCATCATTCTTCAAAAAGAACACTATCTGGCTCACTGCTACAGGGTGTCCCAAGTCCAGCCCTACCATATAGCCAGTTTCCAAATCGTCTGGAATCGAATTTCTTATGCCGTCAAAACAGTTCTCCGGATGAGAAGCCCCAACGGCAAAAGGAACGCCATGCAATAGCCTGCCGGTTTCGTACACTTCCATTTCCGCCAAGGGACATCTGTGCTTTTTCTCGGAAACAAAACGCACATAACGATATTTCTTTTCACCCGTCAACGGCACAACATTGCGGTAAACTGGCGTGCGTGTTATCTTGAAGAGCGTGTCGGAATCAGCAAAATCACTGCTGTTGGCACCCTCAAAACACGAGCCTTTAGACTCTATCCACATTTTCACTTGGCTTTTCACAAAAGGATATTTCCTATCTAGTTTCATAGATTGTTTTCGCTTCCTGTCAGGATGTAGGAATTCTTCACCTCTCGTTGTCAGGATGAAGGCTTCGCCAACTGGTTGCAACTCGCCATTCTTGTCATAGACCATCGGCTGGTAAACAATCGAATCACCGACATTGACGAATTCGAAACGGCCAAAATGTTTGCGGGCATAAGCCATCGGCTTCCATCCTTCACCTGTGGCATAAGTACAGAGATAGCAATAATCAGCAGGCAATGGGCCCACTTTGACACTGTGGGTCAGCCCATAGCATGCCGACACATCCGAAAGGAAAGGATAAGCAAACAGGCTTTTTGTCTTTTCATCCGCCATCTTGTCTGCGAAGCCCCGGTTTACATTCTGTTCATAGTTCATGCGCCACACCTTGACCACCCGTTTTTTGAAATTCGTGTCAATGGGATAGTCTTTCTCCAAAGGATATTTGGCAGAGAAAACTGTAGAGTTGATAGGATTGCCACGTCGGGCAATGCTGTCTCCATCACTCACCGTGTAGACACCGTCTTGCTTAACCAGTGCCACCCACGAATGCCCCACCCTACTGTAGTTTGCCCAGCGGTTCACCTCATCCACTACGGCTGGAATACCGAGTGAGCGCATAACCAAGGCTATGTATTGGCATTGGTGAACACACTTGCCTATCCTCATCTTGCCAGCATCAAGAACATTCAAAGAGTAGGGAAAAGAGATGTCGCGCATGGCAAACTCCTTGTGTATGCTTTTGTAGACAATGGCAAAGGCACGGTTTAAGTCTGTGACGCCCTCAATGAGCGGATGGTACCGTTGGTAGAGAGAGTCACGCCATCCTATCTCTGCAAGAGGTTCCTCTCGCAACCGATAGGGCAGCACATAGCGAAGGAACAAAGAGCTGCTCACTTCGCCACGCCAAGGCGAGGTCTGCCACACTTTATAGGCATGATCGATGTTGTCTATCAGAAAGTCAGCCTTCAGTGTTTGGGCATCGAGTTTCTTGGCACTTGTATCATAGCGCTTATATGTTTTCCACCATGTCTGCACTGAGTCTGTATTTATTTTCTCCGTCTGCCTCACTTTGTATGCCAAAGAGTCCACGGCAGGGCTGGCAACACTGCCATGACCCGCCATATTTTCAATCAAGAACTCGGCTGCCTCACGTTTCATCTCATTGGGATCATCAGCCTCATAGTAATTTAAAACTCTTTGCAATTCCACGGCATTACCACATGCCACACGCATAGTTCTGTCCAACTGGTCACTACAGGAAAAGAGCAGCCAGGTGAAAACCAAATATAAAGATTCTCTATAAAATTTCATATCACGGATTTTCCGCATAACAAACAAGTTTCTCTTTGGGTTTGAAGATATATGTATCATTTCAAATTATAATCTTACAGTTTTCACACAGAAAGCCACAAGGACTTTCTGCACGAATTTTTAAAATCAACCCTAACCCAAGGGGTGGAAATAATTCCGGTTCATCCGATATTTGGAGTGACACATGATATTGTGGTATAGGAGTTAGCATGACATGCGGGTTGAAAGCCCAACTTTTCCATAGCCCAGAGCTGTGCGCTGGGTTCACAGCCAAACGTAGCCACGCCCTAGGTCACCAAGGTGTCGCTACGCTTGCACTGGGTTGGGTAAAGGTTGGGCTTTCTGCCCGCTATTCTGTTTGGCCCTAACGATGACAAACAATCATCACTCCAAATTCTGGAAGAGCCATAAATTCCTCCTCGCTCAACGCTTCCACATTGGCAAGAAACAAATCGTTCTCTGACGAGCTTATTACTGGACAAGAGTCATATTGCGTAAGCATTTCATTTTTCATTTATTTTCATCTTTATTAAAAGTGGATTACCGAATCCTGTAGCTTTGTATTTCTCAACATACTTGTAAAAAGGAGATTTTTTCTCAATAAAGTCCAAATAGATAAGTCCGTAAATAGCATCATTATCCATGTCAACGATATTGAGTCCAAGCGTCTGATCACAAGGACCTGCATAGATTTTTCCGGTTTCCTTATTATAGAACACATTATAATAGGTTTGTTGAGGTCCTACCACCAACACATAAAGCCATTGATTGTTTTCCTTGGCTTCAATAACAGACTTGAAATAATCCTTCATCGCATCAGTCTTGGAGAAGTCATCATATTTTTCGCCTATGTATTTTGAAGGAAGAGACTGATTGCCAAAATCCAAGACATACTTAGGAAACAACTGTCCATTTCGATAAGTGTCCAAGGTAAAAAATCCATAATCCGGCATAACCAACACATCGTTTTCACTCTTGAAAAAACGCTCTGTCGCCATTTGATACCCTTTTCTTTCTCTTAAACCTTCTATAGAACCATCTTTCACCTGTTTGCTGATGGAATACTTGCCAACCGTAGAATACAATAAGCGCTCTCCATCATTAACATCCAAAAATTTCGAGAATTCCACCCGTTGAGTGTCTGACAATTTTTCACGCTTGATAAATTCACCATTATTTGAATGATAGACTGCCAGTCCCCTTTCATCAAGAATCGTGATGGTCTTTTTCTTTCCATCATAGTAAAAGTCCTCAAGAAGGACATGCTCATTAGCTGCCTTTCCCGACTTGCCCACTTCAAACTTAAACTTTCCGTCAAACCCAAAAACAAAAAGACTTTTCAACCGAAAATCAGAGAAAAATACCATTCCATCATTTACGCTACATTTGGAAGCCATAGTCACTAAAGACTTATCCGTCTGTTCCAACGGGACAATTTCTTCTATGTTAAAAAAGGATGACCATTTTTCATACTGAGTGTTGTTTACCTTAATTGACGTACAATCATTCAACTGATTGCTCTGGGAACATGCCGTTAATAAGCATGTTCCTAGAAATAGTGTTTTGAATATGTTCATTTAGCAATCACTCGACATACAATTGGGGTCTGTTCCGTATTTAACACAAACAACTTGCTTTTTGTATTCATTCGGACGCGGACAAGCATAAATATGTTTATCAAAGCCATAACTAATTTCACTTCTACTCAACGCTTCCACATTGGCCAAGAACAAATCGCTCTCTGACGAGTTTACCACATGACGATAGCCACAATAGCCTGCAGTCAACACCACTGCTGCACTAAGTGCAGAAAAGAAAAGTCTCTTTTTCATAATTCATTAATTTTTGTTAAGTAAGTGAGCAAAATTAGTTTATATAAAATATTTCTTGACATTTCTCGTTTTATAATTAATGGGAAAGCCAAAAGTATTAGAGTTGACAGAGACGGAACGCCTCGCACTCGAAAAAGGATTTCGCTTAGGCGAAAAGCA